>NZ_JCAFUU010000004.1:0-386558 GCF_059371655.1 Stenotrophomonas sp. YJH_SMC_17 | reverse complement strand
CGCAGTCGGCGGAACCGTCAACGGCGCAGTGGGTGCGGTCGGTGGCACGGTCAACAACACCGTCGCTGCGGTGGGCGGCACCGTCGGGACCATCGGTGGTGCAGCTGGTGGTGTGCTCAACGGCGCGACGGGCGCAGTCGGGGGAACTCTCAATGGCGCAGTGGGTGCCGTCGGTGGCACGGGCAACAACACCGTCGCCACGGTGGGTGGCACTGTCGGGACTGTCGGTAGTGTGGTTGGTGGTGCGCTCAACGGTGCGACGGGCGCAGTCAGCGGCGTGAGCGGAGCCGTCGGCACGGTCGGTGGCGCAGTCGGCGGAACGCTCAACGGTGCAGTTGGCGCCGTGGGTGGCACGGTCGGCAACGTAGGGACCGCCGTGGGCGGTACGCTCAACACTGCTGTCGGTGCGGTTGGCGGAACACTCAACGGTGCAGTTGGCGCCGCGGGTGGCGCGGTCGGTGCAGTGGGCGGCACCGTTGGCGGCGCGCTCAATGGCACGGTCGGCAACGTAGGGACCGCCGTGGGCGGTACCCTCAACAACACCGTCGGCACTGTCGGCACGGCGGTGGGCGGCCTGCTCAATGGCGGTACGGGTACCGGCACCGGCCTGGGCAGCCTGCTCGGCAACACCCTTGGCAATGTCGGCAGCGCCGTGGGCAACCTGCTCAACGGCAACCTCAATGGCACCCTTGGCAACCTGGGCACTGCGGTGGGTGGACTGGTCGGCGGCACGCTGGGCGGCCTCGGCCTGACCAAACCGTCGGCCATTCCGCCGACCAGCCCGAAGGCGCCGGCGGCGGCTGATCCGAATGCGGGCCTGATCATCGGCACTGGCGGCCTGGTCGGCAATGTCGGCCAGCTGATCGGGCCGACCACCACCAGCCTGTTTGGTGGCGATGGCTACCTGAGCAACGGCAACCTCAAGCTCAGCAACGCCAATGTGATGCAGACCTATTCGACGGTCAACGTGCTGGGCCTTCCGGTGGTCAATCTGTCGCCGGTCGGCAGCACCCTCAATGGCCTCGGCGGCGCCGCCACCGGCGGCAGCTCGCACCTGACACTGATTGGTGGCGTCACCTCCGACAGCTACATCTACAACATCAACAACGGCAACCCGGGTGGCCTGCTGGGCCTGCTGCTGCCGAAGGATTCGCCCGCCTGGGCGGCCAAGTGCCTGGACATCGCCCTGGCCGACATCTCGTGCTGGGCGGTCAACGCCGCACAGGACTACCAGGTGCTGATGGGTGACGGCGCGTTCGCCAACGGTTCGAAGGAAGTGGTGATCGGCGCCAATGCGCGTCACGAGCTGCCGAAGGTTGACGCCAACGTCGCCTTCCCGGGTGATGGGGTCAACGACCCGAGCAACCCGACCGGTGTGCCGACCGCCGACTACGCTGCGCGCATGGGCCACTCGGTGATCGTCGGTGACAGTGCCGTGGGTACCGCCAACGGCCAGACCCTGCTGGGTGCTGAAGCCACCTCCAACCAGGCCAATTCGGTGGCCCTGGGTTACCGTTCGGCGGCACTGCGTGGCGCACAGGCCAGCTACACCGCGTACGGCCTCACTGCACCGCAGGTCTCGGCCGGTGAAGTCTCGGTGGGCACCGCCGGTGGCGGCGAGCGCCAGATCACCAACGTCGCGGCCGGCAGCGTCAACACCGATGCGGTCAACGTGGCGCAGTTGAAGGGCGCGATCAGCCTGATCAACGGCGTGGCCGATGCTGCGGTGACCTACGACCTGGATGCCGGCGGCAATCCGGATTATCGCCGCGTCACCCTCGGCGCCGGCACAGGCACCACCACCATCGGCAACCTCGCTGCCGGTGCGGTTACCGCAGGCAGCCTGGAAGCGGTCAACGGTGGGCAGCTTGCGGCGACCAACACGGCCATCGCCAGCTTCTTCGGCGGCCGCGCGGCCTTCGATCCGGCCAGCGGCGCCTTCACCGCACCGCTGTTCGAGATCAGCGCGATCTCCACCACCGGTGCCATTGCCAAGGGCCTGTACGAGAACGCCACCGATGCGTTCGCTGCGGTTGATGGCTCGCTGGTCAATCTCAACACGCAGATCACCGACATCCGCAATGGTGGAACCAAGTACCTGCGGGTGAACTCGACCGGTACCGAAGCGTTGGCGACCGGTACCGATTCGATCGCGGTCGGTACCAATGCCCGCGCCACTGCCGCCAACAGCATCGCAGTGGGTGCCGGCAGCCTTGCCGATCGTGCCAACAGTGTGTCCATCGGTGCGGCCGGTGCCGAGCGCCAGGTCACCAACCTGGCCGCCGGCACCGCGGCCACCGATGCGGTCAACGTTGGCCAGCTGCAGGCATCGGAGCAGGGCGCGCTGCGCTATGACCTCAACGGCGATGGCAGCGTCAACTACGCCAGCGCCACGCTGGGCCAGAGCGGCACCGCCACCACCCTGCGCAACCTCGGCCCCGGCCAGGTCAGTGCCACCAGCAGCGAAGCGATCAACGGTGCCCAGCTGTTCGCGGCCAACCAGGCCGTGGCCACCCACCTGGGCGGTGGCGCGGCGGTCGACGCCAGCGGTGTGCTGACGGCGCCGACCTATTCGATCAACAACATCGCCGCCAACGGTACGATCACCAAGGGCAGCTACAACGACGTCGGCACTGCCTTCGACGCGGTCAGCAATTCGCTGGCCAACGTCGCCGACCAGGCCGGTGAGATCGACAAGCTGGCCGTGAAGTACGACGTCGATGGCAGTGGGAACGTGATCAACAGTGTCTCGCTGAAGGGTACCGGCACCGGTGCGGTGAAGGTGACCAACGTCGCCGCCGGCAGCATCCTGGCCGGCAGCAGCGATGCCATCACCGGCGACCAGCTGTTCAGCACGAACAGCACCCTCGCCAACTACTTCGGTGGCAGCACCGCCTACAACGGCACCACCAACCTGTGGACCGCACCGACGTTCAGCATCTCCAGCATCGCCACCGATGGCACCTTCACCAGTGGCGACTACAACAATGTCACCGCTGCATTCACTGCGGTGGACGGCTCGCTGAAGGTCCTCAACCAGCGCATCTCCAACGGCGGTGGCAGTGCCTACCTGGCGGTGAACTCGACCGCGGCGGCGGCGACTGCCGCTGGCGCCGAAGCGGTGGCGGTCGGCCCGCAGGCCAGCGCGGCCGGTGCCAACAGCGTGGCGGTCGGCAACGGCGCCAGCAGCAGTGCCGGCAACAGCGTGGCGCTGGGTGCCGGTTCGGTGGCCAGCGTCGGTGCGCAGGCAGGCTACACCGGCGCCTATGGGCAGACCGGTGCCAGCAACTCGGCAGGTGAGGTGTCGGTGGGCAGCACCGGCAGCGAGCGCAAGATCACCCATGTTGCTGATGGCTCCGACGACCACGATGCGACCAATGTCGGGCAGCTGAAGAACGGCGTGAACTACGCCATCGACCAGTCCAAGTCCTACACCGACCAGAAGATCCAGAACATCACCAATGTGGCCGGCAGCTTCCGCGCCAACAACACCAACAACCTGGCCGATCCGTCGGCAAGTGGTGCCAACTCGGCCGCCGGTGGCGCGGGTTCCGCCGCGGCGGGTGCCAACTCGACCGCGCTGGGCAATGGGTCGCAGGCACAGGCCGACAACTCGGTGGCGCTGGGTGCGGGCTCGGTGGCGAACCGTGCCAATACGGTGTCGGTGGGTGCCAGCGGTGCAGAGCGCCAGGTGGTCAACGTGGCCGATGGCACGCAAGCGACCGATGCGGTCAATGTACGGCAGCTGCAGGCGTCGCAGCAGGGCACCATCCGCTACGACACCACCACCAACGGTGCCACCAACTTCAACAGCGTCACCCTTGGCAGCACCACCAGTGGCCCGACCACGGTGCGCAACGTCGCCGCCGGCACCGCCGGTACCGACGCGGTCAACGTGGACCAGTTGAAGTCGGGCATGGCGCAGACCCTGGATTGGTCGAAGGCCTACACCGACGAGCGCATGGGTGGCTTCGAGCGCGACCTGCGCAAGACCGACAACCGTGCCTCGGCCGGTATCGCTTCGGCGATGGCCACTGCCGCGCTGCCGCAGCCCAGCGAAGCCGGCCGCAGCATGGCCTCGATCGCTGCGGGCAGCTACAACGGTGAATCCGGCGTCGCACTCGGTATCTCCGGCGTCTCCGAGGGAGGCCGCTGGATCTACAAGTTCAGCGGCTCCACCAACAGCCGTGGCGAGGCCGGCGTAGCCGTCGGTGCTGGTATCCAGTGGTGATCCCCGCCGCCGGGCCGAAGGTGCGGCCCGGCATCGCGGAAACGTCTACAGGGGGAACGACATGAAACAGCATCGCATCGCCTGCGCCGGCCAGTTGGCCGCCACGCTGGGCCTGGTTCTGGGGATGGGCCTGCTGGCCGCCTGCCGCAGTCATGCGCCGGCCGCCGAAGGACCCGCCGAAGCCACCGCCGTGCGCTTCCCGGAGGCCTCGAAGGCTTCGCTGAAGGAAGGCATCTATCCCGACGTCGCCGACCTGCGCCGCTTCGCGCCCGGGATGAGCAAGCGCCAGCTGTACACGCTGCTGGGCACGCCGCATTTCAACGAGGGCATGTGGGGCGTGCGCGAGTGGAACTACCTGTTCAACTTCCGCACCGCGCAGGGCGCGGAGTACTTCACCTGCCAGTTCCAGGTGCGTTTCGACAGCAAAGGGATCGCGCAGGCGGGCTATTGGAAGCCGGAATCGTGCGCGGCCGTGCTGGAGCCGCCGCGGCCGCCAGCTCCGCCGCCGCCGCCGCCGCCGGCACCGCTGCCGGAACAACCGCTGCGACTGTCTGCCGATGCACTGTTCGGCTTTGACAGTGCCGTGCTCAGCGCGGAAGGCCAGCATGCGGTGCAGGGAGTGTTGGCGCAGGTGCGCGAGGCCGCGCAGGTGCAGTCGATCCGGGTGACCGGGTACACCGATCGCATCGGCAGCGCCAGTTACAACCAGGCGTTGTCGCAGCGTCGCGCCGAGGCCGTGCGGAATGCCCTGGTGCAGGGCGGGGTGCCCGCCACCGCCATCAGTGCCGAGGGGCGTGGCGCGTCCGAGCCGATCGTGCAGTGCGAGCAACGCAACCGCCGCGAGCTGATCGCCTGCCTGGCACCGAACCGGCGCGTGCAGATCGCCGGGATGGCCCAGTCGCGCTGATGTTCCTGCGCCGGGGAAGCGCCCCGGTAATCCGAGTCCCCCCTGACCGTCGGCAGGACGTGGTTACGTCTCCCCCGTCGACCATGCCTGCCGACGGCTCAGGTTTTCCATGGTGCACGCGATGAATGCCCAATTCCTGCCTCTTTCCATGAAGACGGAAGCCACACTGAGTGTGTACGGCCAGCTCGGCAACCACGCCGTGGTGCGCATTCCCGGGCGGCGCCTGCCGGGGTTGATCCTGCAGGCCGATACCGTGGCCGGGTTCCTGGCGCAGTTGCAGGAGGCCCAGGCCTGCCTGCGGAGCGGTCGCGCGCAGCGCACCGATGCCGAGCTGGATATGCTGATCGATGTGCTGCAGCAGTGGTATGCGCTGATCGAATCGCGCCTGGCCGATGCCGGCGAGGCGTTGTAGCGCCCGACACATTCTCATCCATGCCATGCGTGGATGGCCATCTGGTGCGCGGGAATCCTGTAGATCCACGCCATGCGGGCATGGTTCCGCTCATGCGCGTGCGCGGATCAACCAGCAGGCAGCATCCACGCGTACCTGATCGCCTTCGATGAACGGCGTGAATGCCGACAGCGCCCTGGACAGCAGCTGATCGGCGCGCTCGGCAGGTATCGAGCGCAGCGCCACGCCGACGGGGCCCAGCTGGCCCACATAGGTGGGCAGCGCCCGATGAACGGCGTGAATGCCGACAGCGCCCTGGACAGCAGCTGATCGGCGCGCTCGGCAGGTATCGAGCGCAGCGCCACGCCGACGGGGCCCAGCTGGCCCACATAGGTGGGCAGCGCCTCGCGAGGAAGCGTGCAGGGCAGGTCCACCGCCATCACCTCCACCTCCTTCCAGCCCGCCGCCTGCAGCCGGCGGCGCACACGCTCGCCGTCGGCGAAGGCGAACTGCCCCGGCGCGCCGGGTATCCGGGCTGGCAGATCCAACGCAGGCCCGATCGCGCGCTCGGCGGTGGTCATGAACGGGTTTTCCTCGGCACTGCGCCAGGCGATGAAACGCAGCCCGGCACCGGGCGTGGCGGCGCGGTGCAGGTTGCTGAAGGCGGCTTGGCTGTCCTCGAAGAACATCACCCCCAGCCGTGACTGGATCCAGTCGAAGTGCGCAGAAGGCAGAGGGTGCCGTTGCGCGTCGGCGACGAAGAAGTCGGCATCGAGCCCTGCTGACTCAGCGCGCCCGCGGGCCATTGCCAGCATCGGTGCGGAAATGTCCACGCCCGTGCAATGCGCGGAAGGGCGTGCCGCCGCCGCTGCAAGGAGGCTCGCGCCCGTGCCGCACCCGATGTCGAGCAGTTGCGTAACGGTTTCTGGCAACTCGGCGACCAGCAGGTCGGCCATCGGCTGGAACAGGCCATCGAGGATGGCCTGTTGGGCGACCCAGATCTGGCCGCCGTGGCCATTCCAGAGGGTGTTCTGATCAACGGGGGATGTGCTCGCCATAGCCTTGCCTTGTCAGGAAGTGGCCCATAGGTTGCTGCTTGAAGACGACTTGAGGTCAAGCCCACGCGTGAACTGGATATCGGCGAGGTGGTGAAGCGCAGCGGGGTGCCGGCCTCGACCCTGCGCTACTACGAACAGCTGGGGCTGCTGCAGGCGCTTGGGCGCCGTGGCCTGCGCCGCCAGTACGACGAGCAGGTGCTGGAACGGTTGGCGCTGATAGGGCTTGGCCAGGCGGCGGGGTTGTCGTTGCAACAGATCGGGCTGTCGTTGCCCAGGCAGAGCTGTATCACCCTGGATCGCGAGGCGCTGCTGGCGCAGGCCGAGGTGCTGCAGCGGCAGATCACCCAGCTGCAGCGGGTACGGCGGAATCTGCAGCGGGCTGCGGCATGCCCGCAGGCAGAGGATGCCCGGAAGTGCGCTTCATTCCGCAAACTGATGCGGGCACAGCAGCGCATGGCGGGTGGGTGAGTTGCCGGAACCGCCTCAATCGCGGGTACTGACTTCCCAGGTGGCGTGCAGCACGCCCGGCACGTGCTCCATCCGCGCCAGCACCACATCCAGCTCGTCGGCACTCACGGCGGTGCTGACCAGCACCGCGATCACATCGGTGGGTGCATCGGCATGCTCGACCACCTGCACATCACCCACCGGATACTGCGCTGCTTCCAGCGCATCGACCAACCGCTCGCGAACCCGCGGCACGGCTTCGGCATCCACGCTCAGGCGCACTTCGTAGGTCGCCTCGGTGGCGGTCTCATTGATCGGAATGCGGTTGATCGCATTCACCAGCGGCCGCAGCAGGGTATTGCCGGCGATGATCAGCACCGCCAGCAGCACGCCTTCGGCCAGCATGTCCGCGCCGGTGCAGCTGCCGACCGCCGCCGAGCACCATAGGGTGGCGGCGGTGTTCAGGCCGCGCACGTTCATGCCTTCCTTCATGATCACGCCGGCGCCGAGGAAGCCGACGCCGGAGACCACGTAGGAGATCACCCGAACCGCTTCGGCGCTGCCAGCAATGCGCATGCCCAGGTCCACGAAGGCAGCGGCGCCCACCGCCACCAGCACGTTGGTGCGCAGGCCGGCGGTGCGCTGCCGGTACTGGCGCTCGGCGCCGATCAGCGTGCCCAGTACGAAAGCGGCCAGCAGGCTGACCACGGTGTCGGCGAAGGGGCCGGCCTGGAAGGTTTCAATGAAGCGCATGGCCGGAGTCTATCGCGTCGAAGTGACAGTAGATCCACGCCATGCGTGGATTTCGCGGGTGCGAGAGACGACTTGATCCCCTCCGTCCCTTTTCCGGATCAGTCGGTGTCCTCGACCCGCTCGCCCATCAGCTCGCGCTGGCGTTTGTCCAGTTCTTCGGCGTAGCGCTTGCGCACGAAGGCTTCGGAGACGACGCCCAGCACCTGGCCGTCGGCGCTGACCACCGCCAGTTCGTCGGCCTGGGTCTGGTCGAAACGCTGCATCACGCTGACTACGTCGGAGGATGGTGCCAGCGAGACGTCGCGGTTCTCGGCCAGGTCGCCGATCAGGGTTTCCGGCTTCACGCCATCGCCGTAGACCCGTGGAATCTGCACGATGCCGGCGTAGTGGCCCTCGCTGTCGATCAGGATCACCCGGCTGCCCGAGCCCAGCGGGAAGCGTTGGCGGAAGGTGGCGGCATCGAGATCGGCCGGAGTAGTGGCCACGCCCTTGCGCATCAGCCGGCCGGCGTTGAGGTTCTGCACCCAGCCCACGTCGCGGGCGCTCTTGATGGTCTCGCCACGCAGGTGCATGCGCCAGGTCGAGAACGAATAGCCGAACCACTGCCGCACCAGCGTGCTGGAGACCAGCACCGCGCTCATCACCACGCTTGTCAGCAGGAAGTCGTGGGTGCCTTCCAGCACCAGCATGGCCATGGTCATCGGTGCGCCGACCACGGCAGCGGCCAGTGCGGCCATGCCGGCCAGTGCGGCAGACGTGGCGTCGACCACCGGAACGCCGGTGGCCATGCCCAGCAGCCCGGCGAACAGCGCGCCGACCAGGGTGCCCATGAACAGCGAGGCGAAGAACAGGCCGCCGCGGAAACCGAAGCCCAGCGAAATGCCCGAGGCCAGGCACTTCAGCGTGAGCAGGCCGCCGATCCAGATCAGCGGCAGGTGGGTAGTCAGGTCCAGATGCAGCGCGCCGTGACCGGACGACAGCACCTGCGGGCTGGCCAGTGCCAGGGGAATCAGCAGCAGTCCACCCACCACGGGCCGTCCCCACGCGGGCAGGGGACTGCGCTTGACGGTGCCTTCGATCGAGGCGATCAGCCGCATGATGGCAATGCCGACCATCGCGCAGCAGCAGCCGAGCAGGCCGTAGATGGCGTAGTCGGCGGCGCGCACGTCGATGGTCGAGGCGGCAGGCAGCAGATAGGCCTCGATGCCGGCCTGGTCGGCCACGAAGGCGCCTGCCAGCGCAGCGACCGCCACCGGGGCAAGTGCAGCCGGGGTGTAGGCACCGATGACGATTTCGAACGCATAGAAGGCACCGGCCAGCGGTGCACCGAACGCGGCGGCAATGGCACCGGCAGCACCAGCGCCGACCAGGATGCGCACGTCGTTGCGACGCAGGCGCATCACCCGGCCCAGCTGCGAGCCGCTGCCGGCGCCCATCTGTGTGTATGAGGCCTCCAGCCCGACCGACGCTCCGCAGCCGTTGGACAGCAGGGTCTGGGTCAGCACGATCAGGTTGTCGCGCATCGACATGCGGCCGCCGTGCAGCGCATTGGCTTCCACCGCATCGAGCAGTGGCCGTTTCAGCCGCGTCGCCGCAAGGCTGACCAGGCCGACCAGCAGCCCGCCCAGTGGCAGCACCAGCAGCGCGGTCCATGTCAGCGAGGGCAGGGAGCTCAGCCGCATGCCGTCGTCCAGGCCGTACAACGTGCCCTGCAGCCAGCGCGCGATGCCTGACTGCAGCAGGGTCAGGTAGCCGGCGATCAGGCCAACCAGCAGCGCCAGCGCGATGAACCACAGGTCGCTGCCACGCAGGCGCAGGCGCAGGCCCTGGAAGGCCAGATGCAGGCGCGATGGCGAAACGGGCGAAGACATGGTGGCGGCATGATACGCCGCCACCGTGAGCGCCACCGTCACCGCATCGGGCGGCTACCGGCTCAGAAGCGGTAGCGGCCCTGCAGGTAGAAGGTGCGCGGCGCGGCCACCATGCGGCCAGCGTTGCCATCGACGTTGCGGGTGTACCAGCGCTTGTCGGCCAGGTTGTTCACGCCCAGCGCGATCTCGCTGTCACCCAGCCCCGGCACCTGCCAGGCCACCTGGGCATTCCACAGGCGTACGCCCGGCACGCGGCCCACGCGCGCATCGGCGCTCTCGGCCCAGGTGTTGGCGGCGTCGGAGAACTGGCCGCTCTGGTGGGTGCTGGAGACGTTGAAGGTCCAGCCGGCCAGCGCGTAGCGGGCGCCGATGCTGTCGGTGTCGCGCGAGTAGAACGGCACGTCCAGGCCGCGGTTGTCACCGGACTGCTGGATCGCCTTGGTCCAGGTGTAGTTGGCGTACAGCTCCAGCCCGGCCAGCGCGCTGTCCTCGGCGAAGTGGTACTCAAGTGCGCTCTCCACACCCTTGTGGTCGGTGGCACCAATGTTCTGGAAGGTGGGCGGGGTGATGCCCGGCACCTGCAGGATCTGGTTGTCGAAGCGCATCTTGAACACGGTCACTTCCGCGCGCAGTGCCCCATCCTGCCAGCGTGCGCCCAGCTCGGTGGTCTTCGCCACTTCCGGGTTCAGCGGGTTGCTGGCGCTCTGCGAATTGAGCTGGATGTTCTGCACCGGCCCGAACGAGGTGGTGTAGTTGCCGAACACGGTCAGCTTCGGGGTCAGCAGGTAGGCAACGTTGATCGAGGGCAGCGCCTTGTCGTTGCGGCTGCTGAAGGTGGCCGTGCCACCGGCCTGGCGGCGGTCCATGTCGATCCATTCCATGCGCACGCCCGGAGTGATGCGCCACTGGCCGATGGCGATGCGGTCGTCGATGTAGAAGGAGTGCGCATCGGTGACGTTGTCGAAGCGGGTGATGGCACTGGCCGCGCCGGTCCGGCGGGCGACGGTGTAGCTGCGGTCGTTGCCGCGCTCGCGCAGGAAGCGGTAGCCGGCGGTGATGTCATGCACCGTGCTGCCCCAGTGCAGGCGCTGGGTATAGCGCGGCTCGATGCCAAGCACGCGGTAGTCGCGCGGCTGCACGGTCAACTGGGTATTGGCGGCGTTGATCAGCGAGCTGGCACGGGTGCTCTCGTTGTAATAGGCCAGCACCTCGAACTCACTGTTGGCCGACAGGGTGTTGGTGTAGCCCAGGTCGATGCCGGTGCGATGGCCCTTCCAGAAATCGGTCGGCCGGGTGTTCTGGAACGGATCGGCCTCGTACGGGGCACGGGTCAGGCCGCCCGGCGTCAGCGAGCGCACGTCGTAGTAGGACAGCTTGGCGCGCAGCTCCTGCTGCTCGTCGATGGCGTAGGCGAACTTCAGTGCGAGATCGTTGAAGCGGTCATCGCTGCCCTGGCGCCAGCCGCGGCCATCCTGGCCGGAGTAGAGCAGGGCGGCGCCCAGACCGTTGTCGCCGGTACCGCCGAGGAAGGCGTTGTACTGGGTGCTGTCACCGCCGCCATGGTCGTAGGCGGTGTAGCGCACGCCAGCTTCGCCGTGCAGGCCGGCCCCGGTGGGAATGGCGCGGGTGCTGAAGTTGATGATGCCGCCCACGTTCTGCGGCCCGTAGCGCACCGCACCGCCGCCGCGCACCACGTCGATCGATTCGATGTTGGACAGACTGGTCGGCGCGAACGACAGCTGCGGCTGGCCATACGGCGCGACCGCCAGCGGGACGCCATCGAGCAGTACCGTCGAGCGCGGCGAGTAGCGACCGGTGAGGCCGCGCACGCCGATGTTCAGCGACACCGAACTGCCTGCGGTGCCGGAGTTGTCGGTGACCTGCACACCCGGAACACGGCGCATGGCATCGCCGATGCTGGCCGCGCCGCTGGCCTCGATGCGCTGGCGGTCGACCACCGTGCGTGCGCCGGCGAAGCTCTTGACGCTGTCATGCAGGCCGGTACCCAGCCAGCTGCCGGAGACCTGGATGCTGCCCAGCGTGGTAGCGCTGTCCTGGGCGAAGGCGGTGGCGGCCGGGAGCAGGCACAGGGTGAGGGCGGCGGCCAGCGGCAGGCGGGCCGGGTGCAGGGCGCGGGAGGGCATCGGTGCGGGCTGTGGAAGGTGGTAAATGAGAATTATTGCTGATTCCATTCGCCAATGGAATGCGCCGGCGGTTCACGCTGTTCCCCCGGTGGTAGAGTGGGCGATTGCTTCCTGACTCGCTGAGATCCGCCATGTCCCAAGCCGCCTTCTACCCCGTCGGAACCCCTGGCCAGCCGTGGGGGGCGGCGGAACGGGAGGTGTGGCGTGGCCGCCAGCAGCGCCTGCGTCACTACGACGAAGAGGTGCTGCCGCGCATCGAGGCGCTGGCCTCGCGCTTCGACAAGGTGGCCTATGGCCAGCTCGACTACGCCGGCGAGACCTACACCCTGTTCGCCCTGCGCAGCCGCGACTGGAACCCGGCGTTGCCGGCCGCGCTGGTCACCGGCGGTGTGCACGGCTACGAAACCAGCGGCGTGATGGGCGCGCTGGAGTTCCTTGAGAAGCACGCCGCCGACTACGCCGGCAAGGCCAACCTGCTGGTGGCGCCGTGCGTGAACCCGTGGGGCTTCGAGCGCATCAACCGCTGGAATTTCGATGCGATCGATCCGAACCGCAATTTCCGCGTCGATGGCCCGGCACGCGAATCGACCGCTGTCATCGAGCTGATCGCGCCGTACAAAGGCCAGTTCGTGCTGCATATCGACCTGCACGAAACCACCGACAGCGACGAGAGCGAGTTCCGCCCGGCGCTGGCCGCGCGTGACGGCAAGCCGTTCGAACCGGGGCTGATTCCCGATGGCTTCTACCTGGTGGACGACAGCGAGAACCCGCAGCCGGCCTTCCAGCAGGCAGTGATCGCTGCCGTGGAGAAGGTGACTCACATTGCGCCGGCCGACGACAAGGGCGAGATCATCGGTTCGCCGGTGGTGGCCCACGGCGTGATCGAGTACCCGCTGGTGAAGCTGGGCCTGTGTGCCGGCATCACCGGTGCGACCTACACCACCACCACCGAGGTCTACCCGGACAGCCCGCGCGCGACACCGCAGCAGTGCAACGACGCCCAGGTGGCAGCGGTGTGCGCGTCGCTGGATTACGCGCTGGCCCATCGTTGATCGGATAACCGGCTGCCCATCCACGCATGGTGGGCGTGTCACCCCAACGCGTCGGCCCACCACAGCGCCGCCGGCCCCGGCGGCGCATCGCGGCGCCACAGCAGGTCGCTGTGGATGCGACGTGGCCACCCTGGCAGGGTCAGTTCCACCAGCTGCCCGCGGTCGTAGCGCTGTACCAGCCCACGTGGCAGCTCGGCCCAGCCGATGCCGTCCTCGGCCATCTCCATCACCATCAGGTAATCGGTGGCGGTCCACGCCAGCCCGGTAGCCGCCCGCGCAGGGTCGACCTCCGCGCTCAACCGCACCTGCCGGTGCCGCGCTAGCTGGGAAGCGGCGCGACGGCCGGCGTCGGCCAGCGGATGGTCGCGCGCCACATACACCGACAGCTCGCTGTGATGGGCCAACGGCCGTGCCACAAGTGCATCCGGATAGCTTTCCTGGCGCGGGAGCAAACCCAGCGCGGCACGGCCGCTGCCGACCAGCTCCAGCACGTCCTCGCCTTCGGCATCCAGCCATTCCAGTTCGATCTCCGGGAATGCTTCGGCAAAGCGCTGCAACGCACGCTGGTCCGGATCGAGCTGATACACGTCGGAGAACACCACGGTCAGCCGCGCTTCGACCGGGGCGGCCAGCCGTACGCTCAGCTGCTGCAGGCGGGTATCGGCGGCGAGGATTTCCTGGGCATGACCGAGGACCTGGCGTCCGGCTTCGGTCAGCTGCGGGTAGCGGCCGCTGCGGTCGAAGAGGCTGACGCCGAGGTCGGCCTCCAGATGGGCGATGGCGGTGCTGACCGTCGATTGGGTCTTGCGCAGGCGTCGGGCCGCCGCCGAGAACGAGCCCAGCGCCGCGGCTTCCACGAAGGCCTGCAGGGATTCAGGGGAATAGGGCATCTATCCATCGCTCCTATCGATGGTTTCTATTTTGAATCGACCGTAAAAGGCGATGATACTGGCCGCCGTCGCCCCTGTCTGGGGGGTGTTCCGGCTCATCCGCGCCTGGCGTGGATCTACTGAGGGCGGGGCGCTGTCCCCATCCCGCAAGGAGTTTCACATGTCCCGTACTGTTCCCGCCCGTGGCACGCTGGTCGCCTGGGCCTGCCTGACCGTGGCGATCGTCGCCGAAGTGGTCGGCACCTCGTTCATGGCCCATGCCGCCCGCGATGGTGGCTGGACGGGTTACCTGATCATGGCCGGCGCGCTGGCGCTGTCCTACTTCTTCCTGGCGCAGTCGGTGCGCCGCATCGCGGTCGGTGTCGCCTATGCGGTATGGGAAGGCCTTGGCCTGACCCTGCTGACCGTGGTCGGTCTCAGCGTGTTCGGCGAGAGCCTGTCGCTGCAGCAGCTGGCCGGCCTGGTGCTGGCGGTGGTCGGCATCGTCTGCGTCACGCTCGGGGAGGCGCACTGATGAATACCCTCGCCCTGTTTTTCGTGATCTGCTCGGCTCTCATCGACGTTGCCGCCAACATGATGGTGGCCAAGTCGGAAGGCTTCCGCCGCTGGCGCTGGGGTGTCGGCGCGATTGTCATGGTCTGGATCGCCTTTGCCCTGTTGGGCCAGGCGGTGCGCTACATGGACCTGGCCACCGCCTATGCGATGTGGGGTGCGATCGGCGTGATCGGTACCGCCACCTGCGGCCGCCTGCTGTTCGGCAACCGCCTGCGCCCGATCGGCTGGGTCGGTATCGGTCTGGTCACTGTGGCGGTGCTGCTGCTCAGCACCGCCAAGTAGCAGCACGCCCGGTCGCGAGCGGGGCGGCGAGGGTGCAGCGATTTGCGAAGTCGCCCTTGCTCATCGACACTGCGGTTTTCCACACGGAGTGCCCGCATGTTCAGCCACATCACCGTAGGAACGAACGACATGGAGGCCGCCCATCGCTTCTACGACGCCCTGTTCGCCGCGATGGACGCGCGTGCGGGCGTATTCGACGAGAAGGGACGGCTGCTGTACTTCAAGGATGGGCGGATGTTCGGTGTAACCGCGCCGATCGATGGGCAGCCAGCGTGCCATGCCAACGGTGGCACCATCGGTTTCAGTCTGGGCAGTGCAGAGGCCGTGCGTGCCTGGCAGGAAGCTGGGGTGGCTCACGGTGGTACCGCAATCGAAGATCCGCCCGGCGTCCGCAACATGTCCGGCCGGCAGGTGTTCCTGGCCTATCTGCGCGACCCGGATGGCAACAAGCTGTGTGCGGTGCATGTGATGTCGTGATCGGACAGGATGCGCGCGGCCGCACCGCAACCCGCGCAGGCAAGGTTGCGCTCCGGCGCGCGCGTGATACCACGGAATGAGCGGACGGTCTTGCGACGGCAGGCCGCAACTTCATGCTCTGTCCACTGCGGTTCAGCCAGAATCGGCCGGCTAACCCTTTGATCTACCGGAGAACGCCGCCCCATGGAAGTACTGGAGCCGCAACAATCCCCGGTGCGCACCCTTCGGCCTGTGTTCGCCTTCGCGGCGATCGTTGTCGTGGCGTTCGCGCTGTTCGTCAGCCTGTTCCCGCTGGGGGCAGGTCGCCTCCTGCTGAAGGCGCAGGACTGGGCCGCACTCAACGTCGGCTGGTACTACCTGCTGGCGATGACCCTGTACCTGGTGTTCGTGGTCGGCGTGGCGCTGTCCAAGTACGGTGGCATCAAGCTGGGTGCCGACCATGACGAGCCGGAGTTCAGTTACCTCTCGTGGGCCGGCATGCTGTTTGCCGCCGGCATCAGCATCACCCTGTTCTTCTTCTGCGTCTCCGAACCGCTCACCCATTACCTGCAGCCGCCACAGGGCGATGCGGCCGCCGGCGAGGCCGGCGCGCGGCAGGCCATGCAGCTGCTGTTCCTGCACTGGGGCCTGCACGGCTGGGGCGTGTTCGCACTCGCTGCGATGGCAATGGCTTACTTCGCCTACCGCCACAACCTGCCGCTGGCGCTGCGCTCGGCGCTGTATCCGTTGATCGGCAAGCGCATCAACGGACCGATCGGCTACACCGTGGACGCGCTGGGCATCGTCGCCACCGTGTTCGGCATCGGTGCCGACATGGGCTTCGGCGTACTGCACCTCAATGCCGGCCTGGCGCACCTGTTCAACATCCCGCATTCCAACCTGGTGCAGATCATCCTGGTGGTGGCGATGATGGGCGCGGCAGTGGCCGTGGCCGTCTCCGGCGTGGAGAAGGGCGTGCGCTGGATGGCCAACATCAACATGCTGCTGGCGATCGCGCTGGTGCTGTTCATGCTGTTTGCCGGGCCGACGCAGTACCTGTTCAGCACCTTGATGCAGAACCTGGGCGACTACCTGGGCAGCGTGGTCGGCAAGAGTTTCGATGTGTATGCCTACGGCGGCCGCCCCGAATGGCTGGGCGGCTGGACGGTGTTCTACTGGGCCTGGTGGATCGGCTGGGCACCGTTCGTTGGCCTGTTCATCGCGCGCATCTCGCGTGGCCGCACCATCCGCGAATTCGTGTTCGGCGTGCTGCTGATCCCGCTGGGCTTCACCCTGGCCTGGCTGTCGATCTTCGGCAACAGCGCGCTGGACCAGGTGCTGCACCACGGTCAGCAACAGCTGGCGCAGCTGGCGGTGGACGACCCGCCCACCGTGCTGTACGCGCTGCTGGACGGCTACCCCTGGAGCCGCGCGGTGATCGCGGTGACGGTGCTGGTCAGCTTCATCTTCTTCGTGACTTCCGCTGACTCGGGCGCGGTGGTGCTGTCCACCCTGTCATCGCATGGTGGATCGCCCGAGGACGACGGCCCGCGCTGGCTGCGCGTGTTCTGGGGCACGGTGATCGCGGTGCTGACCGCGGGCCTGTTGCTGGCCGGCAGTATCGACGCATTGAAATCCGCGGTGGTGCTGGCATCACTGCCGTTCTCGGCAATCCTGCTGCTCATGATGTGGGGCCTCACCCGCGCCTTCAGTGACGAATCGCACCGCAAGCGCGCGCTGCAGTACAGACCGTCGCCGCTGATCGGCGACGACCGCCACCACCAGGGCTGGCGCCAGCGCCTGAGCCAGGCGATGCATTTCCCGGTGCGCGACCAGGTCTACCGCTTCATGGACGACACGGTGAAGCCGGCGATGGAGGCGGTGGCCGAGCAGCTGCGCGGTCAGGGCTGGGACGTGGCCACGCGCTTCGAGGCCGGCGACATGGAGCTGACGGTGAACCATGGCGAGCAGCAGGACTTCCTGTACCGGGTGATCCTGAGCGGTTACCTGACCCCGTCGTTCGCCGCGCAGCAGCTGCGCAACCAGCGCTACTACCGCGCTGAAGTGCACCTGTTCGAAGGCAGCCAGGACTACGATCTGGTGGGGTACAGCCGCAAGCAGATCATCAACGACATCATCAGCCAGTACGAACGGCACCTGCAGTTCCTGCACCTGAGCCGTTGATGCGGTGGGTGCGGACCGTGGGTCCGCACCTCCGTGTAGAGCCGAGCCCACGCTCGGCTCCACCCTTTGGCGATCAGACCCGCAGCAGCACCTTGCCGCCACGCCCCGACTGCGCGCTGGCGGTCGCGGCGGCCTTGATGTCGTCCAGCGAGAAGATGCCGTCCACCGGCAGCGTCAGTTCGCCGCTGGCCGCGCGCTGCTGCAGTTCGCCCACCAGGCGGCGCTTGTCTTCCACCGCCATCGCCTGGCTGACCTTGCTGCCCCAGAAGCCCTTCACCGTGGCTTCCTTGTAGATCAGGCCGCCTGCAGGAATGCGCATCGGCTCGCCGCTCATCACCCCGAACGACACCAGCGTGCCGTGCAGGCCGAGCAGGTCGACCAGGTCGGCGCTGGCTTCACCGCCGATGGAATCGACGGCGGCTGCTGCCTGCGCTTCACCGGTGGCTGCACGCACTCGATCCTTCCAGCCGTCCTGCGAGGTGTCAAACACATGCTCGATGCCCAGCGCCTGCAGCTGCGCCACCGCCTTGCCATTGCGCACCAGGTTGGCCACGTTGACGCCGCGCGCGCTGGCCAGCATCGCCAGCGATTTGCCCACCGCACCGTTGGCGGTGTTCTGCACGATCCACTGGCCGGCGTCCACTTTCAGGAATTCCAGCAGCATCAGCGCGCTCAGCGGCATCGCGATCAGCTGCGCGGCCATTTCGTCGGGGATCGCCTCCGGCATCGGAATCACCATGCGTGCCGGTGCGATGAACGCCTCGGCCCAGGTGCCGTGTACCGAAGCTGCGGCGACGCGCTGGCCGATCTGCAGGCCGTCGACAGCTTCTCCAAGAGCATCGATCACCCCCAGCGCTTCACTGCCCGCGATTGCCGGCAGCGTCGGCTTGTAGCCGTACAGGCCGCGCACGGTCAGCAGATCGTGGTTGTGGATCGAGCTCAATAGGGTGCGGATACGCACTTCGCCGGGGCCGGGTTCGGGCAGAGGTGTTTCGCCGACGGCCAGGACAGTGGCCGGATCGCCGAAGGAGGAATAAAGGGCAGCGCGCATGGTCGGTGTTCCGGGGAAAGTGGGTGTCGTACCGAACTGGGGGCGCGCGTGATGTCGACAAGGCGCTGCAGGTGCAACACGGCATCCTGCGACTGATCGTCGCGACAGGTGCTGATTACTGCATCTTGTGTTGACGGTTCGAGATATCCCCACTATGTTGTGGCCGTCACTCCCGGTCAGCCGCCGCCGCCGGACATGCAGCAAACGTCCCGCGGCCCGCCCCTGAAGGCTTGCCGCGTCGACGCGGCCGCCATCGCGCGGACCCAGATCGTCCCCACGGCCCGGATACCGGCCGCAGGCGCAGGCAATGGCCGACGACCTGGTGTTCCCGCGCCATGGCATCCCACCCCGACCGCCCCGTGCGCCGGTATCGCGTGCAGGGCCGCCACGGCATTGACCGCCAACGCGCGTGCGAGCCTGGAGTTCCACCACCATGACTGAGAGTACCTTCCGCGTGGCCGATCTGGCCGGCGCCGGCGACGCCTTGCGCGCCGGTGGCGAGCGTGTGCCGACCTGGATCACCAAGGAGGCCGGCAACCGCCGCCTGCCGTTCGACGCCGAGCGCCTGCAACGCAGCATCGATACCGTGCATGCCGAGTTCCCGCAGCTGGATGTGAGCGACTACCGCCGCGTGGTGCAGGCGATGGTCGAGCGCAAGCCCGGCCTCAGTGCCGATGATCTGGTCGACCTGCTGATCCGCGAGGCCGAGTCGCGCGTGGACCTGGTCGCGCCGGAGTGGGAACAGTTTGCCGCGCGCATCTACCTGCGGCGCTTGTACAAGCGCGCCAGCCGCAACCGCTTCTACGATGTCAGCCTGAAGTACGGTTCGTATGTCGGCCTGCAGGAGAGCCTGGCTGACCGCGGCATCTACAGCAACGACATCCTGCGTTGTTACTCCAAGGAGGAGCTGCAGCAGGCCGGCGAGATGATCGACCCGGAGCGTGATCGCCTGTTCGCGTACAACGGCCTGTACCTGCTGGCCACGCGCTACCTGGCCAGCGATCGCAGCCGCGAGGTCTACGAACTGCCGCAGGAGCGCTGGCTGACCATTGCGCTGTACCTGATGCAGGAGGAAAAGCCGCGCGAACGGCGCATGCAGCTGGTCGGCGAGGCGTACTGGGCGCTGTCCAACCTGTACATGACGGTGGCCACACCGACCCTGGCCAATGCCGGCAAGGTGGGCGGGCAGTTGTCCAGCTGCTTCATCGACACGGTGGATGACAGCCTGCAGGGCATCTATGACTCCAACACCGATATCGCCCGTGTGTCCAAGCATGGCGGCGGCGTGGGTGCCTACCTGGGCTATGTGCGCAGCAGCGGTGCGCCGATCCGTGGCGTGCCCAATTCGTCCGGTGGCGTGGTGCCGTGGATCAAGCAGCTCAACAACACCGCCGTATCGGTCGACCAGCTCGGCCAGCGCAAGGGCGCGGTGGCGGTGTACCTGGATATCTGGCATCGCGACATCGAAGCCTTCATGGACCTGCGCCTCAACAACGGCGACCAGCGCCTGCGCGCGCACGATGTGTTCACCTCGGTCTGCGTGCCTGACCTGTTCATGGAAGCGGTCGAACGCCGCGCCGACTGGTACCTGTTCGATCCGCACGAAGTGAAGAGCGCCAAGGGCTGGTACCTGCAGGACTTCTACGATGAGACGCGCGGCGCGGGCAGCTTCCGCGACCGCTACGCCGAACTGGTGGCCGATGAGCGCATCAGCCGCCGAACGGTGAAGGCCATCGATCTGTTCAAGCGGATCATGCTCAGCCAGCTGGAGACCGGCAACCCGTTCCTGTTCTACCGCGACGAGGTCAACCGCAGGAATCCGAACAAGCACGCGGGCATGATCTATTCCAGCAACCTGTGCACCGAGATCCTGCAGAACATGAGTCCGACGCGGATGATCCAGGAGATCGTCAGCGGCGACCAGATCGTCACCACCCGTCGCGCCGGTGACTTCGTAGTCTGCAACCTGTCCTCGATCAACCTCGGCCGGGCGATCAGCGCACCGGATGACCTGCTGGCCACCGATGTGCTGGAGCGCCTGATTCCGATCCAGGTGCGCATGCTCGACAATGTGATCGACCTCAACGCGTTGCCGGTGCCGCAGGCCACCATCACCAACCGCAAGTACCGCGCCATCGGCCTGGGGACGTTCGGCTGGCACCACCTGCTGGCACAGCAGGCGATCCAGTGGGAATCGCCGGACGCCGAGGCGCTGGCCGACCGCCTGTATGAGCGCATCAATTTCCTGACGATCCAGGCCAGCGCGCAACTGGCGAAGGAGAAGGGCAGTTACCCGATGTTCGCGGGCAGCGACTGGCACAACGGGCGCTACTTCCGTGACCGCGACTACACTGGCGCCGCATGGGACAGCTTGGCCCACGAGGTCGCCACGCACGGCCTGCGCAACGGCTGGTTGCTGGCCGTCGCGCCGAACATGAGTACCGCGCAGATTGCCGGTTCCACCGCATCGATCGACCCGATCTACAGCGCGTTCTACTACGAGGAAAAGAAGGACTTCCGGCGGCCGGTGGCGGCGCCGGGCCTGTCGCTGGAAACCTGGCCGTACTACGAGAAGGGGGCGTACAAGGTCGACCAGTTTGCCAGCGTGCGCCAGAACGCACGCCGCCAGCGCCATGTCGACCAGTCGATCAGCTTCAACCTGTACGTGCCCAGCACGATCCGTGCCAGCACGCTGTTGGAGCTGCACCTGACAGCCTGGCGCGAAGGTCTGAAGACCACCTACTACGTGCGCTCCAACGACATCGACATCAGCGAATGCGAGTGGTGCGCCAGCTGATTGCTGCGTCCCTTGCAGAGCCGAGCCCACGCTCGGCTCAGACGCGAAGAGCAGCCGAACATGGACTCGGCTCTACATCCGCAACGCGCAATACGAAGGCAAACGACCATGGTAACCCCCCTCGACCGCATCAAGATCCTGGAACCGCGCCACCCCAACCGCAGTACCGGCATCATCAACGGCCGTACCAGCGGCATCCTCAACTGGAACGACATCCCGTACCCGTCGTTCTATCGGGCCTACAAGGAGCTGTCGACCAACTTCTGGATCCCCGACGAGGTGGACATGAAGCTGGATGCGCGCCAGTACGGCGAGCTGTCCGGGCGCGAGAAGAATGCCTATGACTCGATCATCGGCCTGCTCGCCACACTGGACTCTCCGCAGACCCGCTTCATCTACAACGTGGCCGAGTACATCACCGACCCGGCGGCGCACGCCAACGCGGCGATCATCGGCCAGCAGGAGGTGATCCACAACGAGAGCTACAGTTACGTGCTGGCCTCGATCACCGACCTGCCGAACCAGAACCGGATCTTCGAGATCGCCCGCACGCACCCGACCATCATCAAGCGCAACGCGCCGATCATGGGGGCGTATGACGATTTCATGCGCGAGAAGACCGCCGAGACGCTGCTGAAGTCACTGATCCAGTCGTCGATCCTGGAGGGCATCAACTTCTATTCCGGGTTTGCCTACTTCTACAACATGGTGCGGCAGAACCGCATGACCGGCACCGGCAAGATCATCAGCTTCATCAACCGTGACGAGCTGGCCCATACCAAGTTCATCAGCGAGCTGATCCGCGCCATCATCGGCGAGAACCCGGCGCTGCAGACCGATGAACTGACCGCGTACGTGCACCAGGCGTTCGAGCATGCGATCGAACTGGAGACGCAGTGGTCCTCGGAAGTGCTGGACGGCATCGAGGGCATCGATGTCGAAGAGATGACGCGCTACGTGAAGTACCGGGCCAACAAGATGGCCGGCATGCTGGGCATCGAGCGCCTGTACAGCGACACCACCGACAACGTGATGCCGTGGATCAAGGCCTACGCCGACAACTTCACCGAGACCAAGACCGACTTCTTCGAGATGCGCAATGCAAGTTACAAGAAGACCAACGTCGACAACGGCTTCGACGACCTCTGAGCCGGGCGCGATGCTGCGCATCCTGCTGGTGGTGGCCTCGCTGAGCGGCAACACCCGCGAGCTGGGCCGCCAGATCGCCGAACGCTGTCGTGCCGCCGGCCACGCGGTGCACTGGCACGAGGCCGACGACCTGCGCCAGGCGCCGCCATTGGCCGCCGACGAGGCCGACCTGGTGCTGCTGGGCTGCTGGACCGACAACGCCGGACGTACGCCTGCGGAGATGAAGGCATGGGTGGCCGGCATCGCCGAACGGGGCGAACGGCCGCGGCAGCTGGCCGTGTTCGGCACCGGTGAAACGCAATGGGGGCAGGAGTACTTCTGCGGCGCCGTGCATCGGCTGATCCGCTACTTCCGCAGCGACTACCCGCCATTGGAGATCGAACAGATGCCGCATGGCGTTCGCCATGCCGAGGCCATCAGTGCCTGGACCGATGCGGTCCTGGCCCACTACTGGAGCAACACCGATGGAGATCATCGACGCCACCACGCCTGAGCAGTTCCACCAGTTGCTGGCCGAACACCCGCGGGTGCTGGTGGATTTCCACAAGGACCAGTGCCCCGGATGCCGGATGCTGGAGATGTCATTGCATCGCGTGGCCAACAGCGTGGCGGGGCAGGGCACGACCCTGCTGCGCGTACAGCTGGAAGTGCTGGGTGAGGCGTTCTTCAGGGAGCTGGGGCTGCGGCAGACGCCGACGCTGTCCCTGTTCCGTGATGGTGATGAACGCACACGCCTGGCCGGGTTCCAGTCGCCGCAGCAGATCGAGGCCGCGATCGCGTTGCATCTGTAGAGCCGAGCCCATGCCCGGCTGCCGTTTGCGCGATGAAATGCATCCACGCATGGCGTGGATCTACTGGCCCTGATGACCGGGGCAGAGCCCTTGCCTGCGGCAAGGGATCCGAGCCCAGTGTTCCGAATTACGCGCCGGCGAAGGTATCCACCAGCAGCTTCACGTTCAACACCACGATCACCAGCGCGATCACCCAGGCGATCGCGCCCAGCCAGCGCGGCGCCACCAGCGCACCCATCGTCACCTTGTCGGTCACGATCCGCACCAGCGGGATGATCGCGAACGGCAGCTGCATCGACAGCACGACCTGGCTCAGCACCAGCAGCTTCACCGCGCCCTGGTCGCCGAACAGCAGGATCACCACCACCACCGGAATGATCGCCAGTGCGCGTGTGATCAACCGCCGCAGCCACGGCGGCAGGCGCAGGTGCAGGAAGCCTTCCATCACGATCTGGCCGGCCAGCGTGGCGGTCACTGTCGAATTCAGGCCCGAGGCAAGCAGGGCGACGGCAAACAGTGTTGCGGCCGCGCCCACACCCAGCATCGGTGCCAGCAGCTGGTGCGCCTGCTCGATGTCTTCCACATCGAAACGTCCATTGGCATGGAACACGGCTGCGGCCAGGATCAGGATGCTGGCGTTGATGAACAGTGCCAGGGTCAGCGCGAGGGTGCTGTCGGTCACTGCCCAGCGCAGGGCGCTGCTACGGCCCTCATCCGTGCGCGGGTAGGCGCGGGTCTGCACGATGGACGAATGCAGGTAGAGATTGTGCGGCATCACCGTGGCACCAATGATGCCGATGGCGATGTACAGCGCGTGCGGATCGGTTACCACCTGCGCGCGCGGGATGAAGCCGCCGAGCACTGCCATCACCGGCGGCGCCGCCATGGCGATCTGCACCACGAAGCAGCCGAAGATCACCATCAGCAGCGCGATCACGAAGGCTTCCAGTGCGCGGAAGCCGCGGTTCATCAGCAGCAGCACCAGTAGCGTGTCCAGCGCGGTGATCACCGCACCCCACAGCAGTGGCAGATCAAACAGCAGCTTCAGCGCGATCGCGGTGCCGATCACTTCGGCCAGGTCGCAGGCAATGATCGCCGCCTCGCACAGCGCCCACAGTGCCAGGTTCACCGGCTTCGGGTAGCGCGCGCGGCAGGCCTGGGCCAGGTCCATGCCGGTGGCGATGCCCAGCCGCGCCGACAGCGCCTGCAGGATCACCGCCATCAGGTTGGAAATGAGGATGACCGACAGCAGCAGGTAGCCGAAGCGCGATCCGCCGGCGAGGTCGGTGGCCCAGTTGCCCGGGTCCATGTAGCCCACCGAGATCATGTAGCCCGGGCCGAGGAAGGCCAGCAGGCGGAACCACCAGTGGCCCTTGTCGGGCACAGCGACCGAGGCGTTGAGCGCGCCCAGGCTGGCCGGGGTGGGGGCCGAAGGGTCGCGGGGCGCCAGGGTGTTCATGGGTCCGAATATAGCTCCTGCTATAGTAATTAGCAATGTGAAACAATCGTCTTTATCGCGTTACTGGTCCAGAATTCAGTTTCAAACCCAAAGTAGACCGGAAGGACAGGCGCAGGCGTGGGCAATACCGACGATTCGACATCGCTGAAAGGCACCCCCTTGATCGAGGCCGAGCGCCAGGTCGAGAGCTTCCGGCAAGTGCGCGAGGCGCACCGGATGGAGCTGGTGGAGGACTATGTCGAGCTGATCTCGGACCTGCTGACCGACGGCGGCGAGGCCCGCCAGGTCGATATCGCGACCCGCCTGGGCGTGGCTCAGCCTACGGTGGCAAAGATGCTGCGGCGGTTGGCCCGCGATGGTTGGGTGGTGCAGCGGCCGTACCGCGGCGTGTTCCTGACCCCGGAAGGCGAGGCGCTGGCCCATGCCAGCCGCCAGCGCCACCAGACCGTGGAGCGTTTCCTGCTGGCGCTGGGCGTGGACGCAGATACCGCGCGGCGTGATGCCGAGGGCATCGAGCACCATGTCAGCGAGCAGACGCTGGCTCTCTTCGAGGCATTCGTGCGCAAGGCCGAGGGCGGTTGAGCGGCGCGCTAGTGCCGGGGCATACCCGGCGGGAATCCGAGTGGCGGCGGAATCAGGTGTTCTGTAGAGCCGAGCCATGCTCGGCTGCCGTTCGCGCGGTGCGCAATGAGTCGAGCATGGCTCGACTCTACAATCCGGGCGGGCAGTGGGCCTGTTCCTGCGCGCAGGCCCGTTTCGTCCATTCCTTGAGCACCGGCTGCAGACCGTCGTAGCGACGTCCATGCCAGCCATTGGCCAGCACCGTGCCGTCGGCATCGATCAGCACCAGGTTGGGTGGTGCCAATCCGGCCAATGCCTGCAGTGCCGGCATGCGCGCGGCGCGGCGCGGGTCCAGTACCGGCCAAGGCATCTCCTGCGCGTGCATGTAGCGC
Organism: Stenotrophomonas sp. YJH_SMC_17; assembly: GCF_059371655.1. NCBI lineage: Bacteria > Pseudomonadati > Pseudomonadota > Gammaproteobacteria > Lysobacterales > Lysobacteraceae > Stenotrophomonas > Stenotrophomonas sp. YJH_SMC_17. The sequence continues at coordinate 361,137 of NZ_JCAFUU010000004.1, read as the reverse complement.
CGCAGCGCGCTCTTGCTCTCATCCAGGCTGACGTACACCACTTCGGTATCGGCGCCGGCCCCGCGCAACGCGTCGCGCACACTGCGCAGCGTGGGTACGAAGGCATGGCACGGCGCACACCAGTCGGCGCCGAAGTACAGCGCCACCAGCTTCGGCGGCGGCGACCATTGCATGGGCCGCAGCGACCGCTGTTCCGGCCTCATCAACGAGGCCGAGACCTGCGCGTGCAGGTCCGTGGCCATTGCCGGTGGGCCCAGCAGCAGGGCACCCACCAGCAATAGCGTCCGCATCTGCTCAGAACGCATAGCGCAGGTTGACGTACCACGAACGCGCGAAACGCGGGCCGTAGACATAGTCGCTGTCGCGCAGCGCACCCACTTCCAGATCCTTCTGGCGCTGGTCGAACACGTTCTTGACGCCGGCGGCCACCGACACTTCCTGCTGCGCCTGCGCACCGAGGTGGTGGTGCCAGCGTGCGCCCAGATCAGTGACCAGGAACGCACGCGTGCGATGCAGCTCGCCCAGCCGGTTGTTCAGCACCGACATCGGCCCGGTGTGGCGTAACGCCACGAAGGTTTCCCACGGCTCGGCGGGCATCCAGCTGAGCTGCGCCAGGCCAGTCCAGCGCGGGGTCTTCAGGTAGTTGCGGCTTTCGATGAGGGTGTCGCCACCGTCGCCGGTGTCGTCGAAGATGCGCTGCGGTTCGCGGAAGCGCGAGCGGTACCACGAAGCACCGGCCGTCAGGCGCCACTGCGGCGACGGCTGCCAGCCGAGATTGGTTTCCGCGCCCAGTACGTTGGAGCCGGAAGCGTTGTAGCGCAGTTGGCTCAGTTGGCCATCGTCACCGCGCTGGATCTCGCCCAGTGCGAAGGTGTCGCGGATGCGTGCATAGGAGGCGGTGGCATCCCAGCTCCACACCGGATTGGCCGGGTCCGATCGCCAGTCGAAGCCGAACAGGGTGGTCAACGCCCGCTCTTCCTTGAGGCCGTCGGTGTTGCGCACGCGCACCTGTTCACCCCCCAGCGTATCGACATGCACGTCTTCGACGAAGATCTCCGGGGCACGGAAGCCGGTGGCGATGCCGGCCCGCCATTTGAAGTTCGGCGTGGCCTGCCAGGCCAGCGCGATGCGTGGCGAGAATACCGCGTTGTCCAGCTCGGAGCTCTTGTCCACGCGTGCACCCAGCACCAGGTCGACGTTGTCGCGCAGGCTCCACTCGTCCTGGATGAAGGCGCCCAGGTTGTGGAAGGCTGCATCTTCCAGCACCGCCAGGCGCTGCCCGTCACCGGTGCGGTTGTCGTCGCGCAGCGCCTCGTGCTTGTACTGCACACCAAGGGCCAGCGCGTGCGCACCCAATCGCCAGTTCAACTGACTGTCGATGTAGTGCAGCGGGTTGTGGGTGCGGCCGTACTGGCGCCACGAACGCGAGGCCGCGCTGCCAGCCACGTTGTGGTCCAGCTGCGACGGGTCGTATCCGGGCGCTGAAGGATCGGTGACGACGTCGCCCAGGCCGCCGTAGAAGCTGTCGCGGTCGATGTCGGCGAAGGCGTAGGCCAGGCGGAAATCGACGTCGGCATTGATTTCCTGGTCCCACGACACGCTGCCGCGGCGGTATTTCGTATCCAGCGACTCGGCGATGTTGGCCAGGTATTCGGGCTGATCCAGTCGGTTGCCGCCGCGGCGGGTTTCATCGGTCACCTGCAGGTCCAGGCGCAGCCGCGTGCCCGGCGTGGGCGCATACCAGGCCTGCAGCCCGCCTACCTTGAGGTTCTTGCGGGTGATTTCGGTGTAGCCGTCACCGTTGTAGTCGATGCCACTGTTCCAGTTCCGCTGGACAATCACTGAAAGCCCGGCGTCGGCGTCCTTGGCCACCAGGTCCAGCCGCACGTCGGCGTTCTTCTGCGGCGTGCCCTCCAGCACGTCCACGCCGGCCTGCACGTGGCCGCCGCTACGTGCAGGCAGCGGCGGGATAAGGTTGATCACCCCGGCCACCGCACCTGGGCCATACAGCGCCGAGCCGCCGCCCTTGACCACTTCGATGTGGTCGACGAACCCGGCCGGAATCTGCTCCAGGCCATAGACGCTGCCCAGCGTGGACAGCAGCGGGATGCCGTCGAACAACAGCTGGTTGTAGGCGCCGGGCAGGCCCAGCAACTGCACTTCGCTGGTGTTGCAGTTCTGGCAGTTGCTCTCCACGCGCAGGCCGTTGATCAGCTCGGCGGCGCGCGAGAAGTCGGTGGCCGAGCGCAGCGCGATGTCTTCCTTGCGCAGGACTTCGGTGCGGATCGGCACGTCCGACAGCAGGCGTTCGCTCCGGGTGGCGGTGCTGACCTTGACCTGCACGCGGTCCAGTTCGGTCGGTTGCGGAGGGGCGGCCAGTGCAGGCAGCGGCAGGGTGAGCGCGATGGCGGTTGCCAGTGGCACGCGGCGAAGAAGGGAAACGGGCATGGGGGGCGTCCTCCTTGGAGAGGGAAGGCGGGGGTGACTTGGCGGGCGCATATGAAAGCAATGGCTTATCAAGATAGCAAGAGCTATATCACGAAGCTGCGGCAATTCCGGGTGGGGCGTTGGCCGGCCAAGATCATGCTAGTGTTATAACATTACATTAGACCGCCACAACCCTGCCGGTGGTCATGCGCGGAGGATGGAATTGCCGTGCGGGAAGGGGAGACAGGATCAGAGCCCTTTCCTCTGGAAAGGGATCCGACCCCCGGGGCCGATCGTCAGCCGCGACGGAACGCGGCGGGGGTACGGGCGCCGACGATGATCATGCGGATCATCGTGGAAATCTGTTCGACCAGTTCAGGATCCTTCTCCGGCGGCAGGTCCATGGCGGTGGCGCCCATCGCGAACACCAGCCGGGTGATGGCCTTGGCCACCAGTTCCGGTGCGTGCAGCACCGCGCCATCCAGGGCGGCCAGGCGCACCAGGTCGTGCTGCAGCTCTTCTTCGAAGTAGTGCAGCTCGCGCTCGACCGCGTGCTTGAAGTCGTCCGAGCCGACCGCGCCTTCGCGCAGCAGCACGTGCAGCAGCTTGTCGTCGGCGCGCAGCTGCTCCATGAAGGTCTCCACCGAGACCCGCACCACGCTGGTAGCGGTGGAGGTGGCGCGCTGGCGGGCTTCGCCGATGATCGTGCGCAGCGAGCGGCCGGCCGCGTCGATCAGCGCCACAGCCAGTTCGTCCATGTCGCGGAACTGCCGGTAGAAGCTGTTCGGCGCGATGCCGGCCTCACGTGCGACTTCGCGCAGGCTGAGCGTGGACAGGCTGCGGTGCGGCCCGATCAGCTTCAGGGCGGCCGCCAACAGATCCTCGCGGCTCACCGTACGGCGGGCCGGGCTGTTGGCATCTTCGGGCGTCGACAAGGCGGTGGCGGCGGCCATGGGGGTTCCGGTGGGGCGAGGCTGAATCATACCCAATCCGGTTCAATATACACATGTATACACAGGTGTATGTGCGCCCGTATAGTTCACTTATGAGCGCTGTCGTCCGTCCGTCCCTGTTCTCTCCGTACCGCTGGGTCTCGCCGTCGCTGTTCGATTTCTGGGCGGGCCAGCTCAATCCCCTGTGGACCCTGCGCGAGCCGGTGGCCCGCCTGGTCCGGCGCGAGCCGGCCGGCGAGGGCGCGGCGACCCTGGTCCTGCGCACCAACCGGCACTGGGCCGGCATGCGTGCCGGACAGCACGTCACCCTTGGCGTGGAGATTGAAGGACGCCTGTGGCAGCGCAGCTACAGCCCCACCGCACTGGGCCGGCGCGAGCTGGCCATTACCGTCAAGGCGGTCGACGGCGGCCGGGTCAGCCAGCATCTTGTCCACCATGCGCGGCCGGGCGAACTGTTCCGCCTCGATGCCGCCTTCGGCGAGTTCCATATGCCGGCCGCAGCGCCGGTGCTGCTGCTGGCGGCCGGCAGTGGCATCACGCCGATGCGTGGCCTGTTGCGCGAAGCCTGCCAGCGCCCGCTGGCAGCGCCGGTGGACCTGTTCTATTGGGAACGCACGGCTGCCCATCTGCAGTTCCGTGATGAACTGCAGGCACTGGCTGCTGCGCAGCCGAATCTGCGCGTGCACCTGCTGACTACGCGCGAGGGCGTGGCGCCGGCCGCGCGCATCGATACCCACGATCTGCAGGTGGCCGGCGATGACACGCCGCTGGCGCAGCGCCATGTGCTGGCCTGCGGCCCGGATGGGTTCGTTGCCGCCGCCCGCACACGCCTGGCGCACCAAGTGGCCGGCTTCCAGGCCGAAGCCTTTACACCGCCTGCGCCGCTGTGTGATGCCCGCAGTGAGGGCGAAGTGTCGCTGACCCTGGCCCGCAGTGGCCGCCAGCTGAGCGTGCCACGTGGCCGCTCGCTGCTGGAAAGCCTGGAAGCGCACGGCATCAAGCCCAAGCACGGTTGCCGCATGGGCATCTGCAACACCTGCACCTGTGATCGCGTCAGTGGCGCCACCCGCCACCTGCGCACCGGCGACCTGCAGTCCGAATCGGCACAGCCGGTGCGGATCTGCGTGAGCGCACCGACCACCGACCTGACCCTGGATCTCTGAGGACGCCTGCCATGACCCGCGCTACCGACCGTGCCCTGAGTACTGCCGAGATGCATGCCTTCGGCGAGGAACTCGACGCGATCCGCGACCGTGTGATCGGCAGCCTTGGCGCCTCCGATACCCGTTACATCCGCCGCGTGGCCGCCGCCGTGCGCTGGTTCGGCGTGGGTGGCCGTGGCCTGCTGTTCCTGGCGGCGTTCTCGCCGCTGTTCTGGATGCCGCTGCTGTGGCCGGCCGCCATCACCGGCACGCTGCTGCTGGCGCTGTCGAAGATCCTGGAGAACATGGAACTGGGCCACAACGTGATGCACGGCCAGTTCGACTGGACCGGCGACCCCAAGCTCAATGGCAACACCTACGAGTGGGACATCGTGGCCACCGCCGACAACTGGCGCAAAACCCACAATTTTCGCCACCACACCTACACCAACGTGCGCGGCATGGACGATGACATCGGCTACGGCCTGCTGCGCATCTTCCCGGAACAGCGCTGGAAGCCGTTCTACCTGCTGCAGCCGATCATCGCGCCGATCTTCGCGCTGCTGTTCCAGTGGGGCGTGGCCGCGCAGGACCTGCGCCTGGGCCGTTGGCTGAAGGGCCGCATCAGCGCCCGTGCGATGTGGCTGCAGACCCGCCCCGTGGCGCGCAAGATGGCCCGCCAGGTGCTGAAGGACTACGTGTTCTTCCCGCTGCTGGCCGGCCCGTTCTTCCTTACCGTGATGCTGGGCAACATGGTGGCCAATGGGCTGCGCAACATCTGGACCTACGTGATCATCTTCTGCGGCCACTTCACCGCCGAATCGGAAACGTTCCCGAAGGAGTGCCTGCGCAATGAATCGCGTGGCCACTGGTACCTGCGCCAGCTGCGCGGTTCGTCCAACATCAGCGGCGGCTTCCTGATCAACGTGCTGTCGGGCAACCTCAGCCACCAGATCGAGCACCACTTCTACCCGGACCTGCCGGCCAACCGGTATGCGGCCATTGCCAAGGAAGTGAAGGACATCTGCCGCCGTTACGGCCAGCACTACAACAACGGTTCGCTGCCGCGCCAGTTCGGCCAGGTGGTCTGGCGCATCCTGCGCCACGCGTTCCCGAGCAAGCCGCGCCGCCTGCCGATGTCGGACATCATGTCCGCACCGGCATCGGCCAACGCGGGCTGATCGACTCAGCCCGCCTTCGCCAGGTCCGCGTGCTCGCGGTCCAGGCGTCGCAGGAACACCTGCATCTCCTTGCGCGCCTGCTGGTCGCCCTTGCTACCGGCCACGCTCAAACCGCGCTGCCATGCTTCGCGCGCCGCCTGCGGCTGGCCACTGGCCAGCCAGGCTTTGCCCAGCAGCTTCCAGGCGGCCGAGTACTGTGGATCAAGCACCACGCAACGGCCCAGATGGGTCGCTGCGCGGACTGGGTTGCCGGCGTCCAGCCAGCCCTTGCCCAGGCCGAAGCGCAGCAGTGCGCCGTCCCTGCCCTTGGCAAGCATGCGTTCCAGGGCTTCGATGTTCATCCGCGCACCTCCACCAGCAGTTCGGTGGGGCCGGGCTGGAAGCGGCCGCGATGGAACAGCAGCGGCGCGCCGCCGTTCTCGTGCACCTCGATGATGCGTCCGGCCAGCAGCAGGTGATCGCCCACTGGCCACATCGCGTGGCGGGTACAGGTGAGATGGGCGACCGCACCGGCGATGCGGGGTGGGGTGCTCTGGTCATCATCCATCAATGCCAGGCCGTCGAAGCGGTTGCGCACCTGTGGATCGGCGAAGCGCCGGGCCAGCGCTTCCTGGTTGGCTGCCAGCACGCTGATTGCAAAGCGGGTGGCGCGCTGGAAGGTGGACAGGCTCTGCGCGTGCAACGCCAGGTTCCACAGCACCAGTGGCGGCTGCAATGACACAGGCACGAACGAATTGATGGTCAGGCCGATGGGATTGCCCTGCGCATCGCGCGCGCAGACGATGGCCACGCCGGTGGGGAAGTGACCGAGCAGCCGCCGCAGTGCACGCGGCGGCATCTCGACCGACGGCACCGGGGCCGGGGCGGGGAACACCCCCGCCCACGGCCCGGCGTACGGCAATGTCTCGCCGCTCATGAGGCCCGGGCCTGGCGGTAGCGCCGGCCGACCTCGGCCCAGTTGATGATGTTGAAGAATGCACCGATGTAGTCCGGGCGGCGGTTCTGGTAGTGCAGGTAGTAGGCGTGTTCCCAGACATCCAGTGCGAGGATCGGGGTGTTGCCGGACAGGCCAACGGTTGCACCCATCAGCGGGCTGTCCTGGTTGGCGCTGCTTTCCACTTTCAGTCGGCCATCGCGATCGCTGGTCAGCCAGGCCCAGCCGCTGCCGAACCGGGTCTGCGCGGCCTTGGTGAAGGCGTCCTTGAAGGCATCGAAACCGCCGAGGTCGCGGTCGATGGCCGCTGCCAGTTCATCATCGGGTACGCCACCGCTGGCGCTGAGCACGGTCCAGAACAGGCTGTGGTTGGCGTGGCCGCCGCCGTTGTTGCGGATCGCGCTGCGCTGCGGCCCGGGCACGGCATCAAGGTTGGCAATCAGCGCCTCGACCGGTTGTACGGCCAGGCCAGCCTGCTCGAGGGCCGCATTGAGGTTGTTGACGTAGGTCTGGTGGTGCTTGCTGTGGTGGATCTCCATCGTGCGCGCATCGAAATGCGGCTCGAGGGCGTGGTAGGCGTAGGAGAGGGGGGGAAGCGAGTACGACATCGAAGCAATCTCCGTGGGGAAGGCCAGAGAGGCTGGCAGTGGGGAGATCGTTATCGCACCTCAACATTGGTTGAGGTCAAGGGTCATGGATGGAAGGCGTGCGATCCCGGCGCTTTGACTGTTCAGCGAGGGCGCGGGCGGATGTGCGTAGCCGGGACACGCCGTGAACCCATCCATGGGGGCTCGATGGCGCCATCCATGGCGCCAACGGTCCCGGCTACGCACACCCACCCACGCTGGATAGGTCCCTGCGCCGGCGCGGAGACGGAGTCAAAGGCAAGAGCAGGAGCAAAAGCAAAAGCAAAAGCAAAAGCGGAATGGTAGTGCCGGCCAGCGGCCGTCACTACCAGAACCCGAGCCTTCATCAACTCAACCAATCCTTGCAGGCACCATCCACCTGGTCACCGCAGGCCTGCTGCATCCGCTGCTGCAACCGCGCCAGCGTTTCCGCGCCCTGGTGCTTTCCACTCCACGTCTTCAGCTGCCCGGCCAGGCGCTCGAAGCGCTGGCGGGTGCGCTGGTGGTAGCCCGACGGCTGCGCCTCCAGTTCGGCGATCAGCGAGGCGGTGGCCTGCTCGATGCGTGGTGCATCGTCCGGTGCCAGCTTCAGCAGGCCTTCCACATACAGCACGCCCCACTGCACGCGGGTGGCCGGGCCCTGCGCGCCATCGTAGGCACGCTTCAACCACTCCAGCGCACCGGCGGTGTCGCCGCGCTGCTCGGCCAGTTCAGCCAATTCGGGCATGTAGTAGTACGGCTGCTCGCTGCGCTTCAGCTCCGCCAGCAACAGCGACTCGGCGCCCGCGTCGTCACCGACCTGCCGCAGTGCATGGACCGCGCTGCTGATCGTGGCCTGGCGCGCATGCGCATCGGTGGCAGCGGCATCGGCAGCAGCCACGCGCTGCTTCACCCGATCGACCAGTGCGACGGGCAATGCGCCCTCCGGCTGCTGCTGGCGGCCAAGCGATACTTCGGTCAGCGCACGCGACAATGCGTCGTCGGCGCGGTCGCCGCGCTCTGCATCTGCGCGCTCCAGCGCGACCAGCAGTTGCTGTCCCAGCGTGTTGCTGGTCGCCGGCCCAGCACTGGCCTGCTTGACCAGCTGCGCGCCTGCATAGCCCAGCAACTCACGGTTGCGGCGCACTTCGGCGGGCTGCGCCAGCACGGCCTGCAGCAGCTCGCGCACCTCGGTGGGTGAGCTGGCAGGCTTGTCGGCTGTGGCCAATGCCAGCAGCGCGAAGCGGCGCTGCTGGGCGGCATCCGGTGCCGACCTGGACAGCTGGCGCAACACATCCTGGCTCTTGCGATCGCCGGCCAGGCGGTTGGCGTCGACTTCCCAGCCGTAGTCACACAGCACCTGCCAGTCTTCGGCGGCCAGTCTGTCCGGCGTGGCCAGGGCGGTCGCCAGGGTGGCGGCGATTGCGCTGCGGCGCCCGGCGGCGACGGTCAGCGCTCGGGTCAATTCGGCAGCGTCGTTGCCACCGGCCGCGCGGGTCAGTTCATTGCGCTGTGGGTCCAGCACGATCAGGGTCGGATAGCCGCGTACCCCGAAGCGCTCGCCCCAGGCCTGCGCACCTTCCTCGTCGCCATCCAGGTAAACCGGCACGAACTTGCCGGTCAGCGCGATGAAGGCCGGGTCCTTGAACAGGCCCGCCTTGAGCTGGTTGCACGGCGGGCACCAGACGGCGCCCCAGTACAGCAGCACCGGCTTGCCGCTGTCGGCGGCTTCGGCGAAGGCATCATCGACGTCGCCCTGGCGCCAGGCGATGGCCTTGGCAGGTGCAGCTTCGGCAGCCTTCGCCGCAGCCAGAGGCGCCTGGGCCGGGGAACAGGCGCTCAGCGCGGTGGCCAGCAGCAACAGGGGGAGGGCAGCGCGCATCGGCAGCATCTCGAAGAGGCAGGGTAAGCCGGCATTGTAGGAAGACCGGCCCCCATCGCTGATTCAGTTTGCTCATGAGCGGGATGAAGCGCGGCATGTGCGCCCCGCGCGGCGCTCAGTCCAGGCGCTCCATCTCTGCCGCCAGCAATCCGGCCAACCAGGTCATGAAGGCTTCGACCCGGCGTGGCAGGTGGCGGCGCTGCGCATAGACCAGATTGACCGGCATCGGTTCTGCCACGCAGTCGGGCAGCACCTCCACCAGGCTGCCGGTGCGCAGCGCTTCGCGGGCGCCCAGTTCCGGCACCTGGATGATGCCCAGCCCAGCCAGCGCCGCGGCACTGTAGCCATCGGCGCTGTTGACGGTCAGCGCGCCGCGCATCGGCCAGCTCTGGTAGTGCAGGCCGTCGAAGTACTCGAAACCGGGCGAGCGCTGGCCCAGCGTGCCGACGTAGTGAACAAGGTCGTGGTGGTCGAGGTCCGCAAGGACCTGCGGCACTCCGCGCGCAGCCAGGTAGCCGGGGCTGGCCACGTTGACGATGCGCATCTGCCCGAGCGGACGGGCGACCAGGCTGCTGTCGTCCAGCGTTCCCACCCGCAGCACGCAGTCGAATCCTTCGCGTACCAGGTCGACGCGGCGGTCGGTCGCGCTCAGTTCCACTTCCAGGCCAGGATGCAGGGCGAGGAAGGCCGGCAGCTGCGGAATCACCACGTTGCGGGCCATGCCACCGGGCATGTCCACCCGCAGCCGGCCGCTCAGTTCGCTGGGCTGGTGGCGGAACAGGTTCTGCAGCGCGTCCATGTCGTCCAGCAGGTCGTGTGCGCGCTGCTGCAGCTGGGTGCCGTCGGCGGTGAGGTGGACACGGCGGGTGGTCCGGTGCAGCAGCTGCGTGCCCAGCTCGCCCTCCAGGCGCGCAATGGCCTGCGACACGCTGGCCTTGGGCAGGCCCAGGTTGTCTGCCGCGCGGGTGAACGAGCCCAGCTCGGCAACACGCAGGAAGACACGCAGGGTGTCGAGGCGATCCATGGATTGTTCGCTTGGATTGAACAGTAAAATCAGCATCGCGCGATTCATGCGCGGCGGCAATCCCAATAGTCTGGCCGCACCTTCTCCTTTCCAGGTGCGTGGCCATGACTGCTTCCTCTCGTGTCGTCCTCATCACTGGCGGCAGCCGCGGCCTCGGCCGCAATGCCGCCCTCGCGCTGGCCGCCGACGGCGCCGATATCGTGATCACTTACCGCGCCCAGGCCGAGGCGGCCGCCGAGGTGGTGCAGCAGGTGCAGGCGCTGGGCCGTCGCGCGCAGGCGCTGCCGCTGGACGTGGCCGACAGCGCGGCCTTTCCGGAATTTGCCCAGCGCTTGCGCGACGCGCTGCAGGCGTGGGGTGCCGACACGCTGCAGGGCCTGATGAACAATGCCGGCGAAGGCCTGTACGCACTCATTGCCGACACCACGGAGGCGCAGTTCGATCACGCCGTGGCCGTGCATCTGAAGGGGCCGTACTTCCTGACCCAGGCCCTGCTGCCGCTGGTTGCCGACGGTGGCCGTATCCTCAATGTGTCCAGCGGGCTGGCGCGCTTCTCGCTGCCAGGCAGTTCGGCCTACGCGATGATGAAAGGTGGCATTGAAGTGTTCACCCGTTACCTGGCCAGGGAGCTGGGGGCACGTGGCATCAGCGCCAACACGCTGGCACCGGGCGCCATCGAGACCGACTTCGGCGGTGGTCGCGTGCGTGACGATGCGCAGGTCAATGCGATGGTGTCGTCGATCACCGCGCTGGGTCGTGCCGGCCGGCCCGATGACATCGGCCCGGTGGTGGTGGCGCTGCTGTCGCCGTCCACGGGCTGGGTCAATGGCCAGCGCGTGGAAGCCTCCGGTGGAATGTTTGTCTGATCGCCGCCGCCGCTAGGGCGCGGCGTAGCGGAGGGGCTGGTACAGCAGGCCGTTGAACTCGCCGACCTCGCCGTCCAGTACGAAGCCGTAGCGCTGGTAGGTGGCTACGGCATTCAATGACGCGCGCACGCTCATCGTCGGCGTGCGCAACTGCGGCAGCACGGCCTGGAACAGGGCATGGCCGATGCCCTGGCCCTGGCAGCCAGGATCGACGAACAGCATGGCCAGGTGCCGCCCTTCCTTCAGTTCGACCACGCCGACGATGCGGTTTTCGTGCTCGGCCACCAGGATGTGGTTGTCACCCAGCAGGCGCGCGCCGAAGGCATCTGCCGCAGCCACACTGCCGAAGGTGGCAACGCCGGTTGCACTGAGCGAGGGTGACACCGCCGCGTTGAAGGCGGCCAGGCACACCGCGCTGATAGCGGGCAGGTCATCGGCGTGGGCAGGGCGGATCCTCGGCATGCAGTGTTCTTCCGGTGGTGGGCGGCGCGTCATCGTTGCCCCATGCCTGCACGCTAAGCTGCGCGCATGAGTGATTTCAATCCTGCTTACGCTGCCTTGTTTCCGCAACGGGGCCTTAGCCTGGGCCTGATGACGCCGGTGGCAGCGCACGGGCTGGCCGACCTGGGTGAAGCGAGGCGCATTGCGCGGCTGGCCGATGACCTCGGCTTTGCCGCGCTGTGGACGCGCGACGTGCCGTTGATGGTGCCGCAGGGACCAGATGCGACAGCCAGCGCGCTGGATGACCCGTTCCTGTGGCTGGGCATGCTGGCTGCCGCAACCGACCGCATCGCCGTTGGCAGTGCCGCCATTGTGCTTCCATTGCGGCAGCCGCTGCAGGTGGCGAAGTCGGCGTTGAGCCTGGACCGGATCAGCGACGGGCGCTTTGTGCTGGGCCTGGGGTCGGGCGATCGGCCGGAAGAGTTCGCGGCATTCGGCGAAGACCTGGAGGGCAGGGCGGCGACGTTCCGTGAGCGTTGGTCGCTGTTGCGTGCCGCGCTGTCCCCCGATGCGGAGAAACGGGCTTCGGTGCGGCAGGCCACGGGTGGCTTCGATGTACTGCCAGCGCCCACCACGCGCATTCCGATGCTGGTGGTGGGTACCGCGCGACAGAGCCTTCAGTGGATCGCGCGCGAGGCCGAAGGCTGGGCCACCTATCACCGCGAAGAGACCGCGCAGGAGGGACGCATCGGCCTGTGGCAACAGGCGCAGGCGCAGCAGGGGGGACCGGTCAAGCCGTTCGTGCAGTCGATGCTGCTGGATCTGCAGGCCGATCCGCAGGCGCCCCCCGAGCCGTTGCCGCTGGGGCTGAAGGTTGGCCGCGATGGCCTGCGCGACTACCTGCTGCGCGTACATGGGCAAGGGGTGGCGCACGTGATGTTCAACCTGGTCGACAACGGGCGGCCGATGGGCGCGGTGCTGCGCGAGATTGGAGAGCACGTTCTGCCGGATGTGCTTCGGTAGATGTTTACCTTGGTGGACACAACGTTCCTGTTCCGGTGTGCATCTGCGTATCATTCGCATTTGACATCCCGACGCCGGAGCCCTGCGTGACCCAACGTTCCCCCATGCACCCGACCGGACGCCTGTTCGCGGCGGTCGCTTTCATCGAGGCCGTGACCTGGGCCGGCCTGCTCATCGGCATGTGGATGAAATACGGCCCCATGGCCAACGTGGCGTTGGTGAAGCTGTTCGGGCCTCTGCACGGCGTGGCCTTCCTGGTATACGTGGCGGTCACTCTGTTCGCAGCGGTGCGCCTGCGCTGGCCGTGGTGGGCCAGCGCCCTGGCCCTGCTGGCGGCTATCCCGCCGCTGGTGACGCTGCCGCTGGAATGGTGGTTCAAGCGTCGCGGTCTGCTCGGCCTGCGTGCAATGCGCTGAACCCACTGTTGCACGCCCATTCAAGAGAATGGGTATCAAATGCAAATACGAGCCGTTATCATTTGAGGGTGGCATCCGGTCCTGAACGGGACGGATGCCGGGCAGGGCGCGCAGACGCGTCCGCTCATCCTTTCCTGTTACGGCTGGTGTTCCATGCACGCACGTCCCGTCGTTCCCGGTTTGCCGGCGCTGGTGTTGGCTGCCCTGATCGGCACCATGGCGATGATGTCCTTCGTCGCGGTGATCGGCCCGGTGGTCCGCATGCTCGGCCTGTCCGAATGGCATGCGGGCCTGTCGGTCACTGCCGCAGGCGTGTTGTGGATGCTGGCCGCGCGCCCGTGGGGCCAGCTCAGCGACCGCATCGGCCGGAAGCGCGTGCTGATGCTGGCGATGGGTGCCTACACCGTGGTCTACATCGCGCTGGCCGTGTTCATCGACGTTGCCCTGCAGGCGGTGCCGCCGGTGCTGGTATCGGTGCTGGTGCTGGTGGGGGCGCGTGGCCTGATCGGCCTGTTCTACGCCGCCGTGCCGCCCACGGCTGCGGCGCTGATTGCCGACAAGGCGCCGACTGGACAGCGCGCCAGTTTCCTTGCGCGGCTGGGCAGCGCAAATGCGCTGGGCATGGTGCTGGGCCCGGCGGCCGCGGGCTGGCTGGCCTATACGAATCTCTCGCTGGCGCTGTATGTCGCCGCACTGCTGCCGCTGCTGGCGCTGGCATTGCTTGCGTGGCGGCTACCGGCGACGCCACCGGTGGTGGGCACCAACGCGCAGCGTCGCGCGCCGATGAGCCGCCTCGACCGGCGCCTGCGCCTGCCGCAGCTGGCCGCCTTCATCGCGATGGTCTCGGTGACCATCGCGCAGGTCACGGTGGGCTTTTTCGCGATTGATCGGCTGGGGCTCGATGCGGCGGCCGGCGCTCGCATGGCTGGCATCGCGCTGACTGCGGTTGGCGTCGGCCTGATCCTGGCGCAGACGCTGGTGATGAAGCTGGACGTGCATCCACGCCGCTGGATCGTTCTCGGTGCACTGATTTCCGGCATCGGTTTCGCATCGGTGGCGGGCGTGCAGCAGGCCTGGCAGTTGGCGGCGGCCTACGCACTGGCCGCCTTCGGCATGGGTTTCGTGTTTCCGTCGTTCCAGGCGCTGGCCGCCGATGCTGTGGAAGCGCATGAGCAGGGCGCCGCCGCTGGCACCGTTGCTGCCGCGCAGGGGCTGGGCATGGTGGCCGGGCCGATGCTCGGCACGCTGTTGTATCGCGGCGGGCCCAGCCTGCCTTACCTGCTGGTGGGTGCGCTGCTGCTGTTGCTGTGCGCGCTGGCCGCAGCGCATCGGATGAAGGAGACCCCATGAACGATTCCCTGATGCAGGGGGCGTGCCCGGAGGCTGCGCCATCGACGCTGGAGAGCGTGGACGAAGCCTCGCTGTTCCTGCTGCAGCACGCCGGGCAGCATGTGCACGCACGTGGTTGCCGCGCGGCGTTGCCCGCAGGCGCACTGGCGACGTTGGCCGGGCGTGTCGCCGCGTTCTTCGCGCAGCAGCGCGGCGGCCCCGGCCTGCTGGTCGGGGCGGTGCCGTTCGAACCGCGCGCCGATGATGCGCTGTACCAGCCCGAGCGGCTGCTGCCTGCACTGCCGCTGCAACCGCAGGCAGCGCCCCCGCTGGAAGGTGACCCACAGGCCGAGCCCGCGCCCCAGGACTATGCCGCCGCAGTGGCCACGGCGGTGCAGGCGCTGCGCGCGCCCGGGCACGACCTGCGCAAGGTGGTGCTGGCGCGCAGCCTGCTGGCACGCACGCGCCAGGTGTTGTCTCCGGAACGGTTGTTGGCACGTCTTGGCGCCGATCCCTCGGTGGCCACCTATGCAGTGCCGCTTCCGGTGGAGCCCGGCCAGGCACCGGCCTGGCTGGTCGGTGCCACGCCGGAGCTGCTGCTGCGCAAGCGCGGCGCCGAACTGCTGTCGCACCCGCTGGCGGGCTCCGCCCGGCGCAGCGCCGATGCCGCAGAGGACGAGCATGCCGCGCAGGCGCTGCTGGCCTCCACCAAGGACCATGACGAGCATCGCCACGTGGTAGAGGCCATCGTCGATGGCCTGTCGCTGTACTGCAGCCACATCGATGCACAGTCGCGCCCGGTGCTGCATGCCACTGCAAGCATGTGGCACCTCGGTACCCGCATCCACGCGACCCTGAAGGATCCGCAGACCCCTGCGGCCGAACTGCTGGCCCAGCTGCATCCCACACCGGCGGTCTGCGGGACGCCGAGAATGGCGGCACTGCAGCGCATCCGCGAGCTTGAGCCGGTGCCGCGTGGCTTCTACGCCGGCGCCGTGGGGTGGCTGGATGCGCAGGGCGACGGCGACTGGTATGTGGCGATCCGTTGTGCGCGGATGCAGGGCACCCAGTTGCGCCTGTATGCCGGTGCCGGCATCGTCGCCGACTCGCTACCCGAAGCCGAGGTGGCCGAAACCGCAGCGAAGTTCGCTGCCCTGTTGAATGCGCTGGGCGTCCACTCGTCCGCGCCTGCGATCGAGCCTGCCGCATGAACACGTCCCACGCTTCTTCCCGCCTGCCCCTGCAGCAGGTGTGGCCCGATGAACTGGCTGCGCGCTATCGCGAAGCAGGCCACTGGCGCGGCGAGACCTTCCCGGTGTTCCTGCGCGAACGCGCGGAACGCTACGCCGACGACATCGCGGTGGTCGCCGGCGATGTGCGCCTGAGCTATGCGCAGCTCTGGCATGAGGCCGGACGCATCGGCGCGGGCCTGCTGGCACTCGGCCTGGAGCCGGGCGAGCGGGTGCTGGTGCAGCTGGGCAACAGCGCAGGGTTCATCACTACGGTCTGCGGCCTGTTCCGCGCTGGGCTGGTGCCGGTGTACGCGCTGCCTGCGCACCGCATCACCGAACTGGTGCATTTCGCCAACAAGGCCGAGGCCAGTGCCTATATCACCACCGACCTGCATGACGGCTTCGATCACCTTACGTTGGCGCGGGCGCTGCAGGCTGAAGTGCCCGCGATACGCAAGGTGGTGATCGATGGCGATGCACAGGAGTTCACCGCGCTGGAGACGCTGCAGGGCGACCGCGGCCAGTTGCCGGCCGATCCGGACCCGCAGTCGGTGGCGTTCCTGCAGATATCCGGTGGCAGCACCGGGCTGTCCAAGCTGATTCCACGCACGCACGACGACTACATCTACTCGTTCCGTGCCAGCAACGCGATCTGCGGCATCGACCGCGACAGCGTCTATCTGGTCGCGTTGCCGGCCGCGCACAACTTCCCGATGAGCTCGCCGGGCTTCTTCGGTGCGCTGTACGCCGGTGCCCGCGTGGTACTCAGCCCCGGTCCCGGCCCGGACGCAGCCTTCCCGCTGATCGCGCGGGAGCGGGTGACCTGCTGTGGCCTGGTGCCGCCGCTGGCGTTGCTTTGGGCGCAGGCGGCTGCAACCAGCAAGCACGATCTGTCCAGCCTGCAGGTACTGCAGGTGGGTGGGGCCAAGCTGGTGCCGGAAGCCGCGCGGCGCGTGATCGACGGCCTGGGCTGCACCCTGCAGCAGGTATTCGGCATGGCCGAGGGCCTGGTGAACTACACCCGGCTGGACGATCCGGAAGACCTGATCGTGGCCTGCCAGGGGCGACCGATCAGTCCGGATGATGAGGTGCGCGTGGTCGATGACCATGACCAGCCGGTGGCGGAGGGCGAGGTCGGGCACCTGCTGACGCGTGGCCCGTACACCATCCGTGGCTACCACAACGATGCGGCGGCCAACGCGCGCTCGTTCACCGATGACGGCTTCTATCGTACCGGCGACCGCGTGCAGCAGCTGCCCGGTGGCTACCTGGTGGTACAGGGCCGGGCGGGGGACCACATCAACCGCGCCGGCGAAAAGATCTCCGCCGAAGAGATCGAGGACCACCTGCTGGCGCACCCCGGCGTGTTCGATGCCGCCGTGGTCTCCATTCCCGATGAATACCTGGGCGAGCGCAGCTGTGCCTTCGTGATCCCGCAGGGCGAACCGTTCAAGGCACCCGCCCTGAAGGCCTGGATGCGCACGCGTGGCCTGGCCGCGTTCAAGGTGCCCGACCAGGTCGTGTTCGTCGACAGTTTCGATACCACTGCGGTCGGCAAGATCAGCCGCCGCGAACTGCGCGCGCAGCTGCGCGCGCGTCATCTGCAACAGACAGGAGGAACGCGCTGATGGCGCTGCCCCGTATCACCGACTATCCCTTGCCGACCGCCGCCGAACTCCCGCAGGCGCGTGGACCGTGGCGCCCGCACCGCGATCGTGTCGCGCTGCTGGTGCACGACATGCAGCGCTACTTCCTGGCCGCATTCGACGCCGGTAATGCACCACTGCGCCCGGCCGTGGACAACATCGCACGCCTGCTGGCGCATTGCCGCGCGCACAGCATTCCGGTGTTCTACACCGCCCAGCACGGCGACCAGGACCGCCGCGACCGTGGCCTGCAGGCCGACCTGTGGGGGCCGGGCATGCGCTGCAGTGCCGACCACGAACCGATCATCGAGGCGCTGGCACCGCAGCCAGGCGAGCACGTGCTGGTGAAGCATCGCTACAGCGCATTCCAGCGCAGCAACCTGGAAACGCTGATGCGGGTGCGTGGGCGCGACCAGCTGCTGGTGACCGGCGTGTACGCCCATATCGGCTGCACCGCGACCGTGGTCGAGGCGTTCCAGCGTGATATCGAGGCCTTCATCGCCGCCGATGCGGTGGCGGACTTCTCGCGCGCCGATCACGATCAGGCGCTGCACTGGATCGCGCGCACCAGCGGGGTGCCGATGACCACCGACCAGCTGCTGGAGGTGCTGTGATGGCCGCCACGGGTGAGGTGCTGGATCTGGAGCGGATGCGAGCCGACGTGGCGCGCGTTCTGGAATGTTCGCCGGCCGAGATCGGTGACGACGACAACCTGATCGACCTGGACCTGGATTCGATGCGCATGCTCGGCCTGGTCCTGGCCTGGGGCAACACCGGCCTTCCGCTGGAGTTCTCGCAGCTGGCCGAGCACACCACGCTGCGCCAGTGGTGGGGCGTTGTGCAGGCGCTACAGGCCGCGCAGAGCGCATGAACGCCGTCGCGCTGGCCATGCCGGTGGCGCTGACCGAGGCCCAGTCCGGACTGTGGTTCGCACAGCGGCTGGCGCCGGACAATCCGTCATTCAATACCGCACATGCGGTGTGGATCGACGGCCCGTTGGACGTGGCGGGGTTCGTTGCGGCGGCAGACCAGGCGGCGGTCGAAGCCGAGGCCTTCGCGCTGCGCTTTGCCGAGGGTGCCGATGGCCAGCCCGTGCAGTGGCATGAGCCGGCGCACGTGCCACGACTTTCGGTACGTGATGTTTCCGCCGAGGCGGATCCCGCAGCTGCGGCGCGCAGCCTGATGCTGGCCGACCGGCTGAGCCCGGTGGATCCCACCCGCGACCGGATCAGCCAGCAGCTGCTGCTTGATCTGGGCGAGCAGCGCTGGGTCTGGTACCTGCGTGTGCACCATCTGGCCGCCGATGGCTACGGCATGGCGCTGTTCACTGATCGTGTGTGCGCGTTGTATGCCGGTCGTACAGGTGAGCCGCTGCCAGGGCTGGCGGGCGTGCTGGCCGATGACGTCGCCTACCGGGCCGATCCGCGCCGTGCAGCAACTGGGCAGTGGTGGCGCGAACAGATGCAGGGCGCACCGGCTGGCGCTGGCGTGGCGGGAACGCTGGAGTCAAGCAACGACGCGCTGCGCTGGGTGCAGCCGCTTGATGCGGCGTTCCGCGAGCGCCTGCTGCAGGTATCGACAGGCTGGCTGCAACCCTGGCCGGATGTGCTGGCTGCGCTGTCGGCCGAGTACCTGCGGCGGATGAGTGCCGCCGATGAAGTGGTGCTGGGCGTGCCCTACATGGGGCGGCTCGGCAATGCGTCGGCGCGGGTGCCGGCGATGGTCATGAATGTGTTGCCGCTGCGCGTGGCGGCCGGCGAGGGCAGCGTCGAGGCCTTTGCCCGGGGCCTGGGTCGCCAGCTCAGCCAGGGGCGCAAGCATGGCCGTTACCGAGGCGAGCAACTGCGCCGGGATCTGGGCCTGGTGGGCGCGCAGCAGCGCCTGCACGGTCCGATGGTGAATGTGCAGCCGTTCTACAGGCCACTGGCCCTGCCAGGCTTACAGGCGACCCTGGAGGTGCTGTGCACCGGGCCTGTGGATGACCTGACGCTGGGCTTCCGTGGTGATGGCCAGAGCCTGCTGGATCTGGAGATCGAGGCCAACCCCGCGCGGTACAGTCGCGGGGATGTGCAGGCGCATGCGGCGCGGCTGCTGCATTTCGTGTCGGCGGCACTGCAGGCTGAAGACATCGCGGCCGTGCCGTTGGCCACCGCCGAAGAAGCGCAGCAGGTGGTGCATGGTTTCAATGCCACCGCGCATGCGCTGCCACCGACCACGTTGGTCGAGCTGCTGCGGCAGGGCATGGACCGTGATCCGCACGCACCCGCGCTGGTCTCCGGTGTTTCCACGCTGGACTACGCGACATTGGAAGCGCGCAGCTTCGCGCTGGCAGCACAGCTGCGCGCGATGGGCGTCCGCCCGGGCAGCGTGGTGGCGGTGGCATTGCCGCGCTCGCTGGAGCTGGTGATGGCGCTGGTCGCGGTGCTGCGTGCCGGAGCCGCCTATCTGCCGTTGGACCTTGCTCATCCCGACGATCGCCTGGCGCGTATTCTGGCCTCGGCACAGCCGGTGTGCGTACTGGCAGCGGCGGACGTCTCGGCGCGTGTGGCCGATGTGCCGGTGCTTGCGCCGGAGCAGTGGACTGCGCTGAGTTTTGCCGCGCCGTGGGCCGATCCTGCACCTGACGATGCGGCCTACGTGATCTACACCTCCGGCTCGACCGGGGAACCCAAGGGCGTGGTCATCGAACACCGCGCCATCGTCAACCGCCTGCTGTGGATGCGCGAGCACTATGGATTCAAGGCAGACGACTGCGTGCTGCAGAAGACCCCGGCCACCTTCGATGTGTCGGTCTGGGAGTTCTTCCTGCCGCTGCTGTGCGGGGCCACGCTGGTGGTCGCCGGACCGGACGCGCATCGTGACCCCACCGAACTGGCGCGGCTGATCCGCGAGCATGGCATCACCACGGTGCATTTCGTGCCGTCGATGCTTGATGCCTTCCTCGCTGCACCGGCCTCTGAAGGCCTGCAGCTGCGACGGGTCTTCACCAGTGGCGAGGCGCTGGATGCAGCGTTGCGTGATCGCTTCCATGCGCGCATGCACGCCGACCTGCACAACCTGTATGGCCCGACCGAAGCGGCAGTGGATGTGAGCTACTGGCCCGCCCCGGCCCAGGATCGCTCGCGACCGGTACCGATCGGCTTCCCGGTCTGGAACACCCGCCTGTACGTGCTGGACGCCCGGATGCAGCCGCTGCCGGTGGGCGTGGCAGGCGATCTCTACCTCGGTGGCGTGCAGCTGGCGCGTGGCTATCTGGGCCGCGACGACCTGACCGCGGAGCGTTTCCTTGCCGACCCGTTCCTGCCTGGCGAGCGCATCTATCGCACCGGTGACGTGGCGCGCTGGCGTGGCGATGGCGCGGTCGAATACCTGGGCCGCAGCGACCATCAGGTGAAGCTTCGCGGCCTGCGCATCGAACTGGGCGAGATCGAGGCGGCACTGCGCGAACTGCCCGGCATGGAGCGGGTGGAAGTGCTGCTGCGCCAGGACGCGCCCGGCGATGCCCGGCTGGTCGCCTATGTGCCAACCGCGCGTGCCGATGCTGTGTTGCTGCGAAGCCACCTGGCCACGCGCGTACCGGACTATATGGTGCCCTCGGCGTTTGTCGGTGTGGACCACTGGCCGGTGACGGCCAACGGCAAGCTCGACCGCAACGCGCTGCCGAAGCCGCCGCAGCAGGTGCTGGCAGGGATGGCCGCGCGCACACCGCTGGAGCGGGAGCTGGCGGGCCTGTTCGCTCAGGCCCTGGGCCTCGCCGAGCCGGTGGCGGTCGACGCCGACTTCTTCAGCCTAGGCGGCGATTCGCTGTCTGCGGTGCACCTGCTGCTGGCCATTGAGCAGCGCTGGCGCTGCGATCTCGGCCTGGGGGCGCTGTTCGCACAACCCACGGTGGCTGCGCTTGCGGTACGCATTGCTGAGCCGCCTGCGCTCGCTGATCACGCATTGGGCCCGGTGATCGCATTGGCTGCGCCCGAGGCCGACACCGTGCCGCTGTTCGTGCTGCACCCGGCCGGTGGCATTGCCTGGAACTACCGTGCCCTGGCCCGGGCATTGCAGCCGGCGCGTGCGGTCTATGGCCTGCAGTCGCCGGCACTCGATCCGAAGCAGCCGTTGCCGCCCAGTATCGAGGCAATGGCCAATGATTACGTGCAGCGGGTGGTCGCACTACAGCCGAAGGGGCCGGTGCACCTGCTGGGCTGGTCGGTGGGTGGCATCCTCGCCCAGGCGATGGCGGTGCGACTGCATGAGATCGGGCGCGAGGTCGGCGAACTTGTACTGCTGGACGCCTATCCCAGCGAGTGCTGGCGGGCCGAGCCGGAGCCCGATGCCATCGCCGCATTGCGGGCACTGCTGGCGATTGCCGGTCATGACCCGGATGCGCATCCGGAACTGGACAGCCGGGAACGCATTCTCGCGTTCCTGCGTCGTGGCGGCAGTGCGCTGGGTAGCCTGCCGGATGTCGTGCTGGATGGCGTGGTGCGCGCGGTGACCGGCACCAATCGGCTGATCCGCGAACACATTCACCAGCCGTTCGACGGCCCCCTGGTGCACGTCCGCGCGGGCCACGATCATCAGGCACGGCCACAGCTGCAGTCGGCGTTGTGGCGGGCACACGCGCGCAGGGTGCAGTCGTTGGAACTGCCATTTCTGCACGCCGAGCTGACCGGACGCGATGCAGTGGCGCAGCTGGCGCCGTGGTTGTCGGCACGCTTGCGCCACTGGGACGAGCAACAGGAGATCGCAACATGCAGTTGACCGGTTTCAGAGGCCGCGTGGCGTTGGTGACCGGCGCTGCCGGTGGCATCGGCGAGGCACTGGTGCGGTTGCTGGCCGAGGCCGGTTGCACCGTAGTGGCGACCGATCGCGAGGCGCCTGTTACGGCAGATGTGCGTGTGCACACCTTTGCGCTCGACGTGACCGACAGTGCCGCCGTGGACGCGCTGGTGGATCAGGTGGAGGCTCACATCGGGCCCATCACGCTGGCGGCCAGTGTGGCCGGTGTGCTGCACGTAGGCGGCGTCACCGAAACCAACGACGACGACTGGCGCCGGGTGTTCGCGGTCAACGCCGATGGTGTATTCCACGTCGGAAGGGCGTTGGCGCGGGTGATGTCACCGCGCGGGCAGGGCGCGATGGTTACCGTCAGCTCGAATGCGGCCGGTGTGCCGCGGCACGGCATGGCCGCCTATGCGGCATCCAAGGCCGCCGCCACCATGTTCACCCGCTGCCTCGGGCTGGAACTTGCGCCGTTGGGCATCCGCTGCAACATCGTCGCCCCGGGTTCAACGCTGACCCCGATGCAGACCGGCATGTGGCAGGACGCGAACGGCGCCGAGCGGGTGATCGCCGGCAGCCTGGAAACCTACAAGGCCGGCATTCCGCTGCGCAAGCTGGCCACGCCGGAAGACATCGCCCATTCGGTGATGTTCCTGCTCTCCGAGCAGGCCGGGCATGTGGCGATGAGCGACCTCTACGTGGATGGTGGCGCCACCCTTCGCGGCTGACCTTCTGTAGAGCCGAGCCCATGCTCGGCTGAGGGCAAAGGCAGCTGCGCATGGGCTCGGCTCTACAGCGGGCGTGACATCGGTTTGCGCTCAAGGCAGCGTGAGGCGGTACACCAGCACGCGGTTGTCGTTGTCGTATGGGCTGTCACAGGCGTGGCCCTGCATGCGGCAATGGCGGCCGATGAAGTCGTTGTCGTTGCCGATCAGCAGCAGTACGTCGTTCGGATGCTGGGGGTCCAGCGCTGGCAGCACGTCCATGGCTTCCCACTTTTCCGAGAGCAGTCCGGCATGCGGGCCGCGCTTCGCGTCCAGATCCAGCCCGGCACGGGCCAGCTGCGGGCGGTCGAGCAGATTCAGCAGTTCGTCGATGCGGGCGGGCATGATCTCCTGCTTCAGCGCGGTGCCGGTCGGGTCGGCCAGAACCGAGGCCGTGCCGGTTTCATAGGTACTTCCGGCCAGGTTGGTGGCGTCGGCCACATCGACCAGCAGCACCGACTTGTAGACGATCGGATCGTCACCGTCCTTGCCCAATCCATTGCCATCGCGGGCCAGCAGCAGGAAGCGGTTGGCATCCAGCACGCGCAGCTCACTCTGCGCGGCGGTGCGGTCCAGCTTGCCCTTGCCGTCGTGTGCATAGGCAGGCAACGCCATCACGTAATGGCCGGTCGGCTGCTGTGGCGTTGGCGAGGTCGTCACGTCATAGACCAGCACGCGGGTGTTGATGCGACCGGCCGCATTGCCCTGCGCGCTGTCCTGCAGCGTCGCGCTCTGCAGGGCCACGAACAGGCGGCTGCCGTCGGGCGACAGGCCCATGCCTTCCACGCCCTGGTTGTTGCGACGCCCGGTCTGCGGCGGCGCCAGCGAACCGAAGGCGGGCCTGCCATCGCGCTCGGGACGGATCGCAGGCGGTGCCACGATCACGCCCTGCAGCTGGCCCTGTGCATCGAAGTAGTAGACGTTGGCGGTGTACTCATCGCCGATGTAGAAGTGGCCATCGGCGGCGAACTGCAGCGATTCCGCGTCCAGCGAGACCTTGCCCGCACCGGCGCCGCTGGCCGGCGAGGGCAGCACCACATCGCGCTGGGTGAGGGTGTGATCACCCGGGTCGGCGCCGGTGAACGGCTGGCCGTTGAAGTCCTTCAGTACCACGCCCTTGTCCGGCACCATCGTCAACGTACCCAGCGTGCCGCCCTTGTCCGGGGTAACGTCGATGCGCAGCTGCATGCGCTCCACGCGGCCGGCGTAGTCGTAGAACAGGCCGGCTTCGGGATCGTTGCGGCCGCGGTCGGGCAGGGTCCACAACACGCCCTCGTAGCCGTTGGCGGTACGTTTCCAGGTGCCGGGCTGCACCGCCAGCGACGAGAACGAGCCCAGCGTATCGCCCAGGAAGTCCACCGTGCCCGCCGGCAACCGCCCGGCCGCGGCCAGCCCCTTGTCGACGTAGGTGCGGCCGTTGAGCTCCAGGGTGCGCGGCGGCGCGCCAGTGGCCTCATGCGGGGTGGCGTATCCGCTGGCCGCGAGGGCGGCCAGCAACAGGGCAGTAGCGAGCATCGGTGGACTCCAGGCCGTCGATCAGAAGCGAAGGTCGATGGTACCGAACACCTGGCGGGGGGCCGACGCGTGGAACACGTACAGCTTGCCGGCCGGATCGCTCGGCGCGAACACGCTCGAATCCAGGTTGCTGGCGTAGCGCTTGTTGGTCAGATTGGTCACGTTGAACGACAGGCGCAAACCCTTGGCGAAGCTGACCTGGCCGAAGTCGTAGCCGCCGGCCAGATCGAATACGGTGAAGCCACCGAAGCCCTGGTCATTGGTATAGGTGTAGAAGCGCTCGCCGGTGTACTTGCCACGCAGGCTGGCGAACCAGCCGTTGTCACGCCAGGTGATCTCGGTTGCCAGCAGTTGCTTGGGCGTATCGGTCTGGATCTTGCCCTTGATCTGCTGCTCGACACCGGCCTGCACGTAGTTGGAGGCGTAGGTCGAACGGTTCAGCGAGGCCGAGGTGTACCAGCTGAAGTGCTCGTTAGGGGTCCAGAGCACGGTCAGCTCGGCGCCGCGGCTGTCGACGCCGCCCACATTGTAGAAGCGGTTGCCGCAGGTGGGGCCGACCGGCTGACGCGAGTCGCAGGGGTTGTACTGGAGCAGGCGGTTGTCGAAGCGCACGTTGTAGGCGGCGATCGAGGCCTGCACGGTGTCGATGACAAAGCGGTAGCCGGCCTCGAGTGAGCGCGATTCTTCCGGCTTCAGGTTGCCCTGCGCGTTCCAGGTAGCCTGGCTCACCGCCTGCGGGCCCAGCTTGAAGCCGCCCTGGAACATGGCGATGTTCTCGGCATAGCTGGCAAAGATCTCGTGGTGCTCGGCCAGGCGGAAGTTGGCGCCGATGCTGGGCAGGAAATTCTTGCTGGCCTTCAGCGAGCCGGTGGCGAACTGGTTGTTCGAGGTCGGCGAGATCGGCGTCTTCGCGTCGCCCGGTAGCGCCTGCGCATCGGAGGTGGCATGCGGGCTCTTGGCGCCGAATTCCAGGCTCAGGCGATCATCGAGCAGGCGCCAGGTGTCTTTCAGGAAGAACTGATGGGTCTTCCAGCGCGTGCGCTGGGCGAACACGCCGACATCGGAGGGCAGGGTGTTCATGCCGCTCAGGTCACGCGGGCCGTCCACGGCGGTCTGGTAGCGTTCGGCGCTGCTGGTGTTGCGCTCATACCAGACGCCGCCCTCGATGCGGTGCGCGCCCAGTTCCCAATCGAACGACAGCGTGCCGCCATCGCGGTCGATGGTGTAGATGGTGTTGCGGAAGATGATCGGGATCTCCTGCGCCGTGCCCTTGTTCGACCACGCGCCGCTGTTCCAGTTGTGGCCTTCACCGCGGTCATCGTGGTGATAGGCCAGCGCCCGCAGGCTGAAACCATCGGCCAGGAAGAAGTCGCCGGCCAGGTAGTACAGGTTGTCATCGCGCAGGATCTGCCCGGCGGTGAAGGCACCGTCGGCATCCTTGTCCGGGCCGCTGCTGTCGCACTTCTTCGCGTTGAAGCTGGCGGTGTTGCAGTAGGCCTTGGCGACAGCCTTGTTCCAGTCCGGCGCGTAGCCGCCCCAGTCCCAACCGAGGCCGCGCGACATCTCGTCCTTGGACAGGTAGAAGTAGTCGGCCTGGGTGGTGCGCGACGTATCGACGAAGCCAGTGATCTGGCCGCGACCGAAGTTCCACATGCCCTTGGCGTTGAGCTGCTTGGTGATGGATTTGTTATAGGCGGCCTGATCGTTCCAGAGGTCGGAGACCGCGTTCATGCCGGAAACATAGCCGGAGAAGCCGTTGTAATCGCCGCTGTCCACGCGCACGAAGGTGCGGCGGTTGGCATCGCTGCCGAAGGTCTGCACCACGCGGCCGCCGAGTTCCTGGGCCGGACGGTCGGCGGTATAGGAAATGGTGCCGCCGAGGTTGCTGGTGGACGGCGTGCCGAGGCTGCCGATGCCCACGGCCAGTTCGGCGCCGGCCATGTTCTCGCTGATCAGCGCACGGTTGATGGTCAGGCCGTTGTAGTTGTTGTACGCGCCATCGCCCAGCGGTACGCCATCCAGCGTGTAGCCGAGGCGGGTGGAGTTGAAGCCGCGCAGGCCGAGCGTCATTGACTGCTCGTTGGTGCCCAGCGCATCGGCCGACTGCGCGTTGACGCCCGGCAGCAGGTTGAGAGTCTTCTGCAGGCTGGTGCCCGGCGGCAGGATGTCGAGGTTCTCGCGGGTGATGCGCTGGACCTGGCGCGCTTCACCGCTGCCGATCACCGACACCGCGTCGAGCTCGGTGGCGGACGTGCCATGGGAGGTCGGGGCAGCATCCTGCGCCCAGGCCGCGGGCGCAAGCGCGATCGACAGCGCGGCGGCCAACAAAGTCTTCGTCATGTTGCAGACACTCAGGCAGGCACAAGCCACCGCGCTGGCGCGGAGCTCATGGAATTGAGAAGGGGAGACAAACGATGCGACCGCGGGCGCTGCGGGCGCCGCGGGTCAACGTGAAAATGGTGCGCTAGACAGATGACTGTCTGGTGACATGTCTGTAGAGCAGAGCCCACGCTCGGCTGCTTTTGGCCGGAGCCGAGCGTGGCTCGGCTCTACAACGGCACGCGACGGCGCTACTCCTTCGGCGTCTGGCGCGGCTTGCGCGTGCGCCTGGGCTTCGCGGTATCAGTGCCGCTGGCGGCGCCATCCTGCAGCGCCTGCAGCCAGGACAAGGTGTCGACGTAGTCGATGAAATGGCGCAGGTAGCCAGGGCTGGTCGCCTGCATCGTATCGAGCATGCGCTGCACCAGCACCGCCGAGTTCAGCGGGCCGCCATCGGCGGGGGCCTCGGCGCGCAGCGAGCGGCGCACCTGCAGTTCACTGCGCAGCTCCGACCATTCGCGCTGCACCTGCTGCAGCATCGGCACCTGCGGGTAATGCGGCAGCGAGCGCGACCCCGCATCGAGGTCACGCACCAATGCGCGCAGGCCTTCCAGGGCGGGCGGTTTACTTGCCATCCGGGGCCTTGGGCTTGGGAATCGGCGCGATTTCCACGCGGCGGTTTCGTGCGCGGCCTTCTTCACTGGCATTGGAGCTGACCGGCTGCTCACTGCCGAACGCGGCGGCGAACACGGCGTCAGCCGGTACGCCATCGGCGATCAGGGTGCGGGTCACGGTCAGCGAACGCTGCGCGGACAGCTCCCAGTTGTCGGCAAAGCGGCGGTTGCCTTCGCGCACCGGCGCGTCATCGGTGAAACCACTGACCATGAGGATTTCTTCGCGACTGCCCAGGTAGGCGGCCAGCGGCGCGGCCAGGCTGCGCAGCAGCTCCTGGCCTTCCGGCTGCAGCTGGTCGGAGTTCAGCGCGAACAGCACGCTGCCGCTGATGCCGATGCGGCCATCCACCAGCGTCACGCGGCCGGCCGCCAGCGGTCCAGCCAACGCCTGTTCCAGCGTCTGCAGGCGCTTGGCCTCGGCCTGGCGCTGTTTCACTTCCTGGTCCAGCCGCTGCGACAGCTCCAGCTGCACCGCGACCACGCCGACCAGGATCAGCACGAATGCGCCCAGCAGCACCGACATCAGGTCGCCGAAGGCGGCCCAGATCGGGGCGTGCGAGCCGCCATCGACCTCCAGCTCGTCGCTCATGCGTTGCCGCTCTTGCCGCGGCGCGCGGCCAGATGCTGCAGTTCTTCCATCACCTGCTTCTGCGACAGCAGGCTGAGGTCGACCACCTCGCGCGCTTGCGCCACGTAGTAGGCCAGCTGTTCATCGCTGCGCGCCAGCGATGCATCCAGTGCACCGCCGATCTGTTCCAGGCGGCCGGACAGCTCGGTGGCGGTGGCGCCGAACTGCGCGACCGCTTCGCCGAAGGTGCCGGCCAGCTGGCCCACCTCGGCAGCACTTCCGTTGAGCGCGGCGGCGATGCCGTCCAGCTTGCCGGTCTCGGCAGCGATATGGTCGGTGAAGCGGTTGCCGACGCGTTCCAGCAACTCGGCCGAGCCACCGACCAGCGCGTCCACCGCCGTGCGCTGCTCGTGCGACGCATGGTTGATCGCATCGAGCAGGGTCTGCACGGTGGCCAGCAGGCGGCCGCGTTCTTCCAGCATTGCGTTGTCGCGCACCAGGCTCTCGGACAGCGTGCTGCGCAGCTCGTTGATGACGTCGGCAGCGGCCTTCGGTGCGGCGGCAGCGGTCTGCAGCAGGGTGGAGACTTCGGCCAGCGTGGCGCTGGCCTGGGCGCGGCCGTTCTCGCCGATCTGCTGTGCGGTCGTCGCCAGCGTGTCGCAGACCTGCTGCTGCTGCGCAGCCAGGCGCTCGCCGTTGGCCTGCAGGCGCTCGGCCAGATCGGTGGAAACGTGCTGCAGGGTATCGCTCCACCGCTGCAGGCGCTGTTCGTCGCCGGCCTGCAGCTGCGCCTGCAGCGCGGCGTGGGCCTGCTGCAGTTCGGCGCTGACTGCGTCCCAGCGCGCCTGGCGTTGCTGTTCGCGGCGGTCCAGGCTGGCCTGCAGCTCGGCGTGCGCGGTGGCAGCAGCTGCCTGCGCGGCCTGCCAATCCTGCAAGCGCTGCTGTTCGTGGTCCTGGAAGAGCGACTGATTGGCGCTGTGCTGCTGTTCCAGTGCCTGCAGCAGCGCCTGCGCACGCGCGTCCAGATGCTCGCTGGCGGCGATCAACGCCTGCTGCTGGCGCTCGACCAGCGCGCTGTTCAGGGCCTGCTGCTGCTCGGCGGCGGCACGCAAGGCCTCGGCGTTGCCCTGTGCATCGGCCTGCAGGCGCTCGCCGATGCGCGCGACCAGTGCTTCGGCCTGCGTGCCCTGACCATCGCTGAACGCCTGCAGGTGCTGGCGCAGATCCTGTACCAGTGCCTGCTGTGCCTGGCTCTGTTCACCCACTACCTTGGCCCAGCTCGCTTCGGTCGCAACGCGGCTGCGCTCGAAACCGTCGCTCAGGCCGGCCAGCTGCTGCTGAACGGCCTGCTCGATGCGGGCGTGCAGTGCTTCGCCATGGTGAGCCAGACCGGTCAGGGTGGTTTCGGCCATCGGCTGCAGCGCGCCCCCGATGGCAGCGGCGCTGGCTTCAGCCCCCTCGCGCAGCGACTGCTGCAGCGACACCGCCAGGCGTTCCTGCAGCGCCTGGCTCTGGGTCAGGAACTCGGCCTGGCCGGCCAGCAGGCGCTCGTTGGCGGCCGTGCTGTGCTGTTCAAACGTCTGCGTCATCGCCTGCAGGCGGTCGACCAGCGCCGGCAGGGCGGCGGACTGTGCCTGCAGGAGGCGCAGCGATTCGGCACGCTGCCAGGCCTGCGAATACGGGTGCAGGTCGCTGGCAATGGCGCGGTCCAGCTGCTGCACGGCCTGCAGGCGGTCACGACGCAGCAGTGCCGCCAGCAGGCCGAGCATGGCCGAGCTGGCCACACCGGCGATCGAGGTGCCGAATGCCACCGCCAGGCCCTGCACCGGCGAGGCCAGCGAGCCGCGGATCGCGGCCATGTCGGTCGCACTCTGCAGCGCCAGCCCGGTGCCGCGCAGGGTGTCCATCATGCCCAGCAGGGTGCCGAGCATGCCCAGCAGCACCAGCAGCCCCACCAGGTACGGGGTCAGTACCGGTGCGGGCAGGGCGGTGCGCTCGCCTTCCACGCGCAGGCGCACGGCGTTGCGCAGGCCCACCGGCACGCGCTCCAGCCAGGGGGCGAGGCTTGCCTTCGCACTGGACAGGTCGTTCAGCGCGCTGCGCAGGCCATTGCTGGCCTGGCGGTAACGGTACAGCTCTACGCCACCGGCGATGTAGCAGGCCGCGATGATTGCCGCTACCGCTGCACCCAGCGGATGCACCGAAACGTAGCCAATGCCGATCCAGCACACGGCCAGCAGGCCGACAAGGAAAACAACGACATGGAAAGCAGTTCTGGACATGGTGTTCCGGTCAGTAGGAGCGCAGGGCGTCTTGCAGCCCTTCGATCGGGTGGAAGCGCAGCTGCAGTTCGGCGAGCAGCAGCGTGCGCATGTCATGGCGGAAGGCCGCGCGCCAGCCAGGCTGGCCGTGCACGCGTTCAAAACGGGCGCCGAGCACCGCCGGCGCAGTGGCCAGCAGGCTGTGCTCGCGCGGGGTGAGGGTCTGCTCCATCACCGCATCGACCTCGGCCAGCCGCGCCAGTTCCGGCGACGCCTGTACCAACTGGTCGCGCAGGCGGCCGCGCAGGCGCCCGGTGGCGGTCTGGATGGCCTGCTGCAGCACCCGGTAGCGCTGGCGCAGCGAGGCAAAGTTGGGCGCAGCGGCGGCTTCCGCCAGGTCGAGCAGGCGCTCGGCCTCGGCATCCTCGCGGATCGAGGCCAGCAGGCTGGCGCGGGCCTGGGCGCAGTCGGCCAACACATCCTCGACCGCTTCGGTGGCCTCGCCTGCCTCGGGCAGGCGCCCGCCGAGCGCCCCGGACAGCGCCACGGCGCGGCTCCAGTCCACCCACTGGCCGAGGCGATCGGTCAGGGCGGGACTGGTGGCCGGCATCGCGCCGTCGCTGAGACGGGCGAGCAGGCGGAGGAACTCCGGTCCACCCAGGACCGGCTGCGCTGCGTTCGCCATCAAGGGGTGAGGGGCCAAAAACCGTTGATTTTACAACCAGATGACCCCGGCTGGATGAAGGCGAGGGCGGGGCGGGGGCGCCCGCAGGCGCGACAAGGCTTAGAATGTCCGGCTGCACCCATCGTTCGACCCCCTGGAGTTCCCCATGACTGTTGCGCAGTTCTACCCGATCGGCACCCCCGGACAGCCCTGGGGCGACGCGGAACGTGCACAGTGGCGGGCCCGCCAGCAGCGCCAGCGCAGCTACCAGGACGACGTGGTGGCCGCGCTTGAGCGCCTGGACGACAGCATCTTCGACGTGATCCAGTACGGCCAGCTGGACTATGCGCCGGACCACTATCCGCTGTTCGCCGTGGTCAACCACGACTGGAACCCGGCGCTGCCGACCGCGCTGATCACCGGTGGCGTGCATGGCTACGAGACCAGCGGTGTGCACGGTGCTCTGCAGTTCCTGGAACAGCAGGCTGAGCGTTACCTGGGCCGGCTGAACCTGATCGTGGCGCCGTGCGTCAGCCCTTGGGGCTACGAGCGCATCCAGCGCTGGAACCCGGATGCCATCGACCCGAACCGCAGCTTCCGTGACGGCGGCCAGATCGAGGAGGCGGCCGCGCTGATGGCCTGGGTGGCCGAGCGCAAGCCGAACCTGCTGGTGCACCTGGATCTGCACGAGACCACCGACAGCGATCTGCACGAGTTCGATCCGGCCCGTTGCGCCCGCGACGGCAAGCCATTCGAGCGCGACACCATTCCAGATGGCTTCTATGTAATCGGCAACAGCGAAGATCCGCAGGCCGAGTTCCAGAAGGCATTGATCACCGCGGTCGCGCCGGTCACCCATATCGCCCCGGCCGACGCCGAGGGCAACCTGGTCGGCCTGCCGCTGCAGTCGCCGGGCGTGGTCTGGGGCGAGTCGCGTTCGATCGGCGCCTGCGCTGGCTTCACCGACGCGCGTTTTGCCACCACGACCGAGGTCTACCCGGACAGCCCGCGCACCAACCCGCAGGAATGCAACGACGCCCAGGTGGCAGCGGTGTGTGCAGGCCTGGATTTCGCCCTGGCGGCGCAGTAACGCGCCACGTTCCGGGCAGCGACCGGCATCAGCCGGCGCTGTTTTCTCGTCGGCGAGGCGGCCACAGATGGCGTGGCCGACGCCCGGCATCCGGCGAACACATCCAGATCGCGCTGGTACACCGCGCTGCTGACGCCGAACAGGCCCAGCAGTGAATGGAAGACGTTGTCATGGCTGTGTGCCTCGTGCAGCGCAGTAGTGCTCAGGCACGCCATATCAAGGCCGACGTTGCGGCCGAAGTCCGGCGAGAACCACATCACAATAGGTACCTGGGTCTGCTCGCGCGGGGCGATGAAGTAGGGCGTGCCATGCAGGTACATGCCGCGTTCGCCCAGTGACTCACCGTGGTCGGAGACGTAGATCAGGGCTACATCGCGCTGGTCCGAATAGCCCTGCAGCAGATCGATGGCCTGGCCCAGCACGAGGTCGGTATGCACCAGGGTGTTGTCATAGGTGTTGACCAGCGCCTCGTTGCTGCAACGCTGGATCTGGTTGCTGTCGCAGGTCGGGACGAATGCCCGCGATGTGGCAGGGTAGCGCTCGAAGTAGGTCGGGCCGTGGCTGCCCAGCTGGTGCAGCACGACCAGGGCGTCACCGTTCATGGCGTCAATGCGTGTGCCGAGCTGATGCAGCAGCACCTCGTCGTAGCAGGTGCCGTCGGCATTGACACATTGGCCGGCCACCTTCAGCGCGGGCATGTCCTCGGTGGGCACGCGTTCGCACACGCCTTTGCAGCCGCCATTGTTGTTGTTGCGCCAAAGCACGCTGATGCCGGTGCGCTGCAGGATGTCGAGCACGTTCTCCTCGGTCGCTGCGCGTACATCGTCGTACTGGCGGCGGGTCATCTGCGAGAACATGCACGGCACCGAGATCGCCGTTGCGGTTCCGCATGAGGAAACATCACTGAAGCTGATGACGCCCTCCTTGCGCGAGAGTCGGGGATTGGTCGCGCGTAGGTAGCCATTGAGCTGGAAGTTCTGTGATCGCGCGGTCTCGCCGATGACCATTATCACAAGCTTCGGTCGCGGGCCCGGTACGCGCCTCGCGTCCTCGCCGATCGGGCGCAAGGGTTGCTGGCGGGTGCTGTAGAGGCTTTTCAGATAACCGTGTGTATGGCGCACGACGTTCAACGGCAGCACCTGGTCACGGATGTAGCGGTTGTTGCGCAACAGCGAGGAATAGTCCTTGTAGAACGCGAAGCCGATCGCCAGCAGCACCAGCAACGACGCCAGGACGCTGGCCGGCCACACCAGCAGCGAACGTATCGAACCCGCTCCGCTGGTGGTGCGTACCCAAGCCAGCCCGGCAGCGGGCAGCACGCCCAGCATCAGCAGGCTCAGCAGCAGCGGCAGCGAGAGGTAGGCGTTCAGTTCGGCCTGGTTGGTCTCGAACACGTTCTGCACCATGCTGCGATCGATCAGCACGTTGTAGTGCAGCATGAAATAGCTGCAGGCGGCGCTGGTGACGATGAGTACGGCCAGCAGCGGCCTGCGCAGGACTGGCAGTGCCAGCAGTGGCGTCAGCACCAGGTTGAACAGGCAGAACAGCACCACCGGCAAGCTGGCCAGGAACAGCACGCTGCGCAGGCTGTTGAGGTCGGTCAGGCCCCACAGCGTCTTCCAGAGGGCGATGTTTCCAAACGTGGTGAAGAACAGTGCGGCGGCCCAGACCAGAACGATCGGATGGGGCCGTGGAAAACGGAGGCATTGACGCACGAGCAGGTTCCGCGGTACGGGAGTGCGCGCAGTATCGAAACGGCTTTATCAGGAAGTTGTCAGGATGGGTGGACTAGCCCAGCAGGATCACGCCCCACACCGCGCCCACCATCAACAGTGCGGTGGTCTGCGCAGCGCTGCCCATGTCCTTGGCATTCTTGGACAGCGGATGCTGTTCCAGTGATATGCGATCAACCACCGCTTCGATCGCCGAGTTGAGCAGCTCCACCAGCAGGCTGATGAAGCAGACCGCCAGCACCAGTGCCCGCTCGACCGTGCTGATGTCCAGCACGAAGGCCGCCACCATCAGCAGCGCGTGCAGCAGCAACAGCTGGCGAAAGGCGGCCTCGCCACGGAAGGTGGCGATGAAGCCGTCGCGTGAGTGGATCAGGGTATGCAGGATGCGGCGCAGGCCGGTCTTGCCGTGCGGGTACTTGCTGCTGTCCTTGGGATGCTGCATGCGGGCTCCGCCGTGAAGTGAGTCGTCCCAGCATGTGTACGCGCGCGTCAGGAAACCGTCAGAGGGGCCACTCCAGGCTGAACCGGCATCCCTGCTGCGAGGAGTGCACCGTCATCCTCCAGCCCAGATGCTCGACGATGCGCTGCACGATCGACAGCCCCAGTCCCTCGCCACTGTGCGGGTTGCCGGGCAGGAAACGCTCGAACTGCTGTGGGTCGATACTGGAAGGCAGGCCGGGGCCTGTATCGGCGACGATGAGTGCGGAGTCGTGGAGGGTGATCCGCACTTCGCCGCATTCGGTGTACTGGCAGGCGTTGCGCAGCAGGTTCCAGATCACGCTGTGCGCCAGATCCGCGTTGGTGTCCAGCACGGCGTCATGCCGGGCATCAAACACAACGATTACCGGCTTTCCGGAAATCCAGGGCTGGCAGCGCTCCATGCAGGATTCGATCAGCGGACGCAGGGCCACCTCGTTGCGCGGCACGGTACTGGGCGCGCGTGACAGCAGCAGCAGGCAGGTCAGCTGGCGCTGCATCTCCCGGGTGGTGCGCATGATGCGCTCGGCGCTGGGAACCAGGTGGCTGTCGGCCGGAAGCTGGCAGGCGAGCGTCTCCGCAGCGCCGCCGATGATCGCCAGCGGCGTGCGCAGTTCGTGGCTGGCGTCGCCGCTGAAGCACTGTTCGCGATGCAGGAACCGTTCGAGCTCGTCACTGTGCTGGGCGAAGGCGCGGGCGAGTACACCGATCTCGTCGCGGGCGTTCTGGTAGGGAAAGGGCTTCTGGCCGTCCTGCACCGCGTCCGCCAATCGCGTGATGGGCGCGATGACGTGCGTCGCTACCTTGCGGCCGATCAGGAAGGCGCCGAGCACGCAGATCGAAATTACCAGTGCCGCGAAGGCATTGATCAGGTGTTCCAGATAGCCGTAGTGCGCCGCGTCCTGCATCAGGTAGTAGCGCTGGCCGCCGTTGTCGAAGACGCTCAGGTGCCACTCATTTGGCACCTCTTCGCCGTGGTAGCCCGGGCCGTACTGGCGCAGCACGACGGGCACGTCCTGGGCGTCGAACAGCTGGGTCCCTGGTGGCAGGGCTGGGCGTTGGCCACGATCCAGCAAGGCCTGCAGCCTTTGCACTTCGCCGTGCTGGGTGCGCGCGACGACAGCGGCCCGGACCTGGTCGTAGTCGACCTGTTCGGCCAGTATGATGAAACCCATGGCGCCGGCCATCGACAGCACGAACGAGATCGTGATGCGGGTACGCAGGCTCAGGCGGCGGTAGAGGGACGCAGGGCTCACGCCAGCATGCGCCAGCCGACGCTATGCACCGTGGTGATCAGTGCGGTGTCGAAGCAGCGGTCCACCTGCAGGCGCAGCTCATGAATGTGTGTTCGCAGCGCGCCGCTGTCCGGTGGTTCATCGCCCCAGACCAGGTATTCCATTTCCTGCTTGCGCACCACGGCAGGCGCGGCGCGCACCAGGCACATCAGCAGCTTGTGCGACGTAGGCGTCAGGGCAATGCAGCGGCCTTGGCGCCAGGCCTGTGGCGAGCGCGTGTCCACCTGCAGGTCCTTCCACGCCAGCACGTTCTGGACCTG
Source organism: Stenotrophomonas sp. YJH_SMC_17 (assembly GCF_059371655.1). Taxonomy (NCBI): domain Bacteria; kingdom Pseudomonadati; phylum Pseudomonadota; class Gammaproteobacteria; order Lysobacterales; family Lysobacteraceae; genus Stenotrophomonas; species Stenotrophomonas sp. YJH_SMC_17. Next base: position 325,640 of record NZ_JCAFUU010000004.1, on the reverse strand, counting down.
GCGACCCTGTGCCCGGCGCACCAGGGCCTTGATCCGCGCATCCAGCTCCTTCAGGGAGCACGGCTTGACCAGGTAGTCATCCGCGCCCAAGGCAAGGCCCTGCACCCGGTCATCTACCGGGTCGCGCGCGGTCAGCATCAGGATCGGCACCGGATTCTGGAATTCCTGGCGCAGCTTCTGACACAGCGTCATGCCGTCCAGGCGCGGCAGCATCAGGTCCAGCAGGATGGCGTCGTAATCGTGCTGCGTTGCCCGGCGTAGTCCGCTTGAGCCGTCGCGGGCGTCGTCCAGGACGTAGCCGAGAGGCTCAAAGAAAGCGTACAGGTTGGCTACGAGCTCGGGGTTGTCTTCGATGATCAGCAGGCGGGTCATGGCGTGCGTCCTTGCGCGTGGCCGAACTGTGCCCGATCCCTGACTGATTGCCAATGCGCATGCTGAATGGATCGCGGCCTGGGTTCGGCCGCGTCAAGCGACGTTCAATCGGCCGGGCTGCGTGAATCGCGGATCGAATAGATCACCGAGAAGATCTTCCAGCCCTGTTCGGTGCGGATCAGCTGCCACATCTCCTTGCCCCAGTTGGTCTTCACCCCATCGTCGTGGAAGCTGTAGTCGAACGACACCGAGGCCACATCGCCATCCGTTTCGATCTTCGTGTTGGAGAATTTCTCCTCCTTCGGCTTCGGCGAGGCCACCGCACCGTCGATCAGCGCGACGAAGTTGTTGGCCGGGATCTGCCGTGCCTTGATTGCATCGGGCTTGGCCTTGCGGATGTCCTGCAGGCGCACATCCTCGGAAACGAACTGCCAGCCGATGTCTTCCGGTTTGTCGGAGAAGAACAGGCCCATGTAGGTCGGCTTGTCCTTGTTGATCAACGAGGTGCGGAACGATTCGACCACCTGTTCGATGGCCTTCACATCAGCTGAGGATGGGGGCTGACTTGCCTGGGCCGGCACGCCTGTGGTGAGACACGCAGCGAGAAGCGCGCTCTGGATTCCGGTGGTTCGCATCGTTCATGACGGCCTTCGTAGGGTGGAAGCGCCGCCGGGGCCACGGCTACAGGGCCCCGGCACGCTCCGCATTCAACGATGCAGCGCGTCAACAATCAAGCCGGTGGCGATTTCCACCAGCAGGTACTCGCTATCGGACTGGCGCACCCAGCGCCGGTCGCGGCCCGGCTCACGCAGGTGATAGCGCGCATAGTCGTCGACCCAGTAGCGGCGATCCACTTCGGCCCACGGCAGGCGCTCACCACGTCGCCAGGCCTTCTTCTGCCAGCCGGGCGGCGGCGCATCACGGTGGTGGGGGCCGCCGGCATGCGGCGGCGGGCCGTTGCCGCGGGCGTGATGCGGCGGATCAGCGAAGGCGGGAGCTACGGCGAGCGCTGCGGCCGTACTTACGGTAATGGCAAGCAGACGTATGGATGTCATCGGGATGCCTCCGTCATGGCCGCGGCATGCGGCGCTGTTAACGCAAATATAGGGCGGGCCATGTGAATGAATAGGGGTGTAGGCATGCCGTTCATGAACAGATCGGTTGGCGCCTGCTGCTGCGAAGATGATCTCAGCGTGTCGCACCATCGGCCGTGTCGCCCGCAGCCCAACCGCCGCCCAGTGACAGGAACAGTTCCATCTGGCGGTCGACCCGCTCCGCGCGCGAGGTGGCCAACGCGGATTCCGCATCTGCCAGCGCGGCCTGCGCCGAAAGCAGGTCGAGAAAATCAATCCTGCCAAAACGGTAGAGCTGCTGCGCCTGCCCGGCGGCGCGCGCTGCATCCCCACGCGCCTGCGCCAGGCTGCGCTCGCGTTCAAGCTCCTGCGTGCAGGCAAAAAGCGCGGTCTCGGTCTGGCGCAGTGCCTGCAGCACGATGCCGTCAAAGGAAGCAAGAGCGGCATCCACATTGGCGCCGGCCGCCGCGATGCGGGCCTTGGCCACGCGGCGGTTGGGCCAGTGCCATGACAGCACGGGACCGATGTTCGCACCAAAGCTGTTGGCCGACAGTAGATGCGCCGGCGTGCCAGCCACGCCCGAAGAGGCGCCCAGGGTGATCTGCGGATAGAGACCGGCCGTCTCGACGCCGATCAAGGCAGTCGCGGCAGCCAGGCTGCGTTCTGCTGCGCGTATGTCAGGGCGCCGCTGGAGCAGCTGCCAGCCCTCTCCGACTGGCAATGCCTGCTCCAGCTCCGGGGGGCGCGGGCACGCTTCGGCCTCCCTGGGATAGTCTGCCGGGAGCCTGCCCATCAATGCCGCCAGTTCGAACAGTGCGGCCTGGCGTTCTGCCAGCAGGTGCGGTACTGCCGCCGCGCTGCGGTTGACGGCGGAACCGGCACGGCTGACATCGAAGTCCGTTCCTCGACCGCCTGCGGCGAGGCGGCGGGTTGCCTCCAGCGTGGCGTGCTGGATCGCCAGCACCTGCCGGGTTGCGGCGAGCGTGTGATTGCGGGTGCACACCTGGAGATAGGCACGTGTGACGGCCGCAGCGACGACCACGCGGACCTGGTCCCGTGCCGCAGCGACAGCCTCCGCGTCCGCGCTGGCGGCCTCGATGCCGCGGCGGATGCCGCCTGCAAGATCCAGTGGATAGGAGAGCTGAAGGCCCAGCGCGTAGGACTGCGGAGCGGCCGACGCCTGGGTGTAGCCACCGGCATGGGTGAGCGTGCCCGATGCATCCACGTCGGCCTGAACGGCACCGCGCGCGCGATACTCCAGAACGGTAGCGCTGGCGCGCCGAAGGTTGGCATCGGCGGCGCGCAGGTCGGTGTTGGCCGCCAGTGCTTCGCGGACGTAGGCGTCAAGCCGGGCATCGCCATACAGGTGCCACCACCGATCCGGCGGTGCGTCATGGCTGAACGATGCCTCCTGGCCCGAGACGAACGCCTGCGCCGCCCGGGGAGAGACTGCGACAGCATCGGCAGGCAGGTGATAGTCGGGGCCTGACACGCAGGCCGTCATCGGCAGCAGCAGGGCGAGCAGCCCACCACGTACTGTTCGCACGCTCACTTGCAGGCTCCCTGTGCCGAGGGCGTGATCGTCACACTCGCAGTGCGGCCCACGATCAGGCGGGTATCCGGCCGCGCATCATCAATGCGGATGCGTACCGGGATCCGCTGTGCCAGCCTCACCCAGGTATAAGTTGGCGCCACAGCGGGGAGCAGGTTGTGCGTGCTTGAGCGCTGATCGTCGGCAATGCCGGCGGCGATGGTATCCACGTGCCCGCGCACGTCGTGGTCGTCGCCCATCAGCCGGGACACGGCGGCATCGCCCTCGGTGATGCAGCCCAGCTTGGTTTCCTCGAAATAGCCCTCGATGCGCAGGCTGCCGGTGTCGATCAGCGCCAGCGCCTGTGCACCCGGCTGCAGGTAGTCGCCCGCGTGCAGGTCCAGGTTGGTGACGATGCCATCGGTGGTCGCGCGCACCGCGGTGCGTTGCACATTGAGCCGGGCAACGCGCTGTTCGGCCCGCGCCTGCGCCAGGGCGGCCAGCTCGGTATCGACCTTGGCGGCATTGCGTTCGCGGGTTTCCGAAGCGACCAGGTTGCCCAGTGCGTTGTCCCGCGCCGATTCGCGGCGGGCCAGGGCCAGCGTGGCGCGTGCGCTGCTGACCGCTGCGTCGGCCTTCTCAAGCGCGGCAGCGAAGCGCGGCTGGTCCAGCACCAGCAGCAGTTGTCCGGCGCTGACTCGCTGGTTGTCGTGCACCAGCACCTGGGTCACCAGCCCCCCCATGTCCGATGCAACGCGCACCACATCGGCGCGCACCCGCCCATCGCGCGTCCACGGGTGTGTTTCGTAGCGATGCCAGATGGCCAGTGCGGCGACGACGGCAATTGCGAACACCACCAGGGTTGCGCTCCAGCGCCCGATGACAGCAAGCGTGTGTTTCATCTCATTTCTCGAACAGGGGCGCGAGCCGGATCATCAGCTCCGCCAGGATCACGAACAGGGACAGGCCCACCAGTGGCCACGCGGCGAACAACCGGTACAGACCGAGGCTGGCGAGGAAACGTGAGGTCAGTACCGACAGCGCCAGCGCGGCGACGGCCACCGCAAGCAGGCCGGGAATCAGCACGCCATCAATCGAAAGATCAGGAAGCATGAGGTCAGCGCCGGTGGGTGAACAAAGGTACGAGAAGGTCGCGGCGCAACCCGCAGAGAAGGTGCGACAGATGCTTCCGATCAGCCCCGCTGCTGGTAACCACTGCTTCACGCATTCGGTCCAGCACTTCCAGAAGATGGGTGTCGATACGGCGCGGCGGGTGGGCACGAACCCTGAAATGCTCGGCGATGCGTTCGATCAGCAGTGCATGAAGCGCCCGGGCCTGCGGATTGTCCAGGCACCTTTCCAGTGCCCGGAGTTGGCTGGATGCACGTGCCGCACGAACGTCTGCAAACAATGCCCGCAGGTCGTGTCCCGCGCTGGAACGGCCCTGCAGCCTGGGAGCAAGCAGCCCGATGCGATCCAGCATGCGGCTGAGCCAGGCGCGTGTCACATCACCTCGTCCGGCGGCGTGTCGTGCGACGTCCCGGCGGATCGAACGCTCCAGCCGAGCGCGGTTACGGCCCGTATCGGCGGTCTGGAACAGTTGCATGCTGCACAGTGCCACCGTCGTACCGACGAACAACGCAACGCTGTTGTTGAGTGCGCCGACGACGTTGATCGCATTGGTCGCACCCAGGCCGGCGATGAGCGGGAAGGTCAGCACCACACCCAGGGCGGCCATGATGAAGGGCGGCCGGGCCAGGAACGATCCGCACAGCAGCAGTACCGGCGCCAGCGCGGCGACCAGGCCGGCGAGACCCGACAGCGAAGGGATGATCACCAGGGCGTACACAAGACCGACGGCGACACCGATGGCGGAGCCGACCAGGTAGCGCATGACATGCGGCGCTGGCGCTTCGATCGTGCCGAACAGCACGCACGCCGTGCCGATGATGGACACCGCCGTGGCGCCCTCCGACCAGCCGGTGACGATCCACAGAACGCAGCTCAGCAGGATGCCGACGAACGCGCCCAGCGCGCTGCGCAGCGCGAGCCGATGATCCCGGTGAAGTGCCGCACCCTGCACATGCCGCGCAAGGCGGGCAGGTACATGCCCGCGCCAGCCGGGCCGGGCGGTGTGCAGTTGTGCCTGCAGCACGCGGCAGTCGGCGTGGGCGAGGTCCAGCTCGGCCTGTTGCGCGGCAAGGCCGGTCTGCATCAGCTCGCGCCAGCCAAGTGGGTCCATTGTGCTGGCCTGCGGTGAACGCAGCCGGTCGACGGAGTCCTCCTCCGCGCTGGACAGCATCAGGACGTCCAGCATCCGGTCATGCAAAGCACGCAGGATCTGCACCTGGGCCACGCCGTGGGCGCTGTCGAAGGGCAGGTGGATCGATAGCACATGCAGCTCAAGCAGGTCGGCTGCCACTTTCGAGCGGTCGGTCGCCAGCACCGTGTCCGATGCACCGGCGCGCATGTCGCGTGTCCATCGTTCGGCATCATCCAGCACGGCAGCAACCCGCGCGTGCACGCGCATCGAGACCCGGCGCGGCAGCACCAACGCATGTACCAGCGTGGCGGCGATGATGCCGATGGCGATTTCCTGCACCCGCGTGATGGCAATGGTGAACACGTCCTCCGGCACCATCACCGCAGGAAACCCGATCAGGCTGGTGGTATAGCCGGCCAGCAGGAACGCATAGGCACGTGGGGTGCGGTCGATCATCGCCAGATACAGGCACAGCGCCATCCAGGTGGCGAGTGCGGCGCTCAGCACCAGGGGGGCATTGGCGAAGCGTGGCACCAGCACAACGGTGGCGACGGCCCCGCCCACGGTGCCGAGCAGACGGAACAGGCCGCGGCTGAGTGTCGCCCCGGAAAGGGGCTGCGACACCAGATAAACCGTGCCGATTACCCAGAACGGGCGATTCAGGCCGATCCGCAGGGAGACATACAGCCCCAGCGACGCGGCGAGCAGGCATTTGAGCGAGAACAGCACCGCCTCCTGGTCGGTCCGGAGGGCAGGGCTCTTCAACCGTGCAAACGCCTGGAGCACGTGGGGGAGGAGTGGGATGGGGAAGTGCATGCGGCTCATGCTAGTGATCGGCCGCCCTGGCGAATTTCGCTACAATGACAATCAATCGCTAAAACCGGTCAATGTGAGAATGGCTCGCATTTCGCTCCCCGGCTTTGACCTGGACCCGGACGAGACCGATCGCCCGGCGGTTGCCAGCCGCCTGCAGGTGGCCGAGCACGATGCGGAGATTCCCGTGCATGAGCACCGGAAGGGCCAGCTTGTTCTTGCGCTGCATGGGGCGGTGACCTGCGAAGTGGCCAACGCACTGTGGATCGTGCCGCCCCAGTGTGGCGTCTGGATTCCCGGTGGCATGCCCCACAGCAACCGCGCCACCGCCAACGCGCGCCTGTGCTACCTGTTCGTCGAGCCCGGCATCGTCGATCTGCCCATGCAATGCGTGACGCTGGCGATCTCCCCGATGCTGCGCGAGATGATCCTGCACCTGGCCGACGCGCCGCTGGACTACCCGCATGGCAGCCACACCGACCGGCTGGCGCGCGTATTGCTGGACGAGCTGGTACAGATGCCGGCCGAGCACCTGTCGTTGCCGGTCAGCCATCACCCGAAGGTGCGTGCGCTGGCGGCGGCGCTGTCGGCGGATCCGGCAGACCGCAGCACCATCGGCCAGTGGGCCGTGCGCCTGGCCCTGGGCGAGCGCACGTTGACCCGGCTCATCGAACGGGAAACGGGCTTGTCCTTCGGGCGCTGGCGGCAGCAGCTGCACCTGCTCATCGCCATTCGTGAACTTGCCGCGGGTGCACCGGTACAACGCGTTTCCGAGACGCTGGGCTATGAGTCGGTGACGGCCTTCATCACGATGTTCAAGAAAGCGCTTGGCCTTTCCCCGGCGCGGTACTTCGCGGTGCGCCTGCGAGGGCAGTAGAGGGGAACAACGGGCGAAGCCGTTGCCCGGAACGGCTACTTCGCTGTGTCGGAGACCGATTGAATCGCGGCGACCACCGCAGCAGGATCCTCGCGCTGGAGGGTGTGGCCGGTGGCCAGGTAGCGGTGCGAGCCACGCGTGAAGCCCGAGAAGAGCAGGGCGTGTGCGGCAGATTGTGCCGGCAGCCGGATCATCTGGGCACACCGCGCGTGGTGATCGATCCGGTACGGAATGTCTCGATCTGGGAGTGGAGCAACAAGAGCGAGGTGTTCGGCAACCAGATTCCGAGTGCAGGCCCGGACGGGGATGGTGTGGCGTTCGAACTGGCGCTGCGCTTCCCGGGCCAGCAGGCGACGGATGCGAGTGGGCTGTTCTACAACTACCAGCGGGAGTATGACCCTGCGGTGGGTCGTTATTCGCAGAGTGATCCGATTGGGCTCGCAGCGGGGCCAAATACCTTTGGCTACGTGATGGGAAATCCGATGAGTTGGATTGGCCCTGAGGGCTTGGAAGTACTTGTATGTAGTCAGCCGGCCTTTGGAGTATCCAACAATCCAATTGATCACCAATGGATTCGTACGGATACAGTTGAGGCAGGCATGGGTCGCACTCGTGGAAACGTACCTTGTAACGACAGTGGAGACATGCCGGGCGATCCCGTGCAGGTGACCAACCATGTCGGTCGTAGCAATGAGCCTGGAGCATCATGCAAAGTGGTTAAAAATATCGACGAAGCGAGAGTCAATTCCCAGCTTCAGATAGGGAGATCACTTGGTAGGTGGGGGCCTGCCAACCATTGCCAATCATTTGTAGCCAAGACACTTTGGAATGCTAGTACAGTCGAACTGCAGCAAGAGCAGAACAAACGATTGCTCAACTCGAAGGTTCCTGGGCTGAGGTAGGTATGAAGAGATACATGACATGCGTCCTGCTGGCGTCACTTTCTTCGGCATGTGCGGATCAGAAGCAGGGCGCAACGACGAATTCGTTCGACGATGAGCGGATAGAATGTGTTGAGCCCGCTCGACTGAAGACCGAGCCGTGGGGAAAAGTGGGCTCTTTGAAGGGGTGCGAGATTGCTGATGGTCCATTTGTCGCCGCAGATGATGGGTATGTTCGTATGCGTGGACAGTTTAAGAATGGGCATAAGGCCGGTGTGTGGCGATGGTACGACCGAAGTGGAAATGTCACTAAAGAAGTCAATTACTCACAGTAGTCTTTGCGGGGGAGGCAGGATGCAGTGCCCTGAAGGACATCCCGTGCCCAGATTCCTCACCCCCGACGAGGTCTCCCTCATCCACAGGCTGCTGCCCGAGACGAACGAGCTGTGCGAACGGTTGTTGAAGGATCTGGCGCTCGCCCAGGTGGAGGACGTGGAGGTCGTCGGATTCGGAGGCGTGGTGTTCCTGTCCAGCACGACCCAGGTCTTCGGAAGCGACATTGCCACTGCAATGCTTGCCGATGCCGACGGCGTGCCGGTGAGAGTCACCCTGTGCCTGGACAATCACGATCAGCTCTTCGAGCTGGAGCTGTGCAAAGTGGACTTCTCACCGATCATCGGGGTCGATCTGAGGAGCGCTTTCAGCGAGCACTGACACCTGCTGAAAGTGGTCCTCGCCGAAGGGCGTGGCGCATCGCGTTCACCCTTCGGGCTGCAACCGCCCCACCGCCTGCGCGCACAACGACTGGCAGGCCATGACCAACCCCTCCATCACCCGGTTGCCCACGTACTCTTCCGGTTCGCCATTCTGCCGGGTGCGTTCGGCCGCCAGCAGCATTTCCAGCACTACCCGCAACCCCTTCAACGCACAATCGGCATGGGCCAGGGCCAGGCAGCGCCCGGGCAGCTGATGCCGCTCCGGCCAGGGTTGTCCGTCGGCCGCCGCACCGGAGCCGATGCGGTGGAGATTGGCAGTGAAGGTGTTCCTGTCCACTGTTGGCTTAGCCTGTGGCGAACCGTCGCCGCCGGCGGCGCTGCGTAGGCGTGCAGATGGGGGAAGTCCGATTCGTTCATGGCAAGGCTCCGTGCAGGGCAATCGGTAGCCGCCACCCATAAAAGTGGCGGGCGGTACGTGGTTCGAACACCGGGTTAATGTCAGTCCGGCGGGCCCGAAGGCCCCCACGCACCGCCCGCCATAGCCGGCAGACGGATTGCCAGCCGGCGCCACGCATGGTGACGCCGGCTGGCAAGCGCACGTACTCAAAGCCAACACGGGATTCGAAGCCCGGCCACCCTTTTCCGGTGGCACGCCCTCTGAGCCCCTGGCGCTGTGCAATGCCAATCAGAAGAGTTGTAAACATCACTCGATTGAAGACGCTTTTGACATTGTCCTACGCTGTTAAGCTCCGGCAGTTCTGGCTGGCGTAGTGATCCGCCCGCAACGTGCAATCTGCGACAGGCGTCGAGTTTGTCACGGCGAACGGGACGGGCGGGGCGGGCCTATCACGACAGGCGGCGCCAATTCAGGCTGCGTGCCTCCCGGGTTGACGCTTTCAACGCCCCAGCGCACTCTGCGGGCTGGGGTCGACAACCCGTTCAGGGGCAGGGCTGCAGGGTGGTACCAGGAGGCGGAACAGCCATGAGCCAACTCACCGACAGCTTCGGACGCAGCTTTCCGTACCTGCGCTTGTCGCTCACCGAAGCCTGCAACTTCCGGTGCAGCTACTGCCTGCCCGACGGGTACCAGGCCGATGGCCACCCGCGTTTCCTGCAGGTGGAGGAGATCGGCCGCTTGGTGCGGGCCTTTGCAGCGCTGGGGATGAGCAAGATCCGCCTGTCCGGTGGCGAGCCCAGCCTGCGCAAGGATCTGGACGAGATCATCGCCACCGTGGCGGCGGTTCCGGGCATCCGCAAGGTGGCCATCACCACCAACGGCACGCTGCTGCCGCGGCGCCTGCCGGGATGGCACCGGGCAGGCCTGACTGCGCTGAACGTGAGCATGGACAGCCTGCAGCGCGAACGCTTCAAGACCATCACCGGCCATGACCGCCTGCCGGAGATCCAGCAGGGCCTGGCCCTGGCGCAGGCGTTGGGCCTGCCGGCGATCAAGCTCAACGCGGTGCTGCTGCGTGGCCTGAACGACGACGAGCTGCCGCAGTGGATGGACTACCTGCGCGATCGACCCTTCAGCGTGCGCTTCATCGAACTGATGCGCACCGGCGACAACGAAGCCTATTTCCAGCGCCACCACCTGCGTGCCGACGTGGTGATCGAGCAGCTGCTGGCCGCTGGCTGGCACGAGCGCCCGCGCGCCGCCGATGCCGGCCCGGCGCGCGAGTTCGGCCACCCCGACCATCGCGGCAGCATCGGCATCATCGCGCCGTACTCGCGTGACTTCTGCAAGGGCTGCAACCGCCTGCGGGTGACCGCCAAGGGCGACCTGCGGCTGTGCCTGTTCGGCGAGTTCGGCGTGCCGCTGCGCCCGCTGCTGCAACGCGACGAGGACCATGACGCGCTTTTGGCACGCATCACCACCCAGCTTGGCCTGAAAGCGGCCGGGCACGGACTGCACCAGGGCCAGACCGGGTTGACCCCGCACCTGGCCTCGATCGGAGGATGAGCAACACGATGAGTGGGGAATTGAACGCGGCCTTCCATATGGCCGATGTCCGCAACAAGCGCATCAGCCGCCGTCGTGCGGTGGCGGTGGGCGAGCTGCATGCCGGTCCAGTGGCCTATCCGCTGATTGTCGAGCGCCGCCTGCCCAAGGGCGATGCGCTGGTGATGGCCGAGATTGCCGGCCTGCAGGGCGCCAAGATGGCGTCGATGCTGATGCCGCTGTGCCATCCCCTGCCGCTGGAGCTGGTGCAGGTGTTCTGCGCGCCGGTGCCGGAACGGCAGGCGATCCGCGTGTGGTGCGAGTGCGCCAGCGAGGCGCGCACCGGCGTGGAGATGGAGGCACTGGCCGGCGTCAATGCGGCGCTGCTGACGTTGTATGACCTGAGCAAGCCGGTGGAGCCGGCGCTGCGCATCGAAGGCATCCGCCTGCTGTTCAAGGAAGGCGGCAAGCGCGGTGTCTGGCTGCACCCGGATGGCATGGACGAGGCCGAGCGTGAGCGTTTCAAGCCGCGTGCGCCGAAGGGCCTGGAAGGCGCGGCCTGCGCGGTGATCACGCTGAGTGATCGCGCCAGCGACGGCACCTATGAGGATATCTCTGGCCCGACCCTGGTGTCTGGCGTGGAAAAACTGGGTGGCGAAGTGGTAGCCGCCGAGGTCTTGCCTGATGGCATCGAGCCGTTGGCCACCCGCCTGCAGGCCTTGGCGGCCGAGGGCGTGCGCCTGTGCCTGTGTACCGGCGGTACCGGGCTGGGCCCGCGTGACCTGACCCCGGAGGCGCTGCGTTCGTTGAATGCGCGGCCGGTGCATGGGCTGGCGCAGATGGTGCGGGCCTTGAGCGCGCAGCACACGCCGATGGCCTGGCTGAGCCGCGCCGAGGTGGTGCAGCTGGGCAACATGCTGGTGTTCGCGCTGCCCGGCAGCCCAAAGGCGGCGGCGCAGTGCCTGGACATCCTGGCGCCGGTGCTGGGCCACGCCTTGGCGATGGTCAAGGGGGCTGGCCACGCATGATTGCCTACAGCGAGGCCTTGCAGCACCTGCTGGAGGCGGCCACGCCGCTGCCGGCCGAACATCTGCCGCTGCATGAGGCCGGCGGCCGCACTCTGGCCAGTGACATCATCAGTGGGCAGTCGTTGCCGCCGTTCGACAATTCGGCAATGGACGGCTTCGCGCTTCGCGCCAACGGCGCGGCGCTCGGGGCCGGTACCGAATTCGGCGTGCAGGGCTGGCAGGCGGCCGGCGATGCCGGTGCCGAAGGCGGCGAGGGCGCCTGGGAAATCATGACAGGTGCGCGCATGCCGGTCGGGCTGGATACGGTGGTGCCGGTCGAGAACGTGGAGATCCTCGCCAGCGAGGAAGGACGCCCGACCCGCATTGCCCTGAAGGGCACGGTAAAGCCGGGCCAGAACGTGCGCCTGCGTGGCGAAGACGTTAGCGACGGCGAGCGCGTGCTGCAGGCCGGGCAGGTGCTGGACATCAACGCGCGCACTCTGCTGCATGCCATCGGCGTGGGCGAGGTGGCGGTGGTGGCGCGGCCAAAAGCGGCGGTGGTTGCCACCGGCAAGGAGCTGGTGACCGAGGCGGCGCAGACGCTGGCATCCGGGCAGATCCGTGACAGCAACCGGCCGTATCTGGTCGGCCGCCTGCAGGCCGCCGGTGCCGAGGTGGTCTGGCAGGGCACGGTGGGCGACGACGTGGCCGCCTTCAATGCCGTGCTGGATGAAGCGCTGGACGCGGGTGCGCAGCTGTTGATCAGCACCGGCGCGGTGTCGGCCGGCCGCTACGATTTTGTTCCCGACGCGCTGCGCGGCCGGGGTGCGCGCATCGTGTTCCACAAGGTGGCGATCCGCCCCGGCAAGCCGTTGCTGTTCGCGGTGCTGCCCAATGGCGTGCTGTATTTCGGCCTGCCGGGCAACCCGGTCTCCGCTGCCGTGGGCCAGCGCTTCTTTGTCGAGCCGGTGCTGCGCCGCCTGCTGGGGCTGGCACCCGAGCGGGTGCTGACGTTGCCGCTGCAGGCCGACGTGCGCACGCCGCCGGGCCTGCGCTTCCATGCGCGGGCGCGGGTGGAAGTGGACGCGCAGGGCCGCCTGAGTGCGCGCGTGCTGGCTGGGCAGGAGTCGTTCCGTTTGATGTCCATGCTGCAGGCCAACGCCTGGGTGGTGCTGGAAGGCGAGGGCGGTCTCGCCCCTGCCGGCACGCCAGTGCGCGTGCAGGGCTGGGGTCATCAGGACCCGGTGCAGCTGGCGAGCCAGGAGCCGTGATGAGACAGGTGAATCTGCAGTTGTTCGGTGCGTTTTCCGAACTGGATGCCAGCCGTGAAATCGCGGTGGAGGTGGCCGGTGGCACCGTGGCCGACCTGCGCCAGGCGCTGCGCGAGCTGCTGCCACTGCGTTGGCCGGGTTTCCGTGCCGGCCTGCTGGATTACTCGGCATTCGCCGACCAGCAACGCGTACTGCGCGACAACGAGGCGCTGCCCGACGATGGCCGGGTGGCGATCCTGCCGCCGGTGAGCGGGGGCTGATCGATGAGCGAGACGATCATCGCGAAGGTGGTGGATCGCGCGCAGGCGGCGATCGATCCGGCCGAGGGCATCGCCGCGGTGTCCGATCCGGGCTTCGGCGGGATCGATGTGTTCATCGGCAAGGTGCGCGACGTCAATGTGGGCCGGCCGGTGACCGGGATCACCTACGACCTGTTCGAGCCGTTGGTGCTGAACGAATTCAAGCGTCTGGCGGCAGAGGTCGAAGCCACGTTCGGGCCGAAGCTGAAGCTGTATGTGGCCCATGCCAAGGGCCGGCTCGGCATCGGCGATGTGGCGGTGGTGGTGGCGGCGGGCAGCCCGCACCGTGACGAGGCGTTCCGCGCCTGCCGGCAGTTGATCGAGGTGGTGAAGCACCAGTGCCCGATCTGGAAGCAGGAGCATTACGAGGACGGCGACAGCCAGTGGAGCGAAGGTTGCAGCCTGTGCCATGCGGACAGCGAACCCGCCGATGCCCATGACCATGCGCACGATCACCCGCATTGACGTCGGTACAGCCACGCATGTCGTGGCTCTACTGCGATGACCATCGACGGCATCGTGCTGGCCGGTGGCCTGTCCAGCCGGATGGGGCGCGACAAGGCGCTGCTGCCCTGGCAGGGCCGCACCCTGCTGGAACACATGCGCGGCGTGTTGAAGCAGGCGGGCGCCGGACGGGTGTGGGTGAGCGGTGACTACCCGGCGTTTGGCGGCGTGCCGGACCGCGTGGCACGTTGCGGGCCGCTGGGCGGGCTCTACAGCGTGGCGATGCAGATGACTGGTGGCCCCGCTTGGGTGGTGCCGGTCGATACGCCGCGGATGACGCCCGCGCTGTTGCTACTTCTGCAGGCCGATCAAGGGCGCGCCTGCACGGTATTCGACGATGAACCGTTGCCGATGCGGTTGCAGATCGATGATCATTGCCGCCGCGTGCTGCGGGACTTGATTGATGATCCGATGGCGCGACGTTCACTGCGCGCCCTGCAGGAACGCCTGGGCGTGACCCGGTTGCCATTGGCACCCGAGGATCAGGCGTTGCTGCTCAACTGCAATACGCCATCAGAGTGGGAATCCATCACAGCATGAAAGTCCAGCTGCAACAGCAATCGATGCGCCTGCGCGTGGATGAGGAAGATCTGGCACGCTTGCTGGCCGGCGAGTCAGTCGAGAACCTGACCCGCTTCGGCGGCAGCGGCGGCTGGGGCGTAGCGCTGTCGCTGCATGCCGGCGATCAGGCGGTGCTGCTCGATGGCGGGACGTTCTGCCGGTTGGTACTGCCTCGCCAAGCCGTTGAGTCGCTGGCGGGCAGGCTGCCCTGCCGGGATGGGCTGAGCTTCGGTATCGCCTTGGATGACGACAGCATGCTGCAGCTGCAGTTCGACGTGGACGTGCGCGACAGCATGCGGCAGCGTGGCCCTCAGCGACGTGCTGAACCTGCGCCGGAGTAGCCGCATGATGCGCAGGGCCGGGTGGCGCGCTGACGTATGATGGAGGCCTTCGTTCCTGCGTTGCTGCAATGCCCCTGAACCCCTCCGCTCCCTCTGCGTCCCGACCGGCCACGCCCAATCCGGCGGCGGCCGATGACGGCGACGCGCTGCACTTCTGCAGTACCTGTGCGTTTTCGGACGCCTGCATGTCGCAGGGCTACGACAAGGCTGCGTTGGGCGAGCTGCATGTGCTGGTTGACCACGTGGGGCCGTTCCAGGCCGGTGACTACCTGTTCCGTGCCGGCGATCCGTTCGATTCGATCGCAGCGGTCCGCGCGGGCATGGTAAAGACCTTCGTCGATGACAGCCAGGGCAACGAGCAGGTACTGGGGTTCAGCCTGCCCGGCGAGGTGATCGGGCTCAACGCCATCCATGGCGCGCGCTTCCCCTGCAATGCGGTGGCACTGGATACGGTCTACCTGTGCCGGATCTCGTTTCCGCGATTGAGCCTGCTGGCCACGCGCATGCCGGGGTTGCAGGCGCGGCTGTTCAGCCTGCTCAGTGCCGAAATCGGCAAGGTCGCCACGCTGGCGGCCAACCATCGCACCGAGGAACGCATGGCGGCGTTCCTGCTCGATCTTTCCGAGCGCTATGCCCGGCGCGGATTCTCGGCCACCTGCTTCAACCTGAGCATGGCCCGTACCGAGATCGCCAACTACCTGCGGATGGCCCCGGAAACGGTGAGCCGGGTGCTGCGCCGGTTGAGCGACGAGGGTGTGATTGCGGTCAATCAACGTGAGATGCTGTTGCTGCAACCCGAGCGGCTGGCGGCGATGGCCGTGGCCCGGGAATCCGGACTGGACTGATCAGGCAAGCGAGGGGCCGACCCATGATGCGAGCGGGGCTGTTGTTGCTGGGACTGCTGGCCACGGTGCCAGCCTGGGCGGCCGAGCTGACGGTGTCGGCGGCATCGAGCCTGACCGAGAGCTTCCGCGAACTGGGCACCGCCTATGAGAAGGCACACCCGGGCGCCAGGGTTGATTTCAACTTCGCCGCCTCTGGTGTGCTGCTGCAGCAGATCAGCCGTGGTGCGCCGGTGGACGTATTCGCATCGGCCGACGAAACCACGATGGACCAGGCCCAGCAGCAGGATCTGCTGGCGGCGGGTACCCGCGAGGTGTTCGCGGTGAACGCGCTGTGGGTGGTGGTGCCGCCGCACGCCAAGGCCGCGCCGCGCACCTTGAAGGAGCTGGCCGGTGCTGGCGTGCAGCGCATCGCACTGGGCACCCCGGACAGCGTACCGGTGGGCCGCTATGCCAAAGGTGCACTGGAAGCGGCGGGCCTGTGGCCGTCGGTGCAGAGCAAGGCCATCACCACGCAGAATGTTCGCCAGTCGCTGGACTACGTGGCGCGCGGTGAAGTGGATGCCGGCTTCGTCTATGCCACCGATGCGCAGGCGATGCCTGACCGGGTGCGTCGCGCCTTTGCGGTCCCGGTGTCTGGGCGCATTGCCTATCCGCTGGCCGTGATCAAGGCCAGCCCACAGCAGGCGGAGGCCAAGCGCTTCACTGCCTTCGTGCGCTCGGCACAGGGCCAGGCGATCCTGGCCAAACACGGGTTCGGCACGCCCTGAGGCATGGATCTGGACTGGAGCGCGCTGGGGTTGTCGCTGAAGGTGGCCGGCTGGGCCACCGCGATCAACCTCGTGCTGGGCGTAGCATTGGGCGCGTTGCTGGCGCGTCGCCGCTTTCCCGGCCGCGAGCTGCTCGATTCGCTGCTGACCCTGCCGATGGTGCTGCCGCCGACGGTGCTGGGTTACTACCTGCTGGTACTGATCGGCCGCAATGGCCCGGTCGGGGCATGGTTGCAATCGTGGTTCGGCATCAACCTGGTGTTCACCTGGCAGGCTGCAGTGATCGCGGCGGCGGTGGCCTCGTTTCCGTTGGTGTTCAAGCCGGCACGCGCCGCGTTCGAGAATGTGGACGGGCAGCTGGAGCAGGCCGCGCGCACGCTTGGCGTGTCCGAAGCAGCCGTGTTCTTCCGCGTCACGCTGCCGCTGGCGTGGCGTGGCATTCTTGCCGGCCTGCTGCTGGCGTTTGCGCGCGCGATGGGCGAATTCGGCGCGACGCTGATGGTGGCCGGCAGCATTCCGGGTCGAACGCAGACGCTGTCGATCGCCATCTACGAGGCGGTGCAGGCCGGTCAGGATGGCAAGGCCAATGCGCTGGTGATCCTCACCTCGGTGGTCTGCATCGTGATCCTGTTGCTGGCTGCGCGGCTGGTGGGCGGACGTCGCCGGGAGCTGCGCGATGTGGCTTGACCTGCAGGTGCAGCGCCGCCTGCAGGCAGCCGGCCAGGATTTCGTGTTGGACGTATCGCTGCAGTGCACGCAGCAGCAGGTGGTGCTGTTCGGTCCCTCCGGTGCCGGCAAGAGCCTGACCCTGAAGGCGGTGGCCGGGTTGCTGCGGCCTGGCCAAGGGTATGTTCGGCTGCAGGGGCAGACCCTGTTCGATGCGGCCACCGGCGTGAACCTGCCGCCGCAGCGTCGGCGGCTGGGCTATGTGTTCCAGGACTACGCGTTGTTCCCGCACCTGAGCGTGCGCCAGAACGTGGCATTTGGATTGCACAAGGGCTTGCTCAATCCGCGTCCCGGGCAACGCTTCGACGCGGTGGAGCAGTGGCTGCACGCATTCCGCATTGACACAGTGGGCGATCTGCTGCCTTCACAGGTCTCCGGTGGCCAGCGCCAGCGCACGGCGTTGGCCCGTGCGCTGGTAACGCAGCCACAGGCGCTGCTGCTGGATGAACCGTTCTCCGCGCTGGACCACGACCTGCGCCAGCACCTTCGCCAGGAGCTGGAGGCGGTGCTGGACAAGACCGGCATTCCGCTGCTGTTGATCAGCCACGACCCCCAGGACGTGGCGATGTTCGGCCAGCAGGTGGCGCGCGTGGTGGACGGCCGCATTGTCGGTGGTTGAGCTGCGGTTGTAGAGCCGAGTCCATACCCGGCTGCTTTCGCGTTGCCGCCAACGGGAGCGGAGCGTGGGCTCGGCTCTACAGGATCAGTGGATCAATACAGCTCGCAGTGGATGCGGCCTTCACCCCGTAGCGTGTCCCAGTGGCCTTTGCCGCCGATGGCATCGATGGCCTGGCGCACCGCGCTTTCCAGGTGGCGCTTGTTGCCGCACAGGTAAAGGTGCCCGCCACGGGCCAGCACATCACGCATCTCGCTGGCGCGCTGCTGCAGCACGTGCTGCACATAGACCTTTTCGACACCATCGCGCGAGAACGCGGTATGCAGGCCGGCCAGCACGCCACGCGTGTGCCAGTCCTGCAGTTGTTCGCGGTAGAGGTAGTCGTGCTGGCGGTGCTTCTCGCCGAACACCAGGTGCACTTCGCGTTCGCAGCCGGTGGCCTGCAGTTCCTGCATCAGGCCCATCAACGGTGCAATGCCGGTACCGGTGCCGACCAGCAGCAGCGGTGCCTCGCCGGTATCGGGCAGGTGGAAGCCGGGGTTGGAGCGGCAGTACACACGGGCACGGTCGCCGCCATGCAGCAGGCTGCCGGTGGCAGTACCGAAGCGCTCGCGGCCGCGCAGGCTGTAGCGCACTTCGCGCACGCACAGGCTCAGCTGGTCGTCGCGCGGGTGCGAGGCGATGGAATAGGCGCGCGGCAGCCGCGGTGACAGCAGTTCACGCAGTCGGGCCAGCGGCACGCTGTCCGGCGTGGCGTGGTCCTGCAGCACGTCCAGCAGGTCCAGGCCGTGCAGGTAGGCTTCCAGCTCGCGCTTCTGGCTGACCTTCAGCAGGCCCTTCAGCAGCTCGCTGCCACCGAGCCTGGCCAGTTCGCGAAGCACGCCCTTGCTCAGCAGGCGCAGCTCGCGGTCGTGCAGGGCGGCCACGGCGGCCGTGTCGCCGTACCAGGTGGTCAATGCCTGCAGCAGGGCAGGGTCGTTCTCGGGTACTACGTGCAGGGTGTCGCCCGCGCGGTAGGCCATGCCACTGCCGGCAATGTCCAACTGCAGATGCCAGGCGGCCGGGTCGCTGCTGTTCAAGCGGCGACGTTCGAGAATGGGGGCGGCAAAGGCATTGTCTTCGCCATAGGCGGTGACCTGCAGGCGCAGGTCTTGGCCAGCGTTGAGGTCGCCATCCAGCACCTGGCCGAGCACCGGCTGCCATTGCTGGAAGAACTGCTCGTAGCCCAGGTCGGCGTCCACCCGATGCAGCAGTGGCTGCGCCTGGCGCTCGCTCAGCGCAGCATCCAGCGCCTTGGTGAAGCCGCAGAAGCTGGGGTAGCCGGTGTCACCAAGGCCGAACACCGCATAGCGCAGGCCGCTCAGCGTCGGGGTCTGGCGCAGTGTTTCGAAGAACCGCTCGCCGTTGGCCGGCGGTTCGCCATCGCCGAACGAGCTGGAAATCGCCAGCAGCACATCGCCTTGGCCGAGACTGGCCACGTCGATGTCGTTGAACGGGAGCACCTGCGGCCCGTGCGGCTGCAGGTCCGCGCCCAGTCGCTGGGCCAGGGCGCGGGCATTGCCCGACTCGGACGCGAAGCCCACCAGCAGGCGGCTGACGGGCGTACTGGTCGGGAGGGCGTTCACGCGGCCTCGTAGAAGTCGTCGAACTTTTCCTTGCTGAACTCGACCAGGTCGTAGTTCTGCATCAGGTCGTTCACCACGCGGCGGATGCTGATGTACGAGGTGATGTTGCCGTCGGCGTCGAACAGCGGCTGCACGGTGGTATCGACCACATAGAGCACACCGCCCTTGCCGAGGTTGGGCACGATGCCGGTCCAGGTCTTGCCGGCCTTGATGGTGTCCCACATGTCCTTGTAGACCGCCTTGGGCACATCCGGGTGGCGCACGATGCTGTGCGGCTGGCCGATCAGCTCTTCGCGGGCGAAGCCGGTGAGCGCGCAGAACAGGTCGTTGGCGTAGGTGATGTTGCCCTGCAGGTCGGTGGTGGAGATCACCATGACGTTCTGCATGGCGTTCAGCAGCTGGGTGTTGTCGGGGGTGTAGCTCATCGCAGGGTCCTTGTGGATGCCGGTAGCGCCGGCGTGTTCGGGTCCTGCATAGAGATACGCCCGCACGGCAGCGGGCGGTTTGACAATGGTCAAGCGGGTGGCGCGCTGGCCTGCGACCGGGTGTCGCAGGGTGAGTCTCTTGAGAAATCAACCCAGTTCGGCTCACGTTGCACGCGGGATTGCCGGCAGCCGGGCATGGGCTCGGCCCCATGGCAGGAGACACGGCCAGGAGGCGGGCGCCTGTCATGTGTACTGAGCTCATGACGCCTTGTCACAAAGAAATCGCCATGGCTTCACGGTTGATTGATCGCATGCAGGGCTATTGTCGTCCTGAGCCTCTCGCTGACGTCCCCCACGTCCTGCGTCGACTTCCTTCCCAGCATCAGCGCCCGTCCGGGCGCCGCTGGCGTCTGTCTGCCTGAAGCATCCGAGATCATCCCCATGGCCCGCGCCGCCCAGTCCGCTTCACCCGTTGCGATCTCTCCGGTCACGCCCGTGCCGATCGGCACCCGCCGTGGCCACTCGCAACCACTGCAGCTGCCGGAACTGGTACAGCGTGTGTTGTTCGTCGCGACCGAGATGGCCGACTTCATCAAGGCCGGAGGCCTGGGCGACGTGGCCGCAGCCCTGCCGCGTGCGGTGCGCGGCGCCTGTGATTCGCGCGTGCTGCTGCCCGGCTACCCGGAAGTACTGCAGCGCCTGCCACAGCTGCGGCGGGTGGGACAGGTCAGCGCGAGAGCGGGCCTGCCTGCGTGCGGGATCGGCATGGCAGTGCAGGCAGACGGCCTACCGATCTACGTGCTGCTCTCGCCAGAGCTGTACGAGCGCGAAGGTTCGCCTTACGTCGATGGGCAGGGCCAGGAGTGGAAGGACAATGCGGTTCGCTTCGCCACGCTCTCACACGCAGCGGCGGAGATTGCGGCCGGGCGTGCCGGGCTGGACTGGTCGCCGCAGCTTCTGCACCTGAATGATTGGCCTGTGGCCATGGCGGCCGCCTACGTGCGTTGGGACCGGACCACCGTGCCGACCCTGCTGACCATCCACAACCTGGCGTACCAGGGGTTGTTTCCGTACGCGCTTGCACCTGTGCTGGGCGTACCGGCCGAACACCTGGATGAACTGCACTTCCACGGGCAGATGTCGTTCCTGCAGGGCGGGATCACCAACGCCACGCGCCTGAACACGGTCAGCCTGCGCTACGCGCAGCAGATCACCGCCCCGGATGACGGCTGCGGGCTGCATGATCTGTTGGCGCGTCGCGCGGCCGGCGGACACCTGAGTGGCATCGTCAACGGCATCGACGCCAGCTGGGACCCGCGCCGCGATATCCATCTCAAGGCCCACTTCGGCATTGGTGAGTGGACCGGGCGCGCCACCAATGCGCATGCGGTGCGCAAGGCGTTCGGTCTGGCGCCGTCGACCGGCCCGCTGTTCGCGGTGGTCTCCCGCCTGGTGCACCAGAAAGGCCTGGACATCACATGCGACGTGGCGCCACAGATCGTGGCGGCCGGCGGCCAGCTGGTCATCATCGGTGGCGGCGAGCCGCAGGTGGAAGCGCAGGTGCAGGCGCTGGCCCGGCGCTACCCCGGACGGGTGGGCGCATTCATCGGCTTCGAAGAGGCGCTGGCCCGCCAGATGTTTGCTGGCGCCGATTTCCTGCTGATGCCTTCGCGTTTCGAACCCTGTGGGTTGAGCCAGATGTACGCGCAGCGCTTCGGCTGCCTGCCCATCGCGCACGCGACCGGCGGGCTGGTCGATACCGTCGAGGATGGCGTGACCGGATTCCTGTTCCACGGCGCCAATGCCGATGGCCTGCGCCGCTGCGTGGAACGGGCGATGCGCACCTTCCGCCTGCCCGGCCTGCTGCAGGCCATGCGCCGCGCGGCCATGCTGCGGCCGGGCGGTTGGGATGCGGCGGGGCGCGCTTATCTGGCCCTGTACCAGCAGACCTGCCAGGTGGCCGCATGAGTCACGACAGCCTGCATCTGGCCGCCCTGGAGGATGAAACGATCCCGGAGACGGGATTGGATCAGCGCATCGCGTCGGCGCTGGAGGACCTGGTCCATGCGCGGCCGGCCGATGCGTTTGCCTGGCTCGGGCCGCACCAACAGCCCGATGGCCAGCGCCAGCTGCGCGTTCTGGTGCCCCACGCGCGTCGCGTGGAGGTGATTGCGGGCCCGGATCGGCGCTGGGACCTGCAACCGGGCCCCTTGCCCGGCCTGTTCGAAGGTGCAGCAGGTGAAGCGCCCGTACCGCTGCTCGCCCTGCATTTCGAGCAGGGTGTGGAGCAGGTGCACGATGCCTATTCCTTCGGTCCGCTGCTGGATGAGGCGCTGCTGGAGCATTTCCATGCCGGTGATGCTGATGCAGCGCGGCAGTTGGGCGCAGTAGCGATGCAGGTACAGGGGATCGACGGGGTGCGCTTCGCGGTGTGGGCCCCCAACGCACGGAGGGTTGCCGTGGTCGGCGATTTCAACGGGTGGGATGGCCGGCGCCATCCGATGCGGCTGCGCCACACCGCCGGGGTGTGGGAGCTGTTCCTGCCTGGCGTGCAGGCCGGTGCCCATTACAAGTTCCGCATTGTCGGCGCCGACGGCCGGGTGATGCCCGACAAGTTCGACCCGATGGCGCGCTGGGCCGAGCGGCCACCGGCCACCGCCTCGCGGGTGCCCCTGGCCGAGCCGATGCAGTGGCACGATGATGCATGGCTGGCGGCCCGGCGGCAGGCGGGAACCTGCACGCCGCTGTCCATCTACGAAGTGCATGCGGGCTCTTGGCAGCGTAGCGACGATGGTTCGCCGCTGGACTGGGATACCTTGGCCGACCGGTTGATTCCGTACGTGGTAGGGCTTGGCTTCACCCACATCGAGCTGCTGCCGGTCAGCGAGCATCCCTTTGGTGGTTCCTGGGGCTATCAGCCACTCGGGATCTACGCGCCGACGGCGCGCCATGGCACGCCACAGGCCTTCGCACGCTTCGTGGACCGCTGTCATCAGGCCGGCGTGGGGGTGATCGTGGACTGGGTGAGCGCGCACTTCCCGAATGATGCGCATGGCCTGGCCGGGTTCGATGGCACCGCGCTGTACGAGCATGCCGACCCGCGCGAAGGGGTGCATGCCGACTGGGACACGCTGATCTACAACTATGGCCGCAACGAAGTGGCCGCCTACCTGATCGGCAGTGCGTTGGAGTGGGTGGAGCGGTTCCACATCGACGGTCTGCGCGTGGATGCCGTGGCGTCGATGCTGTACCGGGATTACAGCCGTGCCGAGGGCCAGTGGATACCCAACGAGCAGGGTGGGCGCGAGAACCTGCAGGCGGTCGCTTTTCTACGGCGGATGAACCAGACGCTGAGGGAGCGCTTCCCGGACGTGCTGGTGATCGCCGAGGAATCCACTGCATGGCCGGGGGTGACCGCGCCGGTGGAGCAGGGCGGGCTTGGTTTCACCCACAAATGGAACATGGGCTGGATGCACGACACCCTGCAGTACCTGGGGCGCGATCCGGTCCATCGCCAGCATCACCATAGTGAGATCAGCTTCGGCCTGGTCTACGCCTTCTCCGAACGGTTCGTGCTTCCGCTTTCGCATGACGAGGTGGTGCACGGCAAGGGAGCGCTGCTGGCCAAGATGGCGGGCGAGCCGGCGCAGCGGCTGGCCCAGCTCCGTGCGTACTACGGTTTCATGTGGGCGCACCCGGGCAGCAAACTGCTGTTCATGGGCGGCGAGTTCGGCCAGGCACAGGAGTGGTCGCACGATGCGGCACTGGACTGGGTACGGGCGGCCAGCAGTGAGGGCCAGGGCCTGTCACGCCTGGTGGGCGACCTCAATGCCGTGCTGCGTTCCGAACCTGCGTTGCATCGCGACGAACGCGACGAACGCGGTTTCGACTGGAGCGTGGCCGACGACAGCCGCAACAGCGTCTACGCGTTCATCCGCCGGGATCCTGCCGGTAGCGGCCGCACCCTTCTGGTGGTGAGCAACTTCACTCCGGTGCGTCGCGACGGCTACCGGGTCGGCGTGCCGCAACCGGGGTGTTGGATCGAACGGCTCAACACCGACAGCGGTTACTACGGTGGCGGCAATGCGGGAAACCTCGGTGCAGTGCATGCCGAGCCGAGGCCGATGCATGGTCACGCCCAGTCGCTGCGGCTGACCCTGCCGCCGCTGTCCACGCTGTATCTGCAGGTTGACGCATGACCACAGTGGCTCCGCGCCTGGGCGCTTGGCCGGTGGACGGTGAAGGTGTCGAGTTCCGTGTGTGGGCACCGGACGCAGACACCATGGCGCTGCGCCTGGAGGGCGTGCTGCGGCCGATGCACCGCGACCCGGACGGCTGCCATTGGCTGCGGACACAGGCGTCGCATGGTGACCGCTACCGGTTCCGCCTGCCGTCCGGCCAGGACGTGCCCGACCCGGCCTCGCGCTCGCAACCGGACGGCGTCGATGGTGACAGCGCGGTCGTGCTTGGCACGGATGGAGCACAGCCCACGTGGCAGGGGCATGCCTGGCAGGACCTGGTGATCTATGAAGTGCACATCGAGGCCGGCGGCGGCTTCGCGGCGTTGACCGCGCAGCTGCCGATGCTGGCGGCCCTGGGCATCACCGCCATTGAACTGATGCCGGTCGCGCAGTTTCCCGGTGGCCGCAACTGGGGCTACGACGGCGTGTTCGCGTATGCACCCGCGCAGGCCTATGGCGGTCCGTCCGCGCTGAAGGCCTTTGTCGACGCGGCGCACGATGCAGGGCTCTCGGTGCTGCTGGATGTGGTCTACAACCACTTCGGGCCGCAGGGGAACCGTCTGCGCGACTATGCACGGGGGTTCTTTCGTGACGACCGCACCACCCCTTGGGGCGAGGCCATCGACTTCCGCCAGCCATGGGTGCGGCGCTTCTTCGTCGACAATGCGTTGATGTGGTTGCGCGATTACGGCTTCGACGGCCTGCGCCTGGATGCGGTGCACGCCATTGACGATGACCGATTCCTGCAGCAGCTGGCCGATGAGGTACGCGCTGCGGTGCCGCGGGCGCACCTGGTTCTGGAGAACGAACGCAACCAGGCGCGTTGGCTGCGGGGCGCCTATCAGGGGCAGTGGAACGACGACTTCCACAACGCGCTGCATGTGATGCTGACCGGCGAGCAGGAAGGTTATTACGCGGCCTATGCCGGGCGCGGCGAAACACTCCTGGCGCGCTGCCTGTCCGAAGGATTCGCCTGGCAGGGCGAGCCGGACCTGCACGGCCATCCCCGTGGCGAGCCCAGCGTCGACCTGTCGCCCGCGCGTTTTGTGGTATTCGCGCAGAACCACGACCAGGTGGGCAACCGCGCCTTCGGTGAGCGCCTGTCGATGCTGACCGATCCTGCGCCGCTGCGCGCGGCGCTGGCCCTGACCCTGCTGACGCCGATGGTCCCCCTGATGTTCATGGGCGAACCGTGGCAGGCGCAATCGCCATTCCTGTTCTTCACCGACTACGCGCCACCGCTGGACGAGGCCGTGCGCGAGGGACGTCGCCGCGAATTCGCGGGTTTCAGCGCCTTTGCCGATCCCGCCTCGCGCGCGCGCATTCCGGACCCGAACGACCCGGCGACCCTGCAGGCCTCGTACACGCTGCCACCCGGCGATGATCCCTGGTCGCAGCACTGGCTTCGCTGCACGGGTGAGTTCCTCGCCCTGCGCAGGCGCTATCTGCAGCCCGGCCTGCTGCAGGCGCGGTCGCTGGGCGCGCGCGTGCTGGGCCAGGGCGCGGTGCAGGCGGGCTGGCAGTTGCCAACGGGCCAGTGGTGGATCGCGATCAATGTGGGTCCGTCGCCGGTGGCCCACGCGATGCCTGCCGGCGAGTGCGTCGTGGGGCCGGATGCGGCCGCGATGCTGCGGTCGGGCGGCGGTGCGCTTGCGCGCTGGATCGCCGCATGAATACGGATGCGGCCCTGCGGGAGGTGGCTCGCCGTGCGGGCCTGCTGGTCCGCTGGAGCGACGTGGCCGGAGCAGAGCGCGAGGTTGCGCCCGACGTGCTGCGCGCCGTGCTGTCGGAGCTCGCGTGCGACGGTACGCCGGTGTCCCGCCCGTTGCTCACTGCCTGCTGTGGTCAGCTCCTGGCCATGCCTGAGGCAACGGGCGCGGCGTGCTGGGTGGATGAGCAGGGCTCAGCGTTGCCTGCACGTGAGGACGCGCAAGGGCGCTGGCGGGTTCCGGATCAGCCAGGCTACTGGCAGTGGCGGCAGGGCGGTCAGCAACAGGCGGTTGCGGTGGCACCGCAGCGTGCCTGGTGGCCGCAGGGCATGCTGCGCGGTTGGGGTCTGTCGGCGCAGGTCTACAGCCTGCGCGCGCCCGGTGATGCCGGCATCGGTGACAGCGCCGGCTGTGCGCGGTGGCGCGAGCTGCTGCACCGTTACGGCGGCGATGCACTGGCGTTGAGTCCGCTGCACGCCGGCCTGCCACCGCGCCCGGGCTACAGTCCGTACTCGCCCAGCGACCGCCGCTGGCTCGACCCGCTGCAGGTGTCGCTGCCGCAGGTTTTGCCGGAGGTCGCCAGCAGCGTGTTGCGCGAGGACGAAGCACTGGCGATGGCCGTTGAAGCGGCTACCGCAGCACGCCGCATCGACTGGCCGCACTCGGCGGCGGTGAAGTGGCGCTGGCTGCGCCAAGTGCGCCAATGGCTGCGGCAGCAGGCGCCGGCACAGTACGAACAGATGCAGACGTGGTGCGATGCGCAGGGCGGACCCCTGCTGCAGTATTGCCAGCACGCCGCCGACCGATTCACTGGAAGCGCCGACGACCATGCGTTTGCCCAGTGGTTGGCGCGGCAAGGCTGGACGCAGGTGCAGGCGGGACTGCGCGACGACGGCGCGTCGATCGGACTGATCGCGGATCTGGCAGTGGGTTGCGCACCGCAGGGCGTCGAGGCCCGGACCGGCGGCGATCGCCTGCTGCAGGGCCTCGAGCTGGGCGCGCCGCCGGATGCGTTC
Organism: Stenotrophomonas sp. YJH_SMC_17; assembly: GCF_059371655.1. Lineage (NCBI taxonomy): Bacteria > Pseudomonadati > Pseudomonadota > Gammaproteobacteria > Lysobacterales > Lysobacteraceae > Stenotrophomonas > Stenotrophomonas sp. YJH_SMC_17. The sequence continues at coordinate 299,219 of NZ_JCAFUU010000004.1, read as the reverse complement.
AATCCGCTGGGCCAGGCCTGGGGGATCACCAGCTGGTCACCCTCTGCGTTGCTGCGCGAGGGGTTTGAACCGTTCATCCGCGTGTTGCGCGCCGTGATGGCGGGTCGCGGCGGATTGCGCATCGACCACATCCTGGGCCTGCAGCGGCTGTGGGTGCTGCCTCGTGGCGCGGGCGCAGGGGAGGGGGTGTACCTGCGCTATCCGTTCGATGATCTGATCAACCTGCTGGTGCTGGAATCGTGGCGCCATCGCTGCGTGCTGATTGGCGAAGACCTGGGCGTGGTTCCTCCGGGTATCCGCCAGCGACTGGCAGCCCGTGGCGTGCTGGGGCTTGAGGTGCTCCCGTTCGCCCGCAGCGGTGAGCGCTTCCTGCCGGCGCCACGGTGGCGCCGCGATGCGGTGGCCATGCCCTCCACCCATGATCTGCCGCCGCTGGCCGGCTGGCTGCGCGGGCGCGACCTGCGCTGGCGTGCACGCCTGGGTGAGCTGACGGGGCTTCCCGCGGCGCTGCACGCGCGTGCCAGCGAGGTACAGGCGCTGGCCGCAGTCGCCCGGGGCGAGGGCGCGACGCTGGAAGCGCGTGCGCTGTCACTGGTGGCGCACGCACCTTCACGGTTGGCGCTGCTGCCGCTGGAAGATGCGCTGGGCAGCCGCGCGCAGGTGAACCTGCCGGGTACCGTCAACGGTCACCCGAACTGGCGCCGACGCTTGCCGCTTGCGTGGGATACGGACGCGGCCGACGCGCGTATTGCCCGATTCAGCGCCACGCGACGCAAGGCGGGACGATGACCCGGTTGCGTGCCACCGCACGCCTGCAGCTGCATGCAGGCTTCAACTTCGAGGCTGCCGCTGCCCAGCTGCCGTACTACGCCGTGCTGGGCGTCAGCCACCTTTACCTTTCGCCGATCAGCGCTGCGATGCCCGGGTCCACGCATGGCTATGATGGCATCCACCCGGCCCGCATCAACCCGGAACTGGGCGGCGAAGAAGCCCTCCAGCGACTGGCGACTGCGGCGCGCGCGCATGGCCTGGGACTGATCCTGGATATCGTACCCAACCATCTTGCGGCATCCCCGCGGACGCCCTGGTGGAACGACGTGCTGATGCACGGGCCTCGAAGCCCGCACGCAGCATGGTTTGACATCGAGTGGGAGGCGCCGGGCTGCGAGGGCCGGCTCTGGCTGCCTGTACTGGACCGGCCGTTGCACGACGCCGTGCGTGATGGCGTGTTGCGCGTGGCAGTGGATGATGAGCGGCCGACGCTGCGTCATCACGGGCTGGCATTGCCGCTGTCTCCGCGCGGCCATCCGCTGGCACCCGCGCAGTGGCCGGCATGGGCGGAACGCTGCAACCGCAGCGTCGAACGGTTGCACACGCTGCTGCAGCGACAGCACTACCGGCTGGCCTGGTGGCGCACGGCGGGCGATCAGGTGAACTACCGGCGCTTTTTCGATATCAACGAACTGGCCGCGCTGCGGGTGGAGCGCGAGGATGTGTTCGAGGCAGTGCATGCGCTGCCGCTGCGGCTGGTACGCGAGGGATGGGTGGACGGCCTGCGCATCGACCACGTGGATGGCCTGTCGTCACCCGGTGCCTATCTGCAACACCTGCGGGCGTCGCTCGACGCGGCCTGCGCGGCCGGCGGTCGTGACCCGCAGGCCGTCAGCCTGCATGTGGAGAAGATACTGGCGGAGGACGAACAGCTGCCCGATGGCTGGGTCTGCGACGGCACGACGGGCTATGACTTCATGGACCAGGTTGGCGCGTGGCTGCATGATCCGTCGGCTGCGCCCGCGCTCTCCCGCGCCTGGCAAGCGGCGAGTGGCGACGCGCGCGCTTTTGACAAGGTGCAGCAGGATGCCCGCGGCATGCTGCTGCGCACATCGCTTCACGCCGACTTCCAGCGACTATTGCGCAGCGCGCAGCGGGTCCTGCAGCCCCGACTGGCCGAGGCCGATATCGGAGCCGCTGCGCTGGCCCGTGCATTGGCCGCGCTGCTGCGGCACTACCGTACCTACCGCCCCTATTCGCTGCAGGATGCGGGTGAACGGAAGGCCTTGGTGGACGCTGCCGTGGCAGCACGCGAGGCACTGGACGGCACGGCACGCGCGGCACTGGATCTGCTGCTGCGGGCACTTCCCGGCGAGGCGGAGGCCGAGCGCGCGCTGCGGGTGAGATTCGGGCAATTGGCCGCGCCGTTGAATGCCAAGTCGGTGGAAGACACAGGCTTCTATCGTTACTTCAGGCTGCTGTCGCGCAACGAAGTCGGAAGTGATCCGCAGCGGCTGGGCATGGAGGGGCGCGAGCTGCTGGAACACGCAGTGGGACGCCTGCAGCGCCATCCGCGGGCATTGCTTGCGCTGGCAACCCACGATCACAAGCGCGGAGCCGACAGCCGGGCGCGTCTTGCGGTTCTCAGCACCTGCACGGTCGAGTGGCGGGACGCGGTGCGGCGCTGGAGCCGGATGTCGACCCGCGCTGGCGCGCCGATGCCGTTGCCGGGTGCCGAGGCCTATGCGCTATGGCAGGCGCTCGTGGCCGCGTGGCCGATGCACGGTAACCCGGACGCCGACTTCGCATCGAGGATGGTGCAATGGCTGACCAAGGCGTTGCGCGAGGGCAAACGGGTCAGCAGCTGGTCCGATCCTGACGTGGCGGTGGAGGAGGCCGCCGCGCAGTGGCTGCACGCGCTGCTGGATGGAGCGCCATTGCAGCCGGTGCGGGAGGCGCTGGCGACGTTCGTGGCGCGCATTGCGCCGGCGGGCGCCTGCAACGGCCTGGCACAGCTGTGCCTGCAGCACTGCCTGCCCGGCGTGCCCGACCTCTACCAGGGCGGAGAAGGCTGGGACCTGAGCCTGGTGGACCCGGACAACCGGCGTGCCGTGGACTATCCAGTGCGGCAGGCGTGGCTGCGCGATACGCGCGGTTGGCCCGCCCTGCTGGAGGACTGGCGGGACGGTGGCATCAAGGCATTTCTGCTCAGGCGCTTGCTGGAGTGCCGCCGCAGGCACCCGCAGCTGTTCCTGCACGGCCAACTGCAGCCGCTGTCTGCACCGGCGCGTTCGCCCTGGCTGGCATTCGCGCGCAGGCATCAGGCGCAGGTGCTGCTGGTGATCGTGCGGCGTGGCTCGCCCACCGCCGTGCCTGGGCCCGGCCTGCGCGCAGCATACGACGTCGGCGCTGGGGTGACGCTGCACGGGCTGCCGACAGGACCCATGCGCAACCTGCTGGACGGGCGCATCGAACAATTCAAGGCAACCGAGGACGCGGCACGGCTTCTGGCTGGCAGCCCGTTGGCGGTATGGATCAACGAGGAGACGGACAGGAATGGACAGCAGGGAACGACGGCAGAGGATTGAGGCATTGGCCCATCAGATATGGGAAGCGGAAGGGCGGCCGGACGACCAGCAGCAGCGGCATTGGCACATGGCCGAGCGCCTGGTGGAAGCCGAGATTGCTGCTGCGCGCGGGGAGGAGGGCACCGATGGCGAGCCGTAAGTGGACGCAGACCTCACGGGTGCGCGAAGGCCGGCCATTCCCGCTGGGGGCGACCTGGGACGGGTTGGGCGTGAACTTCGCGCTGTACTCGCGGCATGCTACCCGGGTGGAACTCTGCCTGTTCGACGCGCGCAACCGTGAAGTCGAGCGTATCGCGCTGCCCGAGTACACCAACGAGATCTGGCACGGCTACCTGCCGGACGTGCGGCCCGGCCAGCGCTATGGCTACCGAGTGCATGGTCCCTATGCTCCGGAGGAAGGCCATCGCTTCAATCCCAACAAGTTGCTGCTGGACCCCTACGCCAAGCAGATTGTCGGCGAACTGAAGTGGGCCCCACACCTGTTCGGCTACACCCTGGGCCACCGCGATGGTGACCTCAGCTTCGACCGTCGCGACAGCGCCGCCTACATGCCGCGCTGCGCCGTGATCGACCCGGCCTTCAGCTGGGGTGTCGAGCGTGCACCTGCCACGCCCTGGGACCGGACCGTGATCTACGAAGCCCACGTGCGCGGACTGACCATGCAGCATCCCGACGTCCCGCAGGCCGAGCGCGGTACCTTCTCTGCCCTGCGTCATGACGCAGTGGTCGATCACCTCAGCCAGCTGGGGGTGACCGCCATCGAGCTGCTGCCAGTGCATGCCTACGTGGATGACCAGCAGCTGCTCGAGCGCGGGCTGCGCAACTACTGGGGATACAACACCATCGGCTTCTTCGCGCCGCAGGCACGCTATCTGTCGCTGGGCACCGTGGCCGAGTTCAAGCAGATGGTCGCGCGCCTGCACAACGCGGGCATCGAGGTCATCCTGGACGTGGTCTACAACCACACGGCCGAAGGCAACGAGCTGGGCCCTACGCTGTCCTTCAAGGGCATCGACAACGCCAGCTACTACCGCCTGGCCGATGATCGCCGCTACTACATCAACGATACTGGCACCGGAAACACGTTCGACCTGACCAATGCCGGTGCGCTGCGCATGGTCATGGACTCTCTGCGCTACTGGGTGACCGAGATGCGGGTGGATGGGTTCCGCTTCGACCTGGCAACCATCCTCGGCCGCGAACGGCATGGCTTCGACGCTTCGGGCAGCTTCCTCGATGCGGTACGCCAGGACCCGATCCTGAGCCAGGTGAAGCTGATTGCCGAGCCCTGGGACATCGGCCCGGGCGGCTATCAGCTGGGCCAGTTTCCGCCGGGCTGGGCCGAATGGAATGACCGCTTCCGCGATACGGTGCGCGCGCTGTGGCGCGGCGATGGCGGCCAGCTGGCGGAGTTTGCCACGCGCTTCACCGGCTCGGCCGACCTGTTCGAACACCACGGCAGGCGGCCGTCGGCCAGCATCAATCTGGTGACGGCGCATGATGGATTCACCCTGCACGATCTGGTCAGCTACAACGATCGCCACAACGAGGCCAACGGCGAGGACAACCGTGATGGCCATTCCCACAACCTTTCCAGCAACCATGGCGTGGAGGGTGAGACCGATGATCCGGAGATTCTCTCCATCCGTGCGCGGCAGATGCGCAACCTGCTGGCCACGCTGCTGCTGGCGCAGGGCACCCCGATGCTGCTCGCCGGGGATGAGTTCGGCCATTCGCAGCAGGGCAACAACAACGCCTACTGCCAGGACAATCCACTGAGCTGGATCGACTGGGAGCGTGCGGCGCAGCCGGCAGCCCAGGCGCAGGTGGCGTTCGTGCGGCGGGCGCTGTCGCTGCGCCGTCGTTATGGCCTGCTGCGCCGGAACCGGTTCCTGCGCGGTGAATACGATGAAGCGCTGGGCCTGCGCGATATCGACTGGCGGCATCCTGACGGCCGCAGCATGGAAGAGGCGGACTGGCATGACCCGGCACTGCGTGCGCTGCTGATCGTGCTGGACGGTCGCAGTCCGGACAGCGGCCTGCGCGAGCCCGGGCGGCATGTCAGCCTGGCCCTGCTGTTGAACGCCGGGGACCAGCCGCAGCGGTTCTGCGCATCGGATGAAGCGTTGTCGTTCCGCCGCGTACTCCTGCAGACAGAGGAAACGTCGCTGGAACCGGATGGGGAAGGCGCCTGGACGCTGCAGCCGCGCAGCCTGTGCCTGCTGGCGGCAAGCAGCAGCACGTGATTGCACTGCGGCGCCACTACAGTGCGCCGGGCGTTGCCCGGCGTACCGGTAGCTACCCCATCAGATAGCGCAGCACACCCGCCGAGACCACGCCGATCAGCACCGTCGGCAGCATCGACAGCCGCGTGGCGGCCAGCAGGGTGATCGCCAGTGCGGCCAGGTCGGCCGGCTTGTCGGCGACGAAGTCCGGGGCGATCACCGAGATCAGCACGCAGCCCGGTGCGGCTTCCATCACGGTCACGGCGCGTTTGCTCAACGTGCGGTTGCGCAGCGCGAGGAAGCCGACGATGCGGGTCAGGTAGGTGGCGGCAGCCATCAGCACGATGGTCAGCACCGAGGTCCAGTGGATCAGGCCGTTGAAGGTCATGCGCCGTCCTCCGCCAGCAGCCAGGCAGCCGCCAGGCCGGCCATTGCGCCGCTGGCCACGTACCACGCACCTGGCACCAGCAGGTAGGTCGCAGCGGCAACCACCAGGCTGACCAGCCACGGACGTGCGGCCTTCATGCCCTGCCACATGCCACGCAGCAGCACCAGGAACACGGCGGGGAAGGCCATGTCGAAGCCGTAGGCGTGGATGTCGCCCAGCATCGGGCCAACGATCGCGCCGAGTGCCGTACAGGCTACCCAGACCGTGTACAGGCCGGCCGAGACGCCCAGGTAGTAGGCCAGGCTGAAGCCAAGCGCGCGTCGGCGCGCATCGGCCACGCCCATCGCCCAGCTTTCGTCGCACATGAAGAACAGGGCCGGCAGCACGCGGCGGCGCGGCAGGTGCTGCAGCAGCGGGGCCAGGCTGGCGCCCATCAGCAGGTGACGGCTGTTGACCAGCGCGGTGATGGCCACGATCAGTGCAATGTGCGGTGGCGAGGTCCACAGTTCGACGGCGGCGAACTCCGAGCCGCCAGCGAAGTTGAGGCCGGTCATCAGTGGCACTTCCAGTGCGCTCAGGCCTTTCTGGGCGGCCTGGGCGCCAAGCACCAGGGCGAAGGGAATGAAGCCGATCATCACGGGCACGGCGGCGCGCAGGCCGCGCAGGAATTCGGCACGTGGCGCGGTATCGCAGGTGTCGGGCAGGGGGAGGGTGGTACGGGCGTCCATGGAACGGCACAACGAGGTGGGGATGGCCCATGCTAGCGCTCCGATCGCGAAATCGGGTTGCGTTGATGCCATTCAACAGCATCAAGTCTTTCCCGGAAGTGCTTGAATGCCATCTGATGGCTGGTGTCTGCGATTTCCTGCTGCGGGTGGCGGTGGCCGATCTTGATGCCTACCGGCAGTTCCAGATGCAGCACCTGAACCGGATTGCCGGGGTGCAGAACACCAAGACCGAGATTCCGATGCAGCGGATCAAGCAGACGACCCAGCTGCCGCTTTGAGGAATGGGGTTTGCGGCCGGGTTGCACCCGGCGCCCGCGGGTAGTGCCGGCCGCTGGCCGGCAACCTTCAGGAGCGACAGCAACAGCAACGGCGATACTGCCTGGGGCGGCGGGGCGGTATGGTCAGGCAGGACACGCCGTAAACCCGTCCTTGGGGGCTCGATGGCGCCATCCATGGCGCCAACGGTCCTGCCTGGCCATACCGCCACGCCGCCTTTCAGCTTCCCGCGATCTGCCGGAACGGCATGCGTTGTTCTTGGTGGGTGTCGACCTTGGTCGACACGGTGGGGTCGGCACGGGGCCGGATCCCGTGGCTGAGCAACGGGCTCTCACCCCAGGAGCAGATGAACATGTCTGTTCGATTCGTTGACTCCTGATTCGTGACTGGCTCCAGCGAACCTGGCCCGTCCGTTGGCAGTGCGCGGCAGTCATCGCAATGACATGTGCTCCCGGTACGGTTTGATCCGCTTGCAGCTGCTGTCGCTGCCGAGGGTCATGTGTTCGACGTCAGGGGGCTGAATGGACACCATGCGATCAGAACGTGGAGGCTGGCCATCGCTGGATGGCTGCTGCTGGCCTTTGCCGCGGCAGCCCAGGGCGGTGTCCATGCCTACGACATCCCCGCGCAGCCGCTGGAACAGGCGATCGAGCGCTTCAGCGTCATCAGTGGCTGGTCGGTGATGTACCCGGGCGAGCTTGCCGCGGGCCGCAACAGTCACGCGCTTCGCGAAAGCCTTGCGCCGCTGCCGGCCTTGCAGGTTCTGTTGCAGGATTCCGGCATCAAGGCCGAGGTGATCGGCGACCAGCGGGTGGTGCTGCGTCGGAGCACGTCCTCCACGGCCGAACCCGGCGTTGGCCCGGAACTTCCCGATGCCGAGCGGCGCCGTCGCTACGGTGGCCTGCAGCAACGCCTGCGGGCTGCGTTCTGTAACGATCCCGAGCTGGCTCCAGGTCGCTATGCCGCGACCCTGCGTTTCAGGGTTGGCAGTGACGGCCAGGTGCATTCCCCCGAACTGCTTTCCGGCAGTGGCAATGCCCGTCGCGATGCACGCCTGCTGCAGGCGCTGCAGGCGCTGACGGTGGCAGCCGATGCCGCCGCGCTGCCGCAGCCGGTGACGCTGCAGATCCGCCCTTCCGGCGCCGACCACGACTGTGGCCGGCGCGCCCCCCTTCCATGACTTCAAGGATTCGAACATGAGCAACGGTACGGCTGGGGCAGTTGACCTGATGGACCACCTTCTGGGTGCCTATGACGAGCTGAAGCGCCGGCTGGTGCGCAAGCTGGGTTCGGAGGAGCTGGCCGGCGATGCATTGCAGGACACCTGGATGCGCCTGAGCGCGCGTCGTGACCGCTTGGACGCCGTGCAGAATCCAGCGGCCTACCTGCTGCGCATGGCCATGAACACCGTGATAGACCGCCAACGTGCCGACCACCGGCTGCTGAGCCTGGAGGAGGTGGACACGCTGATGGACATGGCCGACCCGTCACCGGGCCCGGCACAGGCTGCCGAACTGGAGTTCGCGCTGGAGGACATGGTCGGGCTGCTGCAGCGCATGCCCGAGCGCCGCCGGCGCATCCTGCTGGCAATCCGTGTGGATGGCCTGCAGCAGCGGGACGTGGCCGATCACCTCGGTGTGTCGCTGCGGCTGGTGCAGCGCGAACTGAAGGCGGCCCAGGACTACCTGGCCGAGCGCAGCGGTCAGGGACGCCAGGTGCGGTTCTGAGCGGCGGCATCCGTCTACACTTTGACGCCGAGCAGAACCCCGCAGCGTGCGGGACCGGCATGAGCCCTCATGGATCCTGACGATCGCCCGCAACGCCCGCTGGATGCCGTCGAGCGTCAGGCCCACGCGTGGGTGGTGCGGTTGACCTCGGGCGAAGCCACCGCCGCCGATGGAGACAGGTTCCGCGCATGGTGTGAGGCGGACCCGCATCATCGCGAGGCGTTCGGCCGTGCGCGCCGGCAATGGGAGCAGGTACGCCTGGCGGGCGAGCAGCTACCTGCAGAGGCACGGCAGCCTGTCGCGCCGACGCCCGCCCAGCGCTGGAGCCGCCGTGCCTTCCTCGGTGCCGCCATCGCGGCGCCGGCCAGCCTGGCCGTAGTGGCAGCGATCCGCCCACCGCTGGGGATGTGGCCGTCGGTGGCGGCGATGGCGGCCGATTTCCATACCGGAACCGGTGAACGGCTGCAGATCGCGCCTTCGCCGCAACTGAAGATCGAACTGGATACGCAGAGCAGCCTGCGCCGGCGCGCTGACGCGCAGGGTGAAGGTTTCGAACTGGTGCAGGGCCAGGCCGCGATCGAGACCCGCGCCGGCCTGCGCCTGGCGCTGTTTGCGGGTACAGGCTGCGTGATCGCCGATGAAGGTGCGGTGCGCCTGGACGTGCGCAACACCCAGGGGCAGGTGCGGGTGACCTGCCTGCACGGCAGCGCCCGCATCGAGCACCCGCAGGGCCGGCTGCAGCTGCAGGCCGGCCAGCAGACCCGGTACGACGAGCGTCTCAGTGGCGTGGTGGCCGAGGCCGTGGCCTCGGAAGTGAGCGCCTGGACCGAAGGCATGCTGGTGTTCCGCCGCGCACCGCTGCGCGAGGTGGTCGACGAAATCAATCGCTACCGGCGTGGACAGGTGTTGCTGGGTGAATCGGCGCTGGCGCGCGCCCCGGTGAGCGGGCGCTTCCGCATTGATGATCCGGATGCGGCGCTGGAGCAGCTTCGGTTGACGATGTCGCTGGCGTTGCGTCGCTTTCCCGGTGGCATTGCCGTCCTTGGTTAGATGAAGACGCTGGCCGTGCGCACCGCGCAGGGCTGTTGCAAGCAAGGAGAAGCCAGGGATGCGCAACGAGACCATCGGCGTGCTGGATCTGCGCCGCAATCTGTCGGCGTTGCTGGAAACCACGCAGCGGCGCCCCCTGATGGTGCACCGGTACGGCTCGCCGTGGGTGTGCGTGGTGTCCGACGCGCAGTGGCGGCAGCAGGCCGTGCTGCTGGAATTCGACCCGCAGTCGCATCCGTTGGCGATGCTGCTGCGGCTGCAGCAGCAGCTGTTGCCGTTGCCTGAAAGCGGGGCACTGCCACCTGCGGCGCTTGCGCGCGCGTTGCTGCTGATGGACATGCATGGCGTTGACGATCTCGTGCAGCTGCACGAGCAGGTGCTGCACCACCGGCTGTGGCACTGGTTCGTGGCAGGCAGCCACGGCCTGATGGAGGGCTGGCAGCTGCCGGCGCTGCGCGTCGCGATGGCGTCATGGTGCGATGACGTGGACATGACCGATGCATGGGTCGCATTCGCCGCGCGCAGCGACGTGGCGATGTTGGCCCGCCGCTGCGGCGGTGACGCGCCACGCCTGCAGCGTGAAGCCTGCAAGCGGATGGCGCTGCGATGACGTTGCCGATGAAGCACCAACCAGCGCACAGCGTTACGTTCCCGGTGTCGCTTCACCTGCCTTGCTGACGTCTTCTCCAGAGTACGACGCACCACGCGTCGCGGAGCATGGGCGGCGCCGATGGCAGACAGTCGCAGGATCAGCATGCTGGAGCTGGATCGCCACCTGAGCCAGTCGCTGGAGCAGGCGCGGCACGCCCCACTGAACGTGCAACGCTATGGACATTCATGGGTCTGGATGCTGTCCAGCGATGCCTGGGCGGACGCGGCGCGTTGGGCTGCGCTGGACAGCAGTGCGCATCCACTGGCGGCATTGCGGAGCGCCCTCGATCTGCACCTGCGCCCCTGGCCCGACCCGGCCATGGGCGCGCTGCCGCTTGATGCCGGCGATACGCGGCTGCTGCAACGTGCGGCCCTGCTGGTGGTCGTGCGTGATCTCAGCGGCGCGCAGCGCGTGTACGACGACCTGCGCTACCACCAGGCATACAGGATGTTCATTGGCCTCGACCACGGTACCGCGTGGTCGCCGATGCAGTGCGTGCGCCTGCTGCAGGCGTGCGTGCATCCGTTGCTGCGTGCGTGCATCGACGAAACGCTGGCCAGCGTGCCGCCGCAACTGATCGAGGCGGCACGGGTACGGGCCGCACGAGCGTCTGCTCAGGCGCCCGCGCAGCGAATTGCACGCGGATGTTTATCGTACTGACACATGCACCGCTGACCATGGCGCAGCGGTCTCTTCCAGGATGACGAGGGCGGAACAATGGCAAGGCAGGTTCGCGGTTGCAGGGCTCGGCAGCAGGGCTTCAGCCTGATCGAGATCATGGTGGTGGTAGTGATCATCGGCATCCTCGCCGCGTTGATCGTGCCACGGTTGATGGATCGCCCCGACCAGGCACGCGTGGTCGCGGCGCGACAGGACATCGCGGCGCTGATGCAGGCGTTGAAGTTGTTCAAGCTCGACAATGGGCGCTATCCCAGCGCCGAGCAAGGGCTGCAGGCACTGGTGAAGCCCCCGCAGGGCAGTGGTGCGATGCCGGTCACGCCCTATCTGGACCGCCTCCCGAATGATCCGTGGGGCCATCCTTACCAGTACCAGATTCCCGGCACCCACGGCGACATCGATGTGTTCTCGCTGGGTGCGGACAGCAAGCCCGGGGGCGACGCCGGGAACGCGGACATCGGCTCCTGGCAGCTGTGAGGCAGGCCGATGTCAGCCCGGATGCCTTCTGTTTCAAGTGTCCGTCAACGTGGCATGGCGGTGATCGTCGCCCTGCTGGTGGTGGCGCTGGTGGCGGTGATTGCCACGGCACTGCTGACCCGGCAGTCGGCCCAGCTGCGCGCGCTGCGGGGCGACCAGCTGCGCGCGCAGGTGCGCATGGCGGTGGACGCAACGCTGGAGCGTGCGGCCCAGCAGCTGCGTGAGGATGTAAAGGAACAGCTGACCACGGTGCGCAGCGGCCGCTGGGCGCGTCCCTTGCAGCTTCAGGCACCGCTGCCGGTGCAGCTGCAACTGGTCGATGCCCAGTCGATGTTCAACCTGCGCAATCTGCTGGCCCATGGCCAGCCGGACCCTGAGGCGCGGCGCGCGTTCATCGCGTTGTGCGCCGGGCAGGGGATGGGACAGGGTGCCTGTGCCTCGGCGGCGGACCATATCCAGGCACGCCTGCGCGATGGCGACATCCCGGCGCAGGCGCCGCTGTCGCGTGAATCACTGATCGAACAGGCGCTGCCGGGTGCCGATCCATTGGCGTTGCAGGCGCTGGCGCGTCGCACCGTGGTGCTGCCGGCGCAGACCCTGGTCAACGCCAACACCAGCGACCTGCGCGTTCTGCAGGCGGTGACGCCTGCGGTCGATCCGGCACGGCTGCAGGCGCTGCTCGGTGAGCGCGACGCTGGTCATTGGCTGCTCAATCGCGGCGACATCGCCAACCGACTCCAACTGAGCAACGAACAGATGGCCGTGCTTCCCCTGGGTATCCATAGCGAGTGGTTCCTGGCCGTCGGCCAGGTGCAGGCTGACGGCAGCGCGGTTGATTTTCGCGCGCTGCTCTGGCGCGAGTACCGCGACGATGGCGTGCGTGTGCAGCGCGTGTGGACGAGGATCGGCGCATGACCGTGCAGCTTCGGGTGCGCCTGCCGGCGCTTGAGCGTCTGCGCGGTGAAAGCGCGGTGGACTGGGCGCAGCTGCACAAGGGCGAGGTGCTGGCGCACGGGCGCGACACGCTGGCGGCGCTGGGCCTGCGGCATCCGCAGGCCGTGGTGCATGCCTGCCTCGATCCGAATGACCTGATCATGCTGGAACTGCAGCTGCCACCGTTGTCCGGGCGCCGCCTGCAGTCGGCGCTGCAGGGTGAGGTGGAGGCGATGCTTCTGGATGACCTGCAGGAGGTGGTGCTGGCCCACGGTGCGCAGGCGGCGGACGGCACGGTTCCTGTGGCCTGGCTGGGCCAGCAGGCGATCCTGCAGGCCCAGCAGCTGCTGGCTTCGTGTGCACTGCGGTTGCAGGCGCTGTATCCGACGCCGCTGCTGCTGCCCTGGCAGGACGGCCATGCCACGCTGCAGGTCAGCGGCGAGCACCTGCTGGTACGCAGCGGGCGCGATCGGGGTTTCGTTCAATGGTATGGCGGACGTGATGCCTGTGCGGTGATGCAGGCGCTGGCCGTGCGCCTGCAACAGGCCGGCATGCAGGCCGTGCAGTGGATCGATGGTGTACCGCCGACATGGCCGGAACGTCTGCCCGCCACGGCCATCCCCCATGAACGGCAGGCCTCTGGCCCTTTGCCAGGCTGGTCATTGCCGCTGCCCAGGGTGGGCCAGAAAGCGCCGCGGCTTGCGATCGGGCTGGCATTGGCGGCGATGTTGCTGGCCGCGCTCGGTCTGCAATTGCAGGTCTTGCGGTGGCGAAGTGAGGGCGAGGCCCTGCAACAGGACATGGCACGCCAGTTCAGCGCACGCTTCCCGGAGATCACCGACGTGGTGGACCCGGTGCTGCAGGCAAGGCGAGCACTGGCCGTGCCACTGCCGGCGCCGCCGTTGCCGCCGCTGCAGCGTCAGGTAGCCGGCATGCTGCAGGCGGTTCCCGCGCTGGCGGGACAGGTGCGCAGCCTGCATTACCAGCCCGGGCAGCTGGACATGGAGCTGGATGCCGACGCCCAGGCATTGGCCGACGATCCGCAGCGGCTTGAGCATTGGCAGCAAGCGGTCCAGGCGCAGGGACTGCAGTTGGCGCGCGAAGCCGGCGGACGCCTGCGGGTGAGCGGAGCTGGACAGTGACGACCCGGACCCTGCGGCTGGTCGCGGGAATGACGGGCGTGCAGCAGCGCTGGCAACGCCTGCCACCGCGCGACCGGCTGATGCTGTGGGTGATGGTGGTGGCGCTGCTGGCGGCGGGTCTTTGGATGTTGTGGCTGGAGCCGCTGCTGAAGCAGCGCACGCACTGGCAGGCCGAGCTGCCGCGGCTGCAGGCGCAGGCGCGTGTCCTGGCGCCACTGCTGCAGGCACGCGAGCGCCAGCAGCAGGCGCAGGGGCAGCGCCCGACGATGGCCAGGTTGCGTGACGGAATCAGGTCGGCCGGACTCGCCGACGGACTGCATATCGAAGCGCGCGACGGGCGTTGGCACCTGCAGGTTCAGGCGGTGCCCGCTGACGCGCTGTGGAACTGGCTGCTGCCCGTGCTGGCCGATCCGGCCATCGAACTGCAGCAGCTGCAACTGACACGCACAGGGGATGCGAACATGCCGGCGGCACGGATTTCCGGAAACATCGTGATGGCGCTCAACGTGGGTGCGCATCCATGAGGGTGATGCGCAGCCTTGCCTGCAGTACCGCACTGGCCCTGATCGTGTGCATGGCCCACGCACCGGCGCCGGTGCTGGCGCAGGACGCCCGCGATGAGCCGGTGCAGTTGAACCTGGTGGATACCGATATCGGTGGCGTGTTGCGCATGGCGGCACGCTTCACCGGACGCCAGTTCCTGGTCGACCCACGGGTGACCGGCAAGATGACAGTGGTTTCCGACGGCCCGGTCAGCCGTACCCAGGCCTACCAGTTGCTGCTGGGCGCACTGCGCATGCGTGGCTTCGCGGTGGTCGAGAACGGAGGCGTCAGCCGGGTGGTGCCGCAGGCCGATGCCAAGCTGCTCGGTGGCCGGGTCGGTAGCGGTGGTGCAGGGGGCGAGGTCGCCACGCGCACTTTCGCGCTGCGCTACGAGAATGCGGCCGCACTGGTAGCGCTGCTGCGGCCGATGATCAGCCCGGACAATCCGATCACTGCCAATCCAGGCAACAACACCCTGGTGATCACCGACTACGCCGACAACCTGGAGCGCATCGCGCGGGTGATCGCCAGCGTCGATACACCGGCTGGCATGGACACCGATGTGGTGAAGCTGCAGCAGGGCATTGCCGTTGACGTCGCGGCGATGGTGGCGCCACTGCTGGATGCGCAGGGCGCCGAGCCCAGCCAGAAGGTGGTAGTGATGGCCGACCCGCGCAGCAACAGCGTGCTGCTGCGTTCGAGCAGTCCCGGCCGCACCCGCCTGGCGCGGCAGCTGGTGGAGAAGCTGGACCGTGCCCAGGACGAGTCCGGCAACCTGCATGTGGTCTACCTGCGCAATGCCCAGGCCAACCAGCTGGCCGGTGTGCTGCGGGGCGTGGTGGCCGGGCAGAGCGATGCACCGGCAATGGGCAGCAATGAAGGCATCACACCACTGCCGGGTGACGCCAATCGTTCCACGCCCGCGCAGCCTTCGCAGCCACAGCAGGCCAAGACCGGAGGCAATGCGCTGGAATCGCAGCGCCTGGACCCGGGCCGTCGTGACCCGATCGATGCGGGAAGCACCGGCTTCAGCCAGAACGGCATCTCGGTGCAGGCGGACGTGGCCACCAACACGCTGCTGATCTCGGCGCCGGAGCCGGTGTACCGCAACCTGCGGCGGGTGATCGACCAGCTCGACCAGCGCCGGGCACAGGTGCTGGTCGAGAGCCTGATCGTAGAGGTCAACCAGACCGATGCGGCCGAGCTGGGCGTGCAGTGGATGCTGGGCAATGGCCGCACCTTTGGCGGCACCCACTTCGGTGGTGCCACCGGCGGCAGCGGGCTGAACACCACCGCGCGCACCACGCTGGACGTGCTGCCCAAGGATGGCCTGAAGATCGGCGTGATCGACGGCACCATCAACCTGCCCGGTGTCGGCCAGATCCTCAACATGAAAGCGCTGGCCAACGCGCTGCAGAGCAAGGGCGGCGCCAACATCCTGTCCACGCCGAACCTGATGACGCTGGACAACGAGGCGGCCAGCATCATGGTCGGCCAGACCGTGCCGTTCGTCAGCGGCCGCTACGTAACCGACGGCGGTGGCGGCAGCAACAACCCGTTCCAGACCATCGTGCGCGAGGACGTGGGCCTGAAGCTCAGAGTGCGACCGCAGATTTCCGAAGGTGGCACGGTGAAGCTGGACATCTACCAGGAGGTCAGCAGCATCGACGCGCAGAGCGCCAACAGTGCCGCAGGCATCATCACCAACAAGCGCGCACTGGACACAAGCGTGCTGCTGGATGATGGCCAGATCATGGTCCTGGGTGGCCTCCTGGAGGACAACGTCAGCCACGGTCGTGATGCGGTGCCGGGGTTGGGCAAGCTCCCGGTGCTGGGGGCGCTGTTCCGCAGTGATACGCGCAAGCGCTCCAAGACCAACCTGATGGTGTTCCTGCGCCCGCACGTAGTGCGTGACCCCGCCGCCGGCCAGCGCCTGACCCGCGACCGCTACGACTACATGCGCAACGCGCAGGCCGGCGCGCAGCCGGTACAGAGCTGGGCATTGCCGGCGCTGTCCGCACCGCAGCTGCCGCCGCAGGACCTGTCTGTACTCGGCCAGGGCAATGCGCGCGACGGGCAGGGCCAGCCGCTGCAGAACACCAGCCTGGCCGCGTTGTATCCGGCCGGTGAGGGCGATGCGCAGCTGGTGCAGTTCGCGCAGGGGCTGGACCCGGCACGTGCCAGCCAGGGCGTGGCGCAGGTGCGGGCTCTGGGCCTGCAGGCCTATGCCGAGGCGACACCGGGCGGGAGCGGGCAGCGCCTTCGCGTGCGACTGCCGCGCGATCCGGCGACGTTGGACCCGGCACTGCAGCAGCTGCGCGGGCTGGGTTACACGCCGGAACTGGTGATCGGGCCGTGAGCGCCGCCGCGCCGCTGCCGTACGCCTGGGTGCGCAGCCATGGCGTGATGCTGTGCGACGCGGGCGGCGAGCCCGTGTTGCTGGGCACCGCCGACACCGCGGCGTGGGCCGTGGCCGAACTGCGCCGCCGGCATGGCCCGCTGCCCTTCCAGGCGCTGGACGCCGCGACCTGGCAGCAGCGGTTGGGTGAACAGTATCGTGACGGCGGCGATGCCGCTGCCGTGGTCGGTGCCGCCGAAAGCGAAGTCGATCTGGACCGGCTGATGCAGGACATGCCGGAGGTCACCGATCTGCTGGATGCGCAGGACGATGCGCCGGTGATCCGCATGATCAACGCGCTGCTGGCCCAAGCGGCACGCGATGGCGCCAGCGATCTGCACATCGAGCCGTTCGAGACCCATTCGGTGGTGCGCTACCGCGTGGACGGCGCCTTGCGCGACATGGTGCAGCCACGCCGCGCGCTGCACGCAGCGCTGGTGTCGCGTATCAAGATCATGGCCCACCTGGATATTGCCGAGAAGCGCCTGCCGCAGGACGGGCGCATTGCGATACGCGTGGGCGGGCGTCCGTTGGATATCCGTGTTTCCACGGTGCCGACGGGGCACGGTGAGCGTGCTGTGCTGCGCCTGCTGGAAAAGGATGCCGGCCGGATGCAGCTGCAGCGCCTCGGCATGGCCGATGACACCCTGGCGACGTTCACCGGATTGATCCGGCAGCCGCATGGCATCGTGCTGGTCACCGGGCCGACCGGCAGCGGCAAGACCACATCGCTGTATGCGGCACTGGGTCAGCTCGACAGCAGCACCAGCAACATCCTCACCGTGGAGGACCCGGTGGAGTATGACTTCGCTGGCATCGGCCAGATCCAGGTCAACGCGCGCATCGGCATGAGCTTCGGCACCGCGTTGCGCGCGATCCTGCGCCAGGATCCGGACACCATCATGATCGGCGAGATCCGAGATCTGGAAACCGCGCAGATCGCCGTGCAGTCGTCGCTGACCGGCCATGGCGTGCTCGCTTCGCTGCATACCAACGATGCGATCTCGGCGGTAACCCGTCTGGCCGATATGGGGGTGGAGCCGTTCCTGCTGGCCTCTTCGTTGCGCGGCGTGCTGGCGCAGCGGCTGGTGCGGCGGCTGTGCACGCAGTGTCGGCGCGCCGAGATGGATGGCGAGGGCCGAACCGTGTGGCGCGCGGTCGGTTGCGCGGCCTGCGCCAACAGCGGCTATCGGGGGCGAACCGGCATCCATGAACTGTTCGTAGTCGACGACCGCGTGCGCGCGTTGATCCATGAAGGGCAGGGCGAGCCTGCGCTGCGCGAGGCGGCCCGGCGTGCCGGCATGCGGACCTTGCGGCAGGACGGCCAGCGCTGGGTCTACAGCGGAGTGACTACGCTGGAAGAGATCCTGCGCGTCACCGGCGACGATTGAGGCCCGCATGGCATTGTTCGACTACCAGGCTGCCAACGCGCAGGGCCGCATCGAGAAGGGCCAGTTGGATGCCGACAGCCCGCGCGGTGCGCGCCAGCTGCTGCGTGGGCGCGGGCTGACCCCTGTGCAGGTGAGTGCGGCTCGCAGTGCCGGCAGTGGCTGGGGCGCTCGTCGGCTGTCCGCCAGCGAGCTGGCCTGGGCCACCCGCCAGCTGGCCAGCCTGCTGGCCGCCAGCCTGCCGTTGGAAGGCGCATTGAGTGCGGTGATCGAGCAGGCCGAGCGCCCGCATGTTGCCCAGGCACTCACCGCGGTACGCGCCGACGTGCGTGCCGGCCAGCGCCTGACCGTGGCCCTGGCCGCACGGCCGCGCGATTTCCCACCGATCTATCGGGCACTGGTGGGTGCGGGTGAAGACTCAGGCGACCTGGCACGGGTGATGGAGCGTTTGGCCGACTACATCGAAGAACGCAATGCGCTGCAGGCCAAGGTGCTGACCGCCTTCATCTATCCGGCGGCGATCAGCCTGGTGTCGGTGGCGATCGTGATCTTCCTGCTCAGCTACGTGGTGCCACAGGTGGTGACAGCGTTCGTACAGGCGCGGCAGACGCTGCCGATGCTGACCCAGGTGATGCTGGCGGCCAGCGCCTTCGTGCGCAGCTGGGGCGTGTGGGTGGGGCTGGGCATCGCTGCGCTGGTGGTGGCCTGGGGGTTGGCCCTGCGCAAGCCCGAGCTGCGCCTGCGCTGGGACGCGATGCTGCTGCGGGTGCCGATGGTCGGGCGTTTCGTGCTGGGCGTGGACAGTGCGCGCTTCGCCTCGACGCTGGCGATCCTGCTGGATGCCGGCGTGCCGCTGCTGCGCGCGTTGGAAGCTGCCCGGCAGACCGTGGGCAATGCGCTGCTGGCGCGTTGTGCCGATGACGTGTCCGCGCGCGTACGCGAAGGCGCTGCATTGGGCTCTGCATTGAAAGTGCAGAAGGTGTATCCGCCGATTCTGGTGCATCTGGTGGCCAGTGGCGAAAAGACCGGTTCGCTGGCGCTGTTGCTGGATCGCGCCGCGCAGACGATCTCGCGGGAGATCGAGCGTCGCGCGATGGCGCTGACCGCGCTGCTGGAACCCACCATGATCCTGGTGATGGGCGGCGTGGTGCTGACGATCGTGCTGGCCGTGCTGATGCCGATCATGGAAATGAACCAGTTGGTGCAGTGATGCGCAACGCGCATCACGGGTAGGGTCGACTGACAGTCGACTCTACCCGGTCGGCGACTTCGATTCTCCACACAATCCTCCACACCTTTTTTCGATCTTCCACAGGTTTCTTAAGCGGCCTGTCATCGGTGCGGACCAGCATGGACACGTCGCCGCAGAGTGGGCTGGGAGGCCCTCGGCGGCAGCAGGCGTGTAGTGACCGTTCCTCCCTTGGCGTTTCCCTTCGCAGTAAACCCTTCAGGAGAAGATCATGAACAAGTACAAGACCCTGGCCGCGCTGGTTGCTACCGCGCTGCTGGCCACTGCTGGTGCCGCTTCGGCCCAGACCGCCGTCACCGGCGGCGGCGCTTCGCTGCCGGCCGACCTGTACAAGGGCCAGGCCGACAGCATCCTGCCGGCCAACTTCAGCTATGCCGTGACCGGTTCGGGCACTGGCAAGAAGGCCTTCCTGGAAAACAATTCGGCGCTGTTCTCCACCACCGGCACCGTGCACTTCGCCGGTAGCGATTCGGTGCTGAACAGCACCGAGCTGAGCACCTACAACAGCACCTACAACGTGTCCGGCGACGCCAACCGCTATGGCGCACTGGTGCAGATCCCGTCGGTCGCCACCTCGGTCACCATTCCGTTCAACAAGGCCGGTTCGGCGGTTGACCTGTCGGTCACCCAGATCTGCGGCATCTTCTCCGGCAAGATCAACAACTGGAGCCAGCTGGCGGGCCTGGGCCGTACCGGCGCCATCCAGGTCGTCTACCGCGGCGAAAGCAGCGGCACCAGCGAACTGCTGACCCGCTTCCTGACCAGCGCCTGCCAGCCGGCTGACGTGTCGGGTACCAACCTGAAGCTGACCAACGGCGTGCCGGCATTCTCGGTGCAGTCGACCTTCGCCAACCTGTTCACCAGCGTGCCGTCGAACTTCATCGCTGCCCCGGCCACCGGTGGCACCGCGCTGTACAACGCCGTCTATGCCGTTGACGGCCGCGTCGGCTATGTCGGTCCGGACGTGATCCCGAGCCTGACCGATGCCACCAAGATCGCCAAGGTCAAGGGCTTCTCGCCGGATGAAGTGAGTGTGCAGGCCACGCTGGAAACCGCTGCGCCGCCGACCGGTGCCGCCGCCGAGAACCCGGCGAACTGGGTGCCGGTGTTCGGCAACCCGAACGCGGGCTATCCGATTGCCGGTTACACCAACTTCGTGTTCGGCCAGTGCTACAAGAATGGCACTGTGGGCGCCAACGTGCGTGCCTTCCTGGCACGTCACTACGGCAGTGTCGTCGATGCCAATGGCGTCGAGAAGGGTCCGAACGACGACGCAATCCGCGCGCACAAGTTCATTCCGCTGACCAAGACCTGGCGTGATGCGGTCCGTACCCGCTTCGCCACCGCCAGCAATGCCGGTGCGGTGAACAATCCGAGCACCTGCTCGGGCATCGGTCGTCCGCTGTAACTGCCATTGCTTCTGTAGTTGCAGGAGATGCACAAGGGCGCCGGCAGCAATGCCGGCGCCTTCTGCGTATGTCCGCTGCATGACCGGGATGTGCCTGTCGTCTTCACGCCGCCGCCACCGTCTATGAGGTGCAGGGCGTGTCTCGCGCAGGCCCATCCGTACACGCCGCCGCCAGCGCGGCCCATCAGGTTGACGAGGTCCCCGATGTCGCACCCGCATTCGCCCGCCGCCCGCTTCCCTGCCGCCCTGTGGCGCAGCCACCCGATGGCCTGGGCCGTCGCCGTGGCCTTGGGCAGCATGGTGGCCCCGGCCAGCCAGGCCCAGCAGGCATTCAGCCCCGGCTGGTTTGCCGAGCGCGGTGCGGCGCAGGGTGCGGCGGCACAGAGCGGGCGCATGCCCAACGGCGTGCCCATCCAGTTCCAGCTGCCCGCACAGCAGCAGGATGCGGCGCGGCAGAAACTGCAGCAGTCCATCGACAACCTCGGCACGGCCGCGCAGGCCATCGCCCTGCAGCAGCGCCTGCAGGAGCAGGCACGGCAGGCGCGCCGCGAGGCGGGCTTCGTTGTGGCCGATGGCCTGGGCAAGGATGGCCTGAAGGTCGACGAGAATCCGCTGACCCGTGGCTGGATCAACGCCCGTGAGGCCATCCAGTCGCAGACCACCGAGGGGCGGGTGCTGGTCAACATCGAGCAGACCGCCGACCAGGCGATCCTGAACTGGGAAACCTTCAACATTGGTGGCAACACCACGCTGAACTTCCTGCAGAACCCCGACTGGGCCGTGTTGAACCGGGTCAATGATCCTGCCGCAAGGCCCAGCCAGATTCTCGGCCAGCTGAAGGCCGATGGCACGGTGTTCGTGGCCAACCGCAACGGTGTGCTATTCGGCAACAACAGCCAGGTCAATGTCCGCAACCTGGTCGCGGCGGCGGCGCGCATCAGCGATGTGCAGTTCCGCGAGCAGGGCCTGTACAGTGCCGACGCGAACACCTCGGCGCTGACCGACGCCGTGGGCAAGGTCATGGTTGAACGCGGTGCGCGCATCACCACGCACGAACCGACCACGGCGACACGGGGCGGCGGCTACGTGCTGCTGGCTGGCCACAGCGTGGAAAACGCGGGCCAGATTGAAACCCGCAAGGGGCAGGCCCAGCTGGCCGCCGGTGACAGTTTCGTGATCCGTCGCGGCGTGGGCACGGCGCAGAACACTGCATCGACCACCCGTGGCAACGAGATCGCGCCGCGCTTCGTCGCTGACAGCACGGCTGGCAGCGTTCGCAACAGTGGCCTGATCCAGGCGCGCGAAGGCGATGTCACGCTGGCCGGCCGCACCGTCGAGCAGGCTGGAGTGGCCGTTGCGACCACCTCATTGAACCAGCGCGGTACGGTGCACCTGTTGAACTCGGCGTCCGATGCGGCCGGCAGCGTGACCCTGGCTGCCGGCTCGACCACGGCAGTACTGCTGGAAGACGATGGCAAGAGCACGGCGCTGGACAGCCAGCGCAACGCGCTCATCAAGGAATCGGCCGAGCAGGACAAGCTTCGCGGTGCCAGCAACAGTGGCACCTTCGATAATCTCTCGCGCCTGCAGGACCGCCGCGAGCAATCGCGCATCGAAGTCGTCTCCGGCGGCGATGTGAACTTCCAGGCCGGCTCGCTGGCAGTGGCCACCGGCGGCCAGGTGATCGCCGACGCCAGCCGGCGCAGCTATCTGGACGATGGCGCGCGCGTGGACGTCTCCGGTGCGGTGGGTGTGCAGGTGGCGATGGAAAGCAACAACGTCAAGGTGAAGGTGCAGGGCAACGAGCTGCGCGACTCGCCGGACAATCGTGACAGTGGCAGGCTGATCAGCAGCGAGGTGTGGATCGACCGCCGCCAGTTGACCGAAGTTGCCGCCGGTACCGGTGGCTACGAAGGCACGCGCTGGTATGCCGGCGGCGGCCTGCTGGAAGTGGGTGGCTACCTGGACAATCAGGGGCATTCGATCAGCGAATGGGCAGCGCAGGGCGGCACCGTCCAGTTGGCAGGCAAGGAAGTCGTCAGTCACGCCGGTTCGCGCATCAATCTGGCCGGTGGCAGCCTGGATGTGCAGTCCGGCGTGGTGCAGCAGAGCTGGCTGCGTGGCCGCGATGGCCAGTTGTACCGCCTTGACGATGCGCCGGCGGAGATGCTGTACGACGGCCTGTACCAGGGCTATGAACTGAAGCAGGAACGTTGGGGGGTGACCGAATCGTTCCGCAATCCGCTGGTTGCCCCGGGCCAGCGCTTCGACAATGGCTACACCGTGGGACGCGATGCTGGCCGCCTGTTGATCTCGGCGCCCACGGCCGTCCTAGACGGCCAGGTGGATACGGTGGCCTTCCAGGGCGCACAGCAGACGCGCCGGCCCGATCAGGGGCAGGACGGCTATGCGCAGGCACAGACGGCGGCGGCCCGCAACGCCCAGCTGTGGCTCGGGCGTTTTGACAACAGCGGGCGCAGCGCGGTGTTCGACTCGAATGTCCGCATTGGAGCGCTCAAGGCCGACCCCCGGCCGTGGACGCTGCAGGCGCCGGTCGGGGACGCACAGCGCAATACCGTGTGGCTGGACAGTGAGGTGCTGAGCGCGCAGCGATGGGGGCAGGTGGACCTCGCGTCGGCCGGCCGTATCGATCTCGATGGCACGCTCAGGTTGCAGGAGGGCGGCCGGCTTGGGCTCACCGCAAGCCGCGTCAGCTTCGGTGGAACGGTGCAGATTGCCGGCGGGCAGGTGGAAGCCGGAAATCTGCTTGCGGCGCTTGGCGGGCCCACGGCATTGCTGACGTCCGGACGTGGTGCGGTGGATGTCGCGGCCGGCGCGCGGATCGATCTTGGCGGTGGCTGGAGCAACGCGCTTGCAGCGCCGGAGGGCGGTCCCGTACAGGCGTGGATCGACGGCGGACAGGTGCGCTTCAACAGCAGCCACGATATCGGCGTGGGCGAGGGAGCAGCGATTCTGGTTGATGCCGGCGGTGCGATCGATGCCAACGGCAAGGGGCGAGTCGGCAAGGGCGGCAGCGTCAGTCTGCTCGCAGCCAGCACCGAGGTCGCCACCGACGGCAGCGGCCGGCTGGGCTTCGGCGAGGGCGCGCGCTTCAGCGCGCTCGGCAATGGCAGCGGCAACTTCATATTGGCAACCGGCGGTGCGGTGTCCATCGGCGCGCCCGGCACGGAAGCATCGGCAGCCTCGCTGCGATTGCAGGCAGCGCTGTTCAACAGCGGCTTCGCCGGCTATGACATCGCCGGTCACAACGGTTTGACGGTTGAAGAGGGCACCCCGCTGCAGGTGCAACGTCCCGCGCTGCGCTTGGCCGACGGCGCAGGGCAGGCTCTGGTCCGCGAGCAGGGCGTGCAGGCCTGGATGCCACCGTTGTACGAGGCCGATCCGAGCAGTGGTCGCGTGTCGCAGCGTGGCGGCGCGAGCCTGACACTGCGCGCGGGGCATCTGCTGTCCACGGCCGACCTGCGCGTTGGCAAGGGGGCCAGGATCGAGGTCGACCCGGGCCAGTCGATCGAACTGTCCAGCGCCGGCAACCTGAGCGTGGCCGGTCATCTGAAGGCAGCCGGCGGCCGCATCCGCCTGGATGAGTCATTTGATCCATCCGGTGTACGTGGTGATGCACGCCGCGAGCGTCAGTGGACGATCGCCGATGGCGCGCTGTTGGACGTGAGTGGCGATACCGTTTCGCTGCGCGACGCGCGCGGGACGTTGCGCGGGCAGGTGCGCAAGGGCGGAACGATCGAGATCGGGGGCGCGCTGGACTGGGAAGACCAGGACAACGTACGCCACCTGCCACCCGATACCTTCGTGGTGGTGGAGCGTGGGGCGCGGCTGGATGCCTCCGGTGCATCGGCGCTGCTCGATATCGATGGCAGCGGGCGCACCCGCGTGGACAGCGATGGCGGCAGCATCGTGCTGCGCAGCGGCAATGCCTTGTACCTGCAGGGTGAACTGGACGCAGCGGCCGGCGGCGACGGCGCGCGCGGCGGCACCCTGGGGGTTGCCTTCGGTGGCGGCACCTACGGCAGGACGGCAAACGGCAAGGACGTGTTGGCACCGCGCGTGATCTCACTGACCCAGCACGCCGCGCAGACGGCGGACCTGCCTGCGCGCCTCGAGTACGGCCATGCCGGACTGTCGGTGGAGCAGATCGAGGCCGGTGGTTTCGATCATCTGGCCCTGTTCGGTGACGTCCGTGCGCAGGGGGATGTCAATCTGCGCATGGACCAGAGCCTGCGCATCCAGGGCTTGAGCGAGCGTTACCTCGGCTTCGTCCCGGGTGGCAGCGAGGGCGGTCACCTGCAACTGGCCGCGGCGTATGTCCGCCTTGCGCAGGGCCGCTGGTGGCAACCGGCCGGCGAAGGCACGTTGCGCCCGCTGGAGGCGCCCCTCGACGCCGGCCGGCAGCATCGCCTGGAGGTGGGCGCCGATCTGATCGACCTGCGTGATGTGACCTGGCTGGCGGGCTTTGATCAGGTCGCGCTGCGCAGCCGCGGTGACATCCGCTTGCTGGCCCCGGTCGCCAGCAGTTCGCTGGTCTCCACGCTGGCAAGCCCGGGTTCCATCGACATCAGCGCCGCACGCCTGTACCCGGCAGCCCGGGCCAAGGGACGCATCGTGGCCGGCGTCCCCGACATCGGACCTTCAGGCGAGCCGTTCTGGCAGAACCCCGACGCCGTGCTGCGCATTCATGGCATTGCAGGCGGCGCGCAACCGGCACCGGACTCTGCGTTCGGCAGCCTGGAGCTGGTGGCGGCGACGGTGGTGCAGGGCGGCAATGTGCAGGTGCCGTGGGGCCATGTGCAGCTCGGCGGCCGGAAGTTCAACGCCGATGTGGCCGGCCGCGTCGACCTGCTTGCAGGCAGTGTGACGTCGGTGAGCGGAGCGGGCCTGCAGCTGCCGTTTGGCGGCACCGTGGATGGTGTGGGCTGGCGCCGCAACGGTGCCGACTTCGATGTGCTGGGCCCCGGCTCGAACAACATCCCGATCGGTATCGACATCGTGGCCAACGCCTTCAATGGCGTGGCGGGCAGCGTGCTGGACGTGTCCGGCAGCGGTGAACTGTCCGGCGCTGCATTCGTGGCCGGGCGGGGCGGTTCGGTGGACGTCCTGCGGCATGCGCTGGCGGATGCGAACCCGCGCTACCGTTTCAGCGACAGTGACAATGCGGTCTACGCGATCATGCCCGGACGCTCGGGCACGGAGGCGCCGCAGGCGCTCGCTGACGGCAGCACCGATCCGCGCGTTGGCCAGCAGATTGTCATCCCTGCCGGGGTTCCCGGCCTGCCCGCGGGAACCTACACGCTGCTGCCGGCCAGCTACGCACTGCAGAAGGGCGCATTCCGTGTCGAAGTCGGGACTGAAAGCGCCGTCGGCAGCCGACAGCCAGTGGCGACCGGCACCGGCTCCTGGCGCGTCAGTGGACACCAGGCGCAGAGCCTGGGGGGTGGAGTCTCACCGCTGCTCACTGATCTGGTGCTGACGTCGGCGGATGTGGTGCGCCGCCATGCCAGCTACAACGAGAGCTCCTACAGCGCGTTCGTACAGGGCGTGGCCGAGCGGCGTGGTGAAGCGCTGCGCTGGCGGCCAACGGATGCCGGCAACCTCAACCTGGTGCTGGGTGATGGCGCCGGACGTTCGAGCGTGCCAGCCGCGACCTTCCAGGGCGTGTCACGCTTCAACGCCGGCAGCAATGACGGACGGGGCGGCACGCTTTCGGTCAATCTGCTCGCTTCCAATGAGGCGATGCTGGAGATTGCTACCCAGGGCGGTAGTACCGGCAGCGGCAGCGGTGCCACCCTGTTCGATTCGGCGCTCAATGCGTTCCGCCCGGAAACGATGCTGATCGGCGGCGTGCTGCGACGTGACGCGACGACTTATTCGCTGGAGGGCAGCGCGCAGCACATCGTGGTGCGCAACGGCGTCACCCTGACGGCGCAGGAGGTGCTGTTGTCGGCTGCGTTCGGGGGCAAGGGGATCCTGGTCGAGCAGGGCGCTTCGATCAATACCTTGGCCGGAGCCGATCCCTCGCGCGTGGCTCAGCCCACGGTGCCCTATCTGGTGTCGGGCGGCCTGCTTGCCGTGTCCAACCAGCGCTTGACGGCGCTCAGTGCGCAGGGCGGCAGTGCCGCCGGTCCGGTGGCGATCGACATCGGCGGATGCGAGGTGGACTGCAATGGCCAGACCCGGTTGCTGTCGGCAGGCAGCATCAATGTGGTCACCGACGGCGCCTTGAACATTGGCGACGCGGTGAGCTATGGCACGCGCCAGCTCGGCCTGGGCATGTCGGCCCTCAACCTCGGTAGTGCCGAAGCCATTGCGGCAGCAACGGCGGCTGGTGGCCTGCCGGCCGGCATGACCATGAACCAGGAGGTGCTGCAGCGGTTGCTGCGCGGAAACACCGCCACCGGCGCGCCGGCGCTGGAGGCGCTCAGCCTGACTGCGCGCGATGCCATCAACGTCTTCGGCAGCGTGGACCTGGACACTCGTGAGGGCGCAACCGGTCGCAGCAGCCTGCGCAGCCTGGTGCTGGGCGCACCGGCCATTCACGGCTACGGCAGCGCTACCGATCGCGCGCGCATCTTCGCCGATACGCTGGTCTGGGACGGTACGCTGGCCGGCACCGCATTGGCCGGCGGTGAGCAGACCCAACCGGCCGGCGAGGCGATGGTGGGGCGGCTGGGCCAAGGGCAGCTGGAGATCAGTACGCGGGTGCTGGAGCTGGGGCGTGCGCCCTTCACCCGGCCCAGCTCGTCGGTGGCCGCGGATCGCCAGGTGCTCGGCTTCGCCGGCGTTACGCTGGCGGCGTCGGATCGCATGCTGTTCTCCGGCAAGGGCAGCCTGGACGTCTTCCAGCGCCAGGGCGACTACGTGGCAGGCAGCGGCTGGCAGTTCAGTGGCGGCGCGCTGGATATCGTCACCCCGCTGCTGACCGGCAACGCGGGTGCGCAGCTGGCCATCCGCAATGGCGGAACGGTGCAGCTGCGCGGTGCTGCGGCGACCACGGGCAGCGATGCGTTGGGTGCAGCGTTGTCGATCACGGCCGAACGGATCGGCATCGACAGCCGGGTGGCGCTGGCGTCCGGCCGGTTCGAAGCCAATGCCCGCCAGGGCTTGACGCTTGGCAGCAACGCGGTGCTGGACATGGCCGGCCGCAAGGTCAGCCTGTTCGACGTGGACAAGTACAGCTGGGGCGGCGACGTGGCGCTGACGAGCCGCGAAGGTGACATCGTTGCCGACGCCGGGTCGCGTATCGATCTTTCCGCCCGTAACAACCGCGGCGGCCGCTTGACCGTTGCAGCGCTGGGCCCACAGGGCGGCCGTGTCGATCTGGCCGGGACCCTGCTGGGCGGCGCCGGCGGTCGCTACGACGCCGGTGGAACCGAAGTGCCTTACGACGGCGGCGAGCTGGTGGTGCGTGCACGCCAGTTGCAGGACTTCTCCGGCCTGAACACTCGGCTTACCGCCGGCGGCATCACCGGTGGCCGGACCTTCCAGTTGAGCGAAGGCGACCTGGTGATCGGCGATGAAGTGAAGGCACGCAACGTTGATATCAGCGTCGATGGCGGCAGCCTGCAGGTCAAGGGCCGCATCGATGCCAGTGGCGAACAGGTCGGCAGCATCCGCCTGTCGGCCCGCGATGTGCTGCGTATCGATGGCACATTGGATGCGCATGGCAGCGGCCTGCGCGTGGACAGCTATGGCAAGATCATCGACAGCCCGAACCGGGCCATGATTGAACTGACCTCGGCCAACGACAGTCTGCAGCTGGGTGCCGCTGCCTCGATGGACCTGCGCGCCGGCACGTCGGTGGCGACCGGTAGCGGCCCGGGCCAGAACGACGGCCGCGCGCGCGGCAGCGTCAAGCTCAACGTGCCCCGCATGGGCAGCAACGATGCAGCAATCGAAGTGGCCAGCGGTATCCGCATTGCCGGCGCCGGCGACCTCCAGGTCAACGCCTTCCGCAGCTACGATTCGGCGCCGCTGGCCAGCGCTCCAGACGTGCACGGCCATCGTCCGCAGGTGATCAACCAGCAATGGCTGGATACGGTGGTGGACCCGGACAACAGCCTGTGGATGAACGCCGCGCTGGCCAATACGGGATTGCAGCAGCGCACCGCCGCCCTGGGCAGTTACCGCCTGCGCCCCGGCGTGCAGCTGGTGGCGCGGAGCAGCACTGACAATCCGCGTGGCGACATGGTGGTGGCCGGTGATATCGATCTGTCCGGCTACCGCTACGGACCGCAGTCGAACCGGACTGATCCAGCGCGCCGTGGCTTCGGTGAATCGGCCGCGCTGGTACTGCGCGCCGAGGGCGATATCAACGTCTACGGCAGCATCAACGACGGTTTTGCGCCGCCGCCTGCCAACCCGGACGAGGACGGCTGGGTGCTGCTGGAAGGGCGGAGCGCGGGCTCGCCGAACACCGCATTTGGTGGCGACCTGATCGTGCCCGGCGAGGGCGTCAAGCTTCAGATCGGCACTGAGTTCCGCGCCGGTGCGACACTGAATTACGACCTGCCGTTCCAGGCGCTGACCTTGCCGTCGGGTACGGTGCTGCCGGTGGCCATGACACTGTCGGCAGAGCTCACGCTGCCCGCCGGCAGTGTGTTGGGGGCGGCGGTGACCACCGATGGCGGCCAGGTGCTGGCAGCAGGCACCGTGCTGGCCCAGGCGCTCACCCTTCAGGCAGGCGCACGGCTGGGCGCCGGCTTCCGCCTGCGCAATCCGGCACCGGTGGCGGCCCAGGTCTGGCCTGCCGGAGTGGCGTTGCCGATGGTGATGCGGCTCTCCGGCGCGCTGGATCTGCACGCCGGTGCCATCATCCCCTCGATGACCAGGGTGGAACTGGCCGGCGACGCTCCGGTGAAGCTGCGAGTGGCCGACGCCAGCGGCCGACAGGGGCGCAATTGGGCGTTGGCCTCGATGCTGCCAGAAGGGACCACGTCATGGGACCTGACTGCGGTGGCCGGTGCAGATACAGCGTCTGCCGATCCGCGCACGCGTCGCTGGGGCAGTGACGGCAGCATCGTGCTCGCCGACAGCCACTACAGCACCATCGGTACGGTGACCACCACAACGGAATGGAAAGGCGATCGTGTCGTCAACCTGGAAGGTTCGCTGTTCTGGTGGGGGGACGACAGTCTGGTCGGCAAGTCGCCCCGGGAGGCGGCTGAAATGCTGGGTGTCGCCGAAGGTGACATCTGTGAACTGGGACCGTTCTGCGGCGCGGCGCCGCGCCTGGTGGACAAGGAAGGTTCGCTGATGTGGTGGGGGGATGAGTCCTGGGTCGGCAGGCCTGCATCGGAACTTGGCGCCGAGATGGGCATGTCAGAGGAAGATATCTGTGCAGTCACCGGCTACTGCTACGGCGGCGGTACGCTTACCGAAGTCACCACCTACGGCAAGCGCCTGGGCTCGCCGGCCTGGAGCGTGTTGCGTACAGGCAAGGGAGACCTGGCGCTGCTGGCGGCGCAGGACGTGCGCATGAAATCCGGCTTCGGTGTCTACACCGCAGGTACGCCCACCCATCTGGGTGATGGCAGTGATCCGCGCTTCAACGCGGCGCGTGCGCCGAAGCCGGAGAACACCTTGCTGCTTGGTTCGAGCCAGGCCTCCGGGGCCTACGACGCGGCCCTCGCCAGCTATCAGGCGTGGTATCCGGACCAGGGCGGCAATCTGCGCATCGAGGCGGGGCGCGACATCATCGGCGATACATGGAGCTTCCGCGCGGAATCGGGTACGGTCCAGCGCGACCAGGCTGGCCACTCAAGCGCAGCGGTGGGCAACTGGTTGTGGCGGCAGGGATCGGGCACCACCGGCGGTGTCGTGCAGACGCCGACCAGTTGGTGGATCAATTTCGGAACCTACAGCACGGTGAGGCCTGAACTGGATGCAACCCCCCGCCTGGTGGGCTTTACCGGGTTCGGGACGTTGGGGGGCGGCAATCTGAGCCTGGACGCAGGCCGCCATATGGGCATGCTGGACAGCATGGGCAACGCGCTGGGATACGAGATCTCGCCGCATTCGAGTGCGCTTTCGGTCGCGGTCGGATCAACCGGGCGCGTGGTCGACGGCCAGTTGCATGTCACCGGCGGTGGTGACATGGCCCTGCGCAGCGGGGGGGCACTGAATCCGGGCCTGCGTGCCAGCAGTCGTGGCAGCACATCGGATCAGCAGGACCTGGACGTCAATGGCGTGCTGACCAATATTCGTGGCAATACCCGCATCGACGCTGCGCGCATTGGAGGCCTCAGTGCAGTCCAGGCCAGCTATGGGCAACTGGGCCTGAAGGATCCGCTGGTGGCCGACAGCCCGGTTGCGATGGCCGGACCGGTGCTGGTGCTGGGCGACTCAACCGCGCAGTTGCAGGCACGCGGCGACGTGGTGCTGGGTAGTGCCGCCGATCCAGGCCGGGTTCCCTTGGCCAACTTCAACACGATCGTGCTGGATGATGGCAGCCGCGCGTCTGGCACGAGCTGGTTCTCGCTATGGACGCCGCGCACCGCGCTGGACCTGTTCTCCGCCGGCGGGAACCTGTCGCCGGGCCTGGTGGGCACGCAGCATGCTAGCGGCAGCAATCAGGCAAGGGAGGTGGTCGAAAACAACGCCAGTAATGGCGACATCTATCTCAACTACTGGTTGTATCCCTCCCGGTTCACCGCCATTGCAGCCTCCGGCAACATCAATCTCGCCAATCTGCGCAGCGGCAGTGTGCCTGATGCCCAGGACGTCATCCTGCTGGCGCCCTCGGCGTCGGGACGGCTGGAGGTGTTGGCGGGAGGATCGATCCTGGCCGCCAACCGAGCGACACAGATCGCGCGCTCCAGCAGTGATGCCCGCATCCCTGGTCCGTTCGATCCCGGCTTCATCGCGCAGGGGCCCGGAAACGCGGGAACGGTGCGCAGCAATGTATCCGTCGATGGGAACGCCGCCAGCCCTGGCACCGTGCTGCCGTATTTCGCGTTCGGTCCCAATACCGCGCTTGGTGCGTCGTTGCCGGCTACGCCGACGGCGGTCAGCCGGTTCTATGCCGTGGCCGGCGATATCATCGGGCTGGGCAGCGGCAGCAGGCGGCAGCTCTCGCGCAATGGCCAGAATGGCGGACGTACCGTATTTGACTGGCTTGAGGCGGGCTCGGCGGTACGGCTGCGCGCCGGCCGCGATGTCATCAGCGCCGATGTCACCGCGCTCAACACCCGCGGAACCGATATCAGCGGGATCGAGGCGGGCCGGGACATCATCCGCAGCAATCTGACGGTGGCCGGCCCGGGCAATGTCGAGGTCAGCGCCGGTCGCCAGCTGCGCCAGGAAGAGGCGGGAAGCATCGTCAGCCTGGGCGGCATCGTGCAGGGCGATACGCGCCCGGGCGCAAGCATTGCCTTGACGGCGGGCAATCAGGCCATTGATTTCGATGCACTGCGCACGCGCTACCTGGATCCGGCCAACCTCGCCGATGCCTCGCAGTCGCTGGCATCGCAGCCCGGCAAGGCAGTGAAGATCTACGACAAGGAGTTGAAGCAATGGCTGCAGCAGCGCTTCGGTTCGGTTGTCGAGGGTGCCGAGGCCCTGGCGGCCTTCGACCGGCTGCCGAAGGAACAGCAGCGCATCTTCCTGCGCCAGGTCTACTACGCCGAACTGCGTGAAGGCGGCCGCGAGTACACCGATGCCGAAGGCCCGCGTTTCGGTTCGTACCTCCGTGGGCGCGAGGCGATCGCCACGCTGATGCCGGACAAGGATGCTGCCGGAACGGCCATCGACCGCACCGGCGACATCGTGATGTACGGCGGTTCGGGCGTGCGTACCGAAGCCGGCGGCAACATCGAGCTGATGGTGCCGGGCGGACAGATCGTGGTGGGTGTACAGGGCGTGGTGCCACCGGCCAGTGCCGGGCTGGTGACCCAAGGGCAGGGTGACATCCGCCTGTTCAGCCAGGACAGCGTGCTGCTCGGGCTGTCGCGGGTGATGACAACGTTCGGTGGAGACATACTGGCCTGGTCGGAGCAGGGTGACATCAATGCCGGTCGTGGGTCGCAGACTACGTTGTTGTACACGCCACCGCGGCGCGTCTATGACGGCTGGGGCAACGTGATCCTGTCGCCGCAGGCCCCGGCCAACGGTGCAGGCATCGCAACGTTGAACCCGATTGCCGAAGTGCCGCCGGGCGACGTCGACCTGATCGCGCCGTTGGGAACCATCGATGCGGGCGAGGCTGGCATCCGGGTGTCGGGCAACATCAACCTTGCTGCGCTGCAGGTACTCAACGCCGCCAACATCCAGGTACAGGGCGAAAGCAAGGGCCTGCCGGTGCTGGCCACGGTGAACGTCAACGCGCTGGCCTCGGCCAGTGCAGCGGCCAACAGCGCCAGCCAGGCCGCACAGGACGTGATGCGCAAGAGCCAGGATGATGCGCGGCGCAACCAGCCCTCAGTGATCAGTGTGCAGATCCTCGGCTTCGGCAGCGGCACCAGCAGCATCAACCCGCCGGCGCGTGGCAACACTGCCAACGCTGCCTATGACGCCAACAGTGCCTTCCAGTTCCCGCAGGCAAGTCGCGACGAGGGCACGCAGCGCCGGTAGCCCGCTTGCAACCGTGCCGACCAACGGTCGGCACCCAGCTGAACTGCAGGAACGGACAGCATCGGGCCAGCTGCCACGGAGCGGTGGCGGCCCCAGCCAGAACGGCACGGAGGGCAGGGAGCCGCCATCAGCGGTGAGGACCACCGACACGGCGCCGCCGGGTGCAGGAGCGCGCCCGGCGGCAGGCGCGACGCGCGAATGCGTCACGGTAGATGCCGACCTTGGTCGCCAGTAGATCCACGCCATGCGTGGATGCGTTGCCTTGGGAAGCAGCCTAAAGCTCCAGCACCCGCCGGTAATTCAACGGCCCACCTCCGTCGCGCAGGCCCAGCCGCAGTTCAAGGCCGGTGGCCGGCATTACCTCGCCCTCGCTCGGCAACACGGCCCATCCCGTTCCTGGCTGCCAGGCCCGCACCTCGAACCGCTGCACCCCGCGCGCCACAGCGATGCCCTTCGACAGTTCCGCCGCCGGCAACGGGTACTGGTCCGTAGCCGTACCACTGGCCCGCCACAGCGTATCGCCTTGCCGCCACCAGCGTACCCGTTGCCAGTGCAGCCCGTCGCTGCCGACACTGCGGGTGATCTCCAGCGAGAAGCTCCCATCCGGGCGCCGCTCGCTTACCAGCGAAGGAGGCAGCAGCCGCTGCGGTTGATCGGCCGGCCGCACTGCACCATTCATCAATGCATCGTCTGCCCGCATTTCGATATCACGCTGGAACTGCTGCAGCACGCGCAGCGCCGTCATGGTCTCGGCGTCGGCCTGGCGCAGGCGCTGGTCGCTGTTGGTCACGCTGTCGAGCGCCCGCCAGCAGATCAGTGCCAGTACGCCCATGATGGTGATCGCAATCATCACCTCGATCAGGGTGAAACCACGCACGGCGCGCGTCATTGCGCAGCCGTCCATGGCAACTGCATCCGCGCCAGCGACTGCCGAGGAGCATCCTCGGCAACCACACTCAGTTCCAACTGCGGCTGGCCGTCGCTGCCGGTGCCCAGATGCTGAAGCACCAGGAAGCTGCTGCGCCCCTGCACGCAGCGCTGCCGGGCATGCTGCGGTGCCTGCCCGCTCAAGCGCAGTTCCTGCCAGCGGTCCTGTACACATATCAGTGCCAGGCGACGGTCACGCAGCCGTGACTGATCGTCGGTCGCCACTGCCACCGAGCGCATCACCGCCGCCAGTGCAATCGATACGATCGCCAATGCGATCAGCACTTCGATCAGGGTGAATCCGCGTGCCGCCTGCTTCATTGCACGACCTGCAACTGTCCGCTGCCATCATCACGAAGACGCAGTGTGCGACCTTCCAGCGACAATCCAAGCTCCCAGGCGATGCCGATCCACTCCGGGCTCAGCTCAACAGGGCTGGCGGGCTGCACCGCAATGCCCGTTGCCTGCCACTTCTGCGGACGCAACAGATCATCGCGTTCAACGGTCACCCACCCGCTGCCTTCGCGTCGGCTGAAGCGATAGCCGGTGGCGTCGGCCTGCCAACGCAGGGGGCGGCCATCGATGCGCGCCTCATCGCGCGCCACCTGCAGGCGCTGCGCCAACCGCTCGGCTTCCTGTCGCAGCTGCCGGCCCGGGTCGAGCAGGCTGCCCAGGCCCAGCCCGATTCCGGCCGTGCAGATGCCGATGATCACCAGCACCACCATCAGTTCCAGCAGGGTGAAACCACGCGGCATGCGCTGCATCGACGTTGCCTCCTGTGCTGGCCGATGCCTCCCAGCCTAGGCGTGCATGATGAAACAAAAGCGTCAGCGGCAGCTGCTAGCGTGGGCGGGGACGAACGTGGCGATGGTGCGGAACATGGATGGCAGGCGCTGGGATCGCAATCGCATACTGACCCTGCTGGCGGCAACGCTGCTGCTGGCCGTGGTGGCCTACTGGGGCGTCACTCTGTCTGCGGTAGCGCCCGTGGCGGCCGCCAGCGAAGCGCATGCCGATGCGCCGGCAAGGCCGATGTTCGATGCGGCGGCCACCCTGCCGCTTGTACGGCTGCTGTCTCCCGGGGCAGTGCAGACGGAGGTGGTCGTACTGGGCGTGATGGCCGGTGACCATGCGCCATTGGCCCTGCTCTCGGTGGATGGGCGCCCGGCGGAAGCGTATGCGCCCGGCCAACGGCTCGGACCCTGCACGGTGCTGGCCAGCATCAGTGCCAGTGCGGTCGAATTGAACCAGGCCGGGCAATCGCGCAGCCTGCCGGTGCCTGAGCTGCCGCCGTTGCCAAGCGATGGCATCGTGCCGGTTGCACTGTAGAGCCGAGCCTACGCTCGGCTGCTCCTGCGCGGCATCGCCGATGAATGCAAAGACAGCCGAGCATGGGCTCGGCTCTACAAGGGCGCAGGCTCAGCGCGCCGGACGCTGCGGTACCACCGAACGACCAAAGGCATCGCCCATGCGCTGTCGCGTGCCTTCCAGGTTGTACTGCATCAGCTGGTTGCCGGGCTGCCGCATCAGCCGTTCGGCCTCGGAGAGTGCCGGTGATTTCGCCGCTTTCGATGCCGGCGCAAGTTTGCGCTGCAGGCAGTCCCACGCCGGAATGCGCTCGCCATTGACCTGTACTTCGATGCAGGGCGCGGTGTCTTCCTGCTTCTTCGTCTCGACAGCGCGCACCGGGGGCAACACCAGCAACAGCGCAAGGATGAGGGCAGCGCGCAGGCCCGCCATCAACGATTCACGCATCCCGGATCTCCCGCAGCAATCGACGTTCTGCAATGAAGACGCGTGGCAAAGGCAGGATCCGCCTGCATGCGTTGCCGCGCTCTCAAAAGATGACAGTGCTGTCACAAAACTGTTGGCGGCTTTGACGCGACGTACACGTCCTGTTGGTAGACCCACGCGCCGCTCCCTGGCCACTCCCTTCGATACGACGCGATGCCTTCGATGAATGCTGTTCCGTGCCGAGCCGTCCGCCTTCCCTTGCGCCTGCATCCACTGGTGCTGGCCCTGGCGGCGATGCCGCTGCCATTGTTAGCGCAGGAGGCGGCGCCTGCGCCCAGCGTGAACATCAATGAATACATCGTGCGCGGCAACACCGTGCTCGATCCGCGCCAGATCGAGCGCGCGGTGGAGCCGTTCCTCGGCCCGGGCAAGACCCTGGCCGATGTCGAGAAGGCACGCGATGCTGTCAATGCGCTGTACCAGCAGGCGGGCTACCAGTCGGTCTACGTGGAGCTTCCCGAGCAGCAGGTCAGTGGTGGCGTGGTGCTGCTGAAGGTGCAGCAGACACCGATCGGCCAGCTGCGGGTCGCGGGAACGAAGCACGAATCGCCAGAGCGCATCCGCCAACGCGTGCCGGCACTTGCCGAGGGCAAGGTGCCGGACTTCGACCAGGCGCAGAAGGAACTGACTGCGCTGAATGAAGGCGGGCGCCGCCAGGTGATGCCGCTGGTTCGCGAGGGCCAGGTGCCAGGCACGATGGATGTGGACCTGCAGGTCGAAGAGAAGTCGCCGTGGCGAGCCAGCGCGTCACTCAACAACGACCACAGCGCCGACACCGAGAAGCTGCGCCTGAGCGCGTCGCTGGCGTACGACAACCTGTGGAAGCGGGGGCACAGCGCCAACATCGGCGTCTATCTTGCGCCGGAAGATACCAGGCAGGCCAAGGTGTTCTCGGCCTCGTACATGGCGCCGTTTGAAGGCACGCCATGGAGCCTGGAAGCGTCCGGCTATAAATCCGACAGCCGCGTGCTCAATGCGGGCAGTCAGGTCGGTACCGGCACCGGCACCAATGTGATTGGCAACGGCCATTCGATCGGCCTCAAGCTCAACTACCGCCTGGCAGGCAGCAGCCAGTGGTGGCGCCAGCTCGGCCTCGGCGTGGATTTCAAGGACACCGAGGAAGACACGCAGATGGGCAAGGAGAGCCTGAAGACGCCGCTGAAGTACGCACCGATCACCCTGACCTTCGTCGGCGTACGCCAGGGCGAGCAGGACCAGTTGAGCATCAACACCCAGCTGGTGGCCGGCACCCGCCGCCTGTTCGGGTATGGCAGCGATGCCACCGCATTCGGCCAGAAGCGCTACTGGGCCGATCCGAGTTTCGTGGCGTTCAAGGCCGACGTGGCGAACACCCACACCTTCGGCAATGACTGGCAATGGTATGCGCGCGGCTCGCTGCAGGTGACCGATGCGCCGCTGGTGTCGGCCGAGCAGTTCGCCGCCGGTGGCATGTACACCGTGCGTGGCTATCTGTCGGCAGAGGCGATCGGCGACTACGGCGGCCTGGCGAGCCTGGAATGGCGCACCCCGGCGTGGTCGCCGTGGAACGGCACCGACTTGCGTGCCTACACCTTTGCCGATGCGGCCTATCTGCGTCTGCGCCAGCCGCTGCCCGAACAGCGTGACAAGTACAACCTGGCATCGGTCGGCCTGGGCGCGCAGCTGCGCCTCGGCGAACACCTGCAACTGCGCCTGGACTACGCCTGGCCCTACGCCGATGGCCCGGTCACGCGCAAGGACGACCCGCGGCTGCATTTCAACATCAGCACCAGCTACTGACCCTTTCCTTGAACATGCGTTCCCCGGAGACCCTTCGCATGGACCGTTTGCTTTCCCGAG
Source organism: Stenotrophomonas sp. YJH_SMC_17 (assembly GCF_059371655.1). Classification (NCBI taxonomy): domain Bacteria; kingdom Pseudomonadati; phylum Pseudomonadota; class Gammaproteobacteria; order Lysobacterales; family Lysobacteraceae; genus Stenotrophomonas; species Stenotrophomonas sp. YJH_SMC_17. Next base: position 261,441 of record NZ_JCAFUU010000004.1, on the reverse strand, counting down.
TGTTGCTGCTGCTGGCCGCGCTGGTTGCGTTGCCCGCCGCTGCGGCCGATGCCAATTGGTGGCAGGCCGAATGGAAGTACCGCAAGCCGATCACCGTCGACGCTGGCCCGCAGGGCGCTGGCCTGACCGGCGACCCGGGCCGCACGCCGCTGCTGCTGCGCCTGCATACCGGCAACTTCGGTTTCGATGGTACCCAGGATGCGGGCAACGACCTGCGTTTCGTCTCGGGTGATGGCCGCACCGTGCTGGCCCACCAGATCGAACAGTTCGATCCCAAGCTTGGCCTGGCCCTGGTCTGGGTGGATGTACCGGCGGTCAGCGCCGCAGCACCGCAGACCATCTGGATGTACTACGGCAACGAGAAGGCGCCGGCCAGCGGCAACGGTCAGCAGGTGTTCGACCCGGACTACACGCTGGTCTACCACTTTGCCGAGGCCAATGCGCCGGCACGCGACACCACCGCCTATGGAAACAACGCCGGGGCCGTGGCACCGCCGTTGGAAGGCTCGGTGATCGGCCGCGGCGTTCAGTTGGGCGCAGCCCCGCTGCTGCTGCCCGCAAGCGCTTCGCTGGCGCAGGAAGCGGGCGCACCGCTGACCGTCTCGGCCTGGATCAAGCCGGGCAGCAACAACGCCGCACAGGCGATCTACGCACGCCGCGATGGCGCTTCCGAGCTGGTGCTGGGCATCGAGAACCGTGTGCCGTTCGTGCAGCTCAATGGCCAGCGTAGCACGCCAGCGCAGCCGATACCGGAAGGGCAGTGGGCACATGTGGCACTCACCGCCGAGAAGGGAGCAGTGCAGCTGTACCTCAACGGTCGCGTGGTCGCGCAGTTGAGTGGTGAGTTGCCGGCACTGCGCACCGCGCCGGTGGTGGGCGCCGATGCGCCGGGTGCAGCGCAGCCGCTGGCCAATTTCGAGGGCGCACTGGATGAGCTGCGCATCTCGCGCGTGGCACGTCCCGCGGCGCTGCTGCTGGCCGATGCCACCGCACAGGGGGCCGACTCGCGCCTGATCAGCTACGGTGCCGACGAGCAGTCCGCCGGTCAGAGCCACTTCGCCTTCATCCTGAAGGCCATGCCGTTCGACGCCTGGGTGGTGGTGGCGATCCTCGGCCTGATGATGCTGCTGTCGTGGGCCATCATGATCGCCAAGGGGCGTCACTTCGGCCGCACCAGCAAGGCCAACGCGATGTTCACCGAGAGCTTCGGCAAGCTGTCCGGCGTGCCGCTGCGTACCCTGTCCGACATGGACCGCCAGGGCAAGGCGCCGACCGCGATGCACGACGGCTCGCTGTGGCGGATCTACCAGGTGGCCATCGATGAAATGCAGCAGCGGCACCAGCGCGACGGCAACAGTGGCTACCTGAGCGGCGCGACCATCGCCGCCATCCGTGCCTCGATGGATGCGGTGATGGTGCGGGAGCAGGAGGCAATGGCGCGGCGCATGAACTGGCTGTCGACCACGATTGAGGGCGCGCCGTATGTGGGCCTGTTCGGTACCGTGATCGGCATCATGCTGGTGTTCGTGGTGGCAGCGATGGCCGGCGCGGTGGACATCAACTCGGTGGCACCGGGCATGGCCGCGGCGCTGCTGTGTACGGCGGCTGGCCTCGGCGTCGCGATTCCAGCGCTGTTCGGCTACAACTACCTGGGGGCACGTGCCGAGGCGATCAGCGCCGACATGGCGGTGTTCATCGACGAGTTCGCCGCACGCCTGGCCGAAGAGCAGGACGGGCGCGGCCCGTCCACGGTCCAGGGCTGAGGGGCGCGCCATGGGCCAGAAGGCGAAGTTCGGCATCAAGAAGCGCGAGAAGGGCATCAACGTGACGCCCTTCGTCGACGTGCTGCTGGTGGTGCTGGTGATCTTCATCCTGACCAGCAACGCCTCCATCCCCGGCATCGAGGTGAACCTGCCGAAGGCCAGCAACAGCGTGGCGCTGGAGAAGCCGAAGACCAAGGCGATCACTATCGACCCCAGTGGCCAGGTGTTCCTGGATGCCTACCCGGTGACGATGGCCGAGCTGGAAGACCGCCTGCGCACCGAGCGCGCGACCACGCCGGATTTCCCGGTGATCGTGCGGGGTGATGCGCAGGTCCAGTACGCGCGCGTGGTCGAGGTGCTGGACCTGCTGCGGCGGCTGGAGCTGGCCCAGGTCGGGCTGGTCACCGGCAAGGCGCAGGGCTGAGGCATGACGGCCCATCAACCCCCTCGGCTGGAGCCCGGCATGCGCGGCCGCCAGCTGTTGGTGACCGTCGCGCTGGTGCTGGCTGCGCTGCTGGTGCTTGGCTTTGCCGTGTGGTGGCTGCTGTTCAAGGACACCGCCAGCACCCGCCGGCCGGTGGTGCAGCCGCCGATGCTGGCGCTGCCACCACCCCCTCCGCCGCCGCCACCGCCGCCGGAAAAGCCACCCGAGCCGGAGACGCCACCGGAAGAGGCGATGCCAGAGCCGGAACCTCTGGATCAACCGACGCCGGCTGAAGAGCCGACGCCAACGCCGGACAACGCCGACCCGGTAACGATGAATGCTGATGCGCAGGCCGGCGGTGACAACTTCGGCATCCAGTCGGGCAGTGGCGGCGGCGCGTCCGGCGTCGGCCGCGGTGGTGCCGGCAACGCCACCTACGGGCGCTACCTCGGCTATCTGATGCAGCAGGCAATCTCGCGCGACGACAAGGTCAAGCGACTGGCGTTCCAGCTGCAGGTGAACGTGTGGCTGGCCAACGATGGACGCCTGGAGAAGGTCGAGCTGGTGCGCGGCAGTGGCAACGAAGAAGCCGATGCGGCCGTGCTTGATGCGTTGCGTCGCATCGGCAAGGTCGATCAGGCACCGCCGCCGTCGCTCGATTTCCCTGCCCGCGTGCTGATCCAGGGCCGCCGTCCCGGCGCCTGATCCCCGACTTCCGTGATTTCCCTCCCTTGGATGAGAACCGTGATGAACGACCACGACCGCGCACGAATCGATCCCCGCCGCCCGCGGCCGGCCCGACGGGCGCTGCTGTGCTGCGCCGTGCTGCTCAGCCTGGCCGCCCCGGCGGGGGCGATGGCCGCCGAAACCACCATGGTCAAGCTGATCAAGGGCCTGATCGCCAGCGGTGCGCTGAAGCCGGAAGACGGCCAGGCGCTGCTGGTGCAGGCCGAGGCTGAAGCAGCGGCCGCATCGCGCACCGCGACCGCCGCACCTTCGGCCGCCAGCGGTGGCGTGCCCTTGGAGGCCGGCGACGTGCGCGTGCCGTACGTGCCGCAGAGCGTGCGCGACGGCATTCGTGACGAAGTACGCCAGGATGTGATGGCGCAGGCCAGGTCCGAGGGCTGGGCGGCACCGAACGAAGTGGCTGAGTGGACCAAGCGCATCAAGGTCACCGGTGACATGCGCGTGCGCAGCGAGTCGCGCTTCTACTCCGAGCGCAACAGCGACATCGTGAGCAACTGGTCGTCGATCAACGCCGGCAATGGCTTTGACACCAACACCAACACCAACCTGCAGTTGCCGCCCCTGCTGAACACCCGCCAGGACCGTCGCAACCTGTGGCGCATCCGTGCCCGCCTCGGCATCGAGGCCACCATCGGCCAGCACACCACGGCCGGCGTGCGCCTGGCAAGCGGCAGCAGCAATGGCCCGGTGTCGACCACCGAGCAGCTGGGGGGTGGCCTGAGCAAGAAGGACGTGTGGCTGGACCAGGCGTGGCTGGCCTACAGCCCGGCTGACTGGGTAACGGTGCGCGGTGGTCGCTTCGGCAATCCGTTCTGGACCAGCGACACGCTGTTCTCCAATGACCTGAACTTCGACGGTCTGGCCGCCAACCTGAAGTACGGCTTCGACGGCGGTGATCTCGATGTGTTCGGCAACCTTGCGGTGGTGCCGCTGGAGTACACCTCCGACAACGCACCCAGCCAGAGCCAGATCAAGACCCCGAACGAGAACAAGTGGCTGTCCGGCGCACAGGTGGGTGTGAGCTGGCGCTTCAACGATGACAATGCACTGCGTGCGGCGCTGGGTTACTACGACTTCAAGAACATCAGCGGCCGTCTGTCGTCGCCGTGTGCGCTGTACGCCGGCGCAGTCGGCTGTGACACCGACTGGTCGCGCCCGGTGTTCATGCAGAAGGGCAACACCCTGATGCTGATCCGCGACATCGCGCGCAATCCGCTGGACCCCGCCAACACGCCGACCCCGCAGTACGTCGGCCTGGCTTCGGCATTCCGCCTGGCCACGCTGAACCTGCGCTGGGATACGCAACTGGCCCAGGGCATTGGCCTGCGCCTGGATGGCGACTACATCCGCAACCTCGCTTACGACAAGCAGGCCATGTTCAGTCGCGCCAACAACGGCATCGTCAACAACTACGGCGCTGGCGGTACCGCCAGCATCGATACCTTCCGCAGTGGTGACACGGCATGGATGGTGCAGGCCACCTTCGGCGCCACCGACCTCAAGGAGAAGGGCCAGTGGCAGGCGCTGCTGGGCTACAAGCACATCGAGGCCGATGCGCTGCCGGACGCCTACAACGATCCGAACTTCCACCTCGGCGGCACCAACGCCCGCGGCTACTACATGGGCGGCGCCTACGCGCTGGACGCGCGCAGCTGGATCAGCGGCAAGTGGATGGCGGCCAAGGAAGTGTCTGGTGCACCGCTGTCGATTGATGTGTTCCAGCTGGAGTTCAACACCGGGTTCTGAGTGGCGGGCGTGATGCGGGTCACGTCGTGCGTGGCGGGGGCGCAGCGATGCGCCCGTCTAGGGAAAGGAGACCACGCGTTGTTCAAAAGGAGGAGTGGATGAGCCGTCGCAAGCTGTTCGAGAGTCCCGAATCGTCCAGCCAGGTGCTGGGTGTTGGACCGGCCTATGTTTCAGTGGAGGGCCTGCGCCAGCACCTGGCGGAGTTCCTGCTGTATGCGGGCCGGCCGGTTGTGATCATGCGCGGACGCAGCGAAGTGGGCTATTTCCTGCCGGCGCGCTGCTGGCGCCAGCGTGACGACGATCCGCTGGCGGCGGCTGCCGCCGACCAGCTGCTGGACGCGGCCGGTTTCCAGGCCGAGGACATCCAGCAGGTGGAGCAGGAATTCAACGCCATGCGCCAGCGCACCGTGCTGCATTCGCGGCGCTGAGCGGAATGTGGAGCCGAGCCCACGCTCGGCCGCATGCTGCGGAGCCGAGCATGGGCTCGGCTCTACAGTAGATCCACGCCATGCATCGATGGGGTTACGCTGCAGCCCCGCGCTCACTGGTGATGCGTGCACCCTCACGCATCACCAGCGTCACCGGTGTTTTCTCCACCACCTCCAGCAACCGCTGCCACTGCGCATCGCTCAGCTCGGCGCCGGCATGCAGCACGCGGTGGACGTGGAAGCGTCCATCCTCGTCACGGTCCGAACGCAGCTCGGCATGGAACTCGCCCAGCTCCCAACCCTTGCGCTGCGCGTACATGCGCAGGGTGATGGCAGTGCAGGCCGCCAACGACGCCAGGTACAGGTCGAACGGCGCAAAACCCTTGCCCTGGCCGCCCAGTGAGGCGGGCTCGTCCGCCTCCACATCGAAGCTGCCATTACTGATGTGGTGCAGGTAGTCGTCGGCGGTCGAAACAATGCGTGCGTAGGCCATCGGGATCTCCTTTTGTGTGTAGGGCCGAGTCATGTTCGGCCAATCCCACCGCAGCGTCGAGCCATGCTCGCAGGCCAGTGCGCGTGTTGATCGATTACCTCGCTGAGTGTTTCGAGGCGTTGGACGAGCCGTAGGCCGCCATCCACGCATGGCGCGGATCTGCCCTGCATGGATCATGTGCGGGGCGGCGGCTTGCCGCCTGCGGCCCGGCAGCCCACAATCCACGTCCGGACCGTCGCCATCACGCCCATCATTCCCCGGTCCGGCCTTGGCACCTATGTCTCCCAATGCCCTGGCGCTGGTCGAACTGCTGATCCGCGAGCGCCGTGCGCTGTCTCGCTTCATCGCGCGCTACCTCGACCCGGCCAGTACCGAGGACACGCTGCAGAACCTGTACCTGAAGGCCAGCAGCGTACCCGGCGATCCACCCATCCTGGAGCCGCGTGGCTATCTGTACCGGATGGCCTATCACCACGCGCTCAACCGCAGCCAGGCCGACGCCCGCGAGCGGCGCGCCATGGCGGAGTACGTCACCGACATGGCTGATTCAGGCCACGACGGTGAGGCGCAGGCGCTGGACCAGGCGCAGCTGCGCGAGATTGCCCAGACCATCCTCGCGCTGCCAACGCAGGTACGCGAATGCTTCGTGCTCAACCGGTATCTGGGCCTGAGTGAACGCGAGATCGCCACCCGCCTCGGCATCTCCAAGAGCGTGGTGGGCAAATACGTGCTGCGCGCGGCGCTGCTGATCCAGCAGCACCAGCAGGGAACACGCCGATGAGCTGCGATTGCCGTGGGCAGATCGCGCCCGCCGTTGTCACAACAGGAAAGCGCACCCGTTCGCGGTGCGGCAGGCCACAACCATGATCACGTCCGAACCCTCGCCGCGTCAGGCCAGGCAGGCCTTGCGCTGGGTGATACGGTGCAGTGCAGGCCCGCTGCCCGGACGCCAGCACCGAACCCTGCAGCGCTGGCTGCGGGCCGATCCGCAGCATGTGCTGGCCTGGCGCCAGCAGCAGGCATTCTGGCGGGGGCTGGATGCCGCCGGGCCGGAGGTGCTGGCCGCGCTGCCCGAACTGACCGAAGATCGCCAAGGGCTGCGCGCGATCGCGCCACGACGCCGACTGCCGTGGCTGCTGGCCAGTGCTGCCGTCGTTGTCCTGATGGTTGCCGCTGCGCCGCACGCGCTGTTGCTGGCACGCAGCGATCTGCGCAGCAGCGAAGCGCCGCGCGTGGTGCAGCTGGAGGACGGCAGCACGGCGGTGCTGGATGCAGGCACCGCGCTGGCAGTTGCATTCAATGGCCACCAGCGGCAGCTGCGCCTGCTGCGCGGCCAGGCGTGGTTCCGGGTGACGCACGAGGCGCGGCCGTTCCAGGTCGAGGCTGCTGGCGGCCAGATCCGCGATATCGGCACGGCCTTCAGCGTGTCCCTGCAGGACGGCATGGTCACAACGGAAGTGAGCGAGGGCGTGGTTGATGTGCGGCCCGGCGCTGGCAACGTGCAGCGGCTCTACGCAGGCCAGGCACGAAGCTTCCGTGACGGTCTCTGGGTGCAGCCGGCACGCCGGGCCGACCCCGAGGCCCTGGCGCCCTGGCGCCGCGGTGAAGTGGCGATCGACAATCTGCCTGCTGCCGAGGCCATCGCCGACCTGGCGCGTTACCGCCGCGCTCCGGTGTGGGTGCTCGGCGGGCAGGCGGCGCAGGTGCGGGTGAGTGGCCTGTTCCACCTGCAGCAACCGGACACCGCCATCGATGCCGTGGCTGCGCAGGCGGGACTGCGTGTGCAGCGCTTGCCGGGCGGCGCCATGGTGCTGTGGTGACGCGGCTTCGGCGCATGGACGAACCGGCCAGATGAAAAAAACATGAAAGAACCGTGGGCAGTCACTGTGCCCCGTTGTCTATAGAGGTATAGCCAGAGCGAAACACCGTTTCTCCTCAAGCCAGACACGCCACACGCACCGGATGTGCCCGTGATTCCGCCCCGCTTGAGGAGTTTCCGTCCATGCCGTCCACGGCATCTGTTTGCCATCGCCGCGCCACCGTTCTGGCCCTGGCCATCTCCACCGCTCTGCTTCCGCTGGCCTGGGTGCCGGCCGTGCAGGCGCAGACGGCGATCGTCGCGCCGGTACGCCAGTACGCCATTCCGGAGCAACCGCTGGCCGACGCCGTGCGTGCCTTTGGACGCCAGGCCGACGTGCAGGTGGCGTTCCGCAGCAACCTGGTGGAAGGCCGCCGCTCCAGCGCAGTGCATGGTGAGTACAGCCAGATGCAGGCGCTGCAGCAGCTGCTCCGCGGCAGCGGGGTGCGTGCCCAGCGCGGCATCGACGGTACCTGGAGCCTGCGGGCCGCAGCGGAGGCGGGTGAGGGGGAAGGGGTGCGGGTGACGGAGACACTGGACGTGGCCGGTCGCCTGCAATCGGAAGGGGGCGAGGCCCGCGACCGGCGTGGCTACGATGATGTGTTCGCAATGGACCTGACCACGGCGTACTCGGGACGCGACCGGGTGGAGCGCTACCGCGGCTCCAGCCCAGCCGATGTGGTCAAGGATCTGGTCGGGGTGTTCAGTGGCGACGCGCGCAACAGCGGTGCGCTGGACATCAACATCCGCGGCATCCAGGGGCCGGGGCGGGTGCCGGTCAGCATTGACGGCGGCGAGCAGGCGCTGACGGTCTGGCGGGGCTACAACGGCGTCAGCAACCGCAACTACATCGATCCCAACCTGATTGGTGGCATCCAGGTCATCAAGGGGCCAGGGCTGGTGCGCGATGTGCACAGCGGGATCGGTGGCGCGCTGGTGATCAGGACCATCGACGTCGATGACATCGTTGCCGCAGACGAGCGCTTCGGCGGGGAGCTGAAGATCGAAGGCAGCAGCAATGCGGTGGCGCCGCGCCTGCCACGCCTGCACACCGGCGAGGACTACCGCACCGTCCCGGGCTTCCCGCAGGGCTCGCCGAGCTCGCCCTATGACGACCGCACCCTGGTGGTGCCGGTGAAGTCGCGCAGCGGCAGCAATCCCTTCGACGGCGAGGACCAGGCCTGGCGTCTGGCACTGGGCTACCGCGGCGACAGCGTCGACCTGATGGCCGCCTACGCCTGGCGCAAGCGTGGCAACTACTTCTCCGGGACCAAGGGCAGCGATTACTACGACCAGGACCCGCGCGAGCAGTTCGAGTACCAGGGGGTCGACTACATCACCACGCTGGCGCGCTACTTCAAGCCTGGCGACGAAGTACCCAATACCTCCAGCGAGCAGGCGTCTTGGCTGCTGAAGGGAAGCTGGCAGATCAACGACGACCAGCAGTTGAAGGCCACCTGGCGGCGCACGCTGTCTCACTATGGCGAGATCATGCCCTCGCGCATCCTGTCCGCGCCGGATTACGGGCGCATCCAATGGCCGCTCAGCCGCGTCGCCTCCGACGCCTGGAACCTGGAGTACCGCTTCCAGCCAGCCGACAGCCGTTGGCTGGACCTGCATGCCAATCTATGGCGCACCGAGACGGACAGCGACACCTACACCGCAGGCGGCTTTCCGAACTTCGCGCCAGGCAACCCGGCGTGGGACCCGGACGCCAGCCCGATCCTGCGCAACACCGCGTTGGCCAATGCGCGCAACGACCGCACCGGCCTGACCCTGAGCAACCGCTTCGCGCTGCAGTCCACCCTCGACCTGACCGTGGGTGGCAACTGGCAATACGAAAAGCTCGGCTCGCGTGACCCGTACTTCGGTCCCTCCGATGGCTGGCGCATGTACCCACGCGCCGGCCGCCGCCAGGAAGGCGAGGGCTATCTGGACCTGGAATGGCGCCCGGTCGATTTCCTCACCCTCAATGCCGGCGTGCGCTACAGCCGGTACTGGGCGGTCGACGACTTTCTTCAGGCGCATCCGGAGCTGCTGGCCAAGGGCGTGGGCAGCAGGGAGGCGACCTACCGGACCAACGAGCTGCCCGAGCGGCCGGCCAGTCTCCAGGCGGAGATCGACGCGCTCGAGGCCGAACGTGAGTTCTGGGAGAGTATCGGCATGGGTTCGGTGATCGACGATGCATTGCATGGCCTGCTGGCGTACTACGAGACGCCGCAGGCGGTGGAACACCGCATCGCCTGGCAGCCTGATGCCAGCGGCAATTACAGCCGTGCCACCAACCCCTGCCTCAATGGCCATGTGGCGGCGATTCCCGGTGCGCTGCCGCTCTACGCGGGCAGCGACCTGCTCTGCAGCATCGGCAGCGCTCTGCAGTCGCGACCGGTGGATGGACGCAATGAACGCCGTCGTGACCATGCCTGGCTTCCCAGTTTCTCGGCCACGGTGAGCCTGTCGCCGGCCGCACGCGTCTACCTGCGCTACAGCGAGGCGGTGCGCTTCCCGAGCATGTTCGAAAGCACCATCGCCTTCTCCAGCAGCCTCAACCCGCTGTATGCGCTCAAGCCGGAACACGCCTACAACTACGAACTGGGCTACGTGCACAACCTTTCCGGCCTGTTCGGCAACACCGCCGATGCCGACGTCAAGCTGGCCTATTACGTGCACAAGACCCGCAACGTGATCGAGCGTGATGCGTATTTCCTGTTCGACAACATCGACAAGCAGACCATTCGCGGCATCGAGCTGCAGGCGCGCTTCGACAACCGGCGCTTCTTCACCGACCTGGGCATCGCCCGCACGCTGGAAAACGAGGTGTGCGACGAAAGCACGGCCGTGCTGCTGGACGCCAATCGTGGCCTGGTCCCGAACTGCGTGCAGGACGGCTTCGTCAGTGGCTACCTGCTGACCCAAGCGATTCCGAAGCTGTCGGTGAACCTGTCGCTGGGCGCGCGCCTGGTCGATGAGCAGTTGGAACTGGGCAGCCGCATCGTCCACTACCAGCGCCACGAGAACCCCGATCTGCAGGCGTACCGCGACCGGCTGCTGGCCGGTGGCAGCAGCCTGCTGTGGCAGAACGTGCCGTTCACCTGGGGCAACATCACCACCGTCGACGCCTATGCGCGCTGGCGCTTCAACGAGCACGCCAGCGTCGAGCTGGTCGGCAGCAACCTCGGCAACCGCTACTACGTCGACCCGGCCACGCGCTCCACGCTGCCGGCGCCGGGCCGCACGATCAAGCTCGGCGTCACCGCGCGCTTCTGATGTATCCGTTTCACGTGCTGTACCCGTAGTTCCCTCAACCCAAGGAGCAATACCATGAAGATGATTTCCCGTTCGGTTCTCGCCGTTGCGGCAACCCTCGCCCTGGCCGGTGCCGCGCAGGCAGCCGATATCGTGGGCGCAGCCAGCCCGGTGACCGATGCCGAGCTGTACGTCGCCGTCGGTGAATCGCAGGTCAACGGCGGCCCGCACCAGGCTGGCAAGGCCGGCATCGGCGTCGGCACCGTCTCCGGCGCCCGCCGTGTCGACTTCCAGGGCCTGTCGGCGTACTCGGTGCCGACCACGGTCAACGGCGCCACCGTGCGCACCGTGGCCATGCCGATCACCGGCGCGCCGGGCAGCCATTCGGGCATGGGCCACTTCAACTTCGTCAAGGTCGGCAGCGGCGATGTGTGGTTCGGCGAGTGGTCCAAGGATGGCGCCGCCGGTGGTTTCAACAACCGGCAGGTCTACTTCGTCGGTGATCGCGCCGGCACCACGCTGCCGGCCGGTGTGGCCACCTACAGCGTGGCGGGCCTGAACAAGTTCAACGGCAGCAACCTGCTGTCGGGCACCTTCCGCGCCAACTTCGGAAACGGCACGCTGCTCGGTGGCCTGACCGGTGGTGGCCTGGCGATCAGCGTCAACGCCAACATCAGCAGCGCCAACGCCTCGTTCGCGGGCACCGCCACCGCCAATGGCAGCGTTGCCGGCATCACCCAGGGCCAGTTCTTCGGCGCCAACGCGGCCACCCTGGCCGGTATTGCCACCTTCAGCGGCAACAGCCAGTACGACACCGCCTTCGGCGGCAGCAAGAACTGATCGCCACGCCCCTGACGGGGCAGGGCAGGGACAAGCCGCGATCCGCCAGTCCCTGCTTCGGCCCGTTGTACGCCCCACCACGGATCGACCATGCGCCACCCCATCTTCCTGCTCGTTCTGCTGCTGGCCGCCGCCGATGTGCGCGCCCAGCAGGACGACCTGCGCCGTGTGCTGGAACAGGGCAGCGAACTACGCCGCCAGCGGCAGGACCAGCAACGCCTGCAGCAGGCCGAATCGCAACGGCCGACCATCACCATCGACGGCCAGACCCTGCGCGTGGAGCGCACCGTCGATGACCTCGGCCAGGCCTTGTACCTGTCGTTGCAGCACCAGCAATGGCAGGCCGCCGCCGCGTTCCTGGACGAATACATCGAGCTTCCCGGCCATGACCCGCTGCTGCGCCACTATGCGCAGGGCGCGCTGGCCCGGGTGGCCGGCGATCATCATCGTGCGGCCCGTGAGTACGAGGCGCTGTTGACCGCGCAGCCGGACTTTCTGCCAGCGCGACTGGAACTGGCGCGTGTCTTTGCCGAAGACCAGCGCGACCGCGAGGCCACGGCGCTGTTTCGCGCGATCGTCTCTGGCATCGATGGCGACGACCCTGCCACGGCCGGCGTGCGTGCGCGCGTCGACGGCTATCTGGCGGCGCTGCAGGCACGGCAACGCTGGAAGTGAGCGGTCGCGGCCGGGCCCGCCTGGAGCGACAACATCAACCGCAGCTCGGCCAGTCGCACCTGCCTGTTCGGCGTGGGCGACGCCTGCATCATCGAACGGAAACTGCCCGACGCCCAGCGCGCGGGGGGCCTCGACTACGACGCCAGCCTGCAACGGCGCTGGGTGCTGGGCGGGCATCATGGACTGTACGTACGCGGTCTCGCCTTCGGTCAGGCATGGCGCGGGCACAGTGCGTACAACGAGCTCAATGCCAACGTGCAGGCGGGTTACAGCTGGCGTAGTGCACGGCAGACCGTGATGCTCGCCCCCAGCTATGACTACCAGGGCCTGGGCAACCATGCGCTGCAGGGCGGCAGTGGCGTGCACGCGGAATGGCAGTACGCCCTGGATGCACGCAGCCTGCTCAAGCTGGAGGCTGACTGGAAGCGCCAGCGCTATCGCCAGCACGGCCTGGCCAGCAACTACGACGGCGAGCTGGCATCGGTGTATGCCACCTGGTTCCGGGCGCTCAATCCACGCTGGACGGTCTTCGCCGGGTTGGATGTGACCGACAGCAACGCTGCCGACCCGGCCAACGGCTACCGCCAACGCGGTCTTCGGCTGGGCGTGGCACGCCAGTGGAGCGGCACCACCGCCACCGTGTTCGCCTCGTTGCGCGAGCGCGACTATGACGCGTGGAGCCCGCTGCTGGAAGCGCGTCGCCAGGACAGCGAGCAGAACCTGATCGCCATCGTCCGCAGCGAGCGCCTGGCCGTGGCCGGGCTGGTACCCAGCCTGAGCCTGCGCTACGCGCGCGTCGACAGCAACGTCGGCTGGCTGTACAGCCACGAGCGCAGCCTGCTGAGCCTGAAGTGGGAACGGGCCTTCTGAACGCGCCGTTGCAACGCGGCGGTGAACGTGCCGTGGTCGCGATCTTCATCCATCATCACGCGCTCTTGTAGCCCTGTTCGCGCATCCTGCGGGCGTTGCGGCAGAGGTGGGCCGCGTGTATCGAGGAGCGCCGGTCGTGCTGGAAGCGGGCAACAAGCCAGAGGGCCTGAAAGGGCTGCGTGTACTGGTGGCGGAGGATGAATTCGCCATCGCGATGTTCCTGGTCGACTATCTGGAGCTTAAAGGCGCACAGGTGGTGGGGCCTGCCGGCGACCTGCAGGCGCTGGGGCAGCTGGTCGATACCCATCCCATCGATGTGGCATTGCTGGACATCAACCTGGGCGGTGAGCAGGTGTATCCGCTGGCCGATCGGCTGGCCGAGGCCGGTACGCCCTTCCTGCTGACCTCCGGTTACGACGACAACCTGCCCAGCCGCTTCGCCAGCGCGCCGCGCTGTACCAAGCCCTATCACATCGAAACCCTGGTGCAGCAGCTGGCCGGGCTGGTGGCGGCGCCGCAGGTCTCTGCGGGCATCGCCTGATTGCGCGGCATGTCGCGCCGTCCCGAAGGCATCCACGCCGCCAAGCTGCGTGGCGGGGGGCCACCTGCGCCGCGCCTGCATGCGCGCCACGATGGCATGGCCGCCCGCATTGCCCGCCACGACTGGTCAGCCACGCCACTGGGTGCGATCGACCGATGGCCGCCGCACCTGCGCGCCACCGTCGACCTGATGCTGGCCCACGGCTTCCCGATGATCGTGCTGTGGGGCGAGCAGCTGGTGCAGCTCTACAACGACGGCTATGCCGAGATCCTTGCCGACAAGCATCCTGGAGGTCTTGGCCAGCCCACGCGCGAATGCTGGCCCGAGGTCTGGCACATCAACGGCCCGATCTACCAGCGTGTGTGGCAGGGCGAGACCATCACCTATGAGGACAAGCTCTATCCGCTGGCGCGGCGGGGGCGGTTGGAGGATGTCTGGTTCACCATCACCTACAGCCCGATCCGTGGAGAAGAGGGTTGCATCAACGGCGTGCTGGTAACCATGTTCGAGACAACGGCCGCGCATGTCGCGCAGGCAGCCCGCGAGCGCGAGGAGCAGAAGCGCCGCGAGAGTGACCACCGCTTGGCGCTGGCCTTCAAGGTACTGCCGGTGGGTGTCTGCATTGTCGACGCCGACGGCCGACTGCAGCTGTCCAACGACCGGATGCGGACCTATCTTCCCACCGGCAAGGTGCCCTCCACCGATCTGCCGAACCACTACCGCTGGCAGGGTACGCATCCGGACGGTTCGCGCATCGAATCCCACGACTTCGCCATTGCCCGCGCCCTGCGGGGGGAGACGGTGGTCCCCGGCCTCGAATTCCAGTTCATCCATGACGATGGGCGCGCCCGTTGGACCCGCGTCGCCGCTGCGCCGCTGCGCGATGCCGAGGGCGAGGTGACCGGGGTGTTCGCCATTGCGGTGGATATCGACGATCTCAAGCGTGCGACCGAGCGCCAGGCGGTACTGCTGGCCGAACTGCAGCATCGCGTTCGCAACATCATGTCCACCATCCACGCCATTGCCTGGCGCACGCGTGCGACCGTCGGCAGCGTGGACGAGTATGCCGAGCGCCTGTGCGGACGGCTGATGTCACTGGCACGCACGCAGAGCCTGCTGACCCGCGGCGCCAATGCAGGGGTCTGCCTGCGCGGCATGCTCGACCAGGAAATCGCTGCACAGGCACCGGCGGGCGCCGTCTATCAGCTGCGGGGTGAGGACGTGCTGTTGCCACCGAAGGCGGCTGAAGTGCTGTCGCTGGCCATCCATGAGCTGGTCGCCAACGCACTCCGGCATGGCGCATTGACCCGCGAGGACGGCCGGATCGAGGTCTGCTGGCGGCTGCAGGCGCAGGACGGGCAGCCGTGGCTGGGCCTGCACTGGTGCGAGCGCCATGCCGAGGTGGAGGGCTGGGAGATGCCGCGGCAGCGTGGCCTGGGCCGGGCGTTGATCGAGCAGCGCATTCCGTATGAACTGGCCGGCAGCGGCGAGCTGCGCTTTGCCCCGCAAGGGCTGGATGCCTGGATCCGCTTTCCGCTGCGCGAGCGCGACAGCCTGCTGCAGACCGACGCCCCGGACGCTGGGGCGCCGGGGTGAAAAGGGATTTATCCCCAATTTGGCCAAATTGGGTATAGTGGCCGTCATCCACCCTGCCTGGAGCCGTGCCATGACCCTGCCGCTGGATCTACCTGGCCTCGAAAAGGCCCCGGCCTCGTCGGTGAAGACCCGCGGCTGGCCGAGCCTGATGCGAACCGTGCGCGAGAAGCAGGCGTTGGTCATCACCAACCACAATCACCCCGAAGCGGTGATCGTGGACATCCGCACCTACCAGGAGCTGCTGGCCAAAGCCGCCGGCAGTGATGCCGGTGAGCGCAGCGAAGAGCTGCTGCGCCTGCGCGGTGAATTCGACCAGACCCTGGCCGGCCTGCAGCGCGGGGAGGGGCTGGGCAAGGTGTTGGGCGGGCCGATCCGCCGCGGTCGCAAGGTCACCCTCGGCCGTCCGCTCTGACCGATGGGAAGGATCCTGGTGCTTGCCGGCGTCAACGGCGCCGGCAAGAGTTCGTTGCTCGGTACCTGGCTGGAAGCCGAAGGGCTGAGCTGGTTCAATCCTGATTCCTTTACCCGTCGCCTGGTGGAGACCGGCTGGCCGCTGCCCGAGGCCAATGCCGAGGCGTGGCAGGAAGGCACCCGCCGCCTGCGCCAGGCCATGGCCGATGGCACCGACTTCGCGTTCGAGACCACGCTGGGCGGAAACACCATTCCGCGCCTGCTGCGTGAGGCCTGTGAACACCATCACGTGGCGATCTGGTTCTGCGGCCTGGCTACGGTGGACCTGCATATCGCCCGTGTTGCAGCGCGGGTGGCCGCCGGTGGCCATGATATTCCGGTGGACAAGATCCACGCCCGCTTCGATTCGGCGCGCGAGAACCTGCTGGAACTGTTGCCGCACCTGGCCGAGCTTCACGTCTACGACAACAGCGCGCCGGCTGACGCCGCCGGGTGCGCCGAGCCACTGCCGGTACTGGCGATGGCGCATGGCCAGCTGCAGTATCCGGTGTCGGTGGCCGAACTGCTGCACACGCCGGACTGGGCCAAGCCCATCGTCATGCGCGCGATGGCGTTGGACACCGCCCGGTAGTCCAACGCCATGCGTGGATGCGGTATCGCCGCTTGCTTGCAGCGACGAGTCCATGCTCGGCTCAATGCCGGGAATGCAGCCGAGCGCGGGCTCGGCTCTACACGGAACGTTCCGCCTGCGGTTCGCCATCTTCCGGCAGCGGCGGCAATGCGGGGTCCACTGTCACCGGCACATCGCTCTTCAGCAACGCCGCTGCTTCCTTCTCGCTGCCCACCGCCGGCGGTGAGCCGCGCAGCGGCAGGCCGGCGGTCTCCTTCACGAACAGCATGGTCACCAGCCCGACCACCGCCGCGCCCATCAGGTAGTACGCCGGCACCAGTGGATCGCTGGTACGCTCCACCAGCCATGCGGTGACCAGTGGCGTCGTGCCACCGAACAACGACACTGACACATTGAACGCAATCGACAGCGCGCTGTAGCGCACCGGCGTATAGAACAACGCCGGCAGCGTGGACGGCATCGAACTGGTGAAGCACACCAGCGCCAGGCCCAGCAACATCAGGCCCAGGAAGATCAGCCAGTCATTACCGCTGCCCACCAGCAGCAGGCACGGCACGGCCAGCACCAGCAGCGCGATGCAGGCGCCGATGATCATCGGGCGGCGGCCGAGCCGGTCACTGAACAGCCCGCCGACGATGTTCAACGGCATCATCACCAGCATCACGATGATGATCAGCAGCAGCCCCTTGCTCTCGGCATAGCCCATGGTGACGCTGAGGTAGCTGGGCATGTAGGTCAGCAGCATGTAGTCGGTGACGTTGAACACCAGCACCAGGCCCATGCACACCAGCAGCTGGCGGCCATGCACCTGGAACAGCGCAGCCAACCCGGGGCGATCATGTTCGCGCTTCTCGGCTTCTTCGGCGAAGGCGCGGAATGCCGGCGTCTCTTCCAGCTTCATGCGCATGTACAGGCCCAGCAGGCCCAGCGGACCGGCCACCAGGAACGGAATGCGCCAGCCCCAGTCCAGCATCTGCCCGCTGCTCAGCAACATGTGCAGTGCGGTCACGGTGCCGGCGCCGGCGATGTAGCCGCCCAGCGTGCCGAATTCGAGCCAGCTGCCCATCAACCCGCGGTTGCGGTCGGTGGAGTACTCGGCGATGAAGGTCGCCGCGCCACCATATTCACCGCCGGTGGAAAAGCCCTGCACCACGCGCGCCAGCAGCAACAGCACCGGGGCCCAGATGCCGATGCGCTCGTACGAAGGAATGAGGCCGATGGAGAAGGTGCCGAGCGCCATCAGGATCATGGTGAACGCCAGTACCTTCTGCCGCCCGTAGCGGTCGCCCAGCGGGCCGAAGACCAGTCCACCCAGCGGCCGCACCAGGAATGCCACGGTGAACGTGGCGAACGCTGCAATCACCTGTGCAGTGGGGTTGCTGGACGGGAAGAACACCTGGCCGATGGTGACGGCCAGATAGCCGTAGACACCGAAGTCGAACCACTCCATGGCATTGCCCAGTGCGGCAGCGCCGACGGCGCGCTTGAGCATGGGCTTGTCGACAACGGTGATCTCGTCGACCTTCAGGTGGCGGCGGCGCTTGAACCAGCCGAAATGGGCGTGTGCCTCGGGTGTGTCCTGCATGGGGGCTCCCTTGGTAGCGTGGTGTGTGGGGAATGGGGCGGTGTGGTGTGTCCCGGAAATCGGAAACGGCGATGCTGGCGCAACAGGCGCAGGGCATCGGAGTGGTGGGCCATCACGGCCGGAAATGCGCGCCGGCGGACGCCGGGCACGGCCAGGCACTGCCTGCGCAGTGAAAACGCGCGATGCCATGCTCCGGCACCGCTGGCAGTGGCGCGGCAGGCGCTGCAGTCAGCTGCAGTCAGGAGAGTGCGGGGCAGGTGCGCCGAGGGGTCAGGCGGACCAAGGCCCTGCGGGTGTCATCCGCCAGGATCCAGTGCGCGGCAGTGGAGTTCCAGGGCGGGTGCAGGCGTGGAAAGCGAAGCGCCGGTCGGCAGTGCTTCCCACGCAACTGGTACACCCGGTACGTAGTGCTTCGTGTCGATCATCACGCCATCATACCGGCACCGCCGTGAGCGTGCAGCGAAGCGGGCGCGACCGGACCCGGTGTTCCGCGCGGTTTTCCACGTGTTTCGCCCGCAGGATGAACACGATGACGCCGCATCCACGGCGCGTGGTCACGCTGATGACAAACGCGCTTCTACGGTTGACCTGCACACCACAGGAGCAGACCATGACCCAACGCATTCCAGAAGGTACCTTGATCATCGTGGCCGACGGCGGCTCTGCGCGTGTCTTCACCAACGTCGGCAGCGACCACACGCTGACCCTCAAGCAGCAGGGCGAGCTGACGCTGCAGGACCTGAGCGCCGAAAGCGTGTCGGGCCAGGGCCCATCGGGCTCGGTACCGCCGGACATGTCACCGTCGCAGTTGAACGAGGCCACGTTTGCAAAGCAGGTGGCCGAGCAGATCAACGACGACGCACTGCATGGCCGCTATGCGCATTTCGTGCTGGTGGCCGACCCGACCACGCTGGGCCGCATTCGTCCGCTGCTGCACAAGGAAGCGCAGGCACGTTTGTTGCACGATCTGGCCAAGGATCTGACCAACGCCCCGCTGGATGATATCCAGCGCGCTCTGGCCGCCTGACGGCCATGCCGTTCCAGCGCGACC
Organism: Stenotrophomonas sp. YJH_SMC_17; assembly: GCF_059371655.1. Classification (NCBI taxonomy): domain Bacteria; kingdom Pseudomonadati; phylum Pseudomonadota; class Gammaproteobacteria; order Lysobacterales; family Lysobacteraceae; genus Stenotrophomonas; species Stenotrophomonas sp. YJH_SMC_17. The sequence continues at coordinate 242,536 of NZ_JCAFUU010000004.1, read as the reverse complement.
ACGCCGCCGTTGAGCCGCCGCTGGCGGATGTCGAGGGCATCCCGGGGTGGTTGCTGCTGGAATTCGGCGCCCCGTGGTGCGGTCACTGTCAGGCCGCACAGCCGGCACTGCAGCAGTTCGTGGATGCACACGAACTGCTGCACCTGAAGATTGAGGACGGCAAAGGCCGGCCGCTGGGTCGCGCATTCAAGGTCAAGCTGTGGCCTACGGCCGTGCTGCTGCATGACGGTACCGAAGTCGCCCGTGTAGTGAGGCCGCAGACCATGGCCGACCTCCAGAGCCTGGCGGCCGCGCTCCCGGATTGAAACAGGGAGTGCCGGCCATTGGCCGGCACCACATGCAGGCCTTCCACCGGCCGCCGCCTCCGTGCGACGGCCCGATGTCCATACGCCTCACCAGCGGTAATTCACCCCCAGCTGCGCGCTGGTCTGGTGGTAGCCCTGGCCCTGCTGCCGCGCGATCCCGGCCCAGATGCCCACACCGCTGCCGAACTTCACCGAAGCACCGAAACTGAACTCGCCGCGGCTGCGCGGGATGCGTGCATCCACCACCTCGCCGTCCATGCTGATCTGCGACTCGGCGCGGGTATGCAGCCAATTGGCGGCCAAGTAGGGCTGCACTTCGGCAACACCATTGCCCCAGTGGGTCACGCCGGACAGGCGCACGCCGGCGCGCCCGAACAGGCCATCGGCATTCTCGGCACCGACCACGGTGCCGTTGGTTTCGGTGTGGCGATAGTCATCCCAGCGGCTGTAGCCCACCTGCAACTGCGGTTCCAGATAGATGCCGCCGTTGCTGGCACCGCCCACGCGGAAGGCATAGCCGGTCTCCACCGCACCCTGCCAGGCGCGGCTGTCGTAGCGTTCGGTGGCCAGACCGATGCCTTCCACACGGTTGCGGAACTGCGCACGCTGCACAGAGCCATCCACGTAGAATCCCGCATACGGATCGGCGCCATTGCCGCCGCGCCACGTGCCATACAGGCCCAGCGCCTCGCCCTTCACCTTGCCGCGGGCGTAGTAGCCGGTCAGCTCGTTGGTGGAGGTGCTGCTGGCGTTGCCGGTGGACAGCATCACGCCGACGCTGCTGCCAGTGTCGGCGCGCCACAGATCGGCGCCGACGGTCAGGGCCTGGCTGTTGCCGCGGATGTCCAGCTGCTGGCTGACCGCATCGAAGCCGTTGCGCGAACCGTCCACGCGGGCCCACGCGCGCCCCGCATTCTGTCCAGCATGGCGATCGTGGTAGCCGAGGCGGAACATCGTCTGCGCGGCCTGCAGGTTGGCCAGGTAGGCGCCGGGCTCGGGGCGCAGCACCGGGTCGGGATCCGGGCCCGGGCCCGGCAGTACCGGGTTGCACTCGGGCAGGCTCGGATCGACCTCGCACGGGTCCGGCGCGGTGGGCAGCACCGAACGCAGGTACCAGTTGCCATCGGTGCCGGAGCCCTTGTGCAGGAAGTACTCATACTGGCCACCCACGGCGCGCCCTGCCAGGTTGAACTGGCCGTTGGAGGCGCCGCCTACGGTGATCAGCTGGATGCCGTTGACCGTCTGCGCACCTGCGCCGCCGACGTTGTTGACGCGCACGTTGGCGGTGCCGCTGGTGTCGCCGCCGATGATCAGCTTGTCGCTGGCAGCATCGTCGCCGGCCAGCACGGTGTTGAACAGGAGGGTGCCGTCGTTGCCGGTGAAGCTGCCGGACACGTTGAGGGTGTGGAAGGCGGAGCCGTCGCCCAGCACCAGTTCGCTGCCACTGCCCAGAGACAGGCTGCCGGTGCTGCTGTTGTCAGAAAGCTGCCAGCGGGCGCTGTCCAGTGCCATCGAGGTGATGTCGCGCGTGGTGCCGGTCAGGCTGGCACCGTTGCGCAAAGCAACCTCGATCGTGCTACCGACGGTGTTGATGATGTTTCCGGTCAGGCGTGAATTGTCGACGTTCAGGCCGATCGTCGCGTCAGACGCTTCGACGGAGAGCAGGTTGCCATCTCCACCGACCAGTTGGCTGTTGTTGCGTACATTGAAGACCACGTTCGAGGGCGGATAACCTGCACCACGCGAGGGAGCAACGTGGATGGCGGCCGCAGTACGGCCCTCTACCCGGGAGCTGTCGATGTTCATTTCCGAGGCGCCGCCCACGTCGGTATCAATGGCGTAGATGCCATTCTGGGCGCCGATGACCGTGCTGCCGTTCTGGATGTCGATATCGGCAGTTCCGATCAGCAGCAGACCATTGCCGGCCAGTGGCCCGACGTTGCCGACGTCGGCCAGTCCCTCGGCACGCGTTGCGTCCAGGACAAGAACTGCCCGTTGAGTGGGACCATCCGAAGTGACGCTCGCCCCCAGACCCAGCCCCGTCAGCGTGCTGCGCCGGATCGTCGCCGTGGAAGCTGGTGGTGACCCGCCGACGCCGAGGTGGCCCAGCGAAAGCGCGCGACCCACGCTGTTCGCAATCGTCGTATCACTGATTTCAGCGTTGCTGTTGAGCAGGTCAACAGCAATGTCGGGTCCTGAGGAAGAAACCTGCGCTCCATCCAGAATCACGTTCGAAGAACTTTGTGCAACGATCTGCAGCGTCTGCCCGCCGGGGCGCACCTCAAGACGGGCGCCATTCATGGTCCACGTCTGGGCGGCATCGCCTGGCTGCACCGTTGCGGATTGGCCAGGGCCCAGTGAGGCGCCGTGGCCAGCACCGGCTACCAGCAGCAGGCTGGCCGAAATGGCGATGGAGAGGGTGTTGGCGGTAGTAGGCATCATTGGAGAACTCCAGTAGGGATGGATTCCAGATGGGAGGCGTGCGTGCACGACGACGCGTCGCGGCATCGAAAGGCACAAGAGGGCAGACGTCGGCGGCCGGTCCGCCACCAAGACGTGCAGTGGGCCGCGGATCAGTCCGGCTGGGGGACGATAGCGGCGCTGCCGTCCGTACGGGCGACGGGGTCGGTGCGCGGGGCACGCTGCATGAGCCTGGCCGTAAGGCACGCGCACGGCCAGGGAGTGATTGACAGCAGGGCGCCAGTGGCGCGTTGACGGAGGGCACTGCGAACGGCGGTCTGCATGACAGACTCCTTTGAGGGGAAACTCCAGGAACTGCGCATTCACTTCGTCAGCGTTAGCAACATGCGGATCCGCCGTGAAATGAGCGTGAAACGTAAAGGCGTTTAGCGACGGGGAATCGACTCCATTGCGTCAATCAGTGGCGCCACAAAGCATTGCTGTCGCTTACGGCAGGGCGACAGTTTCGTCCGCTCCCGGGCTGTATTCCATTCAATTAATTGCATTCCGCAGCCGACGCGCCGCCGCGCGACGGCGTTCATTCAGCTGCACCGCAACATGCGGCCACGCCGGTTCGGGCGCTACGATCCCGACACCACCTGAATCGATCCAAATGCCGATGCCTACGCTGGACCGTCGTCTCCTTATCGCTGTCGCCGCCGGGGCGATGCTCGCCACCGGCGTCGCCGCTGCCGCTCCCGCCAAGACCGCCGCCGACAAGGCCTATGCCGCGGTCGATCCCTTCATCGGCACCGGCGGGGAAGGGCATACCTACCCGGGCGCAACCGTGCCGTTCGGCATGGTCCAGCTCAGCCCGGACACGCGCATCCAGCCGCGCGAGAAGGCCTATGGCTGGGCAGCCGGGTACCGCTACGACGACAGCAGCATCGTCGGCTTCTCGCACACGCATTTCTCCGGCACCGGCCACTCGGATCTGGGCGACATCCTGGTGATGCCGTTCACGGGCGAGCCCGGCCTGGAACGCGGCGATCCGGAAAAGCCGCGCAGCGGCTATGCCTCGCGCTTCCGCCATGACGACGAGAAGGCCGAGCCGGGCTACTACGCTGTCACCCTCGACGATTACAAGGTGCGCGCCGAGTTGACCACCAGCGCCCGCGTCGGCGTGCATCGCTATACCTTCCCCAAGGGTGCCGACGCGAAGATGCTGCTGGACATGCGCACCAGCATGTACGACTACCCGGGCAAGATCCTGTGGTCGCGGGTGCGCGTTCGCGACGACGGCACGGTCACCGGTTTCCGCGAAACGCGCGGCTGGGCGGCCGGCCGCCAGCTGTATTTCGCGATGCGCTTCTCGCGGCCGCTGGCCAGCCACGCGCTGCACAGCACCGAGCAGGACATCGTCTACAAGGGCTTCGCGCCACCGGGTGAGAAGGACCCGAAGCAGCGGGCACAGATCGAGGGCCGGCAGCTGGTCGGCACCTTCGATTTCGGCAAGCTGGACGCGCCGCTGATCGTGAAGGTCGCGATCTCGCCGGCCAGCGAGGCCGGCGCCATCGCCAATCTCGACGCAGAAGTGGCCGACTTCGACTTCGACCATGTGCGTGCGCAGGCGAAGCAGGAGTGGACCAAGGCGCTGTCGGCGCTCGACATCGACGCACCCGAACATGCGCGCCGCAGCGCCTACACCGCGCTGTACCATACTCTGCTGGGGCCGACGCTGTTCATGGATGCCGACGGCCAGTATCGCGGCGCCGACAATGCCGTGCACAAGGCCGAGGGCTACACCAACTACTCGACCTTCTCGCTGTGGGATACCTACCGCGCCCTGCATCCCTTGCTGACCCTGGTACAGCCTGAGAAGCGCAACAGCGATTTCATCAACTCGATGCTGGCCCACCACGACCACAGCCCCTACGGCATGCTGCCGGTGTGGTCGTTCCACGGCCTGGAAGACTGGTGCATGATCGGCTACCACGCGGTGCCGGTGATCGCCGATGCCTACGTCAAGGGCATCCGTGGCTTCGACGCCGACAAGGCGCTGAAGGCCATGGTCGAGACGGCCAACTACGGTCCCTACGACGGCATCGCGCAGTATCGCGAGCTGGGCTACGTGCCGATCGACGAGGAGGGCGAGGCCGCCAGCAAGACGCTGGAATATGCCTTCGATGACTGGACCATCGCGCGCATGGCGCAGGCGATGGGCAAGACCGACGTCGCCACCACCTTCGACAAGCGTGCCGGCAACTGGCGCAATGCGTTCGACAAGGACACCGGCTTCATGCGCGCGCGCAAGCGCGATGGCAGCTTCCGCACGCCGTTCGACCCGAGTGCCAGCGGTTACGGCACCGACTACACCGAAGGCAATGCCTGGCAGTATTCCTGGTACGTGCCGCAGGACGTGGCCGGGCTGGCCGCAGCGCACGGCGGCAGCGACAAGCTGCTGGCGCGACTCGACGAGGTGTTCAACGCCAAAGTCGATCCGTCCATCTTCGAGCACATGGAAGACATCACCGGCCTGATCGGCTGGTACGCGCACGGCAACGAGCCCAGCCACCACGTGGCCTACCTGTACTCGTACGCTGGCCAGCCGTGGCGCACGCAGGCACGCCTGAAGCAGATCATGGACACCCAGTACGCCGATCGCCCCGATGGCCTGGCCGGCAATGATGACGTGGGCCAGATGTCGGCGTGGTACGTGTTCACCGCGCTGGGCTTCTACCCGGTGGCGCCGGGTTCGGGCGAATACATCCTGGGCCGCCCGTTCCTGCCGAAGGCCACCATGCGCCTGCCCAACGGCAAGACCTTCACCATCGTGGCCGATGGGCTGGACGAAGCGCACACCTATGTCGGCAGTGTGAGCCTCAACGGCAAGCCGCTGCAGCGCACCTTCCTGCGCCACGACGAGATCATGGCCGGTGGCGAACTGCGTTTCAGCATGCAGGCCGAGCCCAACAAGGATTGGCCGGGGCAGGGCGCACAGGCACCGTATTCGATGTCAACGCCGTAACGGTAGCGCCGGGCCACGTCCGGCGGCGGGATCTGTAGAGCCGAGCCCACGCTCGGCTCAGGCACTGCGCCAGAAGCAGCCGAGCATGGGCTCGGCTCTACAGGGCGCGGAACCGCAATCCCACCCGCGCGCCGCCGATGGGGGCGGTACCGATCGCCAACGCCGCGCCATGCCGTTGCGCGATCTCGGCCACGATCGCCAGTCCCAACCCACAGCCGTCGCCTTCGCTGCTGGCGCGGTAGAAGCGTTCCGTGACGCGCGCGCGTTCGGCTTCGGCGATGCCGGGGCCCTCATCGTCCACCCACACCTGCACGCCGCCGGCATCCTGCTGCAGCCCCAGCGTAATCACGCCGCGCACGGCGCCATAGCGCAACGCGTTGTCCAGCAGGTTGCCAAGCGCCTCGCGCAACAGCTGCGGATCACCCCGCACCAGTACACCCTCGTCCGGGCCGTCGTAACCGAGGTCCACGCCTGCGGCCAGCGCGCGGTCGGCATAGCGTTCGACCACGCCCCGGGCAAGCGTGGCGAGGTCCACTGGTTGCAGCGACAGCACGCTGCCCTGCGAATCCTCGGAACGGCTCAGCATCAGCAACTGGTTGACGAGGTGTTGCAGCCGTGCCAACCCAGCCAGGGTGCCGGACAGGGCCAGCTGCTGCGCCTGCGGATCGTGCTGGCGCAGCGAACTTTCCAGCTCCACCTGCATGGCTGCCAACGGCGTGCGCAGCTGGTGCGCGGCATTGCTGACGAAGCGCCGCTGCGCCGCCTGCATTGCATCCAGCCGCTGCAGCAGGGCGTTGTAGGCCTCCACCGCGGGCCACAGCTCGCGCGGTGCCTCCTGCTGCGGGTCCAGAGGTGCAAGCGGGTCCGGTCGCGGGCTGGCCAGTCGCCGGGCGACCTGATTGGCGTGGCGCGCTGCCGCGCCGGTGCCGGACCAGGCCAGCCATGCAGCGAGTGCCAGAATCGCGGCCTGGAAGGGAATGCTGGTCATCAACAGTTTGCGTTCGAGCCGATGGCGCTTGCGCAATGTCTCGGCCACGCGCAGGCGGATCTCATGGCCGGGCCCGGCGCTGACCACCACTTCCACCATGCGTACCGCCTGGCCGCGCAGGCGTGCATCATAGTAGACCGCGTCGTTGCCATCGGCGGCGACCGCTGGACGCGGCAAGGCCTCGGGCAGATCGCCATACAGCCGCCCGCCCGTGGCATCGACCACCTCGCCATGCACTTCGTCGGCGGTATCCCAGGTGAACATGCGCGAGACCGCTGGGGTGATCTCGATGGACGCGTGGCCGTCCTGGACTTTAACCAGCTCGGACAAGGACATCGCCGAGTCCAGCAGCCAGCGGTCGTAGACCTGGCCGGCGTAGAAGCGGGCCAGCGCGAACGAGCCGACCGCGCTGCACAGCATCAACACCAGCAGCGGCAACCACAGGCGGCGCAGCAGCAGGCCACGCAGGCTGTGCACGCGCTCAGTCACTGCCGGCCTCCAGGCGATAGCCGAGGCCGCGCAGCATGCGGATGCCCACGCCAGCGCGAGCCTGCTCCAGCTTGCGGCGCAGGCGGCTTACATGCACCTCGATCACCGACAGGTTGGCATCGTGGTCCCAGCTGTACAACGCGTCGAACAGGCGCTGCTTGGTGACGGTGCGACCGGGGTGCTGCATCAGCGACTCCACCAGCGCCAGCTCACGCGCAGTCAGCTCGACGCGCTGCCCCTCCACCTGCACTTCGTTGCGGATGCTGTCGAAGCACAAGCGGCCCAGCCGCTTCTGTGCCGGTGCGTCGCTGCGCCGGCGTGACAGCGCCCGCAGGCGCGCTTCCAGTTCGCCGAGCGCGAAGGGCTTTGCGAGGTAATCGTCGCCACCGCGGTCAAGCCCAAGAATGCGGTCTTCCACGCCGTCGCGTGCGGTAAGGATCAACACCGGCAGGGTGACGCCATCGTTGCGCAGCCGCGACAGCAGATCGAGCCCGTCCACGTCGGGCAGCGAGAGGTCCAGCACCATCACATCATACGGCGCACTAGCCAATGCCGCAGGTGCATGCAGCCCGCGCGAGAGGTGGTCGCAGAGATGACCGGCGCCCTGCAGGGCGCGGCTCAGTCCATCGGCCAGGGCAGCATCGTCTTCGATCAGCAGGATTCGCATTGCAAGCTTCGTGCAAGGTTGGGGCAAGTTTGGCGCAAGTGCGTCACCTTACCGTGACGCGCATGAATTTCTCCCTTCGTCCTGCGGCCGTGTTGGCCGCCCTTCTGTGCGCGCCCGCGGCTTCGGCGCTGTCCCTGCAGGAAGCGCAGCGCGCAATGGAAGCGCACAACCCGGACCTGCGCGCGGCAGCGCTGGAGCTGCGCGGCGTGCAGGGTGACGCGCAGACAGCGGCGTTGCGCCCGGCCACCGAGCTGTCGATCGGCACCAGCAAGGTCAGTCCCAGGCATGGCGTCGGCCCCGGACGCTGGCAGGACAAACGGGTGGACAGCACGCTGGGGCTGGGCTGGACCTGGGAGCGTGGCGGCAAGCGCGCACTGCGCATCCGCCAGGCTGACGCACTGCTGGAAGTGGCGGGACTGGAAATGCTTGACGCCCGGCGCCGCAAACAGGTGGCACTGCACGAGGCCTATTTCGGGCTGAAGGGTGCGCAGGAGCGTGTGCGGATTGCCGAGGCCAACCGGCAGAGTTCGGCGGAACAGATGGCGGCGGCCGACAAGCAGGTGGCCACCGGGGCGATGGCGCCGGTGGATCGTGCGCGGCTGGCGGTGGACGATCTGGCCGTCGCCGACGCCGCGCGCGAGGCAGCGCTGGAACTGCGCGACGCGCGGCACATGCTGGGCCTGCTGCTGGGCCGCGATGACAGCCGTGACCTCAGTGCCGATGATCCGTGGCCCCAGACCGGCGTCGCGTTGGCTGCTGTGGCGTTCGATCCGCAGCAGCGCGCCGACCTGCGTGCTGCACGGTCACGCCTTGCCGCCGCCGACGCCGGTGTGGATCTGGCGCGCAGCGAGCGCCACCGCGACATCCAGCTGGGCGTGGAGGCCGAACGGGAGCCGACCGACATCAGCGGTGTCACCTGGGGCGTTTCGTTGACCCTTCCACTCGGTGGCCCGTCGCGAGCGCGCGGCGCGATCCAGCGTGCGGAGGCTGACCGCGACAGCGCGGCACTCGAGCTGCAAGTGCTGCAGCGCGAAGCGCGCGCCGAGCTGGACCAGCTGCAGGCCAGCGTGCAATCCGCGGCGCGGCGCCGCGACGACTACGAAGGGCTGCATGCCGACGCCGCGCGCAAGGCGTTGCAGGGTATTGAACTGGCTTACCGCCGCGGTGCCGCCAGCCTGACCGACCTGCTGGACGCGCGCCGCAGCTGGCGCGACTTCGAGGCCGCGCTGATCGAAGCACGCGCCGACCATGCTGTTGCCCTGGCGCGCTGGGAAGCGGCCACATCCCTTGCTGAAGGAGAATCCCGATGAAATCCACCGTCGTCCGCCGCCTGCTGGCGCGACACGCCGTGCTGCCGGCAATGCTGGCGCTGGCCCTGCTGAGCGGCTGCGGCCGCGAACCGGCCTCGTACACCGAGGATGCGCCGAAGGTCAGTGCAGGGCAGATCCAGTTCCCGGCCGACAGCCGCCAGCTGGATGTGCTGCGCAGCGAGGCGGTGAGCGCGGGTGCCAGCGCCAGCCTGCAGCTGCCGGGCCGGGTGGTCTGGGATGAGACGCGCTCCAGCATGCTGCGCACACCGCTGCCGGGCCAGGTCGCACGTATCGAGGCGCAGCCCGGGCAGAAAGTGAAGGCTGGCCAGGTGATTGCCTGGATCACCTCGCCTGAGTTTGGCCAGGCCCAGGCCGAGGGGGTGCGCGGCCGCGCCGAACTGCAGCAGGCGCGAAGGGAGCTGGAGCGAACCCGCGAACTGCATGCCGCCGGCGTGGCATCCGGCCGGGAACTGGACGAGGCCGAGGCCAACTTCGCGGGCAGCCAGGCTGATCATGCGCGTGCGACCGCTTTCGCCAAGGCCTATGGCAATGGCCAGCGCGTGGACCAGCGCCTGCCGTTGCGCGCGCCGATCGATGGCGTGCTGGTGGAGCGGCGGATGAGCCCGGGCATGGCAGTCAGCCCCGACAGCGAACAGCCGTTGGCGGTGATTGGTGATCCAGACCGGTTGTGGTTGCTGCTGGACACTCCCGAGAGCCTGGCCGGACGCCTGAAGGCCGGCATGCAGGTAAACGTGCCGGGTGCCGACGGCCAACCCCTGCAGGCCACCCTGCAGCACGTGGATGACTTCGTCGACAGCGAGCGCCGCGTGGTGCAGGCGCGTGCCGAGCTGGACAACCGTGCGCGCGGATTCAAGGCGGGACAGTACGTGCGCGCGCAGGTAGCGTTGCCGGCCGAGGGCGGCGTCACGCTGCCGGATGCGGCGGTGCTGCTGATCGATGGCAGGCAGGTGGTGTTCGTGGAAGAGGGCAAGGGCCGCTTCATGCGCCACGCCGTGCAGGCGGAGGAACTGGGCGATGGCCGCCTGTGGGTGCGTGAGGGCCTGGCCGCGGGCAGCAGGGTGGTGGTGGAGGGCGGGCTGCTGCTGCAGCAGCTGGTGGACAGCGCTCCGGCCGCGGCCGCCACCGGAACCGGGCACGCCGCGCCATGATCGATCGCCTGATTGCCTATTGCCTGCGACAGCCATTGATGGTGATGCTGGCGTTGCTGCTGTTCATCGGCGCCGGCATCGCGGCGTTCCGTGTGCTGCCGGTGGAAGCCTTCCCCGATGTGTCCGATACCCAGGTGACGGTGGTGTCGCTGCACCCGGGGCGCGCGGCCGAAGAGGTGGAACGCGAGGTGACGATGCCGTTGGAGGTGGCGCTGTCCGGCATTCCGCATTCGGTGCGGGTGTTCTCGCATACGCAGTTCGGTCTGTCGATGATCATCCTGACCTTCGACGACAAGGCCGATGACTATTTCGCGCGGCAGCAGGTACTGGAGCGCCTGCAGGGCGTGGAACTGCCGGAAGGGGTGACCCCGGAACTGGAGGCGATGAGCTCGGCGGTGGGCGAGATCTACCGCTACGTGCTGAAGGGTCCGCACCTGACCCCGACCCAACTGCGCACCACGCAGGAATGGGTGATGGAGCGTGGCCTGCGCACGGTGCCCGGCGTGGCCGATGTGATCAGTTTTGGTGGCTTCGCGCGGACGTTCCAGGTCAAGCCGGACCTGGACAAGCTGCGCGACCGTGGCATCAGTCTCGGTCAGTTCGCCGAAGCCCTGGAAAAGGGCAGCTCGAACGCGGGTGGGGGCTATGTGGAGCGTGGCCAGCAGCAGTTCCTGATCCGCGGCGTCGGCCTGATGCGTTCGCCGACCGACATCGGCAACGTGGTGGTGGAACAGCGCGGTGGTACACCGATCCTGGTACGCGACCTGGCCAGCATCGCCGATACCGGCCTGCCGCGCCAGGGCCTGGTCGGGCAGGACGACAACGACGATGCGGTGTTCGGCATGGTGCTGATGCGCAAGGGCGAGAATCCCTCCGATGTGCTCGACGCGTTGCACAAGCGGGTGGCCGAGATCGAGGCGAGCCAGTTACCGGCCGGGGTCAGCATCGAGCCGTTCTACGATCGCTCGTGGCTGGTCTCGACCACGTTGAAGACCGTGTTCCGCAACCTGCTGGAAGGTGCGGTGCTGGTGTTCCTGGTGCTGTGGCTGTTCCTCTACAACGCCCGCGCGGCGCTGATCGTGGCGGCGATGATGCCGCTTGCGCTGCTGTCGACCTTCCTCGGCCTGCACCTCTGGGGCGTGCCGGCCAACCTGCTGTCGCTGGGGGCGATGGACTTCGGCATCATCATTGATGGTGCGGTGATCGTGACCGAGCATATCGTTTCGCGACTATCGAAACTGCCGCCCAACGCCGACAGGAAGACGCGCTTCTCGACCATCCTGTCGGCAGCATCCGAAGTGGGGCGGCCGACGTTCTTCTCGATGCTGATCATCATCGCCGCGCACATCCCGATCTTCACCCTGCAGCGCCAGGAAGGCCGCATGTTCGCGCCGATGGCCTATTCGGTGACCTCAGCGCTGATCGGTGCGCTGATCCTGGCGCTGACTGTGGTGCCACTGTTCTGCTACTGGTGGCTGCGGCGCGACCGCATGCGCGGCGAGAACCCGTTGATGGACCGCCTGACCGGCTGGTACAAGCCGGTGCTGGAGCGCGCTCTGGCGCGACCACGTGCGGTGGTGCTGACCGCGTTGGCGCTGCTGGTCGCTACGCTGGCGCTGGGCACGCGGCTGGGCTCGGAGTTCCTGCCGGAGCTGGACGAGGGTTCGATCTGGCTGACCGCCACGCTCGACCCCAGCACCAGCCTGGCCGAAGCCCAGCAGCAGTCGGGGCGCATCCGCGAGCTGGTCGGCACGTTCCCGCAGGTGTCCACGGTGGTGGCCAAGCTGGGTCGTCCCGAGGATGGTTCGGATGCCAAGGGCGCCAACCAGATCGAGGCGCTGGTGGCGCTGACGCCGGAGAAGGAGTGGCCGAAGGGCGTGGACAAGCGGCAGCTCGTGAGTGATCTGCAACGTACCCTGGAGCAACGCATTCCGGGACCGGAGTTCTCGATCTCGCAGCCGGTGCGCGACAACATCCTGGAGAGCATTTCGCAGATCAAGGGCCAGGTGGTGATCAAGGTCAGCGGCTCGGACCTGGAGGTGCTGAACCGTCAGGCGCAGGCCATCCTGGCCCAGGTGCGCGGCGTGGAGGGCGTGGAGAGCGCCTTCATCGACCGTGACGGCTCCCTGCCGCAGCTGCAGATCGAGATCGACCGCGACCGTGCCGCGCGCTACGGCCTGAACGTGCGCGATATCGACGAGGTGATCGAGACCGCGCTGGGCGGCCGCCAGGTCGGCGAGCTCTGGGACGGCGACCGCAAGTTCCCGATCACACTGCGCCTGGACGATGCCGACCGTGATCTGCAACGCCTGCGCACGGTGCCGGTGGGCATCGGTGATGGCCATGCGGTGACGCTGTCCGACGTGGCCGATTTCCACATGGCCAGTGGCGCGATCAATATCTCGCGTGAGAACGCGCAACGGGTAAAGGCGGTCAGCATCTTCATCGCCGGACGTGACATGGGCAGCGTGGTGGCCGACATGCGCAAGCGCGTGGATGCCAGCGTGCAGCTGCCGGAGGGCTATCGGCTGGAGTGGTCCGGTGAATTCGAGAACCAGCAGCGCGCGATGAAGCGGCTGGGCTGGGTGATTCCGTTGTCGGTGCTGATCATTTTCGTGCTGCTGTTTGATGCCTTCAAGGACATCAGCAGTGCGGCCCTGATCCTGGCCAACGTGCCGCTGGCGATGATCGGCGGCATCCTTGCCCTGTGGCTGACCGGCATTCCGCTGTCGGTGTCGGCAGCGATCGGCTTCATCGCGTTGTTCGGGCAGGCGGTATTGAACGGGGTGGTGATGCTCAGCCGTTTTGCCCAGCTGCGTGAGCAGGGCATGGATCTGCTGCAGTCGGTGGTGCAGGGCTCGCTGCAGCGCCTGCGCACGGTGCTGATGACGGCGCTGCTGGCGATGTTCGGCCTGCTGCCGATGGCCACCTCGCACGCGATCGGTGCCGAGACCCAGAAGCCGCTGGCGGTGGTGGTGATCGGCGGTCTGCTGTCGGCGATGCTGCTGACCCTGCTGGTGCTGCCCACGTTGTACTACTGGGTACACCGCCGCCGAGAGGCCCGCGCGGGGTGACCACAGTGTAGAGCCGAGCCCTATGCTCGGCCCTACAGTAGATCCATGCCGGGCGTGGATGACGAAATGCCATGGCGGGCATGGCCCGGCGCTAGCGGCGCTGGCGCAATGCGCGGCGGTTGCTGATGTGCGCTGCCGCCAGCAGCACGCCGCCGCAGGCGGTCGCCACGCCATGCCAGAGCAGTGATTCCTTCAGTGGCAGGTACAGCGAGGCGGACAGCAACAGGCCGGCGCCGACGCTGGCGAGCCGTACCGAGCGCCAGCGGCCATGCCGGTGCAGCCCGGCCGCTGTACTGGCCATCGCCAACGCCGAGGCCAGCAGCGCGAACAGCCATTCCCAGCGCGACATCACCAGCAGCAGGGTCATTGCTCCATGTCCGGGATGCTGGAACGAGCGCAGCGCCATCATTGCCGCGGGCACGAAGGCAAGCAGCAGGGGCAGGGCGATGCAGTGCGCGGCGCAGGCCAGTGACAGCCAGGCGCCAGCCAGGTCGATGTGGGGGTGCCAGCGTGCCGACGTTGGCGGCTGGGCCAAGGCCCTTGCGGGCGTGGTGGGGATGTGGTCCATAATGTTACATAGTAACAATGTGGAGTCCACGTCATGAAGCTTCCTGCTGCTCTCTTCCTGCTGCTGGGCGCCAGCGCTGCGCATGCACACGATATCCGCCAGCATGCACCGCACATGCATGGCCAGGCCATGCTCGACCTGGCGCTGGATCGAGGCACGCTGGAGGTTGCCCTGCAGGCACCGGGCATCGGCATCCTGGACTTCGAGCGAGCGCCAGGCAGCGCAGCGGAGCACGCCGCGCTGGCGCGTGCCACCGTGTTGTTGAAGGGGGGAAGCTGGGTCACCCTGCCCACCGCTGCAGGGTGCCGCGTGGCCAGCAGCCACGCCACGGCGGAGGGTTTCGACGCGACGGTCGCCCCGCCATCGGCAGCACAGCATCGACACGCCGGTTTCACTGCCACGCTCCAGTACCGCTGCGCGAATCCGGCCGCATTGCGCGCCATCGTCGTGCGCCTGCCGGTACTGTTCCCCGGGTTGCACGAAGTCATCGTCAACAGCACCACGGCCAACGGCCAGGGGCGCAACGTGCTGACACCCGGCAACCTGCGCGTGGTGCTGGCACCGTGAGCGCGGTACCAGTGATCGCACTCGAAGACGTGCAGTTCGGCTATGGCGTGCGCCGGGTGCTGGATATTCCGCGACTGTCGATCGAGCAGGGCAGCAGCGTGCTGCTGCGAGGCGCCAGTGGGGGCGGCAAGAGTACCCTGCTGGGCCTGTTGGCCGGCGTGCTGCTGCCGAGCAGGGGGCATGTCGAGGTCGCGGGGCGCCCGCTGCACACAATGCGCGGTGCGGCGCGGGATCGATTCCGTGCCGACCACCTGGGCGTGATTTTCCAGCAGTTCAACCTGCTGCCGTTCCTCAGCGTGCGCGACAACATCGCGCTGGGCCTGCGCTTTTCGCGCTTGCGCAGCGAGCGCGTCAGCGGGCCGCTGGATGGCGAGATCGCGCGGCTGTTGTCCGCCCTGCAGCTGGACCCGGCGCTGATGCAGCGGCCCGCTGGCACGCTCAGTGTCGGCCAGCAGCAACGCGTGGCCGCGGCGCGAGCATTGATCGGTCGACCGGCCCTGCTGTTGGCTGATGAACCTACTTCGGCGCTGGATCGCGATGCGGCCACCGCCTTCCTGCGGCTGATGTCAGCGCAGGGCCAGGCGGCAGGCACAACGGTGGTGGTGGTCAGCCATGACGACAGCCTGCAACCCTTGTTCGACCGCACCCTTGCCTTGTCGCAGATCAACCTTGCAGGTGGCGACCATGCTTGAGCTTGCCTGGGCCAGCCTGCGCAGCCGTGCGCTGAGCGTGGGCCTGACCATCCTGGTCATCACCCTCAGCGTGGTACTGCTGCTGGGCGTCGAACGCATACGCAACCAGGCCCACGAGGGCTTCGCCAGTACCGTGTCGGGCACCGACCTGATCGTCGGTGCGCGCTCTGGACCGGTGAATCTGCTGCTGTACTCGGTGTTCCATATCGGCGATCCCACCAACAATGTGTCCTGGCAGTCCTACCAGGAGCTGTCCACGCTACCGCAGGTGAAGTGGGCGGTGCCGTTGTCGCTCGGTGATTCCTGGCGCGGCTTCCGTGTGATCGGTACCAGTGGCGGCTACTTCGAACACTATCGCTACGGTGCCGGGCACACGCTCGGGTTTGCGCAGGGACGGCCGTTCGATGATCTGTATGACGCGGTGATCGGCGCGGAGGTGGCACATGCGCAGAAGGTGGGTGTCGGCAGCGAGATCGTGCTGGCCCATGGCACCGGGGCGGTCGCCCTGGCGACGCATGCCGACAAGCCGTTCCGTGTTTCCGGCATCCTGAAGCGCACCGGCACGCCGGTCGATTCATCGGTGCTGGTTTCGTTGCCGGCGATCGAAGCGATCCACGTCGACTGGCGTTCGGGCGTGCAGCTGCGCAGCCAGAGCGTCAGTGCCGAGCAGGCGCGCCACCTGGACCTGACTCCGACCAGCATCACCGCCTTCATGCTCGGCCTGAACTCGCGCATCGCAACGTTCTCGGTGCAGCGCAGGATCAACGAGTATCCAGACGAGGCGATGCTGGCGATCCTGCCGGGCGTGACGTTGCAGCAGCTGTGGCAGTCGCTGGGTGCCGCCGAGCGCGCCCTGCAGCTGATCAGTGCGATGGTGGTGCTGCTGGGCATGGTCTCGCTGGTGGCGCTGCTGGTCTCGACCCTGCAGGAGCGGCGTCGCGAGATGGCGGTGCTGCGCGCCACCGGCGCGCGACCAGGCGACATCGCGTGCCTGCTGATGGTGGAGGCAGTGGCGACCAGCGCGGCCGCCTGCGCATTGGCGCTGTCGCTGCTGGTCCTGGCCAGCCTGGCGGGGCGTGGTTGGGTGCTGGCGACGTTCGGCCTGTCCATTACCCATGTATGGCCCGACGGCCGTGAGCTGGGCTGGGTGGCGGCGGTGCTGGGGATCAGCGCACTGGCCGGGCTGGTGCCGGCCGTTCTGGCCTACCGCCGCACTGTGGCCGACGGCCTGTCGCCGGGAGCCTGAGCATGCGCGGGATCGGGTTGCTGACGATGATGCTCGCGCTGGTGGCGTGCGAGCGGCCGGTCGATACCGGCGTGCAGGCCTTGCCGCCCTCGCCGGTGGTCGACCGCGCGGGTACGGTCGCAGCCGGGGAGCAGGAGCTGGACTGGCTGCAGATGATGCCCAGGGACGAACTGGCGGCGCTGGAGCGGGGCGAAGGGCCAGAGGTCGAGCACAATGGCAATCGCCGCATGCCGCAGTTCGGCACCTTCCGCACCGTGGATACGGTGCTGCGGCGTCCGGTACGACTGCCCGGTTACGTGGTGCCGCTGGCCAATGCGCAGGACGGGCGCCTGACCGAATTCCTGTTCGTGCCGTATTACGGCGCCTGCATCCACGTGCCACCGCCGCCGCCGAACCAGATCGTGCACGTGGTGCTGCCGCGGCCGATCGAGATGCCGGACATGTACTCGCCCTTCTTCCTGGTCGGGACGCTGCAGGCCGAGCGGCTGGACGACGAACTGGCCGGTTCGGCCTACACCATGCGTGATGCGCAGCTGAGGACGTATGAACCGTAGCCACCTGTTGCTGGCGTTGGGATGCCTGTGGTTGGCGGGCTGCACGGCGCCGGGCGGCGATGCCGTGATGGTCAAGCCGCAGGACAAGCCGGCACCCTCCGGCTCGGCCGAAGCCCCCATCGACCGTTGGGACGCGTTGCGGCCCGACGAAGTGACCTACCAGCGCCCCCCCCCGCAGATCGGCCTGTCACGCAATGGGATGGATGGCGTGGGCGGCCTGATCGACGACACCGGCGCGGGCACGCCCCCGGGGCTGGAGATCGACCATTCCAGCCCGGACCGCGCCAGGCAGTTCGGCTCTTCGCGCGTGGTCGACGCAGCTGATGGCCGCGCCGTGGATCTGGACGGTTTCGTGGTGCCGCTGGGGGCCACGGATGCGGGCCTGGTGGATGAACTGCTGTTCGTGCCGTTCTACGGCGCATGCATCCACGTGCCACCGCCGCCGCCGAACCAGATCATCCATGTCACCCTGGCCACGCCGATCGCGCTGGGCAACCTGTGGGATCCCTATCGGCTTGCCGGCCGCCTGCAGGTGAAACGGTTCAATGCGGATATCGCCAGCGCATCCTACGATGCAGCGTCGGCGACGCTGACTGCGATCGGCAACTGATGCGCAGGCGTTGGCTCATCGCTGCGGGCGCGCTGGCAACCGCAATCGCGCTGGTGGCGGGATGGCATCGGCGTGTTGTCGTCTCCAAGCCGCCCGCGATTGTGTTTCCCGCACCTGCGGCCGAGGCGCGCCAGCGCATCGAACGGCACATGGTGGAGGAACCGGCCTTTCGCAACGATGTGCTGTTCCTGCTGGCGGCAACGCTGCGTGACCGCTGCCAGCCGGCGCAGGCCGGGCTGCTGGCACGCATGGCCAATCGTGCCTCGCTGCCGGTGCTGGCGGCGGTCAGTGCGGTGACCCAGCAGGATCCAACACTGGATCGGCCGATCTACCAGTACATCCAGCATCGCGCCGATGGCATGCGGTGTGGTGAGCGCCTGCGCATGCCGTTGGCCGGCGGGCGCGTCATGGATGTGGACGTTGAACAGTACGCGCGCACCTTCCCGGACAGCTATTTCGACCCGGAGCACAGCAGCGAGCCACGGGACTTCGATGGTCTGTCGCTGCAGCAGCGCGCCGGCAACGCCTGCAACAGCGTGGTGTACTCGGTATTGCCGTTGGGGGGCACCGACTGGCGCTGCAGCAGCCTGCGGGCGAACGCGCGCTCGCGCGTGCGCAGGCTGTGCGAGGACGAACTGCGGCGCCAGCACGGCGGCACCGGCGGCGAGCTGGACATGGCCGTGGGCCAGGGCATGCAGGGTGCGGTAGTGGCGGCGATCGCGGCGTTGCCAGAAGGCTGCCGGTAGACATTGACCGGTCGAGCCCGGCCATGCCTGCCCGGCCGTTCCGTCGAGCAAGCTCGCCTCTACAAAGGCTGAACCGGCTGGTCCGGAAGGCCATAAATATACCGGATGTCCGGTATAGTTATGGCCGTACTTCACCCCATCAGGTTGTCCCATGGCTCTGTCCCAGCCCTTGGCCGGTGCTCCGGCCCTGTCGCGTGCCCGTCGCTGGGCACTGTTGTTCACCGTCGCTGCCGGCCTCTTGCTGGTCACGCTCGACAACTCCGTGCTCTACACCGCACTGCCCACGCTCACCGAGGAACTCTCGGCCAGTGCAGGCCAGGCGTTGTGGATCATCAATGCCTATCCGCTGGTGATGGCTGGCCTGCTGCTGGGCGCGGGTACGCTGGGCGACCGCATCGGCCATCGCCGCATGTTCCTGATCGGCCTGGTGGTGTTCGGCATCGCCTCGCTGGCGGCGGCGTTCGCCGGCAGCGCCCCCCAGCTGATTGCCGCGCGTGCCTTCCTGGCAGTGGGTGCGGCGGCAATGATGCCGGCCACGCTGGCGCTGATCGGGCTGAGCTTCCATGAGGAGCGCGAGCGCAATATCGCCATTGCGATCTGGGGTTCCGTCGCCATCGTCGGCGCAGCACTGGGACCGATCATCGGCGGCTGGCTGCTGCAGCACTTCTGGTGGGGCTCGGTGTTCCTGATCAATGTGCCGGTGGTGGTGGTCGCGTTCGCGGCCACGCTGCTGCTGGCGCCGGAAGGCCAGCGCGATACGTCGCGACCCTGGGACCTCGTTTCGTCGCTGCTGGCACTCGCTGCGCTTTCCGGCCTGGTGCTGGCGATCAAGTCGCTGATCGCCACGCCGCCGTCGTATGCGCTGGGCGTTGCTGCGCTGCTGTTGGCCGTGGTGACCGGCGCGGCGTTCGCGCGTCGCCAGCAACAGCTGCCGTATCCGTTGCTGGACTTCGCGATCTTCCGCAATCCGGCGTTCCTGGCCGGCACGCTGTCTGCGGTGTTCACCCTGTTCGCGATGGCCGGCCTGCAGCTGGTCACCACCCAGCGTTTCCAGCTGGTTGCAGGCTTCACGCCGCTGCAGGCGGGCCTGCTGGTGTCGGTGGCAGCGCTGGGCAGCCTGCCGAGTGCACTGCTGGGCGGCAGCATCCTGCATCGGGTTGGCCTGCGTCCGTTGATCTGCGGTGGCCTGGCTGCGGGCGCACTGGGTGTCGGCGTGGTGGCATTCGGCTTCCCGCACGGGCTCGGCTGGGTGGTGGCGGGCATGGCGATCACCGGTTTCGGCATGGGTTCGGCCATCTCGGTGGCCTCCACCGCCATCCTCAACAACGTACCGGCGCACCGCGCGGGCATGGCGTCGTCGGTGGAGGAAGTGTCCTACGAGTTCGGTGGCCTGCTGGCAGTGGCGATGCTGGGCAGCTTGAGCGCTGCGATGTACAGCGCGTTCCTGCCGGCCTCTGCCGACATGCCGGCGCTTGCACGCGAAGGTTTCACCCAGGCGCTGCACGTGGCACGCGAAAGCGGGCAGGGCGAGTGGTTCGCGCTGGCCGCGGCGGCCTACGATCGCGGCTACCAGATCGTGCTGCTGGTGATCACGGTGGTGCTGGCGGTGGGTGCCGCGCTCATCGCACGCCTGTTGCGTGGCCGTGTTGGTGGCCGCGAGGGCGCCGCCGATCGCGTAAAATGAGCCCATGAGAACCAGCAAGCGCGACCGCATCCTCGACGCCGCCGTCAACGTGATCAATCGTGACGGCGTGCGTGCGGTGACCTTCGAGTCGGTGGCGGCCGAGGCCCAATTGACCCGTGGTGGCCTGCTGTACCACTTCCCGTCCCGCGAGGCGCTGCTGCGGGGTATCGACGAACACCTGGTGCGTGCCTGGGAGACGTCGATGGAAGCGTTGCTGGGCAAGACCGCCGAGCAGGCCACGGCGCTGGAGCGCTACCAGACCTTCGTGCGCGTGTCGGCCCAGAGCGCCACGCGTGCCGAGCTGATGTTCATGCTTGAATCGGCCGACCCGGAGGCT
Source organism: Stenotrophomonas sp. YJH_SMC_17 (assembly GCF_059371655.1). Classification (NCBI taxonomy): domain Bacteria; kingdom Pseudomonadati; phylum Pseudomonadota; class Gammaproteobacteria; order Lysobacterales; family Lysobacteraceae; genus Stenotrophomonas; species Stenotrophomonas sp. YJH_SMC_17. The sequence goes on along the minus strand of NZ_JCAFUU010000004.1, from coordinate 222,102 downwards.
GGCGAACGTCCGTGGGGGCCGGCAGTACGACGCTGGGCGCCATCCGCGCCGGAGGCAGGCAGCGACGATCCGGCCACGCTCGACAATTTCGTTGCACGGCTGGCGGCCGATGGCCTGTGGATCTACGAGGCGATGTACGAAGGGCAGCTGGATGAAGATGTGCGTGCCCAGGTTGCCGAGCGCATCGCCGGGTTGCTGGCGAAGCCGGACGGGTCGCCGCACTTGTAGAGTCGACTGTCAGTCGACTATCGCACGCAGCGCGGGGGTTTTTGGGGGATCTGAGCGAAGAGCAGTCGACTGACAGTCGACTCTACCCAGTCGACGCTACGCCGCCGTCTCTACCCGGTCGGCGCTACCTGTCATCCGCCTGCAGCCGTTCCGGATGGGTATACACATTGAATCCGCTTTCCCGCGCGAACCCCACCAGGCACAGGCCGCCGCCGCGGGCCAGGTCGATCGCCAGTGCGGTCGGCGCCGACACGGCGGCCAGCATGCTGGCGCCGGCACGCACCGCCTTGCTGACCATCTCGTAGCTGGCACGGCTGGAAATCACCAGCAGGCCGCCATCGACGGTGTGCTCGTTGTGGTGCAGGGCACCGATCAACTTGTCCAGTGCATTGTGGCGGCCGACGTCCTCGCGCACCCAGCCGATCCGGCCGCTGGCATCCGCCCAGGCGGCAGCATGTGTGGAGCCGCTTGCCGCGTTCATCGGCTGGTGCTGTGCCAACGTGGCCAGTGCCCGTCGCAGGGCGGCTGGCGCGTAGGTACGACGTTCGCGGATCTGCGGCAGCGGCCGCAGCACGTCCTCCAGTTGCCGGGTGCCGCATAGCCCACAGCCACCCCGACCGGGTAGCAGGCGCGCATTTGCCGGGTCCAGCTGAGCAGCGGGTGCATCCTCGCACACGGTCATCTGCAGCTCGATCCCTTCCAGCTGCGGCCGCACCTCGATGGCCAGCAGCTGCGCCGGCGCCGTGACCAGGCCCTCGCTGAGCGAAAAGCCCAGCGCGAAGTCTTCCAGGTCACAGGGCGTGGCCATCATCACCGCGAAGGTGGCGCCGTTGTAGCGCAGTGCGATGGGTACTTCTTCGGCCACCACATCGATCTGTAGCTGGCGTCCTTCGCCGCGCCAGCGCTGCAACGGGCGCTGGGCCGTGCCGGCGGGCGGGGTGTGGGGCGGAATCGAATCAGGCATGCAGCGCGTCCGGGCAAGGGGAATGCGCAGGTGGTGGACAACCTACGGCTTCGAGAATAGCGCAGCGGCCTGCTGCTGACGCGGGTGTAACCGGTGTCATGGCAGGCTGCGCGAAAATCGGTTGCCACCTCTGGCGCAGTGCCGTGTGCCGTGCTTGACTGTGGCGCTGGGCGGGGTGCCGACAGGGCCGCCGATCAGCCGAGCACCGTACGTCGTTGCGTTCGTCCCGCCAGGTTCCCGAACATGTCCGAGCAGAAGCCACCGCGTTACAAACCCTACAACCAGCCCGCCGGTGGCTGGGGTGCCGCCGGCGCCACCGCCAAGGTGCTGCTGCAGCAGAGCGTGATCGGCAAGGGATCGAAGGCGCTGCTGGCGATGAACCAGCCGGGCGGCTTCAAGTGCCCAAGCTGTGCGTTCCCCGACGCCGACGAACGCAAAAAGCTGGAGTTCTGCGAGAACGGCGCGAAGGCACTGGCCTGGGAAGCCACTCAGTTCCGTGCGGGGCGCGAACTGTTCGCCCAGTACTCCGTCACTGAACTGATGGCGCAGACCGACTATTGGCTGGAGATGCAGGGCCGGTTGACCGAGCCGATGCGCTACGACGCGTCCACCGATCATTACGTGCCGTGCAGCTGGGACGACGCCTTCGCGCTGATCGGCCGCCACCTGCAGGCGCTGGACAGCCCTCACCAGGCCGAGTTCTATACCTCCGGCCGTACGCCCAACGAAGCCGCATTCCTGTATTCGATCTTCGTGCGCGAGTTCGGCACCAACAATTTCCCGGACTGCTCGAACATGTGCCACGAGCCGACCAGCCGGGGCCTGCCGCCGGCCATCGGGGTGGGCAAGGGCACCATCGTGCTGCAGGACTTCGAGCACGCAGAGGCGATCTTCGTGATCGGCCAGAACACCGGCACCAATTCGCCGCGGATGATGAGCAACCTGGTGGAAGCGCGCAAACGCGGTATTCCGATCGTGGCGGTCAACCCGATGCCCGAGCGCGCGCTGATCCGCTTTGCCGAGCCGCAGGACGTGGTGCAGATGGCCACTTTGGGTTCAACCGAGATCACCAGCGAGTTCGTGCACATCCGCATCGGCGGCGACCTGGCCCTGATCAAGGGCATGATGAAGGTGATGTTCGAGCGCGAGGCACAGGGCGAGCGCGTGCTCGACCATGATTTCCTGTCAGAACACACGGTGGGCCTGGAGGCGCTGCGCGAGGACGTGATGGCGCAGGACTGGGACGAGATCGTACAGGTGTCCGGCATTTCGCAGGCGCAGATCCGCCGATGCGCGGAGATCTACATCCGCTCCAACGCGACCGTGATCTGTTACGGAATGGGGCTGACCCAGCACCAGTATGGCTCGCGCCTGCTGCAACAGGTCGCCAACCTGTTGATGCTGCGCGGCAACTTCGGCAAGCCCGGCGCCGGCATCGGGCCGATCCGCGGGCATTCCAATGTGCAGGGCGACCGTACCGTCGGCATCGACGAGAAGCCCAAGCCGGCCTACCTGGACCGCGTGCAGCAGGTGTTCGGCTTCGACCCGCCGCGCGAGCATGGCCACCATGTGGTCGAATCCATCGAGGCGATGCTGGACGGCAGCGCCAAGGTGTTCATTGGCCTGGGTGGCAACTTCATCCATGCGGTGCCCGATACGCCGCGTGCGTACGAAGCCATGCGTGGCCTGGACCTGACCGTGGGCATCGCCACCAAGCTCAATCGAGGTCATCTGGTTCATGGCCGCGATGCGCTGATCCTGCCGGTGGTGGCGCGCTCGGAGCGCATCGTCACGCCTTCAGGCGAGCAGTTCGTCACCATTGAAGATGCGATGTCGAATGTGACCGCCTCGCGCGGCGTGCTTGAGCCAGTCAGTGCCGATGTGTTGCCCGAGGTCGAGATCGTCTGTCGCATGGCGATGGCCGCGCTGCCACGCAGCAGGGTCGACTGGGCAGGCTGCATGCACGACTACGCACTCATCCGTGAGCTGATCGCGGCCGTGTACCCGGAGATCTACACCGGTTTCAACGAGCGCATCCAGCAGCCGCATGGCTTCCACCTGGACATTCCGCCGCGCCGCCGCGTATGGCCCACGCCAAACGGCAAGGCCAACATCCTGGTGATGCCTGGCCTGGACGTGGACGATCCCGTACACGATCCGGACATGCTGCGGCTGGCCACAGTGCGCTCGCATGACCAGTACAACACCACCATCTACAGCTACAACGACCGCTATCGCGGCGTGTACAACGACCGCATGGTGCTGTTCATGAACATCGAGGACCGGCTGGCGCGCGGGCTGGAAAAGGAAGCGCGGGTCAGCCTGGAGACGATCAGCGGCGATGGCGTGCAGCGGCGCATCGAGGGCCTGACCGTGCTGGACTACCCGATGCCACGTGGCGCGCTGGCTGGTTACTACCCCGAACTGAACCCATTGCTGCCGCTGGACTATTACGATCGCATCAGCGGCACGCCAGCCGCCAAGTCGATCCCGGTGCGGATGAGCGCGATGGGGGCGGCGACTGCATGACGCGCGCATCGGCTATCATCGGCATGCGAACCTGCCTGGCCTGCTGCTGCGATGGATGCTGCTCGTTGCCCTGGTGCTGGATGCGCCGGCGCTGGCGCTCGCCGCACCTTCGTACGGCGGGCCGGCCAGCCAGGACCCGTGCACGGCACCGCATTCGTCCGCAATGGCGGTGGCCGGCTGTTGCGATGATGCTGCCCCGGCGGCCTGCCAGAGCGGTGAGTGCGAATGTCCGCCGACCTGTCTTGGCATGCTGTCGACGTTGAACGGAACACCGGCCTCGCCCTGGCGCGAGGCGCCTGCTCCGACCACGACGCAGCAACGCGCGCCGCCGTCAACGCCGGACCCGATGCGGCCGCCGATCGTGTGATTTCCTGCAGGCCCCACGCGCCTGTCATGACTGTTCGACTCAATCTCGACCTGGCCTGCGCCATCGATGCGCGGGCGGCGGGCGCTGGTGCCCGCATCTGCAAAGGAATCATTCAATGAACCGTTCTTTCTCCCTGGGCGTGCTGCTGAGCACCGTTCTGGCCACTGCCGCCTGCGCGCGGGCCGCCGAAGAATCGTCGGCAACGCCGGTTGCCAGTGAGGCGCCGGCGGCGCCGGCCAAGGTCAGCGCGGCCGAGATCGATCCGGCGTTGCCGCTGGCCATCGTGCACAAGACCGCCAGCTGCGGCTGCTGCAGCGTCTGGGTCGATCACCTCAAGGCCGCCGGCTTCCAGGTGGATGTGCGCGACACCGACGACATGAACCCGATCAAGGTCCGCCTGGGTGTACCGGTCGGCAAGGCGTCCTGCCATACCGCCGAGATCGGCGGTTATGTAGTCGAGGGCCACATCCCGGCCGAGGACATCAAGCGCCTGCTGGCCGAACGACCGGCGGCGCGCGGGCTGGTGCTGCCGGGCATGCCCGCTGGTTCGCCGGGCATGGAAATGCCGGATGGCTATGTGCAGCCGTACACGGTCGAGCTGGTACGCGCCGATGGCAGTACCGAGCCGTTTGCCCAGCACGGGCAGGAAGGCTGACAGGCGGAGGTGCCGGTCGTTCTGACCGGCACCCTTCGATGCGCTCTCTGTAGAGCCGAGCCCATGCTCGGCTTGCCGGCAGAAAGCAGCCGAACGTTGGCTCGGCTCTACAGAATCAGCGTACCCCGGCCGTCTCCCTGGCCAGCTGGGCGTCGAATTTCTTCTCGGCGTCATCGGCGTAGGCCTTGCAGCTCAACACATCCACGCCGGCCTTGCTGCCAGCGGCATAGTTCCAGTGGCTGGCACCCGGATGCGGGGTCAGCAGCAGGTCACAGGGCAGGCCACGCACCGTGGTGAAGCTGCGCTTGTAGTCTTCGATCAGGCGCGGATAGCGGGGGTTGTCCTGCAGCTGGTAACCCGGTGCGCTCAGGCTGTCGGCATAGGCGATGCGCACCGGCTTGCCGTTGCGGGTGTCGGTCCAGGTCCACGCGGTGCTGCCGGGGGTGTGCCCCGGCATGAAGTGCGCGGTGAAGTCGATGCCACCGATGGAGACCACTTCGCCATCCATGATGATGCGGTCGGCGCTGGCCGGCGGATAGGTGATGCCATCGCCGAAGTGCAGGTCATCGCTGCCGCCGCGTGCCAGCAACACCGCCGACTCGGCGTTGGCCGCCACATGGGCAGCGGTGCGCCGCTTGATCTCGGCCACCGGCCCTGCGTGGTCGGCATGGGCATGACTGAGCAGGATCAACCGCAGATCCTGCGGCGCCACTCCGCGAGCCTTCATGTTGGCCAGCAGATGGTCGGCCATCTGCGGCATGCCACCATCCAGCAGCACCGCGCCGTCGGCGGTCTGCACCAGCAGCGCGGTCAGGTCCTGCGTGCCGATCTGCCAGGTATGGTCGGCAATCTGCAGCGGCGCCATCGGCTGCAGCCATGAGGCGTCAACGGTGTAGGCACGCAGCTGGGGCAGGGGGGCATCAGCGGCCGTCGCGTGGGCGATCGGCAGCACTGCGGCAAGCGTGAGGGCGAGCATGGAGCTGCGCATGTTGCACGTCCGTTTGAAGGAGGCCCAGAAACTAGCATGGGCCTCCTCCATCAACTCGCGCATAGATTTCATGGCTCCCATAAGGGCGCCGTGGATCAGTAGCGGTACTGCCATCCCAGGGTCAGCACCCGGCCGCGGCCGGAGAAGCAGCTCGGGTTTGACCGCGCGGTCTGCGAGTAGTAGCTGATGTACTGCGTGATAGCGCCCTTCGAAATCCACCGCGAAGGCCTGAGCCTGGAAGCGGCCACCGACCGCGCCAGACCGGGTGAGCGGAAGCGGCGACGCAGGTGGTCGACCAGCTCCTCGTAGTGGCGCAGCAGGGCATGCGGCAGCGGCAAGGCGGGCAGCGACGGGGGCGATTCGGGCATCCGGACGGGCACAGGGAAAAGACAGGGCAGCGCGCAGCGAGGGTCGCTGCGTGGCGGCTGGATATTAATGGGAACTGTTCGCATGTGCTATCGGTTGCCCGGCCAGTGGATTGTTCGCGGTGGCTGGAGGGTGAAACCACGATCATCGTCTGGAGCGCAGAATCGGCCCGGGCTAGCCTGCGCCCAGGCCAATGGGGATCGACACATGCATGTGCTTCTGGTGATCGGCGGCGGGGTCCTGCTGCTCGGGGTGTTCCTGCTGTTCGGCCGTCCGTGGAGCGTCGGCAACTCGCTGATGCCCGCGGCCATGCTGGCCTTCATCGCCACCTGGCTGCTGGTGGCCGTGGCCAACATGTGGGTGGGCGTCAGCCGCGCCGGCTATGCGGTGCGCGAGGAACTGCCGATCCTGCTGCTGGTGTTCGCAGTGCCGGCCCTGCTGGCCGGGCTGCTGTACTGGCGCCTGGCGCGCTGAGGGCGGCCCATGAGCACTCGACTGCGCCTGCCGGCACTGCGCCATCGCGATGGCCACCATGCACGCGTGACCTACGAAGAGCTGTTCTTCGACCTGGTCTACGTGTTCGCGGTCACCCAGCTCAGCCACCACCTGCTGCACCACCTGGACCTGGCCGGCGTGCTGCAGACGCTGGTGCTGTGGTTCGCGGTGTGGCTGGGCTGGCAGTACGCGTGCTGGGTCAGCAACTGGTTCGATCCGGAAGCACCGCGCATCCGCGCGCTGCTGTTCGTCACCATGCTGCTGGCGCTGTTGATGTCTTCGTCCATTCCCGAGGCGTTCGGCGATCGCGCGTGGGTGTTCGCCGGTGCCTATGCGACGATGCAGGTGGGGCGTACCGCCTTCGTCCTGTTCGAGGTGGGAGGCAGGCATCCACTGGCGCCCAACTTCCGCCGCATGCTGGCCTGGGTCTGCGTGTCGGCCTGTTTCTGGCTGGCCGGCGCTGCGGCCGATGGGAATGCACGGCTTGCGCTGTGGGCGGTAGCGGTGGCGTGCGAGTACATCTCGCCGATGTTCGGCTTTGCGTTCCCGGGCATGGGGCGCTCGCATACCCGCGACTGGACCATCGAAGGCGGGCATCTGGCCGAGCGCTGCCAGCTGTTCGTCATTGTCGCGCTGGGTGAGACGCTGCTGGCGACCGGCGGCGTGCTCAGCGAAGTCGAGCAGTGGAGCGGGGCGGTGGTGTCGGCGGTGCTGGCCACCTTTGCCGGCACGATCGCCATGTGGTGGCTGTACTTCGGCATCTCCAGCCGGGACGCCACCGAGGCCATCAGCCACGCCCAGGACCCGGGGCGAATAGGCGCGAACTTCCATTACGTGCACGCGTTGTTGATCGCCGGCATCATCGCCACCGCGGTGGGCAACGATCTGGTGATGGACCATCCGGGCGCGGCGGTCACGCCGGTGTATGCCGCAGTGCTGGTGGCCGGCCCGCTGATCTACCTGCTGGGAAGTGCGCTCTACAAGCGTGTGGTCTACGGGCACGCACCGCATTCGCACCTGTTCGGTGCGATGGCACTGGGTGTGCTGGGCGCGCTGTTGCCGCACACCCACCTGCTGGCCGCGGGCTGGCTGACCAGCGCGGTGCTGCTGGTCGTCGGACTGATGGACACGCAGTTGAAGCGACGCCTGCAGCGTGCCTGAGCCGTGGTGTGCGCCGCAGTACCTGCGCACGACACCGGTGAGTGTAGCGTTGTCGGTACCACCCCCTTTGGACCGGGAGAAACGCGGCATGCAGAATCTACCGCAATGGCTGTTGTGGGCTGGACTGTCTGCCGTGTTCGCGGCGCTGACGGCGCTGTTTGCCAAGGTTGGCGTCAAGGGCGTGGACTCGGACCTGGCCATGGCCATCCGCACGCTGGTGGTGGCGGCGGTGATCCTGCCGCTGGTGGTGGTCACCGGCAAGTGGTCCAACCCGTTGCTGTTGCCGGGGCGCACGCAGCTGTTCCTGGTGTTGTCGGCACTCGCCACGGGGGCTTCCTGGCTGTTCTATTTCCGCGCGCTGCAGAGCGGCGAGCTGGCCAAGGTGGCGGTGGTGGACAAGTTCAGCGTGGTGCTGGTGATCGTGCTGGCCTACCTGCTTCTGGGCGAGCGCCCCAGCCTGCGGGAATGGAGTGGCATCGGCCTGGTGGTGGCCGGGGTGATCGTGCTGGCCACGAAGAAGTAGCAGCGTCAAACCCATGTGCAGGGTCGACTCCACAGGCTCTACCGCGCAGTGGCGTGGACGTTTACGCAGTACCCGCCTGCAGACGGTCGTACATGCGCACCAGATCCACGAGGGTGCGCGCCCCCATCTTGCGCATCACCTGTGCGCGCCGCACCTTCACCGTGATCTCGCTGACCCCCAGGTCGCCTGCGATCTGCTTGTTGAGGCGGCCGCGAACCACGCCGTCGACCACCTCGCGCTCGCCGGCGTTCAGTGACTCCCAGCGCTGCTGCAGCGCGCCCAGCACGTCGCCCTCGCGGCGGCGCTGGCGGTCGAGCCCGATGCCCCTGTGGATTGCATCAAGCAGTTCCTGGTCGCGGAAGGGTTTGGTCAGGAACTCGATGGCCCCGTCCTTGATTGCGCTGACGCCCATGGCGATGTCGCCATGGCCGGTGATGAACACCACCGGCAGCTGCAGGCCGAGGCTGCCCATGCTGCGCTGGAACTCCAGACCGCTCTGGCCAGGCATGCGTACGTCCAGCACCAGGCAGGCCGGTGCGTCTTCCAGGTCATGATCCAGGAACGCCTGGGTGGAGGCGAACGCTCGCACCTGCAGGCCCATCGAGGCCAGTAGATCTTCCAGTGCGGCGCGCACCGACGGATCATCGTCGACCACGTAGACGATGGGGGCTGGCTCGGCTGCAGCGGCGGTTGGCTTACGCATGGTCGGGATCCGTGGCAATGGGCAGGTCGAAGACGAAGCAGGCGCCACCGCCCGCCGGGCGTTCGGCGCGGATCTGGCCGTCATTGGCTTCGATCATCGAACGGCTCAGGCTGAGCCCAAGACCCAGCCCGTGCGACTTGGTGGTCCAGAACGCATCGAATACACGCTCGGGATGATCGGTGGGCAGGCCGACGCCACGGTCACGCACGCTTAGGCTGACCCGCGAACCGTCACGCCGGGTCAGCAGTGACAGGCGACGGTCGGCGGTGGGCACGGCTTCCATGGCATCCACCGCATTGAGGATGAGGTTGCCGATCACCTGCTGCACCTGTACGCGGTCGGCCTGCACCGGTGGCAGGTCGGCATCCAGCAGCAGCGCCACGGTCACGCCGTGGCGGTCCAGTTCGCTGCGCGACAGTGCCAGCATTTCCTCCACCGCCTGGTTCAGATCAAAGGCACGCCGCTCGGGCGCGGCACCCTGGGTCAGGCCACGGATGCGGGCAATCACGTCACCCGCACGGTGCGCATCGGCCAGGATGCGGGCCACTGTCTGCCGTGCCTTGTCCACGTTCGGTGGGTCCTGTGCCAGCCAGCGCTGGCAGGCTTCGGCGCTGCTGGCGATGGCCGCCAGCGGCTGGTTTACTTCATGCGCGATGGACGTGGTCAGCTCGCCGACGGTGGAAGCGCGGGCCACCCGCAGCAGGCGACCCTGTGCTTCCTGGACAGCGGCCTTGGCCGCTTCCATGTTCAGGGCAAGGTAGGTGGTGATGCCGATCACCAGCATGCCGATCACCGAATTGACCAGACCGATGCGGTAGGTGCCGAAGCGGGTCAGGAAGAAGCTCAGCCCGGTCAGGGCGATGCAGGCGATGGCCAGCGTGATCAGCCCGCGCGCGCCGAGCACGCGCGACGCAGCGAGAATGACTGCCGCGTAGAAACAGGCCGCGGCGACCGCGTAATCGGTGACGGTGTCGATCAGGAAGATCGTCGCCATCACGACGATCAGGGCCAGCAGCACCAGTGGGCGGCGGGGCGACAGCGATGGCATCGGGACGGCTCCCTGGCGTGGGGGGAAAGGATAGCAAAGCGTTGTCCGGTCGTTGCCGACTCGCGGCCGGCACTACTCTTCCAGGCTGGCGTTCCAGAACCCTTGCAGTACCCCCGGCGTGGTCGACAGCGTCGCCAGTACTGCGTCCAGCTCGCCGGCATCGACCGTGGTGGCATACAGCACCGCTTCGATCTCCACGTCATGCTCGCCGAATGGCCGCTGGTCCACCGCGCGGACCGGGTATTGTGCCTGTTCCAGCAGCAGCAACAGCTGGTCCAGTACCTCGGCCTGTTGTTCACGCAGGCAGACCACGTTGATCGCATACGTCGCTTCACTGAACGCTTCCGGCAGCGGTCGCCGCTGGATGCGGTTCACCACTGGCCGCAGCAGGGTGTTGGCGGCCAGCACGAAGACCGCAGCCAGCACCGCTTCCGGCAGCAGCTTGATGCCTGCGCATGCGCCCACCGCCGCCGACCCCCACAGCGTGGCGGCGGTGTTCAGGCCGGACACCTGCGCGCCCTCCTTCATGATCGCGCCGGCACCCAGGAAGCCGACGCCGGAGATAACATAGGCCACCACATGCAGTGGCGATGGCGGCCCACCGTACAGGTCATGGAAGCGCACGGCGAGGTCGACGAACACCGCCGCGCCCACCGCCACCAGCGTGTTGGTGCGCAGGCCGGCAGTGCGCTGGCGCAACTGCCGCTCCAGACCGATGATCGTACCCAGCACGAAGGCCACCGACAGGCTGATCAGCGAGCTGAGGGTCGCGCCAGCATTGAACGCTGGCAGGTTTGGATTGATGTCCATTGTGTTCTCCCTGGACAAGGCGGCAGGCCGTTACTGCCAGCCGTAGCGACGGATATAGAAGCGCTTCAGCGCGGTGGTCAGCACCGCATAGCCGAACAGGATCGCCACGAGGAACGGCCAGTAGCCGGCCGGCAGCGCCTGCAGCTTGAAGTAGCCGGCCAGCGGGCTCATCGGCAGGGCCACGCCGATGGCCATGATCAGGCCGGTCATCAGCAGCAGCGGCGGTGCAGCGATGCTCTGCAGGAACGGTACTTTCGGCGTACGGATCATGTGCACGATCAGGGTCTGGGTCAGCAGGCCGACCACGAACCAGCCGGACTGGAACAGACTCTGATCGGCGGCGGTGCGCGCATCGAACACGTACCACATCAGCGCGAAGCAGGTCAGGTCGAAGATCGAGCTGATCGGTCCGAAGAACACCATGAAGCGGCCGATGTCCGCCGGGTTCCACTTCAGTGGCTTGCGCACCAGCTCCTCGTCCACGTTGTCGAAGGGAATGGCGATCTGCGAGATGTCGTACAGCAGGTTCTGCACCAGCAGCTGCAGCGGCAGCATCGGCAGGAACGGCAGGAAGGCCGAGGCCACCAGCACCGAGAACACATTGCCGAAGTTGGAACTGGCGGTCATGCGGATGTACTTCAGCATGTTGTTGAACGTGCGCCGGCCCTGGATGACACCTTCTTCCAGCACTATCAGGTTCTTTTCCAGCAGGATGATGTCGGCGGCCTCCTTGGCGATGTCCACCGCGCTGTCCACGCTGATGCCGATGTCCGCCGCACGCAGCGCCGGGGCGTCGTTGATGCCATCGCCGAGGAAACCCACCACCTTGCCCTGCGCACGCAGCTCGCGCACAAGGCGCTCCTTGTGCAGCGGGGTCAGGCGGGCGAACACACGGTGGTGGTGCAGGGCACGCGACAGCGCGCCGTCATCCATGCGCTCGATCTGCGGCCCGGTCAGGATCGTGTCCGCGTCCAGTCCGACCTGGGCGCAGACGCGGGCGGTGACCAGCTCGTTGTCACCGGTGAACACCTTCACCTCCACGCCATGCGCGGCCAGCGCCTGCAGCGCCTGTGCCGCCGATTCCTTCGGCGGGTCCAGGAAGGCCACGTAGCCGACCAGGGTCAGGCTACATTCGTCGGCCTGCGAATAGGTGGTCTGGCTGGCGGCGGTCTCCTTCATCGCCACTGCCACCACGCGCAGACCCTGTTCGTTGAGCTCTTCGGTGGTCTGCCGCACGCGGGCCAGGCGATGTTCGTCCAGCGGCATGTCCTGGCCGTCCTCGCGCACCGTGCTGCATACCGCCAGCATCTCCTCGACCGCACCCTTGCAGATCAGTTCATGGTGATCCTCGCGCTCGGACACCACCACCGACATGCGGCGGCGCTCGAAGTCGAACGGAATCTCGTCCACCTTGTGGTAGTCCTGCGAAAGCCGCAGCGAGCTCTGAAGCTCGACGTGCTCGAGCACCGCGCGGTCTAGCAGGTTGATCAGGCCGGTCTGGAAGTGGCTGTTGAGGTAGGCAAACTTCAGTACGTTCTCCGAATCGTGCCCGAACACATCGGTATGCCGCTCCAGCGCGATCTTGTCCTGGGTGAGGGTGCCGGTCTTGTCGGTGCACAGCACTTCCATCGCGCCGAAGTTCTGGATCGCGTCCAGGCGCTTGACGATCACCTTGCGCCGCGACAGCAGCACCGCGCCCTTGGCCAGGGTGGAGGTGACAATCATCGGCAGCATTTCCGGGGTCAGGCCCACCGCCACCGACAGCGCGAACAGGAACGCCTCGGTCCAGTCGCCCTTGGTCCAGCCGTTGATCAGCAGCACGAACGGCACCATCACCAGCGCAAAGCGGATCAGCAGCCAGCTGACACTGTTGACCCCCGCCTGGAAAGCGGTCGGCGCGCGGTCGGTGGCGGTGCTGCGCTGCGCCAACGTACCGAAGTAGCTGCGGTTGCCGGTGGCCAGCACGATGGCCGTGGCCGTGCCGGACACCACATTGGTACCCATGAACAGCAGGTTGTGCTGTTCCAGCAGGCCGGCCAGTCCGTCGCCGGGGTGCGCGAACTTCTCCACCGGCAGCGACTCACCGGTCATCGCCGCCTGCGCCACGAACAGGTCCTTGGCGGTCAGCACGCGGCAATCGGCCGGAATCATGTCGCCGGCTGACAGCACGATATGGTCGCCGGGCACCAGCTCGCGGATCGGCAGGTCCAGCAGACGCGCCGGACGACGGCTGTGCAGGTGCGCGCCGAAGTACTGGTCGGCCACATCGGCGGCTTCGGTACCGGGATTGCGCCGCAGTACGCGCGCGGTGTTGCCCACCAATGCCTTCAAGCGTTCGGCAGCGCGGTTGGAGCGGCCCTCCTGCACGAAGCGGATCAGCGTGGACAGCAGCACCATCGCACCGATCACGATCGTCGCCTTGATGTCCTCGGTCAGCCAGGACACCGCGGCAAGCACGGTCAGCAGCAGGTTGAACGGATTGCGGTAGCACTGCCAAAGGTGCCGCCACCACGGCAGCGGCTTTTCGTGATCCACCTCGTTGGGACCGAGCGCGGCCAGGCGCTCCTCGGCCTCATGCGGGCTGAGACCATCGGCATGCGATTCCAGCGTGGCCAGCAGCTCGGTTTCGCCCTGCTGGGCGAGGGTGACCAGGCCGGTGGTGAGTGCGAACGGCGCCGCTTCGGCACTGCCCGGGCCGAAGCCGGCCTCGGGCATCGCGCGGCGGCGGAACAGGTTGCCTGCGCGACGGCTGCGCAGGAAGGCATTGAACCAGGCGTTGAGCAGGCTCATGGGACTCTCCTCGAATGTCAGAGCCGGCCGGGGCCGGAACACGAACGGAACGGATGCAACCGATCAGGCGTGGCGCATCGCCAGCACCGCCGGCGACCACGGCTGCATGTGCAGGCGCTGGCTGCCGCCGATGCACAGCGGCTTCATCGCATCACGCAGCGGATAGGGCAGATGACGCAGCACGGTGATGCGCTCGCTGATCGGCAGCAGCGACAAGGCGTCGGCCACCACGCGTGGCGAACCGAGTGACAGCGAACGGGCAAACATCACGGGGCCGTGCTGCAGCAGCTGGCTGCGCAGCGCGGCAACATCGCGCTCGCCGATCAGGCGGCGCAGGGTGATGTAGAGGATCTTGTAGGACATGGGGGTGCTCTCCAGGCAAACGGCGCCTGGCGGCCCCCCGTCACTCAGGCAGGCGGGGGCCGGCGGGCAGGCGCCAGGAACAGGCAACAAGCGGTCATCCGGGGCGCGGTGCGCCCGGCAGGGTCGGGGTCCATCTGCGTCTCCATGAGGGGAGGGGGCCGGCCAGGATTGCCCTGGCCAGTGGCGCTATTGTCCGCCCCTGAATGGGACGGGCCTAGAGGCTCGTGGGTTAGCCCGGCTATACCTTGGTATAGCCGGCATGCGCAGCGCCAGTCGAGGGCTCAATGATGGATCAATGCGAAGCGCTGGTCTGCTTGCATACGTCGTACTCGCCGCGGCTCAGCGTCTTGTTGCGGTCGGTGTCGCAGGCGTGCAGTCGTTCGGCCCAGTCTGGTGCCACGGCATCCACCTCGGCCAGCGTGACGATGCCGTCCTTGTCCTTGTCCAGCGATTCGTAGGCAGGGATGAGCCTTACTTCTGTCACGTCCTCGGCGGCGGTGGCCTTGCTGGCCTCCTGCGGATTGGAACAGGCGCCCAGCAGCAGGCCCGCAGATAGCGAGAGAGCGATGGGAAGGCAGCGATAACCGGTCATGGCGTGCTCCTGGGGAAAGGGCGAACCACCGGTGCGGTGGTCACCGCCGGATCTTCTGCGCGGAGCTGTAAGCGGGCTGCGAAGAATGGGGCCGTGGACCGTTGCCGGTGGGTCGCCATTCACCTGGCCGCACAGCAGCGATTGCGCGGAGTCGACGCTACCCTCGAACGGTGGGATGCCGGCCAGCGGCCGTCACCACCATCTGCTCAGAAACGGTCGGCAAAGGCGTCCGTCGCCCGCACCAGCGCATCCACCGTGGCCGGCTCGTTCGCGCTGTGGCCGGAGGTCACCATCTCCAGCCGGGCTTCCGGCCAGGCCTTGGCCAGATCCCACGCACTGCGCGGCGGGCAGATGATGTCGTAGCGCCCCTGCACGATCACGCAGGGCAGGTGTCGGATGCGATCGATATCGCGCAGCAGCTGGTCCGGCTCCAGGAAGATGCTGTTGCGGAAGTAATGCGCTTCAATGCGGGCCCTTGCCAATGTATCCAGCGGGTCGTCGGTGGATTGCGCATCCACGTCGTGCTGCAGGGTGGCGGCGTTGTCTTCCCAGCCCAGCCAAGCCTGCGCGGCTTCGATGCGGGTCGCTTCATCCGGGCCATCCATGCGCGTCCAGTAGGCCGCGATCATGTCGCCACGCTCGGCTTCCGGTATGTAGGCCTCATAGCGTTCCCAGCGTTCCGGGAAGATCCAGCGCGCACCGCCGTTGGCCTCGGCGAACCAGCGGTTCTCGATCTCGCGGCCGAGGAACACGCCACGCACGATCAGGCCGGTGGCGCGTTCGGGATGCGCTTGCGCATAGGCCAGCGACAACGTCGAACCCCATGAGCCGCCGTAGACCAGCCAACGCTCGATGCCCAGGTGCTAACGCACCTTCTCGATATCGGCCACCAGATCCTGCATGGTGTTGTCGCGCAGTTCGCCGAACGGTGTGGAGCGGCCGCTGCCGCGCTGGTCGATCAGCACGATGCGGTACCGCGCCGGATCGAAGAAGCGGCGGTGGGTGGGCGAGATGCCAGCACCCGGGCCGCCGTGCAGGTACACCACCGGAATGCCCTCTGGCGTGCCGCACTCTTCGATGTGCAGCGTGTGCAGATCGCTCACCTTCAGGGTGAACTCGCGGTACGGCTCGATGGCGGGGTATAGGGTTCGCACGGCGGACGTCTCACAAGCAGGGGCGGCCAGCATAGCGCCGCCGCCTGCTGCCTGCAGCGTCGTGCTCCTGCGCGGCGCTGGAAATGGGCTGGCCGATGCGCATAAGCTTCCGCGATGCAAGCGACCACGACCGGGACGTCAACCTTCAACTTCACCCTCCGCAGCGGCGCGCGCGAGCTGCTGAAGTGGATCGCACTGCTGGCCATGACGGGTGACCACGTGGCCAAGGTGGTCTTCGGCGGCTACGTGCCGGTGGTCAGCGAACTGGGGCGCATCGCCTTCCCGCTGTTCGCGCTGGTGATGGCCTGCAATCTCGCCCAGCCCGGGGCCGACCTGCGCAAGTCGATGCGCCGGCTCGCGCTGTGGGGGCTGATCGCACAGCCATTGCACGCATTCGCGTTTGGTTCCTGGCTGCCGCTCAACATCCTGCTCACCTTTACATTTGCAGCAGTAGCCGTACATGCGCTGGCGAACAATCGGCCGGTGCAGCTGTTGCTGGCTGCCGGCGTGCTGCCGATGTTCGTGGACTATCAGTGGGCCGGGGTTGGCAGCGTGCTGCTGGCCTGGATCGCGTTCCGGCACCGGGCGTGGTGGCTGTTGCTGGTTGCGCTTGCAGCGGTGTGCTGGGCCAACCACAACGGCTGGGCACTGCTGGCCATTCCGGTAGTGCTGCTGGCGGCGCGGGTGCCGTGGCAGCTGCCGCGCTGGCGGTGGGCGTTCTACGGGTATTACGTGGGGCATCTGGCGGTGCTGGCGTTGGTTGCCCATCTGCTTGTGTAATGTCGGAACTGGCATGTCGAGTGTCTTGAATGCCGGATGCGGTCAAGGAATGCGCGTCGCAGGTGGGGGTGAAGCATGCCGCCATCGGCGTGTGTAGAGTCGAGCCATGCCCGACTCAGCGGGCGAACCGGAGCCGAGCATGGCTCGGCTCTACACGTTCTGGGAAATCCACGCCATGCGTGACCGGCAAAGCGAGCCGAGCATGGCTCGACTCCACAGGTGATGCATGTCTGGCGTGGAGGCGCCTGCCTCAGAAGTCCATCGTCGCCGACACCAGCACCGTCCTCGGTGCACCCAGCGCCAGGCTCGACAACAACGGCATGCCCCAATACGCCTTGTTGGTCACGTTGTTCACACTGGCTCTCAGCGCAAGCGGTCGACCCGCCACGGTGGTGCTGTAGCGCGCCCCGACATCGAACAAAGTGCGGCCCGGCACCGACAGGCTATTGTCGGCACTGATGTACTGCTTCGACATCGCCGTGGCATTGCCGGTCAAGGTCAGGCCCTGCAAGGTCGGTACATCCCATTCCACCCCCAGCTTGGCCTGCCGTTGCGCTACGGCGGTGGCGATGCGTCCCTCATTCACGCCACCGGCCGTGCGGGTCAGTTTCGGCTGCACGTAGGCCACGCCACCGAGCAGGCGCACGCCATCCAGTGGCGTGCCGAAGAAGCCCAATTCCACGCCGCGATTTCGTTGCTCGCCACCGAACGAGAAGATATTCGTGACCGGGTCGGTATAGCTGCTCGGTCGCTTGATTTCATACACACTGAATGTGTGCGCGAAGCTGCCGAGGTCCAGCTTCAGGCCCAGCTCCTTCTGCCTGGTGCGGAACGGTGCGAACACATCACCGGCATTGGCAGCGGTCATCGGCGCGGTGGCGCCCTGGCTGAGGCCTTCGATGTAGTTGGTGTAGATGGAGACCCTTCCGGTGGCCTTCACCAGCAGCGCAGCTGCCGGCGTGTTGGCGCTCTCGTCGTAGCGCGAGGTGCGCGCACCGCTGGCGACATTGAAGGTCTCACTGACCACCTGCTGGCGGCGCACGCCCAGCGTCAGCAGCACGCGGTCATCGGCGAAGGCGAGGGTGTCGGCGAAACCGAGGCTGTCCAGCCGCAGCTCGGTGTGCGAGATGTGCGGCGCTACGAACGGTGCCGCCGGGCCCCATGCCGGGTTGTACAGATTGGTGGTCCAGTCCCAGCCCGGCACGCTGCGGCGGCCGTAATCGTTCTGGGTGTGCTGGTAGTGGGTCACGTTGGCGGCCCACTGATGGCTGACGCTGCCGGTGTGGAACGAGCCGCGCAGGCCGGCATCTGCGGACTGCTTCCTGATATCGAAGGCGAGCTGGCCGATCACTGTGGTGAAGTCGGCGGCTGGATTGAGGATCTGAGCGCTGATCGAACCATTGTAGCGGTAGTCGGTCTTGCTGATGCCGTAGGCCAGGTAGGCCATCAGGGTGTCATTGATGTCCAGCTCGCCCCGCAGCATCGCGCCCTTGTCCTGGCTGTCCACGTAGGCCCAGTCCGGGTTGATCAGCGTATCGCCACGCGGCGGCCGCGGAATGGCCACGCCCGGTGCCAGACCGACGCCGCGTGCCGGGCCGTCCACGCGGTCATCGGCGCTGTACAGATCGGCCGACAGCCGCGCACGTTCGCCGCGCCAGTCCACTGCCAGTGCGCCGAGCTGCACCTTCTTGCTCTGCTTGCCGACCGCGCCATCACCATCACGGTACGCGCCGTTGAAGCGGATGCCGAACTGCTTGTCCGCGCCCAGGCGACGCCCCGCATCCACATGGGCGCCAAACTGCGCATCGGAGGCGAAGTTGGCACTGACCCGCAGCAGCGGTTGATCGCCGGCACGCTTGGGGACCAGGTTGACGCTGCCACCGACCGAGCCGCCCGGCGGCATGCCGTTGAGCAGCGCGGAGGGGCCTTTCAGCACCTCGATGCGTTCGAACATTTCCGGCGAAGTGCGGTAGTACGGCGCCATGCCGCTGAGGCCATTGAAGGTGGTATCGCTGGTGTTGGAGGCAAAGCCTCGGATCGCGTAGTTCTCGCTCCACGAACCGGTGACGCCGTTGCTGAACACCGTGGGGTCGGTGGCGGCGATGACGTCGGTGAGGTCCTTGGCCTGGCGGTCGCGGATGAAGGACTCGGTGTAGCTGACCGTATTGAACGGCGTGTCCATGAAGTCCTTGTCGCCGAGCAGGCCGACGCGGCTGCCAGCGGCCACTTGCCCGCCCGCATAGTCTGCAGTGACCCGGCGCTGTTCCTGCACCTGCACCGAGGGCAGGGTGGACGGCGCGGAGTCGGCCAGCGCGGCAAACGAGGCCAGCAGCCCTAGCGCGAGGGCCGACATCCGGTAGCGCCGGGCGATGCCTGGTGGATGCATCAGGCCGGAAGATGCGGCGGCAGCGCGATGCTGCAGAGAAGAGAAGTTGTACACGGTCATGCCAGATTCCTGTGAATCGCAGGCGCGAGCGCGCCTGGCGCGCTGCCGACGGCAAGCACGGGGAGAGGGCGCAGCGCAAGGTTGTTGGCTGGGTGGGGACCTGGCGGAAGGTGAGCCATGGGCTCGACTACGGGCAGCGTGCTGGACGCATTCCGAATTAGTTGAGTAAATTAAACTAAATCAATCGAAGCGGACAAGAGGGTCCCTTTGCTGGCACCCTCAGCAGGGTATGAGCACGCACCCCGATCCAACGGCGCCGACCCGTGGCCGCCCACCCACCATCACCCCGGAGCGCCTGGCCGACATCGGCATCCGCCTGGGCCTGCCCAACCTGACCATGGCCAACGTGGCCGCCGAACTGGCGGTGACCCAGGCGGCGCTGTACAAGCGCGTGGCCAACCTGGAGGCGTTGAAACGCCTGGTGGCCGAGGCGGTGTTCCAGCGCTGGCAGATTCCGCGCGCGTCGGTCGACGCACCGGGTGGGCTGGAGGCCTACCTGATGCGGTTCGTGGAGTCACTGTGCGAGGTGGTGAAGGCACATCCCGGGCTGCCACCGTACCTGTTGCGGCGCACGGTGGCGACCGCGCCGATGCTGGAAAAGATCGCCTCGCACCAGGCACACGTGGCTGATGTGTTCGGCCTGCCGGTGGACAAGGCGCGCTGGCTGCTGGCCACGATCGCGTTCTATTGCATCGCCGGCGCCGATACGATCTATGCGATTGCGGACGATGAGGAAGGACAGGTGATCACCGAGTTCAAGCAGGGCATGCGGGCGCTGGTGATCGGCTCGTTGCAGATGGTGGAGGCAGACGAAGCCCTCCAGGGTCGAGCCACGCTCGACGGCTCTTCCCGATGAATGCAGTCGAGCATGGCTCGACTCTACAATGCGGCCATGCCTGCCACGCCCACCCTTGATGACATGCGCCGCTACGCGGTGGCGCGCACCCTGTTCAAGCCGACCACGCTGCTGACCGCGATCCGTCGGCTGGGCTTCGTGCAGGCCGATCCGATCCGGGCACCGGCTCGCGCGCAGGACCTGACCCTGCGGCACCGGGTGAAGGACTTCCGCGCAGGTGATCTTGAACGTCGCTATGCGCGCTTGCCGGTGGAAGAGGACTGCCTGGTGAACTACGGTTTCCTGCCGCGCGAGCATCTGGCGCTGATGCACCCGCGCGTGTCCAAGCGTGAGTGGGACGTGGAGACCCATCGCCGCGCGGCAGAGGTGCTGGCGTTCGTGCGCGAGCGCGGCAGCGTTCACCCGCGCGAGGTTGACCAGGCGTTCGCGCATGGCCGGGTGACCAATTACTGGGGTGGCACCAGCAATGCCAGCACGCATCTGCTGGATGGCATGCACTACCGTGGCCTGCTGCGCGTGGCGCGACGTGACAACGGCACCCGTATCTACGCCGTGGCCGAGCATGCCGAGGCGGATGCCAGTGAGCAGTCGCAGGTCGAACGCGCGGCCGCCCTGATTGATCTGGTGGTGCGCAAGTACGCGCCATTGCCGTCGGCCAGCCTGACCTATCTGGTGCGCCTGCTGGGCTATGGCGCCCCCCACTTGGCCGGGCAGACCCGCAAGGCATCGGCGCTGGCAAAGCAGCAGCTGGCCAGTTCCACGCTGGAGGGGACTACCTGGTACTGGCCGGCGGATGAGAATCCGCGTTCGCGCCGCTATGCACCGGACGAACAGGTGCGCCTGCTGGCCCCGTTCGACCCGGTGGTGTGGGACCGCCGCCGCTTCGAGCTGCTGTGGGGCTGGGTGTACAAGTTCGAGGCCTACACGCCTGCGCCCAAGCGCCAGTATGGCTACTATGCGCTGCCGATGCTGTGGCACGATCAGGTGGTGGGCTGGGCCAATCTCAGCGTGCGCGACGGCGCACTGGCATCGAACGTCGGCTACGCCGGCAAGTCACTGGTCCGTGACAAGGTGTTTCGTGGCGCGCTGGACGATGAGCTGCAACGCATGTCCGATTTCCTGTAGGGCCGAGCGCAACTGCGCCCACCACGGTGGGCATCTGCCGGTCACGCAGCATCCGTGCGCGTCGCTGTCGCGGAACAGGTAGGGGTCGATCTGGTAGATGGCGCGCAGCGGACGCACCGCCATGGGGCTTCTCCGTCACTGTCCAAGGATGACCAGCCTGCTGTCGCGCGTGGCATCGGTTCGTGAAACGGATGGCACCCTGCCGTGACATGGCATCCACGGACTCTGCATGCGCGGACGCGCACAGTGAATGCTCATTCCCGGCGCCGAGGAGGCTTCCTGCATGGCCCGTCGCAAGACGCTTCGCATTGCCACGTTCAACGTCAACGGCATCGGCACGCGCCTGCCACAGCTGCTGGACTGGCTGCACAGGGAATCGCCGGACGTGGTTGCCCTGCAGGAACTGAAAGCGACCGACGCCGCGTTTCCGGCTGCGTCATTGGAGGAGGCTGGGTACGGTGCGCTCTGGCAAGGTGAGGGGCGCTGGAACGGCGTGGCGCTGCTGGCACGGGGGGCCATGCCGGTCGAGAGCCGCCGCCGATTGCCCGGCGAGCCCAGCGACACGCAGAGCCGCTACCTGGAGGCGGCGGTGCACGGGGTGATCGTGGGTGCCCTCTATCTGCCCAACGGCAACCCGCAGCCCGGGCCCAAGTTCGACTACAAGCTGCGCTGGATGGCGCGCCTGATCCGGCATGCGCGCAGCCTGGTCGAGTTGCCGCATCCGGCGCTGCTGCTGGGTGATTTCAACGTGATTCCCACCGAAGCCGACGTCTACGACCCCAAGGCCTGGCGCCGCGACGCGCTGTTCCAGCCAGAGGTGCGCGAGGCCTTTGAACGGCTGCTGGCGCAGGGCTGGACCGATGCGTTGCGAAAGGTGCACGGCAACGCCACGATCTACACCTTCTGGGATTATTTCCGCCAGCATGCCGAGCGCGACCGTGGGTTGCGCATCGATCATCTGCTGTTGAACCCCGTACTGGCGGAGCGACTGAAGGACGCTGGCGTCGACCGCTGGGTACGCCTGCAGGCAAAGGCCAGCGACCACGCGCCGGCGTGGGTGACGGTAAGGGCGTGATCAACGCGCGGCTGGGTCTTCGCGTCGCTCGCGGCGTACCCGTGCGCGGGTACGGTACAGGCGGCTGTCCGCTTTCTGGATGGTGTCGGCCACCGGCTCGCCGGGCGTATTGATGGCCGCACCCATCGAGAACGCGCTGGGCGAGAGCGCGGCGTGGTCCTGGTACCAATGCTCCAGTTCGCTCAGCCGGCCGTCCGCAGGCGCGACCAGTACCACCATGAATTCGTCGCCGCCCAGTCGCACCACCGTCTCCTCCTTGCCCAGCGGTGAGCGCAGGAACGTGGCGAAGTCGACCAGGACGGCGTCGCCACGCCTGTGGCCCTGGGTGTCGTTGATGTGCTTGAAATGGTCCAGATCGAACATCACGCAGGCCCAGCGCTCGTCAATCAGTTCATCCAGCCGGTGCAGGTAACGCCGGTTGTAGCACTGCGTGAGCGGATCCTTGAAGGACATTTCGCGCAGCAGCTGCTCCTGCATCCGCAGCGCGGTGACGTCCTGAGCATGTCCCAGCACGTAAGGCGGGCTGGCTTCGTTGTCGAGCACGTTGTGATACGCCCAGTAGTGGCGCGTTCCGTCCGCGGCGATCAGCTCGATCACGCCAGCGTCGGTGTGGTTTGCCTGGATCCGAGCGAGGTAGGCCTTGAAGCCATCGCGTTTTCCCGGCGGCATCAGGTCACACAGGCTGCGCCCGATCATCTGGCTTTCCTCGAAACCCAGCGATTGCACGGCCGCCGGATTCACCGAGGTCAATGTCCCGTCCAGCGTGTGGGTGCAGATCAGGCCCAGGCTGTAGTGGAACAGTCGCCGGTAGCGGGTTTCGCTCGCTTCCAGCGCGTCGAGCGCGGCTCGCTCGTCCGTGATGTCCTGGATCGCCCCGACCAGGCGCGGATGCCCGTCGATCTGTTGCCGGCTGCCGACCACCCGGGTCCAGATCGCGCGCCCGTCGGCGGTGGTCATTGGCAGCTGCACCTCCCAGGACGTGCCTTCGTCGATGCAACGCTGCACTGCTGCCCGGATGATGTTGCGGCTGTCCTCGCGATAGAACGACAGCGCGGTGTCGAGCGTCGGTTCAAAGTTGCTGCGCACGCCGTGCAACTGCTTGGTTTCGCGGGTCCAGCGCACTACGTTGGTCACCAGGTCCATCTCCCAGCCGCCCACCCGGGCAGCACGGTTGGTGCGCTCCAGGAAGTCCTCGCTGCGTTTCAGCTCACGATGCAGCGCCTTGGCCTGACCCACTTGCGCCATCAGCGTGCTGCGCTGCTCCAGCACCTGGGTGGTGACCCGGGCAAGGTGCACCATCAGCTCGCGCTGGGACGGAGACAGCACGCCGGGCATCGGATCGAGCAGGCACAGCGTGCCGATACGTGCGCCGTGCGCCGAGCCCAGGGGGATGCCAGCGTAGTGGCGGATGCGCGGCCCACCCGTCACCAGCGGATTGGTGGAGAAGCGTGGGTCTTGGCGCGCATCGGGTATCTCGAACAGCTCGTCCTGGCGTATGGCATGGCTGCAGAAGGAAATTTCGCGGGCCGTTTCGCTGACGCCCTCAAGGCCGATGTTGGCCTTGAACCACTGGCGGTCCTCGGCCACCACGCTGATCAGGCCCATGGTCATGCCGGTTGCGGCGCGGGCGGCGGCGGCGATGGCATCGAACACCGGCTCCGGCGGCGTATCCAACAGGTGCAGTCGTTCGATTTCGAGCAGTCGTTCGGCTTCGTCCATGGCGCTTTTCAGGGCTAAGTGGCGAGGGCGCTTGCGGCGGCTGTCTGGGGCTACGCTAGCGCGCACGGCGTTATGTATCTCCATGGCTGGGTGATGCCGATGTGAGGTGGCCGCGCCAGTTCAGTGCTCGCGCAGCGACGCCTGCAATGCGGTTGCCAGCGCCGCGTCTCCCGACACCAGATCCTGCCAGCGCAACGTAATGCCCTTGCGTCGCCCCTTCTCCACCAGCTTCAGGCCGTCTGGGTCTACAGTCAGGGTGTAGGGCTGGCCATCGATCTCCAGTTCGCGTCGCAACGGCTTGTCGAGAGGTGTCATCATCGTTTCCTTTCGGCGGCGGAGATGCGACGTCGCCGCACCGATACGTGACGGTGGTCACGGACGTGCCATCGCCAAGGGAAATCGACGGCGCGCGTGATTCCGATCCGTGGACCAACCTCCGGGTCGGACGGAGGCGGGGTGCCATCGCTGGTGATCACGATGCCATGGTTGCCTGTCACCAGATCGGCGCCGTCGAAGCTGCGGTCCAGCCCGAAGGCCTGCGAGAGCTTGCCGGGGCCGCTGGCCAGATCGTGGTCGCGGCGCGCGGCGGGACGCAGCCTCTGCATGCGCTCCAGGCCCGCCAGCGGCTCGACGGCCCGCAGCAGCACCGCCACGCCTTCACCGACCTCTCCGCAGACCACGTTGCTGCCCCAGTGCATGCCGTAGGTGAAGTAGACATACAGGTGGCCGGCCTCACCGAACATGCTGGCCGTGCGCGGCGTTGGCCCGCGATAGGAGTGCGCGGCGGGATCGTCGCTGCCGGCATAGGCTTCAACCTCGACGATGCGGCCAGCGCGACCATCGTCGCGCACCAGCAGCTTGTTGAGCAGCTCCGGCGCAACGTCGGTCGATGGACGCCGGTAGAAGCTGCGCGGCAGGATCTTCAGGGAGGCGGGCAACCAGTCCGGCACGGTGGTGGCAGGCTCGGGTGAAAGACCGTGGCACTGTGGCATCGATCAGGTGAAACGAGCGCAGACGCCGCGTCATTCCGGCGCAGGCGGTGCGGCCAATGCAGCGCGCCGGGCGGCATACACCTCCGGCGTCTGCGGCTTGATGAACAGTGCCACCAGTTCCGGATACTCGCGCTTCACCGCCGTTTCGATGCGGGTGATGCAGGCTTCGATCTGCGGCGTGCGCCGGTCATCCTCGAATTCCGCGCTGAGCATGGCGACGACCTGTTCCGGGCCCATCTGCATGGTGGTCACGCCATTGGCCCGGCGCAGGTCCGGATCGGTTTCGGCCACTGCCATGATGCGCACAGCCACCGCCGGATGGGCAGGCTCTCCGACCAGCAGTCCCTTGGTCTCACGGGCCAGAAGGAAGGCAGTCGCGGCCAGCACGCCGGCGATGCAGAGCGACGCAACGCCATCAAGCACCGGCATGTCCAGCAGCTGTGCGGCCACGAGCCCGATCAGTGCGAAACCCAAGCCCAGCAGGGCCGCGCTATCCTCCAGCAGCACGGTGAAGGTGGACGGGTCCTTGCTCCGACGGAAGGCTTCGAAGTAGCCCAGTCTGCCCTTGGTACGCCGGAACTCCCGCAGCGCGACCCACCATGACGCCCCCTCGAACAGGATGGAAATGCCCAGCACGCTGTAGCTCAACGCGTGGTTTGTGGCCGGCTCCGGCCGGCGGATGTGCTGGAAGCCCTCGTAGGCCGAAACGCCGGCACCAGCAGCGAACACCAGCAGGGCGACGATCAAGCTCCAGAAGTACAACTCGCGGCCATAGCCGAATGGATGCAGGGAATCCGGCGCCTTGCCGGCGCGGCGCAGCCCGTACAGCAGCAGAAGTTCATTCAATGTGTCGACCAGCGAATGCACGCCCTCGCTGAGCATGGCCGAGCTGCCGGAGATGCCGGCGGCGATGAACTTGGCGATGGCAATGGCCAGGTTGCCGGCGAGGGTGGCGTAGATGACCAGACGGGAACCGGTGGGAGCGGACATGTCGGCGGCGGCGCGAGGCGGATGCCCGATCTTCCCGATCAGCGCGTGCCTACTGTGTGCACGGTGCGATCAGCGCCCCTCGGGATTGAGATACAAACGCGCCCCATCCGGTTCACGGTACCCCGTCCAACGCCCGCCTCCCGACGCGTGGAAGCGCCCGAAGACCGTATTGCTGGTATCGGTCAGCAGCAGTTGGTTGCCCGACAGTACCCAGCGGTTGGCCGAGAAGAAGCCCTCCGGGCAGCCGGCTGGCACATAGGCGCTGTAGCCGCCGAACCACGCCATGTTCTTCAGCTCGATGGTGCAGGTGTTGCCGTTCTCCTGGCCCAGCGTCCAGCTGCCGAACAGATCGCTGTCGCGCACATCGCGGCCGCCGCGCTGGCGGTCGTGGTGCCAGTCATCGTTGTTGTCGTGCAAGCCGAAGTCCACGCCGATCTCGTTGCTCTCGGTGCGTGATTCGGACTGCGAGCTGCCGCTGGTGGTGACCTGGGTGGTCACCGCGCTGCTGCTCTGGGTCTGGGTGGTGCTGGATTGCGTGGTCTGGTCGGTGCGGGTGGCCTGTTCGCCGAAGCCAAGCGAGGGGGGCTGCGCAAGGGCAGGCAGGGCCAGGAAGCACAGCGCCGACAGGCAGCTACGGGCAAGCAGGGCAGCCATCGCGGGATCCTCGGAAGAGTGGATCCCGCGAGTATCGAACCGGTGGGGTGGGAGACGGTGTGAGGGTGCGCCGTGGGGCAGGCCAGCCAAGAGTATGCGCTGGCCGCTGGCGGCTACTGTTGGCCATTGGCCGGCTGCTCGTTGACGCCGGGAGAAGGAATGCCGGCCAGCGCCCGGTACCACCCGCAGCCAGGCATGGCCTTGCTCTATCCTTCCGGCTTCACCCTTACCACCCGTTTCCGGTACTCGTACACGTTGTCACCGCGGATTCGCTTCTCCTCGGTGCCGGTAACACGTCCCACCTGCTGGTCCGAGCCGGTGACCGGCTTGGCCTCGATCTCGGTCTCGTGCTCGAAGGAATGCGATTTGTCCGTGTTGCGGTAATAGCGGTACAGCGCCCAGTACAGCGCAGTCGCGCCGGCCGGACCTGCCGCCAACAGCCAGAGGCCACTGTCGTCGCTCATGTCGATGCCACCAGGAAGGCTATTGCGAGGGCTTCAATGACGGTGCCGGTGGCCAGTGCCGCCAGCAGCATCTTCCATTGCTGCACGGGCACACTGCCCATGGTTTCGCCGGTACGGCCGTTCACTGCGATGTAGTGCAGCATGCCACCGTTCTTCCCGGGCTGGTGGTAGGAGTACAGCCACACCGGCAGGTACATCGACACCCAGCGGGTGCCATGCACCTCCAGCTGTTCCTGTTCCCAGCGCACGCCACGGTTGTAGCGCCGCACCGAACCTTCCACCTGGGAGCGGGCGATCGACAGCAACTGGTCTTCCAGTCGCGGTCGCAGCTTCTCCACGTCCAGGTTGCGTTTCTCGGACGTGAAGCCGGCCAGGTACGAGGCGTTCCACTTCACCGCGTTCTTGGTATCGAACGGCAGGATGGTGTTGATGATGTTGTTGGTGTTGGCGCGCGTATCGAGATTCCCGCGCTCGGCCGAAGATTCCAGTGGCAGGTCATCAACGGTGAAGTCGACCTGGCGCTCGACCTGATAGACATCGGCATCGTACAGGGTGCGCTTGTTCTTCTCGCTGCCCACCGTGTATTCGCGTGTCTTGATCTCGCCCTTTCCGGCCAACGCCGCACTGACATTGCTGTCGACGATCATGTAGGGCAGGAATACGCCCACCACGTTTTCCGGGGTGAACTGGTCCTTGAAGGCCTTCAGCGCGAACATGCGGCGCTTGTCGACGAACTGGCGGATGCGCGCGACCGCATCGTCTTTCCTGATATGGAACGGCAGCACCGCATCGGGCACTGCGCCATTGGCGATCTGCTCGTTGACGCCGAATACGTGCCGGCACCAGTGGCAGCGTGCCGTCATGGTGCTTTCGGTATTGACCGTGACCTCGGCACCGCAGCCGGTGCATTTGAAGGTCATCAGTGCCGAGGTGTCAGTATCGATGTCACGCGCACCCGAGGCGATGATCGTACCGCGCAGCTGGTCGATCGCCTCGCCCAGCCCGAACTCCTCCTCGACCCGCGCGCCGTGCCATTCGTGACGGCAGTACAGGCAGACCAGGATATCGGTGCCGGCTTTCGGCCGGATGTCGGTGGCCCCGCACTTGGGGCAGCGGTTGAGACCGTCCTTCAGCTCGCTGGCCGAGGTATCGATGGCAACCGGGTCGGGCGCTTCCACTTCATCGCGGATCGCCTGCGGCAGTTTCGACGTGTCCAGCGGGAAACTGCCGGGCAGGGGAGGGACGTCCTGCGGCGAACCCGGGCCATCCAGCGACGCCGCCGGCAAGGGCGGCGGCGTCGTGGGCGCGGATCCGGGCAGCGGCGGTGGGCCGTTTCGGGGATCGGACATGTTCGTTGTGCGTCCTGCGGTTACAGGCCCAATGCCTTGGCTTTCAGGGCGTCATAGTCGCCCTGGGTGATCAGGCCCAGGTCCAGCATTTCCTTGGCCTTCTTCAGCTTGGCCACCGGGTCGTCCGCCGCCGGGGCGACCGGCTGCTGCATGCCACCGACACCGAACATGCCCGAGGCCATGCCGACACCGACCAGGCCCGCTGCACCGCCGTTCTCGCCGGCCGACTGGATGCCCTGGGCGACGCTGGCCTGCAGGTTGGAATTGCCGCGCGAACCGGCCAGCGCGTCGGCGCGCTGCACGGTCTTCAGCAGTTCGCGGGTGTTGGCGTCGTATTCGATCGAAACGATGGCGGTCTTGACGATGGCCAGGCCACGGTCGGACTTCCACTGGTAGCCCTGCTCAACTGCCGTCGACAGGCTCTGCGCGAAGCCCAGCGAATCCTGCTGCAGCTTGGTGATGCGGTTGCCCTTGCCCGGGTCGTTCGTGTACAGGCTGAAGGCGGGGGCCAGCGAGCCGACCACTTCATTGAACAGCTGGCTGGCGGCGGCATTGTCCAGGTCGGTGAAGTCGAACACCTGGCCCGGCTGCAGGTAGCTGGCCGGCACGAAGTTCTTCACGAACAGGATCGGGTCGACGATCTTCAGCGTGTACGAGCCACGCGTGATCGCACCGACCTGGGTGTTGAGGAAGCCGTCGTCCCAGTAGATTTCCGACTGGGTGCCGAAGCGGTTGTCCGGCAGTTCCTTCAGCGACACGAAATACGCCGCCTGCTGCGAGCCCGGCTGGCCGCCGAACTTGAAGCGCTCCCAGCTCTGCTTGATGAAGGTGCTGACCAGGCCGTCACCGGCGAAGATCGACTGCGAGTTCAGATCATCCGAGCGCCATTCGTAGCCGCCCGGCTCGGCGACGAACGCGGTGATCGCGCCGTCCTGCAACAGCAGCAGGCCGTAGCCCTCCGGCACGATGATCTTCGAACCGTTGGTGATGATGTTGGACGAACCGCTGGTGTTGGAGCCGCGGCCGGCATTGGTGCCGCGCGGCACCGCTGCGAACAGCGCAGCGGTGGACGGCAGGCCCGTCGGCACGGTGTAGAAGTCCTTCCACTGGTCGGCCAGTACACCGCCCACCGCACCTTTCACCGCCTGTACCAGACCCATGTCCAACTCCCTGTGATTCGAGGGCAGGCACCATGCCTGCCGAACGGGACTGAATATAGCAGCGGCGGAGGGCGGCAGTAGTGCCGGAAGATGAATCCGGATCAGCTCCGGCCAATGCCGCCTGGACCGGCCCGTACGGCCTGCAGCACGGCCGCCATGTCCAGCGTGCCCAATCCCGCCTGCAGCGCCTGTGCGAACAGGGCGTCGCTGGCGTCGATCAAGGGGGCATGCATGCCCACCTCACGGGCAGCTGCTGCTACCAGTCCGCTGTTCTTGTGGACATCGGTGATCGACGCCTGTACGGCGAAATCCCCGCGAACCATCTTGTCCAGCTTGATGCGCGAGACATCGCTGGCCATCGGGCCTGCGTTGACCACCTGCGCGAAGCGGTCCAGCGGGATGCCATGCGCTTCGGCGAAATGCACAGCCTCGGCCAGCCCGGTGACCAGCGTGATCAGGTACAGGTTCACCGCCAGCTTCATGCGCAACGCGGACGGCACTGCGCCACAGCACACCGTCTGCCGGCCCATGGGTGTGACCAGCGGGGCGGCCGCCGCAAGGTCGGCCTCGGCACCCGCAAGCAGGATCACCAGTTGCGCCGCTTCGGCCTGCACGCGTGAGCCGGAGACCGGCGCCTCCACGTAGCGGCCGCCCGCGGCACGGATCTCATCGGACAGCGCCTGCGAGTACGCTGCCGAACTGGTACCCATGTTGATCAGCAGGCGGCCTTCAACGCGCTCGCCAAACGCCGCGCCAGGCCGATCGAGCACGCTGTCGATGGCATCGTCATTGGCCAGCATCAGGATGAGGCTGTCACAGGCCGCGAATACCTCGCCCACTGCCTTGCAGACGTCGACGCCTGCGGCGCGCGCGGCAGCATTGTTGCGCTGGGAGCGCGACCAGCCGCATACCTCGTAACCTGCGCGAGCCAGATGGGCCGCCATGGGCGTACCCATCACTCCAAGTCCCAGGAATCCGATGCGCATGATGGACGTCCGCTGGCCGCAGAGCGCCCATCATGCCATGGGCAGTGGCGGCTAGAGCATGTACGGAATCTTGAACGCCAGGGTGAAGTCCGGCGCATCCGGGGTCAGTCCGATGCCGAGCAGGGTCACCAGCGTGGTGTGCGGGTTCAGCGCGTAGGTCACGCCCAGATTCAGGGACGCCGCATTGGCATCGCTGCCGATTACCTTCATCCACCTGCCCCCCTGGAAGCGGGTGGAGGCACGGGCACTGATGCGGTCGCTGAAGGACAGGCTGAGGCTGGTGCGTTCGTTGAAGGCAAACGCCACGCCTGCGCCGAAATACACCGAACCCCCCAGCTTCACATCGCCGGGATTGACGGTGTCGGGGTTGCTGTCAATGTCATTGAAGCCACGCGGGAAGGAGTGCACGTAGCCCAGGTTGGCGAACAGGATCGCCGGGTCTGCCGTCTTCACCATCGACAGGCCGACATTGGCCTGCCACACACCGTTGCCGGTGGGCTGCTCTTTCGGCACGGCGAAGCGGATGTAATCGTCGTTGTCGCGCTCGATCACCTTCCAGTCCAGCCCGTAGGGCGCGCGCCCGGTCGGCGCGGTCACGCCTGCGGTCAGCACCGTCTCGGGGCGCCAGCCGCGCTCGCTGAACAGACGGTAGTTCGCACTCACGCCGATGTCGCCCAGGCCATTGCCATTGGTTTCCTCCTGCGCGATCGCCGCTGCGGCACCGCCGGCACCGCCCTTCTGGTAGACCGTGCGTCGCGCAAGGTAGGGCACGTCCAGATTCAGGGTCAGGTTCGGGCTCACCCCCCAACGTGCCGCCAGGTTGTAGGTGAGTGAATCGGACTCCACGTTCTCGATGGCGATGTTGCCAAGGAAGATCGCGTCCAGTGCAAGAAAACCGTTGAGAGTGAGCTGCTTGCGGTCGTAGCGGGCGTAGGTGAGGCTGTTCTCGATGGTGAAGCGGCGCGAGAACAGGGCCGATTGCTGCTGCTTCACATCGTCCACGCTGCGTCGCGATTCCTGCCTGGCCTGCTGTGCCTCGGCCGCCGTGCTGGCGTAGCCCTCGCCATTGGGCGGCACGGCCGCCCCTCCCTGAAGCGTCGAGCCAGGCTCGACCGCCGTACCCGTTGCCGCCGCCGTTGCCGGCCCGGTGGCCCCCGTGCGCCCACTCAGTCGCGCTTGCATCGCCTGGACCTGCATGTCCAGCTCGCGCAGCCGCCGTACTTCCTGTGCGTAGTTGCTCTTCAACTGTTCCAGTTGGTTGGCCAAGGCCTGCATATCGGCGTTGTCGTCGGCCGTCGGAGGCGCGGCGAGGGCGGTGCCCGCCAGCGCCGCCAGCGCCAACGGGGTGATCCTCAGAAGGGTATGCATGTTCGTGTCCTGCGTTGTGGAACGCGTCCCCCAAATGCCGCGCCGGTGTTACTGGCCCGGCCCCATGCCGCGGTTCAGCGCAATCGCCTGGGCCACGTTCTGGCTCAACGGCAGGTTGCCGCCCGCGGAACCACGCACCAGCTCCAGCCGCAGCTGGTTGCTGGCTGCCTGGCCGTCACCGGCCAGGGCAATGCCCTGGCCGACGCTGCCATTGCGTATCCATTGCTGCACCAGCCCCTGGCCGTCCACCTGCAACAGCAGGCGTGCCTGGTTGCCCACCAGCACGGCACTGGCACTGACGCCGGCCCGCTGCGCGCTGGCCGAGTGCTGGCCATCCGCCTGTGCCTCGGGCACGGTGCCGTCGCGCACCACCAGCGTGGTGGTATTGCGTGCCACGTTGCCATCGCCGGCGACCTGCACGCTCTGCACCAGACCACTGGCGTTGGCCAGGCCGCCGCTGTCGATGCTGCGGCCGTGTATATCCGGCATCGGTGCGTCGGCGGCGGTGACATGCACGCTGGGCCGGAAGCTCAATTTCGGCGTGCCGCCGCCGCGGAAATCCATGCCCAGCGTCAGTGTGCCCTGCAGGGCCGCGCCGTTGCTGGCCTGCCATTGCGACACCATGGTCACCCCGAACCAGGCGACGGTATTGCCGCCCACCGTATAGCGGCCACGCATCAGGTTCAGTTCGGAGTCCGGAATTTCCTTCAGGCCGTGCCCGGGGGTGCCGTCCGCTGCGTGCACGGGCAGAGAAGGGGTGGCAAGCAACAGGACCATCAGCAAGGGGCGGCGGAACATGGCGGAGCCTCCTTCAGAACAGGTCGGCATGGCTGAAGCCGAAGTCGACCAGCTCGGCATCGGTGATCGGCCCCTGTCGCGCGAAGAGCGCGCGGGCACTGGGCCTCTCGCTGGGTTGCAGCAAGGCCGTGTTGCGATCGAAATCACTGCCGATCACCACGAACACGGCACGTGACGGCCACGCCGCCAGGAACTCAGGCAGGGCCAGGCTGCGGTTGCCGAGGATCGGATCGGCCACTTCAACGAAGCCCTGGTGGACCTGCTTGAGCACCACGAAATGGCGGAAGCCGCGCACATCCATCAGTACCAGGCCGGGAACGCGCAGCGTGCGCAGGCGCTGTTCGTCGATGCGATAGCCGCGACCTCGCATGCCCAGCGATTCCACGTAGCGCTTGATGTCGAGCAGCGAGAAGCCGCGCTCGGCGACCAGCGCCGGGTCGGATACCCCCATCATCCCTTCGATCACCGTCGCCTCGTCGGTGTCCAGGTGGTACGCGTGGCGCAGGATGGTCGCCAACGCCGCAGCCCCGCAGCTGTAATCGGTGTGCTGGCGCACCACGTTGCGATAGCGCCGCTCCTGCATGCTTTCCACCTTCTGCGGCAGCAGCGCGCCATTGGGCAGCACGCCACTGAAGCGCACCTCGCCGGCCCACGCCGACGCGGCGACCAGTACCAGCAGGCAGGACAGCAGGCGCATCGAAAGACGGCAACGGCTCATCACGGTCTCCGGCAGCAGGGGGGAGCCCCTGTTCCAAGGGGGAGGAGGAACAGGGGCTCCCGGGAACCCGGCCATTGGCGGACGGCCGGGGTGTTGCGCTTACTCGCCGCTGCCACCACCGCCGCCGGTGCTGGGCTGGGCGACTGCCAGGGCCAGGCTGTTGGCCTGCAGGTTGCCGGTACCGGAGGCCACGTTCACGCCGATGTTGCCGGAGGCGCCGGAGAAGGCGCTGCCGGACAATGCCGAGGTATTGGTGGCATCCACGTTCACCCAGCGCGTGGTGCTGACCGTGCCGCTCAGGCTGGCATACAGGTCGGCCACGCCCAGTTCGACGAACTGGCTGGTGCCGCTTTCACGCGTATCGAAGCCCAGGCCGCCCACCCCCGGCCGGTTGGGGTTCATCGTGGCGTTCTGGATCCCGCTGTCCAGGTCGATGTGGCCGGTGCTGTTGCCACCCGGATGCGGCAGTTCGCCGTTCCACGTATCCAGGTAGTAATTGGCCATCTGGTAGGCGTTGCCGGTGCCGCGGTAGGTGCCGGCGCCATAGGCCAGGGTCAGGCCGCTGACGCCACCATGCATGCCCACCTGCACGGTATCGGTGTAGGACCGCACGAAGCCGGCGTTGCTGACCGAGTTGCCGGTGGAGACCTGGTTGGAGCTGATGCTGGACTGCGCCACAGCGGTGGTGGCCACCGAGGCGGCGAGCGCGTTCTTCTGCTCGTTGTTGTTGCCCGAGGCGATGTTCACCCCGATGTTGCCGGATGCGCCGCCGAAGGCATTGCCACCGAGGCTGGCGGCGTTGGTGACGCCCGCGTTCTGGGTGACGTTACCGAACCCGGCCTGGTTGACGAACACCTCGGCGTCGGCCATGCCGAAGCTGAAGGAGGCGTCGGCCGCGGACAGCGATGCGGCATTGTCCTGTGCGTTGTTGTCGCCGGACACCACGTTGAAGCCGAGGTTGCCCGATGCACCGGCGCCTACGCTGTCACCGATCGAAGCACGGTTGGTGACCAGGCTGTTGCTGGTGGCGTTGTTGCTGATCGACTGGCGGTTGTCGATCACCGCGATGGCTGCAGAGTCCAGATCGATGTCGCCGGAGATGGTGGGATCACCCGAGAAGTTGACATCGCTGCTCAGGCGCAGGTCCTTCTCCAGGTTCACGTCCACGCCGTGATTGTTCTTCTCCTTGCGTTCGTCGGCCTGGATGGTGCTGTGCTTCTGCACGTTGACGTTGACGGTGCGGTTGCGCACGTCGTTGTCGGTGTGGTTGTGCGTGTCGTTGCGGGTCTCGCTGACGGTGTGGTTGTGGTTGATGTTCGCGTTGGCGTTCTGGTTGTCCCAGCCATTGGCCGCAGCGGCGGTCGAGGCAGTGGCAATCGCCATGGCGAGCATGGTCCGTTTGACGGTCGCTTTCATGGTGCCCTCTCTCTCATCAGGTGGTACATCGGTTGGGTGGTTGTCACGGGCGGTCCTGCACGACCAGGCCCAGCACATTGGCCGTGTCGTTGCCGCTGCCCGCGATCTGATTGAGTTGCAGGACCCCGTCGAATCCCCGCAGCGCGGTGCTGGCTACACCGACGCTGCGGGTCCCCGTCGCAACGCCGCGACCGGCGTCGTCCCGCCCCCCTGCCAACGCGGAACCTTCGGCGGCCAAGGCCACGTCGTCGGTTTCGCGTATGCCCTGTCGGGCCAGCGTCGCGCTGACGACGTTGAGCGTCGTATTGGCGATGCCGCTGGCCTGGTTGATGGATGCAATGCCGCTGGCGCCGGCCAGTGCTTCACCGTCGATGACGGCGGTGGCCTGCAGCGGTGCGCCCAGCACCCGGTTGCCACGCTGCAGTTGCTGGGCGTTGATCGCCACGTCGGCACGCTCGCCATTGGCGATACCGCGCAGGTTGGCCTGCACGTTGAGGTCGCCGGCGGCCTGGTTCACGGCGATGGCACCCGTCGCCCCGGCCAGTGCGCGGCCGTCGATGCGGGCCACGTCCAGATAGGCGAGCATACCGCTGTAGTCATCGGCCATCGCCATCCACGGCGTGGCGATGAACGCCAGCAGCGGCCAGTGCAGGCACTTCATTTGCCACCGGCCGGGGCAGTGCCCTGCAGCGGGAACTGGGCAAGGGCGCCGCGCACCGTATCGCTGATGCCACGGGTGCTGCTGCCAACCGCGCCGAGCGGGCCACCCATGGCAGCACCGAGGCTGCTGCCGACCATGCCATCGCCGCTGCGCCCAACCGTGCCACCAAGTGCCTGCTGCGTTACGCGCTCTACCGTGGTGCCCTGGGGCGCTGCGGGTGTGCCGGCGTGGCCCGCTCCCATGCCGGCATAGTCCTCATCGCTCAATTCGTCCATGCCGTTCGTCGTGCCGCCGGCGCCCAATGCGGTGGCGATCTCGCGCTGTGGCTTCGGGTCGGCAATCAGCGCCATGCCCGGTGGTGCCATGCGATAGGCTGGCCGCGCGGGTACGTCCCGCAACAGAACGATTTCGCCCGGCTGCGCCTTCACGCCCTGGCGGGCGCCGGACGCGGATGCGCCCGTGGCAATCGACAGCAGGGCTATTGCCAATGCTGCGGCCAGGCCGCGAATCAGGGTGGTACCGTCCATGCCGATCTCCCGCGATGGGTGC
This sequence comes from Stenotrophomonas sp. YJH_SMC_17, assembly GCF_059371655.1. Taxonomy (NCBI): domain Bacteria; kingdom Pseudomonadati; phylum Pseudomonadota; class Gammaproteobacteria; order Lysobacterales; family Lysobacteraceae; genus Stenotrophomonas; species Stenotrophomonas sp. YJH_SMC_17. Next base: position 186,260 of record NZ_JCAFUU010000004.1, on the reverse strand, counting down.
GGCGGAACCACGCATCAACCGTGCCAACTTGAAAGTGCCCACCCGCCAATGTCGGGACCGTGCAGCACCTGACCGCGGTGCTGCCACGGTGTTACAGGCACGTTGGGGGAATCGTTGGGATTTCGAAGCCCGAAGCGCCGCAGGGCAAGGGCGGGAGGCCACTGTCGCACCGGTGTTACAGGTGGCGCCGCCGTCTGCAACGGTGCCGGTTCAGCCACAGATTTCTTGACGCATTGCTCATTGCGCCGCCGTTTAGGGAAGCGCTAGGATCCGCCCAACAAGGGCCGCCCCGGTGGCCGTAGAGGTCCCGGCGGGGGGCGGCACGCCGGCGATTGCCTGACAGTCCGCCGACGGTGTCCGGATGCTGGGGGAAGCATGGCGGCGGTCCCGGAGGCTTCTACGTCACGATGCGTGCTCTGGTTCGGTGAGCCGCTGGACGGCGAGCGCAGTGCGCTGGCGGCGGCGGGCTGGCATGTGCGCAGCATCCGTCCAGACCCCGCCATGGCAATTGGCCTGCGTGGTCGCGACCGCCTGCTCGCCGTGCTTGATCTTCGCCAGTTTGATGCATCGGCACTGCAGTTGCTTGCGCCGTGGATCGAGCAGCACCAGCATCTGCCCTGGCTGGCGGTGCTTCCGCCCGGCGCAGGGCCGACCCCCGCCGCGTGGTTGCCACTGCTGCAGGCCTGCGTGGCACGATTCACGCTGCCGTTCGGCCTGCAGGATCTCGTGGCTGCCATGCGGCAGCAGTTCGAAGCGGACGATCCACCCGCCAATGCAGCCTGCACGGCGCAGGGGCCGCGCGCCTTGATCGGCGAAAGCCCGGCACTGCACGCAGTGCGCACGGTGCTGCACAAGTTCGCGCCGGTTGAACTGCCGGTGCTGGTTACCGGTGAGACCGGCACGGGCAAGGAACTGGCCGCGCATGCCCTGCACGCGCTGTCCGGTCGCGCTGGCAAGCCGTTCATCGCCATCAACTGCGGCGCCATTCCTGCCAACCTGGTGCAGTCCGAACTGTTCGGCCACGAACGTGGTGCGTTCACCGGGGCCGACAAGCGCCAGATCGGCGTATTCGAATCGGCCCATGGCGGCACCGTCTTCCTGGACGAAGTGGGCGACCTGCCTGCGGAGGCGCAGACCAGCCTGCTGCGCGTGCTGCAGGAGGGCACCTTCGAACGCGTTGGCAGCAGCCAACCGTTGCGTGCGGATGTAAGGGTGCTGGCTGCCACCCACGTGGAGCTGGAGCATGCGGTGGCGCAGGGCCGTTTCCGCAGTGACCTCTATTACCGCTTGAATGTGCTGCGCCTGCTGATGCCACCGCTGCGCGAACGGGGTGCCGACGTACAGTTGCTGGCCGAACACTTCCTGCGCTGCTTCCGGTTGCGCCACAGCGTGCGTGCACGGGGATTCTCGCCAACGGCGATACAGGCCATGCGGCGCTTCGGCTGGCCCGGCAATGTGCGCGAACTGCTCAACCGCGTGCAGCGGGCAGCGATCATGGCCGAAGGCGAGCTGATCAGCGAGCGTGACCTGGAGCTGGGCGAGCCCGTGCACGCGCTGCCCGGTGCGATGCTGCATGACGCGCGTGGCCAGGCCGAGCGCGATGTGCTGCTGCAGACCCTGCGCCAGACCGGGTACAACGTGTCCGAGTGTGCACGGCAGATGCAGATTTCGCGGGTGACGGTGTACCGGCTGTGCCGCAAGCACCGGCTGGACCTGCCTGCGCAGCGCTGAGACGGGTTGATGGCGGCCGCCGCCCCACCCACGCTTCGTCCAATGCCCTCGTGTGCTGCAGTGCCTGACATGAGCCCGAGCCCCGAACTGCTGCGACGCCTGCTGCGCGCCAAAGACCGGATGGACCGGATGGACCGGAGCAGCCATGAGGATTGGCCGGTGGGCCGCCTGGCAGAGGTCAGTGCGGTGTCGCCGGCGCACTTCGCGCGTTCGTTCAAGCAGGCCTTCGGTCTTCCGCCACACCTGTAGCTGTTTACCGGGCTGCGCCTGTTTGCGCCGCATTACGCCGGGAAATGCCGCAGCACCGGGGTGGGTGCCGCGGGTTGACCCAGGGTCAGGCGACCGCATCGGCGGCGTAGGCCGCCAGCAGCGCAGGAAGATCTTCCATGCGCTGGAAGATCACCTGGGCTCCCGCCGCGCGCAGCGCCTCGGGCGTACTGTGGTGCGGGCCACCTTCACTGAAGCCGAACACGGTGGCACCTGCAGCAACTCCCGCAGTGGCACCGGTGACAGTGTCTTCAATGACCGCGCAACGCTTCGGGTCCACGCCCAGCGCCGCCGCAGCAGCCAGATAGACGTCCGGATGCGGCTTGGTGTTCGGCATGTCCTGGCCGCTGAACACATGGCCATTGAATGCGTCGAGAATGCCGACCTTGCCCAGCTGCAGCCGCACCTTGTGCAGATCGGCGCCGGAGGCGCAGGCAATGCGACCACCGGTCGCCACGGCGATCGCACGCACCGCCTCCGGCGCGCCGCGGATCGCCTGGAGGTCACGTTCCAGCGCACGATTGCGCTGCTGGCGGAACTGCTCCAGCCATTCCTCGGTGAACGGCTTGCCGGTGCGCTCTTCGATCAGCCCGGCCAGATGGGCCACGGACTGGCCGAGAAAGACTTCGCCGGCCTGTGCCGGGGTCAGCGGCCAGCCGCGTTCGGTCAGCATCTCCGAGAGCACGCGAGCCACCAGCGGCTCGGAATCGACCACTACGCCGTCGCAGTCGAACAGCACGGCATCAAAGGGGAAACGGGACATCTACTACTCCGGGCACAGCCAAAGGGACGACGTGGCCGCTATTTTCCCATAGCGGGGCGGGCAGGGCACGCGGGTTGGAGGGGCGCTAGACTGCCGGGACAACCCGCCCAGCGGCTGGACCGGAATACGCCTTGAACCGATTGCGATCATTCCTCCGTGCCTACCCCATCCAGTTCGCGATGGCCGCCATGCTCTATGTCCTCTGCCTGCACCTGCCCGTCACCCTTCGCGTGGTCGAATTCGCGTACCGCCTGGGGCCGCCGGAGACGTCACGTGACGCTGGCTACGCGCTGGCTGAACTCGGTTTCAGGCTGAGTCTCTTCTCGGGTGCCGCGGTACTGGTGTCGACGCTGCTGTTCGGGCGTCGCGGCGCGCTGCAGATCCGGCGCCCGGTGATCGCTTCGGTCGCCTTTTTCGGGGCGCTCATCGCGCTGGATCGCGCGATGCGCATTCCGTTGGCGCAGTTGCGGTTTCCCATCTACAGCGTCGCCGCCATCAGCTTGATGGAACTTGTGCATGCACTCGTCCTCACGCTGCTGGCATTGATGCCAGCGCTGCTGATGCAGCGGCGCACAGGTACCGAGGGCGTGCACCATCACCTCATCCACGCCAGCATGGCCGCTGCGTTGACGCTGGTGGCCGGCAACTGCCTGCTCCCGATCCTGGCGATGCAGCTGCCCATGGGAATCCCGCATGGCGAGTTCATCATGCCCGTTGCCGACGGCGCTGCGCAGCTGGCGATTGCAGGCCTGGCCCTGCTGGTGGCCTGCGCACTGGCCGCGTTTGCCGGCCTGTGGGCCAGCCCACCGTCGCCGGAAGCGGCATCGACGGTGCGGAGGATGATGGTGTCCCTGATCCTGCTTGCCACAGCCCTGTTGATCAGCCTGGCCAGTCTGGCGTACCTGCTGGGTGCGCTGTCGGCTGCGGCACCGACGATATGGCGCGGGCTGGTCCTGGCCCTGGTCGTCGGCACCGCATTGCAGTTCCTGTCTGCCAGAGTGCTGGCGTCACGGGTGCTGCGCGTGCAGGTACCGTGATGTTGTTCCGCCCAGCGATCAGCCCAGGTCGCAGCCGGCCGGTTGCGGCCAGGTGGTGGCCGGCAGCATGTTCTTCAGCGATGCCGGGGCGTTGATCGCCACGTAGCTGGCACCCAGCAGTTCCTCCAGATCGGCGATGGTGACCAGGTAGCTGTCCAGGCTGCCGAGGTTCGCTTCATTGGGGATGATCCAGCTGATCGCCTTGGCGGTACCGGTATTCGGGTCGCGGGTGATGATCGTTTTCCAGAAGAACTCCGGCGTCGGGATGCCGTGGCTGGAAAGGAAGTAGTCGTTGGAGGCGTCGCCGTAGACCACACCACCATAGACATCCACCGGCGCGATGTCGCGGTAGCACTCTGCCACGTTCTCGGCCTTCACCCAGATGCCCTGGTTGAAGCTGGAGACCTGCGGAACGATGTTGGTCATGTAGTTGGCGCGGCGGATGTAGGTCGCGTTGTAATCCATGTGATTGGAGGTCACCAGATGGCCCCGGTCATAGCCGGACTTGATGCTGGCGTAGGAGGCGGTGCTGTTCTGCCCGAGGCAGCCGGCCGGCAGGTCCGGGTCCTTGTAGAAGCTGGACGGCCGCGCGGCCGAACCAGTGTCTGCCGTCAGGGTGTACTCGTAGCGGGTGGCGCTGTGGATGCTGCAGTCGTAGGTGAGCACGAAGCCGCCCTTGTTGAGGGTGACGACCTGGGCCTGGGCAGCGCCGGCGACGGCACTGAGGACGAACGCGAGGAAGAAGCTTGCAAGGCGCATTGCGGTTCTCCAGCAGAAGTTCAGGGCGCAGCCGTCCACCACGACCGTGCCGAAGCGGGGTCATGTGGAGACGGTGCGGAGTCGGGTGCAGCGGATTGCGGTGGGACGTGACCGCGTTGTTGGGCTGCTGAGGCCCTGCGGTGTCGTAAGCGTCACAAGCTGTCGTCTTTCGGTCAACGACGAAAAGACGAAGCTGTGACCGCCCGCAAGCACTGGAGAGGTGTCAGATCACACGGCGCGTGGGTGACATGCGCGCGTGCTAGGGCGGGGCGGTCTCCTTCGCCACCAGGCTCAGGGCCGTGCCCGCAACACGTAGTCGCCGCGGCGCGCTCCAGGTGCCAGCGACCATCCGGGCGCCAGGCTCAGCGTCCATCCATGATCCTGCAGGGGCAGTTCGCCCGATGCAGGCGCCTGCACGAACACGGCCTTCCAGTCGTTCTGCATCAACGCTCCGTCGGTGACCGTCAACGTTCCCCATACGTCGCTCAGCCGCATCGTGGGATACACCGTGCCGCTGCCAGGCAACGGCTGCATGTTGCCTGGGTCGAACTGGATGCGCATGCTGCGAAGATCCAGCCGCAGTACCGGGCCGGCTACAAAGCGGGCCTGGTTGCGTTCAAGCTGCGCAAGGCGCTGCTGTTCCCGCTGCACTTCCGTTTCGCGCAGCGCAGGCCCGTCATAACGCGCTGCTGTGGTGAGCAGTGCAGCTTCGTCGGTGAGTGGAGTGGTGTGCGTGCGCTCTGCCAGAAGTGAACCGAAATCCCGGGCGGGGTGGACAAGATTGCGATGCCATCCGGGCGCAACCTGGTCCAGCAGCAGGCCATAGGCCGGGCCGGTCGCGTAGGCGAACGAACGGACGAAGCTGCGATCACCCACATGGGCGCGAAGGTCATGAAGTGCAGCTTCGATGCGCGCAGCGCGAGTTGGATTGCCGACGAGAACACCGGTGTACTCGGCCAGGCCTTCATTCAACTCCAGCGCGGCCTCGTCCCGGGAGGCGGCTGGGAAGTGACGGTAACGCTCAGCACGGAACGCGAGCGCATCGTTCATCGCGTTGCGCTGTGCGCCGGGGTCGGTTGCGGACAGTGCGGCGGCAAGTGCACGCCATTCCAGCTGCAGCCAATAGCGACCTTCGAGCGTGTCGAGGTGCTCATTGCCGCCTTCTGCCGGCGTTTCGATCGACAATGCGGGTTGCAGGCGATGGAACATCTCGTGGGCCAGCACGTGCGTCGCCGGCTTTCGTCCTGTGGCAGCGGCCAGAGCAGCTGCGTCCAGCGGGTGCCGGACCATTCGACGGCGGTGTTGGCGATGATCGCGTCCGGCGAAAGCTGGCCGACGAAGACCTTTCCACGTACCTGCAGGCGGCCCTGTGCATCTGCATGGGATGCCGTGACCCGTCGACTGGTCCGGTCTACCAGCATCATCGGCCCACACAGCGACGCTCCCCAGAGTCGACCGTTGTCGGCCTGGCACAGCGCTTCCGCCTCTTCAAAAACTGCGCCGGCGGCGGCGACGGACAGCGCGGGACCGTCCGCAGACACGGGGCCGACTGCACCCAGCATCAGGGCGGCAAGTGAGAGTGGCCGGGGCCTCATGGTATCTGTCCATCCTTGGGAAGTACCCCGTCATAGCATCGATCCAAAGGCTGCGACAATGCAGCAAACGTCATGCTGCGCCGCAAGGTGCCTGTCACCATTCGCACTGGTACGGTCCAACCCGTTGCACCACCACCGACGGGGAGAGACGACGATGCGCAAGGTATTGCTGCTGTTGATCCTGCTGACCGGGCTGGCGCCCACCGCCTGGGCGGCCACGGTCAAGACCACCCATCGCACCCTCCCGGGCTGGGACGGCACGCCCCTTGGGGCCTTCGTCATCGAGCCACAGGACGCAGGCAGCGGTCGCTATCCGTTGCTGGTGATGCCCAGCAGCTGGGCGGCGCCGAGTGTGGAATATGTGGGGGTCGCGCAGACCCTGGCCCGGCGCGGCTATGTGGTCATCAGCTACAGCTCGCGCGGCTTCTGGGAATCCGGCGGCAGCATCGACATCGCCGGGCCGGCCACGGTCGAGGACGTCAGTGCGCTGATTGACTGGGCGCTGGACAATACCCGCGCCGACCCGTCACGAATCGGCGTTTCGGGCATCTCCTACGGCGCCGGCACCAGCCTGCTGGCGGCAGCGCGCGACCCGCGCATCAAGGCGGTGGCCGCACTGAGCGGCTGGGCCGACCTGCAGGCCTCGCTGTACAGCAACGACACCCCCAGCGCGCAGGGCATCGCGCTGCTGGTGGCTGCAGGATTGGCGACCGGTCGCTCGGGACCGGAACTGACGACCATCAATCGCAATGTGCTGGTCGGCAACTACCAGAGCGCGGTGGACTCGCTGTTGCCGGTGGCGGCCCAGCGCAGCCCTGCGTCCAGCATCGATGAGATCAATGCCAACCAGCCGGCGGTGTTCCTGGCCAACGCCTTCAACGACAGCCTGTTCCCGCCCGGCCAGCTGGTTGACTTCTTCAACCGGCTGAAGGACCCCAAACAACTGCAGCTGCGCCATGGTGATCACGCGCTCAACGAAGCCTTTGGCGCATTGGGTATTCCCAACGAGGTCTACGATTCGGTGGGGGACTGGTTTGACCATTACCTCAAGGGTGAGGCCAATGGCATCGACCGGCAGCCTGCGGTGCAGCTGAAGTCGCAGAAGGGCAGCTGGAGCACCTACCCGAACTGGCAGGCAACCAATGCCGGCGCCATCAGCTACGCGCTGACCGCACCAACCGGGCTGCTGCTGCCCACCGGCGGGCTGGCCGAGAACGGTGTCGGCACCGGTTGGAACTACCGCATCGGCAGCGGGCTGCTGACCGCCGCCAGTTCCGGTGTGGCGATGGCCTCCGGTGCGTTGCAGATGATCAATCTGCCGCCGGGTGCGTACGTGCCGTTCGTCGGGCGTGGCGCTGCCGGTGTCTGGCAGGGGCCGATCCAGTGGAGTGCCAAGCGCCTGGATGGAGCCCCGGAAGTGCGCCTGACGGTCACGCCCAGCCGCGCCAACACCACGCTGTACGCCTACCTGTACGCCGAGGATGTGCTGGGCAATGGCCAGTTGATCAGCCACAAGCCGTACACGCTGCGCGGCGCCACGCCGGGCCAGCCGAAGACGCTTGACCTCCGGCTGGAAGCGAGCAGCTGGAACATTCCAGCCGGCAGCCGCCTGACCTTGGTGGTTGATACGGTGGATCTGCGCTATGCGGGCATCAGCCAGCTGGGTGGCACGGTGACGTTCAGTTCGCCGGCCAATGCGCATTCGGTGTTGAAGGTGCCGTTGCACTGAAGCGGAGAGGGGCGGAATCCCTGAAAGATTTCGTACCTCTTCGCCCGGCAGGACCATTTTCTGATTCTCGCGATGACTGGCGCGATGTCTGCCGCCGATACCTACAACGTCCGCGTATCGTGCTGCATAGAGTGGATCCAAAGCATCAGCTGTGACACGTTACGTTAACTGCCTTTCGTGAAGGCGTAGCAGTGCAGGGTGGTCTGCCCGGGTCTCAGCCGGTGCGACGGGCGTTCGTATGCTTCCCATCATGGGCTCATCATTTCACCGTCCAGATTTCATGAACGCTACCCGACCATCCGGCTGGGTGCAGAACGGTGAACGCTGGGATCTGTGGTGGAACGGTCGCTCGGTGGCCAATGTCGTGCCACATCCCGTACTCGGTTTCCGACTGTGCCTGGATGCTCGCAGGGCGGCGCCGGGCAAGACCGTGGTGGTCGCCAGCGCTCGCCAGGCCAAGCGCTATGCAGAGCGCTGGTGTGCTGTCAGGCTTTACCCGCAGCTGAGGCTGCGCGATGCGGTGGCACGGCTGGTGAATGCCACGCCCGCCACGCATGGCGCTGTGCCGCCGGCGCTCACCCGCGAGCAGCGGCAGCAGGCCCGCCGCCTGGCCGAGGCGGGGGCGGGGGAGATGAGGCGGATCAAGGAGGCGCTCGCGCCTCGACGGCCGTTGATGGCGGTGCGGCCTGATGTGCGGGAGAACGGCAGAGCCTGGTCGACCACAGGCCAGGCTCCACTCGCGCGCCCGCCGGGCGGCCGCGCTACGCCGAAAGCTCCTCACGCACGATCCGGGCCCCTTCGCTGAGCGCACGCAGCTTGCCCCGTGCCACCTCGCGCGGCAGTGGTGCCATGCCGCAGTTGGTGCTCGGATAGAGCTTGTCGGCATCCACGAACTGCAACGCCTTGCGCAGGGTATTGGCCACGTCTTCCGGCGTTTCAATGGTATGAGATGCCACGTTGATGGCGCCCACCATCACCTTCTTGCCGCGCACCAGTTCGATCAGATCGATCGGCACGTGCGAGTTCTGGCATTCCAGCGAGATGATGTCGATGCTCGAGGTCTGCAGCTTCGGGAACGATTCTTCGTACTGGCGCCATTCCGATCCCAGCGTCTGCTTCCAGTCGGTGTTGGCCTTGATGCCATAGCCATAGCAGATGTGCACCGCCGTCTGGCACTTCAGGCCTTCAACCGCACGCTCCAGTGCGGCTACACCCCAGTCGTTCACCTCATCGAAGAATACATTGAAGGCAGGTTCGTCGAACTGGATGATGTCCACGCCAGCGGCCTCCAGTTCCTTGGCTTCCTCGTTGAGGATCTTCGCGAACTCCCAGGCCAGCTTCTCGCGGCTCTTGTAGTGCGCGTCATACAGCGTGTCGATCATGGTCATCGGGCCAGGCAGGGCCCACTTGATCGGCTGCGTGGTCTGCCGGCGCAGGAACTTTGCATCCTCCACGAACACCGGCCTGGGGCGGCTGACCGCACCAACCACGGTTGGCACACTGGCGTCATAGCGGTTGCGGATGCGGACCGTTTCGCGCTTCTCAAAATCGACACCGCTGAGGTGCTCGATGAAGGTGGTGACGAAGTGCTGCCGGGTCTGCTCGCCGTCGCTGACGATATCGATGCCGGCGTGCTGCTGTTCCTGCAGGGACAGGCGCAGCGCGTCCTGCTTGCCTTCAATCAGGCCGTCGTCCTGCAGCTTCCAGGGTGACCAGAGCTTTTCGGGCTCGGCCAGCCAGGAGGGCTTGGGCAGGCTGCCTGCGGTGGAGGTGGGAAGCAGTTTCTTCGTCGACATTGCGTCTTGTTTCCTGGGGCGAATGGGGAATCGATGGATCAGCGGGCAGCCCACTGCTCAAGCACGGCGCGGTATGGCTTGATGAAGTGCTCTTCGGTGAACCGGCCCTGCTTGACCGCCAGCTGGCTGCGCTCCTCGCGGTCATAGACGATGCGGGTGGAGGAGTAATCCTGGTGCTTCAGGCTGGGCTGGTAGACCTTGCCTGCCACGGAGTTGGCGTTGTAGATCTCCGGGCGGTAGATCTTCTGGAAAGCCTCCATCGTGCTGATGGTGGCGATCAGCTCCAGGTTCGAGTAGTCACCCAGCAGGTCGCCCTGGAAGTAGAACGCCAGCGGTGCGACGCTGCCCGGCGGCATGAAGTAGCGCACCTGCAGGCCCATCTTGTCGAAGTACTGGTCAGTGGGAGAGAACTCGCCCTGGCGATATTCCACGCCCAGGATCGGGTGGTGGTTCTCGGTGCGGTGGTAGGTCTTGCTGCTGGACACGCTGATGCAGATCACCGGCCCCTTGCTGAAGTTGGCACGGTAGGCGTCAGACTCCAGGAAATGCCTGAACAGCTTGCCATGCAGGTCGCCAAAGCCTTCCGGAATGCCAAAGGTGGCCTTGCCTTCGTTGCTGGCCGGCAGTACCACGCTGAAATCGTAGTCGCGCACATAGGACGAGAAGTTGTTGCCCACGATGCCTTCGGTACGCACACCGGTGCGGGTGTCGACGATGGTCGGGCGCAGCACCTCGATCAACGGGAACGGATCGCCGCCATCGCTGTCGTCGATATGCATCTCCACCGAGATGATGTCCAGCTCGACCGCGTAACGGTCCGCGCTGGGGTTGTCCCAGTGCGCCAGATCGTTGAAGCGGTTGTTGATCATGCTGATCGTGTTGCGCAGGTTCTCCTGGCGCGACTCGCCGCGTGCGAGGTTGGCGAAATTGGTGGTGATGCGCGTCCCCTCTGCGGGCTGGTAATCCTCGTTGAAGGGGATGCGCGTGATGCTGAAGGTGAAGGTGTCGGTCGTCATGGGCGGCGTTCCGTGTTGCGGGGTGACATCCGGATGCGGGCGAGGGCATCCGGCATTCAAAGAGCTGCGGCGGCCTCAAGGGCGGTGGCACGATGGCGGGGCAGCGCCAGCAGCGGCATGGCCCGCCGTACCGCCAGTCGCGCCCGCTCGATCAGGGCGTCGTTGTGCACGCGGCCGTCGGCGAAATCGCGGTCGGTGGCGTAGACACCCAGCGGCAGGGTGCGTGCCTGGAAGAAGCTGAAGAGCGGGCGCAGCTGATGGTCGATCACCAGCGAGTGGCGCTCGCTGCCACCGGTGGCGGCCAGCAGGATGGGGGTGTCGACCAGTGCGTCCTGGTGGATGAAGTCGAAGAAGTGCTTGAACAGCCCTGTATACGAGCCGCGATAGACCGGCGTGCTCACCACCAGCACATCGGCCTGCTCAACAGCGGCCAAATGGCGTTCCACGGTGTCGGGCAGCTGCGAACGCCAGAGCGCGCCCGCCAGCTGCGGGGCCAGTTCGCCCAGTTCAACCAGGTGCTGCTCGCCGTGGATGTCCTCGCCGATCAGGCCCAGCAGATGCTCGGCCAGCGTGGCGGCCCTGGAAGGGCGTTGCAGTCCGCCGGAGACGGCGACGATTCGAAGGGGGCGGGCAGGTGAGAGCATGACCCGATCCTAGTCAGTGCCTTCCATGACGTAAAATGGTATTACTTCACCAATCCATGAGCGGGATTCATCATCATGCTGGAGCGGATCCACCTCAGCATCGTGCAGCAGGTCGAGCAGCAGGGCTCGCTCACCGCTGCCGCCGGCGTGCTCAACCTGACCCAGTCTGCCCTGAGCCACAGCATGAAGAAGCTGGAACAGCAGCTGGGCACCGACGTCTGGCTGCGCGAAGGCCGCAGCCTGCGGCTGACCCAGGCCGGGCAGTACCTGCTGGCCGTGGCCAACCGGGTGCTGCCACAGTTGGCCCTGGCCGAGGAACGACTGGGCCAGTTCGCGCAGGGCGAGCGCGGTGCGCTGCGCATCGGCATGGAGTGCCATCCCTGCTACCAGTGGCTGCTGAAGATCGTCTCGCCGTACCTGGCCGCGTGGCCGGATGTGGACGTGGACGTCAAGCAGAAGTTCCAGTTCGGCGGTATCGGCGCCTTGTTCGGCTACGAGATCGACCTGCTGGTCACCCCCGACCCGCTGCTGAAGCCAGGCCTGACGTTCATCCCGGTGTTCGACTACGAGCAGGTGCTGGTGGTGGCCAGCAACCATGCGCTGGCAAAGCTCGACCATGTAAAGCCACGCCAGCTGGCCCAGGAAGTGCTGATCAGCTACCCGGTGCCGTTCGAGCGCCTGGACATCTACAACCAGTTCCTGCTTCCGGCCGGCATCACGCCACGGCGGCACAAGGCCATTGAAACCACCGACATCATGATGCAGATGGTGGCCAGCGGCCGTGGCGTGGCCGCCATGCCGCGCTGGCTGGTGGAGGAGTATGCCGCGCGCATGGACGTGGTGCCGGTACGCCTCGGCGCGAAGGGCATTCCCAAGCAGATCTATCTGGGTGCGCGCGAGGCCGATACCAGCATCGACTACCTGCAGGCTTTCATCGAACTGGCGCGGAACAGTTCGCCCCTGGCGAGTAGTGCAGGCGTGGGCGCGTGATGTCCGCGCCTACGTCGCTGCAGGTGCAGGCCTTCCTTGATGCCTTTTCGCTGGAGGTAAGCGCCAAGGCCATGCCGGCGCTGGGTGCCGAAGCCACCCGCATTCCGCGCGGCACCACGATTTCCATTCCCTGGCTGGCCAGCGAGGACGACGACGCACGCCTGGCAGCGGCGCGCAGGGTGCGTGAGCTGGGCTTCGAGCCGATACCGCATCTCTCGGCGCGGCGCATCGGGTCGCGTGCGGTGCTTGAGCGCTTCCTGCAGCGTGCCGCCAACGAGGCCGGTGTCGCCCAGTGCCTGGTGATCGCCGGCGACCTGGCCTCGCCCGCCGGACCGTTTGCTGACAGCGCCTGCATCATCAAAACCGGTCTTCTGGAGACGTCCGGCATCAGGATCGTCGCCATCGGTGGTCACCCCGAAGGGCATCCGGCAATGCGCGCTGAAGAACGCTGGCAGGTGCTGGAACACAAGTGCCGGGCCATCGAAGCGCGCGGCATGGCGCCGATGATCATCACCCAGTTCGCGTTCGATGCCGGTATCGTTCTGGACTGGCTGCATGCATTGCGCGCTCGCGGCATCGTGGTTCCGGTGCTGGTGGGTGTGCCCGGTCCGGCAAGCATTGCGCGGTTGCTGCGCTACGCCGCGATGTGCGGGGTGGGCGCCAGTGCCTCGATGCTGGCAAGGTACGGCATCTCGATCGGGCGGCTGCTTGGAACGGCGGGGCCGGAGGTGTTCATGGATCGCATGGCAGCTGGACTGACCGAGGACCATGGCTTGGTCAGCCCGCACTTCTTCCCGTTCGGGGGCATCGCGCAGTCGTTGGACTGGATCGGGCATTATCGTGCGCAGGCCTCTGCAGCCTGCCGCTCACAGGTCATCCAGTGAATCCAGGCGAAGGAGGATGGCCATTGAACAGGAAATCAAGCCAACTGGCCACGATCGTGGGATGGACCCTGGGTGCAGCGGCAACAGCAGGGGCGGTTGCTTCCTATTTCATCAGCACCTGGAAACTGCAGCATGCGCCTCTGGCGCCTTATCCAGCCGCAGGTGAAATCCATCCGTACTTCATCCGTGGCACGACGATCTACCTGAACAGTCTCGATCTTGCCGTCGAAAGCTGGCTGCTGCCTTCGATGATCGTACTCGGCCTGCTTGCGGGCTCGATCCTGACGTGGGTGCAGCGAAACCGGGGATCCAGCTAGTACGGAACGCGGTCGCGATGGAGTGCAGTTTCCGCTCACCCCTGGTGGCGGCGTATCCCGGACGGGCTGCTGATCAGGCCCGCGTTGCTGATGGCCTGGCGCGTACCGCACGCGCGACACGCAAGCACGGTGCCTCCTCGCACATGCTCCATCTCCTGCTCGCCCCATATGCTGGTTGTGCCGCAGGCCGTGCAGGTGGCTTCGATCTGCAGGGCCCGGGCCAGGTCGCCCTCTGTGCCCGGCCTGTAGGTGAGGTCGGTGATCTTGAATATGCCGGTATGACTCATCGGAACGCCGTTGTGGGTCTACTACGGGAAGATAGCGGTGCGACGGTGTCGGCCGCGTTGGCGCAGTGTTGAGAAAGGGTGCGCTTCGCTCATGGATCAGTACGCAGCATGAATTCCTGCAGCCGCGCCCGGCTGACGGACTGGTGGTTGCCGCATCCCGGGCAGCTGAGCGAAGCGGCGCCGTTGAGGTCGACGAGGCCGTGGCCAGGGATGGCCCGGAACTGCCTTGAGCACTTCAGGCACGAACAATCCATGCGAGTGACCTGCAGCAGGGTGCCATCCTCACGCGCCACTCCTTCGACGCTGATTACATAGAACTGTCCGATGTCGCGCATGAAGATGAATAAAGCCCTGAACGTGTGGGGGCGCTCATCATGCCGTCTGTCGCGTCGCAAGGCGCGACCCGTATTCTGAAGAATTAAGAATACGCATCACGGCCCGGGCTTGTACCGGATGCTAGAGTGTGAATAGGTGCCGACGTGGCGCCACATTCAAGGCTGATGTCCATGCCCATCAGGGCCGTTGTATACGCAAGCCAGGCCGCCGAAGGTCTTTCGATTGATCGCCTGAAGGCGCTCGTGGCCGATGCCGCAAGGTTCAACAAGCTTGCAGGGGTGACAGGCGTGCTGCTGCACGATGGAACGCGATTCGTGCAGTACTTCGAAGGGCCCGAAGATGGCGTGGCCAGCGTCTACGAGCGCGTGCTGCAATCGGCCAGCCACACGGATGTCGTGGAGCTGGCGCGCGGGCGCGTTTCTACCCGCCAGTTTCCCTATTGGTCGATGCACCAGCTTCCTGCCGATCAGCTACTGGTCGGCCGACTTGCCAGGGCCGACTGGTCACGCTTCAAGAGAAGCCAGCCCGAGGAAATCGCAGGCTCCGCGTGGGGAATCGATGTGCTTGCTGCGGCAGTAGCGCCCTACGTACACGCCGCTTAGTTTCCGCTTCGGCGGCCACCTGATCGAGGTGTGCAGTGAAATGAAGGCTCTCATCACGCTCGTCGCTGCACTGGCTGCGGGCCCGGCGCTTGCCGATGCCCCGCTGCCGCCGCCGGAGAGGTTCACGGCATGCTCCCCCGCGCGGAATCTCTGTGCGGATTCCGATCCGGCCTTGAATTCAACACGGGTAACACCGCACGCATCGGGTCAGGAAGCCTGGCTGATACCCGGCTGGCATCGCTGGCTGTTCCCTTCGGACGATGGGGAGTCGGTCGTGGTCGGCTACGAGGGCATGAACCTGGTTCCGGTTGACGTGACGTTGAGCGAGCCGGTGCTGCTTTTCTAACATCGTGGCCGCTTGGTCCGCACCGTCACCCTGGGTCAACTGTATCGCCGCACATCGCAGCTCAGGCGTACCGTCTCGCACTTCGCCTGGGTGAGCACCATCGGCTTCAATCACTCCAACCAGCTCGTAGTCGAGCTGGTCAATGGAGACAAGGTGGCGTTTGCCGCCGGTACGGGCGTCCGCGAGCCGGTGCGGCCGGATGGCCGCTGACAGGCCGTCACGGGTGTTCGGAGAATCACGCGCGGCGTGACCGAACCATCACCCGCATTCACTCCACAACAGCGAAAATGCACTGTCGGGCGCGCCCATGCGCGCGCCGCTCACTGCCTGCAGGATCGTGAAGATGTCCAAGTCCGCCTTTGGTGAATCGTCATGTGCCGCCGCTGCCAGCGGTTGCGTCGAGGTGCGCGGTGCGCGCGAGCACAACCTCAAGAATGTTGACGTCTCCATCCCGCGCAACGCATTGGTGGTGTTTTCCGGTGTTTCGGGCTCCGGCAAGTCATCGCTGGCCTTCGGCACCGTCTTCGCCGAAGCGCAGCGGCGCTACTTCGAATCGGTTGCGCCGTATGCACGGCGCCTGATCGACCAGGCCGGCGTGCCCGATGTGGACGCCATCGACGGGCTGCCGCCGGCAGTGGCGTTGCAGCAGCAGCGCGGCGCCAGCAATACGCGTTCATCGGTGGGCAGTGTCACCACGCTCTCCAGCCTGGTGCGCATGATGTACTCGCGTGCAGGCGCCTACCCGGCCGACCAGCCGATGCTCTACGCCGAGGACTTCTCGCCCAACACGCCGCAGGGCGCCTGCAGTACCTGCCACGGGCTGGGGCATGTCTACGAAGTGACCGAAGCCTTGATGGTGCCTGACCCGTCGCTGAGCATCCGCGAGCGCGCCATCGCCTCCTGGCCGCCGGCCTGGCATGGCCAGAACCTGCGCGACATCCTGGTCACGCTCGGCTACGACATCGACGTGCCGTGGAAGAAGCTGCCGAAGAAGGACCGGGAGTGGATCCTGTTCACCGAGGAAACGCCCACCGTGCCGGTCTATGCTGGCTTCACGCCTGCCGAAACCCGGGCAGCACTCAAGCGCAAACTCGAGCCGAGCTACATGGGCACGTATACCGGCGCGCGTCGCTACGTGCTGCATACCTTTGCCAATACCCAGAGCGCGCTGATGCGCAAGCGGGTTTCCCGCTACATGGAAGGCAAGCTGTGCCCGGCCTGCCACGGGAAACGCCTGAAGCCGGAAGCGCTCTCGGTCACCTTCGCGGGCGTGGATATCGGCGAGTTCATGCGGCTGCCCCTGGATCAGCTGGCAGATCTGCTGGAGCCCATCGCGCAGGGTGATTTCAGCGCACACAGCAGGGGCGAACGCACCAGCAGGAACACCACGCGCCGCGACCGCAGCCAGCGGGCGGCCAGCGGGCGCGCCGTCCATGCTTCAGCCCCGGATGTCCGCCTGACCTCGGCCCTGTCGGAAGAGAAGCGGCTGGCTGCACAGCGACTGGCGAGTGGGGTCATGGCGCGTGTACGGCAGCTGCGTGAGCTGGGCCTGGGCTACCTCTCGCTGGACCGCGCCACGCCCACGCTGTCCGCCGGCGAACTGCAGCGCCTGCGGCTGGCCACCCAGCTCAGCTCGCTGCTGTTCGGTGTGCTGTACGTGCTCGACGAACCTTCGGCTGGCCTGCACCCGGCCGACAGCCAGGCGCTGTACGACGCGTTGGACCGGCTGCGTGATGGCGGAAACTCGGTGTTCGTGGTCGAGCACGATCTGGAGCTGATGCGCCGCGCGCAATGGCTGGTGGACGTGGGCCCGGAGGCCGGCGAGCGGGGAGGGCGGGTGCTCTACAGCGGCGAGCCCGGTGGCCTGCGCCAGGTGCAGGATTCGCGCACCGCCCGGTATCTGTTCGACCAGGTGCCAGCGCCTGCCAGCCGCCAGCGAAGCGCCGCGAACTGGCTGGAACTGAAGGGCATCCATCGCCACAACCTGCACGGTGTGGACGCGCAGGTGCCGCTGGGGTTGCTGACGGCAGTGACCGGCATTTCCGGTTCGGGCAAGTCCAGCCTGATGGCGCAGGCGCTGCCGGAGCTGATGCTGCTGCATCTGGGGCACGAACCCGCGGACGATGGTGCCGAGGCCTCACCCACGGACGGGCCGACCGTGATCGAAACCACCCGGGGCCAACTGGCCGGTGATGTGGACGCCATCCAGCGCGTGGTGCAGGTGGACCAGAAGCCGATCGGCCGCACACCGCGCTCCAACCTCGCCACCTATACCGGGCTGTTCGATCACGTACGCAAACTGTTCGCGGCGACGCCGGCCGCACGTCGTCGCCGGTTCGATGCGGGCCGTTTCTCGTTCAACGTGGCCAAGGGCCGATGCGAGACCTGCGAAGGCGAGGGTTTCGTGAGCGTCGAGCTGCTGTTCATGCCCAGCGTCTACGCCCCGTGCCCCACCTGCCACGGCGCGCGTTACAACGAAGCCACGCTGAAGGTACTGTGGAACGACCGCAACATCGCCGAGGTCCTGAAGATGACGGTGGACCAGGCGCATGCGTTCTTCAGCGGGGAGGAGCCCATCGCCCGACCGCTGCAGCTGCTGCAGGAAATCGGCCTGGGTTACCTGCGGCTGGGCCAGCCGGCCACCGAGCTTTCAGGCGGTGAGGCCCAGCGCATCAAGCTGGCCACCGAACTGCAGCGCAGCCAGCGCGGGCGCACGCTCTACGTGCTGGACGAACCCACCACCGGCCTGCATGCCTCCGATGCGGACAGGCTGCTGGTACAGCTGCAGCGGCTGGTCGACTCAGGAAACACAGTGATCATGATCGAGCATGACATGCGTGCGGTCGCGCAGGCGGACTGGGTGATTGACGTTGGCCCGGGCGCAGGCAGTGCCGGTGGCACGATCGTGGCGAAGGGAGCGCCGCATCAGGTGGCGCGTGCCAAGGGCAGCCGGACGGCGCCGTTCCTGGCGCGCGAGCTGGCGCCCCTGTAGGGCCGAGCCATGCCCGGCCATCACGTTCCGCCAGATCTCGGGTCCGCCTGTCCATCAAACGATGTTCAGCTCTCCCCGCGCCACTGGCTCATCAACATCTGAAGAAAGCGTTCCGCAGTAGGCGAGAGCAGGGCGCCTCGGCGACGGACGATCCCGATCGTGCGCGACACCACAGGGTTGCCTATCGAGCGCGTCACCAGGGTGGGGTGATCCCCGTCCGGCGTCGCCATTTTCGGCAGGACAGAAACGCCGATGCCGGCCTCGACCATGCCCAGTGACGTCGACAGGTGGGTCACTTCGTAGTGCCAGCTCAGTTTGAGGTTCTCGCGCGCCAGGGCGCCGTCCAGCAGCGTGCGATTGCCGCTGGTGCGATGCACGGTGATCAGCTGATGCTCGGCGAGGTCGGCCCACTCCACCCTGCGCTTGCGGGCCAGCGGGTGGTCGCGTCGGCAAGCCAGCACGAACGGGTCTTCGGCCAGTACGTCGAAGTCGAGATTCGGATCGTTGGCGCCCATGAAGTTGATGCCGAACTCGACTTCGCCACGCTCCACCGCCTGCAGGCCCTCGGTCGCCGGGATATCCAGGATCCGGAAGCGCACGTTGGGATGCGCTTCGTGGAAGCGCGCCATCACGCTTGGCAGGAAATAGAACGCGGCCGTAGGCAGGCAGGCGATGGTGACAGTAGCACCGCGCGTGTCTTCGCGGCCGCGCAGTGAGAACAGTGATCCATCGAATTCCTCCAGCATGCGACGCACCAGCGGCAGCAGGTTCTCGCCGACTGCGGTCGTGCTGACGCTGCGCGTGGTGCGCTCCAGCAGAGGCGAACCCACGGCCTGCTCCAGCTTCTGTATCCGTCGGCTGAGTGCCGGCTGGGAGACGTGCAGGATCTCCGCGGCTCGATGGAAGCTGCGTGTCTCCGATACAAGCAGGAACGCGCGGAGATCGAGGATTTCACAATTGATGCTCATAAGGTATCAATCATCCAAAAATCAGCAATTCACAGATCAATTGGGGTCATGCCAGTATCGAATCACAGAGGGGTCATTCATCCCCTATACGCATCAATCTAGCACACGTATGTCCAACGATCTGCTCAGCATTCCCTGCGTGCTCATGCGAGGCGGCACCTCCAAGGGCCCGTTCTTCCTGGCCAGCGACCTTCCGGCGAACACCGCCGAACGCGATCGCCTGCTGGTGGAAGTGATGGGGTCGGGTCATCCGCTGCAGATCGACGGCATCGGTGGAGGCAACGCGCTGACCAGCAAAGTGGCCATCATCGACCGATCCAGCCGGGCAGACGCCGACGTGGACTATCTGTTCGCCCAGGTAAGGGTGGAACAGCAGGTGGTGGACACGTCCCCCAACTGCGGCAACATGCTGGCGGCAGTGGGCCCGTATGCCATTGAGCGGGGGCTGGTGCAGGCCCAGGATCCGCAGACCGAGGTGCGCATCCACAACGTCAATACCGGCAAGCTGATCATCGCGACGGTGGAAACGCCTGGCGGCAAGGTGGTCTATCGCGGTGATACGCGCATTGCCGGTGCGCCCGGTTCGGCCTCGCCGGTCAGACTCTCCTTCCTTGATGCCGCGGGCGCCCGCACCGGCAAGCTGCTGCCCAGCGGGCACGCGCAGGAGTCCATCGATGGCGTCCCGGTCAGCCTGGTGGACTGCGCCATGCCGATGATGCTGGTGCGTGCCGAAGACCTGGGCGTACGAGGTGATGCTTCGCCCGCCGAACTGAACGCGGATGCGACATTCATGCGCCGGCTGGAAGCGCTGCGCATCCAGGCAGGCGCCCGCATGGGCATCGCCGACGCCGGCAACAAGGTCATTCCCAAGCCGGTGCTGCTGTCGGCGCCGCAACAGGGGGGCGATCTGCAGGTGCGCTATTTCATGCCGCACCAATGCCACACTGCACTGGCCATTACCGGCGCGGTCGGCCTGGCCACCGCCGCCGTCACGCCGGGCACGCTGGCCCACACTTTGGTCGGATGCCTGTCCGTTCCCGGCAGCATTACCCTCGAACATCCGAGCGGGGCCCTGGAGGTGGGTCTCAGTCGCAGTTCGGACGATACGCCGGTGATTGCCAGCGTGATCCGCACCGCACGCAGACTGTTCGACGGTCGGGTATATGCAACGTCGCCCGCGCACGCCACGACCAGTACCACCCAAGACCGCCAATGGACGTCAGCGGCATGATCTGAAACCGGCCGGGTCGGCACAGGCGTGCCTGCCCCGCCACCACAACGTAGATGCTTCACTCCTGGGAGGGATGATGTACAAGCAGTTCCTGATGGTCGCGCTGTGCGCGGCCGGCCTGGCCGCGGCCGGGTGCAGCAACAGCGGCCGCGCCGAAGGTGCGACCACAGGCAGCGCCGACAACGCACCGGTGCGCATCAGCGTCGGCTCCTACAACCTCAACAACCTGCCGTTCTTCATCGCCGACGCCAAGGGGTACTTCAAGGACGTCGGCCTGCAGGTGAAGACAGAGAACTTCGCCCAGGGCGGCTCCAAGGTACTGCAGGCGCTGGTGGCCAATTCCACCGATGTGGCCGTCGGCTTCTACGATCACACCATCCAGATGCAGGCCAAGGGCAAGGACGTGGTCGCCTTTGTGCTGCTCTCGCGCAATTCCGGGCTGGTGATGGCCGGCCGCGAAGACGCCACCTTCGATCCGGCCCGGCCGGAAACCATCAAGGGCCAGAAGGTCGGGATCACCGCGCCGGGCTCCTCGTCAGACTTCTTCGTCCGTCACTTCCTCGCCCAGCATGATATTCCGGCCGACAGCATCTCGCTGATCGGTGTCGGCTCCGGCGCCGCAGCGGTTGCTGCCCTTGAGCAGGGCAAGATCGACCTGCTGGTCAACTACGACCCGGCTGCCACCCTGATCACCGAGCGCAAGGTCGGCAAGATCCTCCTCGACGCGCGCAGCGACGACGGCGCCCGCCAGGTCTATGGCGGCCTGTATCCGACCTCGGTGATGTATGCCAACCAGAGCTTCCTGGACAAGCGCCCCGAAGCGGCCGAGAAGATCGCCCGTGCCGAGCAGATGGCATTGAAGTTCATCGCTGACAACAGTGCCGAAGAGATCGTTGCCGCGCTGCCGGACAGCTACGTCTCCGGCGATCGCGCCACCTATGCCCGCGCTGTGGAGAACGCCCGCGCGATCTTTACCAGGGACGGTCACTTCACGCCGTCCGACCTGGAAACCCCACTGAAGGTGCTGCGCGAGTTCAACACGGATGTGGCCAAGGCCAACATCGATCTGTCCAGGACCTACACCAATGCCTTCGTCGAGCGTGCCAACGCTGCGGCGCCGGCTGCCCAACCGTAAGCGGAGGTAACCCCATGGCCCTCAATGCCACCGTGCGCCAGTTCAATGGCGCACCGCAGCTGGATCCTGCACAGACCATGGTCGCCATCAACAAGGTGACCATGTCCTTCGGCGAATTCACCGCCGTGCGTGATGTCGACATCCAGGTGGGTGACGGCGAGTTCCTTGCCATCGTCGGCCCGACCGGCTGCGGCAAGAGCACCATCCTCAATTCCGTGGCGGGCCTGCTGAAGCCGTCTTCCGGGCAGGTGAGCATCGACGGCCGCGCCGTCAGCGGTGTGCAGGAGTCGGTCGGCTACCTGTTCCAGCAGGATGCGCTGCTGCCGTGGAAGACGGCTTACCAGAATGTTGAACTCGGCCTGCGCTTCCGCGGCGTGCCCGAAGCCGAACGCAAGGCCAAGGCCAACGCGTGGCTGGCGAAGGTCGGCCTGGCCGGTTTCGAGCACCGCTACCCGCACCAGCTGTCCGGTGGCCAGCGCAAGCGGGTGCAGATGGCGCAGGCGCTGATCGTCGAGCCGAAGGTGATCCTGATGGATGAACCTTTCTCGGCGCTGGACATCCACACCCGCCACCTGATGCAGAACGAGCTGCTGCGTCTTTGGCAGGAGGACCGGCGCTCGGTGATCCTGATCACCCATGACCTGGAAGAAGCGATCGCCCTGGGGGATCGCGTGGTGGTGCTGTCCTCCGGCCCAGCCAGCCGGGTGGTGCGCAGCTTCGACGTGGGCCTGGAACGTCCGCGCAACGTGGCCGAGATCAAGCTGGATGACCGTTTCACCGACCTGTACCGCGACATCTGGGCCTGCCTGCGCGGCGAAGTGGAGAAGAGCTATGCACGCCAAGACTGACAAATTCATCCAGCTGGCCCTGGTAGTCGCCGTTTTCGGCGGCTGGGAAGGCGGTATCGCGCTGGGCGTGATCGATCCGTTCTTCTTCCCTTCGCCGACGGCGATCGTGCAGCAGGCCTGGACCTGGTTGTCCGATACCTCGTTCTACCAGCATGTCTACATCACCCTTACCGAAACCGCGCTGGGCTACATCATCGGCACCGGCCTGGGTGTGGCTGGCGGTGTCTGGCTGGGCCTGAGCCGCCGTTCGGCGCGCATCCTCGATCCCTTCATCAAAGGCTTCAACGCAATTCCGCGCGTAGTGCTGGCGCCGATTTTCGTGTTGTGGCTGGGGCTGGGCCTGTGGTCGAAGGTGGCGCTGGCGGTCACCCTGGTGTTCTTCACTACGTTCTTCAATGCCATGCAGGGCGTGCGTGAGGTGAATCCGGTGGTACTGGCCAATGCCCGCATCCTGGGCGCAAGCCGCAGCGACCTGCTGCGCCACGTCTACTTCCCGGCAGCAGCCAGCTGGATCCTGTCCTCGCTGCGCACTTCGGTGGGCTTCGCGGTGGTCGGCGCGATCATCGGTGAGTACCTTGGCGCCTCGGCGGGCCTGGGTTACCTGATCGCGCAGGCCGAGGGCAACTTCAATGCGGTGGGCGTCTTTGCCGGCATCATCATTCTGGCCGCCTTCGTGCTGGTCATCGACGCCATGCTGGACGTGGTCGAGAACAAGCTGATCACCTGGCGTCCCAACGCACAGGCACAGGCCACCAGCTGAACTGGCCGCGCTGAGCCGGCCTGCCGCGCCGCCGGACCGATCCGGCGGCGCGCACTTCTTCCCCCGATCTTCCCCCGCACCACCGCAACAGGCCAGCGCCGGGCCAGGGGGCCGGCTGGCCGGAGAGAGAGTCCATGAACCATTCCACCGTGCTGCCGCTGGCAGCGCTGTCGGTCGCGCTCGGCCTGCTGTTGGCCAGTGGCCATGCTGGCGCCCAGGCTGTTTCGTCCCCGCCCGCACCACTGAGCCAGGCCGAACTGTCACGCCTGGTGCAGCAGCAGGCGCTGCAGATCCAGCAATTGGAAGCGCGCCTGCGCGCCGTCGAGGGCGGGCAGGGCATGGCGGCCGGGCCTCCCGCTCCGCCCGCGCCCGGGCCTGCGCTGGAGACGCGCGTGGCCACACTGGAATCGGGACAGTCCAAGCTGCCCAAGGTCTCCTGGGCCAAGGGCGCACCGGAGTTCAGCAGTGCCGACGGCAATACGGTGTTCCGTCCCCGCGGCCGCCTGTTCGTCGATGCCTCCAGTACTGACGGTTCCGCGGTCGCCGGCCGCAACGTTTCGGGTACCGAGATCCGTTCGGTGCGCCTTGGGGCAGAGGGACGCTACGGAACCCTGGGCTGGGTGGTGGAGGGTGACTTCGCCGACAACGCGGTGGCCTGGAAGTCGGTCTACGCCACGCTGGATCACGCCCTGTTCGGGCTGTCGGCCGATCTCACAGTTGGCAATCGCTTGAATGATCGCGGTATCGATGGTTCCAGCAGCACCTCCAACACGCCGTTCCAGGAGCGCAACGTGGTCGGCACGCTGATGCTGCCACAGCGCGGCCTGTTTGGTGTCGGGTTGACCGAGCGCATCTATGGAAAGGGGTGGCATGCCAGCCTGTCGGTGGCCGGCAACGATCTCAACAACGCCGGCACCGACAACGACAGCCAGACCTGGGCCACGCGCGTGCATTGGAACCCGGTGGCCAACGACGCGGTCACCGTACACCTGGGGGCCTGGGCCTTCCACGAGGAGATCGCTGCAGGCGCCAGCGGCGTCGTCCGCAGTTCGGCCATCGCTGGGCACTTCAACGACCTGGTCAAGATCGCGCCGGGCACACTGCTGGGCGCCGAGCGCAGTACGGCCTATGGCGCGGAACTGGCCGGCTTCTTCGGGCCGGCCTGGGCGACCGGCGAATGGGGCACCCGCAACCTGCGGGGGAGCGACGACAGCGGCCGTTACGATCGTGACCACGAGGCCTGGGCGATCTCGGCCGGCTGGTTCCTGGCTGGCGCACGCCCGTCCTACACCGGCAGGACCGGTACCTGGGGGCGCGTGAAGGTGGCTGACCCGGTGACCCGCGGTGGTCGCGGTGCATGGGAGCTGAAGGGCCGCTATGAAGACGTGGACTATGCCGAGTTGCCCAGTGGCGGCACCGGCCACGCATGGACCCTGGGCGCGAACTGGTATCTCAACGATTTCAGCCGCGTGATGTTCGAAGCCGTCCGTTGGCAGACCCGCCACCGCAGTGGCAGTGCAGCAGGCAGCGATGAAGGCACCACCTTCAATACCCGCCTGCAGCTGGCGTTCTGACATCGGCACGCCGCCCGCGCGCCGATCAGAGCAGCAGCAGCGCTCCGATCAGCGCGGGCGGCATCACCAGCGCGCCGACGCGCAGGAAGTCGAGTGCGCTGACATGCACGCCCTCGCGACGCAACGCCACCAGCCACAGCATCGTGGCCAGCGAGCCGGTCACCGAGAGGTTCGGCCCAAGGTCCACGCCGATCAGCAGCGCGGCGCGGGTCTGTGCCGGCAGGTCGGCCATCTGCCCCAGCGAACCGGCCGCCAGCCCGACCGGCAGATTGTTGGCCAGGTTGCTGAGCAACGCCGCCGCACCACCGGCCAGCCAGCTGGACTGCTGCGGGGAAGCCTTCGCCACGGACTGCAGCGCGCTGGCCGCAGTCTGGATGACACCGGTCTGGGCCACCGCTTCCACCAGCACGAACAGGCCGGCCACCAGCGGCAACACGCCCCAGGATACGTGGCGCAGCAGCGGTAGCGGGCTGCGGCGCTGGCGAACCACCACGGCCGCCACGCTCAGTGCACCGGCGCAGAACGTGGCCACGCCGAGCGGTCCGTCAAGTGCAGAGGTCACCAGCAGAACGCCGCCGGTGAACAGCACGCCCAGCGCACTCAGGCGCCCGCCCTCGGTCAGCGGGCGATGCTGCGGCGCGGCCACCAGCGGCTGTGCGATCTCGCGCCGGTGCACCCAGCGCAGCACCAGATAGGTCGCACCGATCGCCGCCAGCGAGGGCAGGGCGAACTGCGCCAGCCACTGCAGCAGCGGCGGCATGTGCTGGCCGTACACCACCAGGTTGGCCGGGTTGGAGATGGGCAACACGAAGCTGGCCGCATTGGCGATGAAGGCACAGACGAACAGGTAGGGCAGAGGATTGGCGCGGGCCGCCTTGCAGGCTGCGTAGACAGCCGGGGTCAACACCACAGCTGTCGCATCATTGGAAAGAAACACCGTTACCAGCGTGCCGACCAGGAACACGAGGTCGAACAGGCGCCGCCCCGAGCCGCCCGCATGCCGCACCGCATACAGCGCCAGCCAGTCGAACAGCCCTTCGCGGCGGGCAAGCTCGGCCAGCACCATCATGCCAACCAGGAAAAGGTAGACGTCGCGGCCTTCTGCGACTGCGTGCCAGGTCGTGCCCAACGACAGGGTGCCGCTGAGCGGAAGCAACGCGGCCGCGCCGAGCGCCCACGCGTACTCCGGGATGCGGAACGGGCGGAACAGAAGGCCGACAGTGGCAACGGCCACCGCCATCCAGATGATGAGCGAAGAATGGGAAGCGAGCATGGAGTAGGGCGTGCGCGGTGCCGTCCATCGACCCTGTCGCCGGTTCTCCGGCGCATGTGATCGGCGTGCGGGCGCCCGCTGCGATCAGTGCAAGTGCCGGGGTTGCGGCATCATACCGTGCTGGCTGCCCAGCGAATGCCATGGCGCGGCGCGTTCCGTGACGGCCGCGCCAAGGCATTCAACACGGCGCCTACTGCGTCGCGCATTCCACCTTGCGATCGAACTCGGTGCCCAGTACCACCGAGGTGATCGCAAGCGTTGTGCCCTTTCCGGCGCGCAGCGCAAACGGTACGTTCAAGCGGCTCATGTCTGCCCCGGCCTTGGCCAGGCACTTGAGGGGAACGCCCAGCCTGACCCACTCGTTCCGCGGCGCCGCCGACAGCGCAGGGCCCAATGCGACCTCGGCAGCACACGCCGCACCGCAGGCGGTAGCGAGTGTCACCGCGGATTCCGCCGGGAACTGTTCGACACGCACGGTCGCTACCACGGAGAGCTCGCCGTTGGTTTCGCGCGACCAGTCCAGCGGCGTATTGGCCTGCAACGCCACCGTGGCCGGCGCCCGGAAACTGAACCGGCGCGCACCCTCCTGCACATCGGTGTTGATCGCGACCATCGCCAGTGACTGGTCGGCAGTGGTTGCATTGGGATGCACGACATCGGTCGATTCGCCATTGGCGGCAGTCAGGCGAAGCATCAGGCCGGTGCCGGCCACGCCACGCTCGAACAGGGTGCCGCTACCTGCGGCGTCCGGATCAATGCCGGGGTCCTCGGAAAGCGCAGGCAGGTTTCCCTTGTCGGCATAGGTCAGGCCGTAGCCGTAGGCGAACTGCGGGTCGTAGTCCTTCTGCCCCACGTTGTTCTGGTACTGGTTGGCGCGGCGTGGCCAGGAGAAGCTCAGCTTTCCGCGGAAGTCGTGTTGCACGCGCCCATCGGCGCCACGCAGGAGCACATCGGCCACGCCCCCACCTTCCGAGCCAGGCAGCCACGCAGCCACGAAGGCATCGGCGGCGTTGATTTCGCGGTTCAGCCACAGCGGTCGCCCGCTCAGGAACACCCCCACGACCGGAATGCCGTCTGCCTTCAGGCGTCGCATCAGCTCCAGGTCTCCGGACTTGCCGTTCTTGAACATCAGGTTGGGCAGGTCGCCCTGGAATTCGGCGTAGGGATCTTCGCCGAACACCACGATGGCCACATCGGGACGGTTGCGGTAACGGCCATCGATCGCCAGTTCGGCCTGGCCACCGCCTGACTTGACCTGTGCCTGCAGACCTTCCCAGATCGTTTCCGCATTCGGGAAGTCCTCGCGCCGCGTGCCGTCGCCCTGCCAGCTGAGCGTCCAGCCGCCCGCCTGACGGCTCATGTCGTTGGCGCCATCGCCCGCAACCAGTACCCGCTGTTTCGGCGACAGTGGCAGCAGGTGGTTCTGGTTCTTGAGCAGCACCAGCGATTCACGCACGGCCTGCCGCGCCACCTGGCGATGCGTTGGCGCCCCGAGCAGCTCGAACTTGCCGCCCAATGCGCGCTCGGAAGGCTTGGGCTTGTCGAACAGGCCCATGCGCATCTTCACCCGCAGGATGCGGCGGACGGCATCGTCCAGCCGCGCCTCCGGCAGGGTGCCGTCCTTCACGTGGGCCAGCGTGCTCTCGTACATCCCCTTCCAGCTGTCCGGTGCCATGGCCATGTCCAGGCCGGCGACGTAGGTCTTCGCGCAGTCGGTGTTGCTGCAGCCCTTGATCTGGCCATGGCCGTTCCAGTCACCGACCACGAAGCCGCCGAAACCCATCCGGTCCTTCAGCACATCGGTCAACAGTGGCTTGTGCCCGTGCATCTTCTCGCCATGGAAGCTGTTGAACGACGCCATCACCGACTGCGCGCCCGCATTGATCGCCGGCAGGTATCCGGCGGCGTGGATGTCACGCAATTCGGCCTCGCTGACCGTGGTGTTGCCCTGATCCTTGCCGTTGTCCGTGCCGCCATCGCCGAGGAAATGCTTGACCGTGGTCATCACGTGGTGGTCGTCGAGGAAGTCAGCGGCCCCCGCCTTGCCCTGCAGGCCCTCGACGAATGCCCCTGCATAGCTGGCCACCAGTGCCGGATCTTCCGAGTAGCCCTCGTACGTGCGCCCCCAGCGGTCATCCTGCGGGACGGCCACGGTCGGCGCGAACGTCCATTCCATGCCGGTCACGCGGGTTTCGGCCGCGGTGATCCTTGCGATCTCGCGCAGCAATTCCGGGTTGCGCGCTGCACCCAGGCCGATGTTGTGCGGGAACAGGGTGGCACCCACCACGTTGCTCTGGCCATGCATCGCATCAATGCCCCAGACGATGGGAATGGCCTTGCCACCGTTGCGCGTGTCCATCGAGGCTTCCCAGAACGCGTCGGCCAGCGCAAGCCATTCGGCGGGCTTTGCGTTGTACCGGCCACCTGGGTCGGATGCGCCGCCTGCCAGTATTGAACCCAATCGATATCTGCGCACGTCATCGGGCGTGATGCTGGCGATATCACCCTGCACGATCTGGCCCACCTTTTCTTCCAGCGTCATTGATGCGATCAGCGCGTCGATGCGTCGTTCCATGGCCGGATCGTTGGCCAGCGGCCAGGTTGCCCTGGGCCAGTGCGCGGGCGTGATGGTGCCTGCGTCGTTCACCGGGGCAGGGGCCGCACCGGCCGCAGGTACCAGCGCCATGGCAAGCGCCGCAGCCAGCATCAGGCGGTGGGGACGGAAAACGGGGTTGCGCTTCGCACGATCGGAATGACGGACGTTCATCGGAACAATCATCTCGGAAGGGTGGCTTGGGTGGGCTCGGCGGCCGGAAAGCAACCTGACAGCGTTGTCAGTCAGAACCGAGCATACCCAGCCCGTGGGACGAATGCTTGCTGCACAGCGGCATGGGATTTGAGGATAAAGTTGCATCTGCATCCACATCCCGTGGTGCAGGATTCCGGTAAAGATGGTGAGGCTATGACGGGCAGAGGGCGGGGGATGCCGGGAGCTGAGCAGGTGCTCGCAGGCAGGCCGGGACGGGTGCGGATCGAGGATGTCGCGGCAACGGCCGGGGTCTCGATGAAGACCGTCTCGCGGGTGCTCAACAACGAGCCGAACGTCTCCAAGAGCACCCGGGCCCGGGTGGAGGCGGCGGTGGAAAAACTGCGCTACCGCCCCTTGCCCTCGGCACGGGTCCTCGCTGGCCGGCGCTCCTACCTCATTGCGATGCTCTTCGATAACCCGTCTTCGAACTATCTGATGGAGATCGAGATGGGGGTGCTGGACGCGTGCATGGAACAGCACTACAACCTGATGCTCGCTCCGCTGATCTACGACGCGGCCGATATCGTGGAAAAGGTCGAGTCATTGATCATGCAGTCGCAGCTCGACGGCGTGGTGCTGACGCCGCCGCTGACAGACGACACCGCCCTGCTCGAGCGCCTGGTCGACCTGGGGATCCCGTATTCCAGCATTTCGGCGAAGGAACAGAACCGGAACGTGGGCGTCGTCGTGGATGAGATCGGCGCGGTGGTGGCGCTGATCGCACACCTGGCCTCGCTGGGCCATACCCGGATCGCCCATATCAAGGGACACGCCGCGCATGGCGCAAGCATGTGGCGCCTGGCGGGCTATCGCGAAGGCCTGCGCAGGGCAGGCCTGCGCTACGACCCCAGCCTGGTGCTGGAAGGCGAATTTTCATACGAATCCGGCTACATCGGCGCCAACGCGCTGCTTGATCGGCCTGATCGGCCGACCGCCATCTTCGCCGCCAACGATGATATGGCGGCAGGCGTCATCTGTGCGGTGTTCGAACACGGCCTGTCGGTGCCATCCGACATCTCGGTCTGCGGTTTCGATGACACGCCGATCGCCCGCCAGATCTATCCGGCACTGACCACCGTCTGCCAGCCCACCCGTGAGATGGGCCGGCGCGCGGCCATGGAGCTGATCAAGGAAGTGCGCGAGCTCGGCAGCGGTGGCGTGGTCGATATTGCTTATGCCCTGCAGGTCCGGCGATCCACGGGACCGGCCCGTCACGATTGAACGCAGGTGCGATGGCGTGCCGACGCGGCCGGCACGCCATGCTGGCAGGCAGGGGCGCGGCTCAGTGGCCGCCTTCGGTGGCCAATCGCTCCAGATCTACGCCCTGACGACGCAGCGTACGGCCGGCCGCCCACGCGTAGAACGCCAGATAGCAGAAACACAGCACGCCAATGATGAAGCTGTAGTGCACGCCGACCTTGTCGGCCAGTGCACCCTGCGCCCAACTGACGATGCCGCCGCCCATGATCATCATGATCAGCAGGCTGCTTGCCTGGTTGGTGTGGCGGCCCAGGCCGGTGATGGCCAGGGTGAAAATGCAGGGCCACATCGTGCTGCAGAACAGCCCCACACTGATGAAGGCGATCACACTGGTCATCCCGGTGGTGAACATGCCGACCAGCTGCGCCGCGATGCCACACACGGCAAAGTACAGCAGCATGCGCGATGGATTGCCCTTGCTGGCCAGGGTGGCGATGATCATCAGGGCGATCACCGGCGCGTAGTGGAAGAACTGTGCGGAGTTGTGGCCAGAGATCGCGTTGACGGCAAGGTAGATGGCAAATGCAATGAACGGCAACACCAGCATCAGCAGCTTCTGCGCGCCTGCGCGCACGTCGAAGGCTCCGGCGGCCCCTCCCCAGCGACCGATCATCAGGCTGGCCCAGTACAGCGAGACGAACGGGGCGATCACCGAGGTTTCCAGGCCCAGCCCACCCTTGCTCAGGGGTTGCTCAAGGTAGGCTGGAAGATTGTCGATGGTCGACACCTCTACGCCGACGTAGAGGAAGATCGCGACCATGCCCATCGCCAGCTGCGGGTAGGAGAGCGCAGATCCGCGATCCGCCTGGTGATCCGACCCGGTTCCACCTGCGGGGACCGTCGCGCGCAGCTCGACATGATTGGGCACGCTCGAGAAGCGCAGCAGCACGGCGACCAGTACGAAGGCGGCGCCCAGCACCAGGTAGGGGATCTTTACGCTCTCGATGCTCGCCTCTGTGTTGCCGGCTGACACACTGCCAAAGATGGCAATGCTCACCAGCAGCGGGCCTACCGTCGCGCCCAGGTTGTTGACACCGCCGGCCATGGTCAGGCGCTGCGATCCGGTGGCCGGATCACCCATGATCACCGCCAGCGTATTGGCCGCGATCTGCTGGAGCGAGAAGCCCAGGCCCACGATGAACAGGCCGGACAGCATCAGTGCAAACGAGCCGGTATTGGCCGCCGGATAGAAGAGCAGGGCACCCAGTGCCGACACCAGCAGGCCAAGGCAGATGCCGTTGCGATAGCCCACCCGATGCAGCAGGTCGTTGCCGATGGCGCGGGAGATGGCGATGTAGATCAGCGAACCGGCGGTGTAGGCAACGTAGAACGCCATCGCCACGTACATGCTCTGTGCCTGGCTGAGATGGAACGCTTTCTTGAACACCGGAATGAGGATGCCGTTGCTTGCAGCGACGAAGCCCCAGAAGAAAAAGACGGTGATGAGTACACCGAACTGCGACCAGCGGGTTGTGTGTTTCATGATTCTCGTGTCATCACGGGCAGGACGACGCCCCGTGCGTTGTCGCACAGGGCAGGACGTGGTGATCGCGCGCGGAGGGCCGGCGAAACCGGCCCTCCTTCAAGGCTGCGTTGCTCAGAACTGGTAACGCAGGCGCAGGCCGTAGCTGCGCGGGTCGTTCAGGAATCGGACGTTGATGCCGGAACCCACCAAGGCCTTCTGCGAGACGTCGTTGCCCAGCAGATTGTTGCCCCAGGCCTCCACGCGCCAGCTGCCGCTCAGTGAGGTGAAGCCGATGCCCGCGTTCAAGGTGGTCTCGCCCTTCTGGCGGTCAGGGAAGCCGGCCGCAGCGGCGCTTTCGGTGCGGTCATGGACCAGCTCACCACTGGCTGGATCCTGTCGGATGAATTCCACGTCCCGGTTGTTGTACTGGGTGAGGTAGAAGGCCGAGCGGTACGAGGCCAGCAGCTGCCAGTCGAAGGTGCCAAAGCGCAGCTCGGTCGTATGCTGCAGCCTCACGTTGAAGGTAAGCTTCGACGCCAGCGGCAGTTCGTTGCCGGACAGGTCGATCAGCGAGGTGGCACCACCGGCGTCGTAGTTCTGGCTGCGGACATCGGCGACGGTGCCGCGCTTGATCTCGCTGTCCATCCAGAGCGCGTTGATGTTGACCATGAAATTGTGCGGGAAGCGCAAGGTGCTTTCCGCCTCCAGGCCGTACACCGCGGACTTGCCGACGTTGCGGTTGACCAGGGCATAGCCGGTGGCTTCACCGGTGGTCGGGTTGGTGGCGATCACCGCCAGGTCCTGGAACACCTGGTCACTGTAGTCGTAATAGAACCCGCTGACGTTGAAGGTCGAGGTGCGACCCAGCATCTGGAAGGTGTTCTTGCTGCCGATTTCGTAGGCAATGATCGATTCGGGCTTGAAGGTCTCAGGAATCTCCTTCGGATCAAACGTGTCGTTGAAGCCACCCGCCTTGTGGCCCGTCGACACCAGGCCGTACAGCAGGCTGTCGTCGCTCACGTCGTACTCGAAACCCGCGCGCCAGTCGGTAAAGCTGAACTTGCTCTTGCCGAACTGCTGGGCCGGAATCGCGCTGACCTGGACCCAGCTCTGGTAGGGGCAATCGACGGTATCGCCACCGATGTCGGGGCGATCCACGCAGCCGAATGGGCCGCCATCGGGCACCGCGCCGATCTGTTGCAGCAAGGTGTCGTTGCGACCATGTCGCAGCACGCCCTGCAGCAGGAAGCGGGCCATCTCCGCCTGCGAGGTGATGTTGCTGACATCAAAGTTTGGGCGGCTCATGAAGGCGGGTTCGAAGCCGGGCGTACCGAGGCGCGTGGCAAAGTCCCCGCCCTGGCCGGGCAGGCCCAGCGACCAGTTGCCGCCAATGCCGTAACGCGACTTCTTCTCCTCGGAGTAGCGCAGGCCGCCCTTCAGGCGCAGGCGATCGTTGACGTCGAATGTGCCGTCGGCGAAAACTGCGGACGACTTGCCATTGACCTTGGGCATGGTGAACTCAGTGCCCGAATACCAGCGCCCTTTGTCAACCAGCGAGAGGTACCCCACCCGCTGGTCCTCGTTGAAGTGGAACAGGCCGGTGGTCCAGCGCAGCCGTTCGTCCTGGTCGGACGTGAACCGCAGCTCGTGTACCTGCGACTCCGACTCGGTCAGCCAATACTGCGTGGAGTAGTTGTCGTAGTCGATACCGCCCGGGTTGCTGGGTGATACCGGGTCGATGTTGCGGCCCGGCCAGAGGATGCCTTCGCTCTGCGCATTGGTCTGGCGGTAATCCACGTTGCGGTAGCTGCCGTTGTACTCCACCGCCACCTTGCCGAAGTCATAGGAAATGCTGGTCTGCGCCCCCCAGTTGGTGCTGTCGAGCTTGCCCTGGGCGCCGCGGTAGATGATCTTTCGCAGGTCGACATCGTCCGGCAGGTAGCCGGCCCTGGCGGCGGTGTAGACGTTGGCGCCGGGATAGCCCGTACCGCCTTCCTTGCCGATGTCGGCCATGGCGAAGATCGACAGCTTGTCATCCGGCTGGTAGAGGAACGACAGGCGTGCGCCGCGGTCGTCCTGCACGCCAGCCGGTTCCAGGTCCTGCGCGCGCCCAGCATTCTTGAACGGAGAGTCTTTCTCCACCTTGTAGCCCGCCACGCGGAAGGCTGCGCCACCCCCGATCGGGAGATTCAGGGCGAACTCGCCACCGCGATGGTCACGATTGCCGGCCTCGGCCTGAACGTACCCGCCAAACGCTTCCAGGTCGGGGCGCTTGGTGATGATGTTCAGCGTGCCGGCCAGCGCATTGCGGCCGCGCAGCGTGCCCTGCGGGCCCTTGTTGATTTCCACCCGCTCGACATCGTAGAACATGCCGCCCAGACCACGCGGTCGTGCAATGTAGGCCCCGTTGATGTGAGGCGCGGCGCCCGGATCACCCAGCTCGGTGTTGTTCGAAGAACCCACGCCGCGGATGAAGATCTCCAGGTTGCCTTCCTGGTTGGCCATGCTCATGCCCGGCACCAGCGCCTGGATGTTGCGCAGCTCATTGTTGATGCCCAGCGCACGCGTATCGTCCGCGGAAATTGCCTGGGCGGTACCTGCATATTTCTGCAGGTCCTGTTCCCGACGTTCGACAGTGACGATGACGGCGTCCAGCGTCGAGGCCTCCCGTGCCTCGCTGGTGGTGGTGGAACTGCTTTCCTTGGCTGATTGCGCCGCAACCGGCAGCGCCGCAGTGGCGGTGACGATGGCGGCAAGTACTGCCTGTGCGAGTGTGCTCTTCCTGAAATGGCCGGTCATAGGGTCCCTCTCTCCCCATTGATGATGTCTGGACGTTCCCGCGCCACGCGCCGGACGTGGGCTCTTGTAAGCGGCGCCTGACAACGCTGTCAATCAGAATGAACAATGGATGACCAGAAGCTCGGGAAATCAGGTAGTTGAGCGATCACCCGTGCCGCGTGGCACGGCGCATTTGCTGCAGTGCGAAACGAAATCGAGCGGTGATGCGCTCGACTTGCGCCTGTACCGGCCGGAACGGAACGCGCAGAACGCGGGCCGGCAGCAAGTGCCATCGGCTTCGCGTATTGCCTGGGGCTGCGGGGCCACGCAGGTGGTGTCGTGATGAGGCCATCACCAGGTCAGACATGACTTCAGGCACTCGGTGTTGACTACATCTGTAGTCAATGTGGGCAGGCGTTCACTGGAGGAGATGCGCATGAAAACGGCACGATGGTTGTCCAGCTTCGCGGCCTTGATGCTGGCCGTTCCTGTACTGGCCAGCACGACCACCACGGCCGACGCCGTCGCGACAATCGAACGCAACGCCCGCGCCGCGCATTCGGACGCGGTACTTGTCTGGAAGGATGGAAAAACACTGCTGGAGCCCCGGCCAGGGACGGGCGAAGAACCGGTTCACCTCATGTCAGCCACCAAATCGGTGGTGGCGCTGGCCATCGTACTTCTGCTGGACGAGGGAAAACTGGCCTCGCTCGACGAGCCGGTAAGCAACATCTTCGCCGAGTGGAAGCAGGGGCGGAAGCGGGACATCACGGTACGCATGCTGCTGGACCATACCTCTGGGCTGCAGAACGTGGCCAACGCGGGGGAAGAGCTGGAAGTTGCGCCGGACCTGGTCAAGCTGGCGCTGGCTGCGGAGCTGAGCAGCGATCCAGGCGCCACGTTCTCCTACAACAACAAGGCTACCAATCTGCTGCCCGGCATTGTCGAGCGCCTGGCAGGGGAACGCATGGATGCCTACCTTGAGGCGCGTCTTTTCAAGCCGCTGGGCATTGTGCGGTATACGTGGTTGAAGGACGGTGCGGGCACGCCCTTGGGCATGGCCGGATTGTCGCTGAGCGCCCGTGATCTGGCGACCATCGGGCAGCTGCTGCTTGATGGCGGCGTCACCCCCGGGGGGACGCGCGTGTTGAGTGAGCGGTCGGTGGCGCTGCTGACGGAAGCAAGTGCCCGCTCGCCGGAGGTTGGTCTGCTGTGGTGGCGCATTCCAGCATGGGAGCGTTATGAGCTGAAAGGCCAGATCGCCGGCTTTCTGGCGCAGCATGAAGTCAGCGACCCCGTCCAGCAGGCCTTGCTGGCCACCGAGGGCAGGGCATTCGACAGCAAGAGCGCACTGATTGCGTACATGGCCGAGCGACTTGGGGCGGACTGGCCGCAGCACTATGGCAGAGAGATCACCGGTCGTGGACTGAAGCTCTCCGACATGTTCGACATCCAGCGCGGTCCAACCGTTGCCTACGCGGCAAACGGCTACCTCGGCCAGCACCTGGTCATCGTTCCGCAACAGCGGGTGGTTGCCGTGCGCCTCATCCACCGACGCGACAGCCATCGCGCTCCATTGGATGACTACGCGACGTTCCCGGCGGATGTACTCAACCTGGCCCAGGCGCTTCCGTGAAAGAAGGGGCCGGGCCTGCACCTGGATCCTCGTCCGTTGACGTCGGCGATGCTGATGCCTGCTTTGCCACCTTGGGCGTCGATCACCCGCAACATGCAGTCATGACGTGCCTCGCCCAGGGAAGGCGCGACTCCTGGAGCCTGGACGGGACGTTCAATGCCAGCATTGGCGTGAAGCTGGAGGGTGCCGACGACTGGCTGAACGCCCAGTTCGAGGCTTGACGAGCGGCTGAGTGGCAATCGGGCGGACGAAAACGGATTCTCCTACAGGCTCCAATCGACCCGCATGCCCGCAATCAGCGCGTTCGGCAGATCATGCTGGCGTGCGGGTTCGTTGAGCTGGTCCGGATGCACGATGTAGTGCAGGTTCGGTGCGACCCGAAGCTGCGGGGTGACCTGGATGCCATAGCTCAGTTCCATCATCACCTGGCTCCCGTGCGGGGTACCGCTGCCGCCCGCCGCGGCACGGGCGAGGCGCAGGTTCTCCAGCGCGATGCGACTGTACTTCTGCTGGGTCACGACGAAGGCGATGCTGTCCTGCGGTCGGCTGACGAACGTGCCTTTCTGCACCAGGCCGGCCTGCAGGAAGTGATCCTCGATCAACTGGCCGGAGGTGCCCTTGAGTGCGGCACCGAAGAGGATCAGGCCACGACCGCTGCCATCGCTGCTGAGCTGCTGCTCGAAGCGGGCGAATGCCCCGGAGCGACCGTGACGTTTCGCGTACTCCTGGCCACTGAGCAGCGCCGGCATGCCGTTGGCATCGCGCAGCGGGTCGTGGTAGTTCGAATTGTCCTGCCAGCCACCCAGTTCGTAGCGGGCCTTCAAGCGCGCCGACGCGGGGCTGCGCCAGCCGATCGTGTAGGGCACGACCCAGCCGGTGGCCTGGTTCGTGCTCCATTTCAGGCCGTGCTGGCCATCTTCGGCCTGGCTCGGGTCGACCTGGTACGCGCCCACGCGTACGTAGACATCCGGCGTCACCCATGCCGTGGCATCAGCCATCCAGCTCGATACCGGCCACCATGTGAAGCTGCTGGTGCGGAAGACATAGGTCGGGTTGCCGCAGGCCGAGTTGCCCTGGAAGTACTGGCACAACTCCGAACCGAGATGATGGATGTTGGCGACGCTTCGCCCTGCTTCCAGCACCAGTCGGTCGTTGAGCAGTTTCTGCTCGAGCGTCAGGTTGGCCAGGCGCATTCCCTGGCCACCGTAGATCTCCTGCACCGAGGTGCTGTTGCCCGTGCTGCTGTTGGCGAGATTGGTGCCGTGGCGATTGATGCCGTAGGCCTTGATCGTCGCACCACGCCAGCCAAGTGCAGCGTCCAGGTCGACATCGGCGCCGAACATCAGCTGGCCGGCATAGGCCGTGCCGCTGCGCTTGCCGCCGTCGAGCGTGGCGGCCGCCTCGCCGGTGTAGGCGAGCCTGGGAGTGAAGACGTCGCTCGCGTCTGCGGTGGCGGCCAGGGATGGCAGGGCAAGCGCGATCGCCATCGGCAACATGTGTCGGGAAGAGCGGGTCATGGGCGAGGGTCCTTGTGCAGGGCGTAGGTCGCTGCGCCCCTGCATGCGCAGGGGAGGTGGAAGGGGCTTGGCGATGCGGTGGATCAGGCCGGCGTGGTGACCGGCTTCTTGAGGATGCGCAACGCGACTGCAGTAACGGCCACGCCGGCCAGCAGTGCCAGCAGGTAGATGCCGAGGTGAGTGACTGCGTTCGGGATCGGCAGCACGAACACGCCACCGTGCGGCACCTTCAGCTCGACGCCAGCGGCCATCGAGATTGCACCTGCCACGGCAGAACCAAGAATCAGCGCCGGAATGGTGCGCAGCGGATCACGCGCCGCGTAGGGGATCGCTCCTTCGGTCACGAAACTGAGGCCAAGCACGCCGGCGGCACCGGCCGTGCCGCGCTCCTCGGCGGTGAAGCGGTTGCTGAACAGCCATGTCGCCAGTGCAATACCCAGCGGCGGCGTCATGCCGCCGATCATCGTCGCCGCCATCGGCGTGTAGACCTGGCTGGAAATCAATGCAGTAGAGAACGCGTAGGACGCCTTGTTGACCGGCCCGCCCATGTCCACCGCCATCATTCCGCCCAGCAGGAGGCCAAGCAGGATCGCGCTGCCGCCCTGCATACCGCGCAGCCAGTCGGTCAGCCAGGCCAGCAGCCCGGCGACCGGCGTGCCGATCACGTACATCATCAACAGGCCGACCAGCAGCGTGCCCAGGACCGGCAGGATCAGCACCGGCTTGAGGCCTTCCAGGCTGCGCGGCAGGCGCAGCGCACGGTTGATCCAGTGCACGCCGTAGCCAGCGATGAAACCAGCCAGGATGCCGCCGATGAAGCCCGCATCCATGTTCACTGCGACCAGCCCGCCGATCATGCCAGGCGCAATGCCGGGGCGGTCGGCGATGGAGTAAGCGATGTAACCGGCGAGTGCGGGCACCATCAACGTGAAGCCGGACTTGGCGCCGATCTGGAACAGCGACCAGGCCAGCGTGCCCTTGTGGGCATCGTCGAAGGCATAGATGCCGCCGAGTGCGAATGCCAGTGCGATCAGCAGGCCGCCGGCAGTGACGAACGGCAGCATGAACGACACGCCGGTCATCAGG
Organism: Stenotrophomonas sp. YJH_SMC_17; assembly: GCF_059371655.1. Classification (NCBI taxonomy): domain Bacteria; kingdom Pseudomonadati; phylum Pseudomonadota; class Gammaproteobacteria; order Lysobacterales; family Lysobacteraceae; genus Stenotrophomonas; species Stenotrophomonas sp. YJH_SMC_17. The sequence goes on along the minus strand of NZ_JCAFUU010000004.1, from coordinate 147,829 downwards.
TGCTTGTAGGGCCCGGTGGCCTTGGTCTTTTCGGTCGTGCGCCCTGAAGTTGCCGTACCTGCCTGCACGCCGGCCTCGGCCAGCGCCTTGCGGATCAGGTTCTGCCCATCGTTGATCGCCGGTTTGGTGCCGCTCTTGAACAGGCGTTTGCCAGCGAAGCGCGAGACGTCGACTTCGCGGTCTGCGGCGATCAGGACGAGGTCAGCAGCGGCGATTTCCTCGTCGCTCAACGCGTCCTGCGCGCCGACCGAGCCCTGGGTTTCGACCCGGATTGCATGGCCCAGCGCCTTGGCGGCCTGTTGCAGCCCCTCCGCCGCCATGAAGGTGTGAGCGATGCCGGTGGGGCAGGAGGTAACGGCCACGATGCGCTGGCCCGCATCCGTGCCGGCGTCGCTCGACCGTGCGGCCGCGAGCGGTGCGAGCGCGGCAACCGGGTCGTCCAGTACCTCGCCCAGGCTGGCATGCGCGACGTCGGCCTTGGCGAAACGCGCGATGTCCGCCTCACCATCACCCACCAGCAACAGGTGCGTCGCGGCGGCGGCGTTCGATGCAGGCAGTGCGCCGGTCACACCCTGGTCGCTGCGGATCTCGATCATCAGTTCGAGCCCGCGCTGGCGGGCGGCGCGACGTAGCGCTTCGGCGGCAAGAACCGCCTCGATGCTGCGATCGCCAGCGGCGATGACTACGGTGGAAGCGTGCATGGGAACTCCTGGAATTCTTCGGGTTCGTCCTTGCCGAAAGCGCTGCGGTGGGCGTGAAGCCGGCCGCCGTGCCTTCGGCAGGAGGGGTCAATCCAACCGCTCGATCAGTACATCGCCGGCCCATGCGCGTACCTGCGCCGGGTCCAGCCGTCGTGCATCACCGCTTTGCAGCCGGCTCATCGAGAACGCGGTCGCCAGCCGCGCGCAACCGGCCAGATCGAGGGAGGCCTCCAGCATCGCAGCTGCGATGCCGGCGACCATGGCGTCGCCCGCACCGACCGTGCTGCCCTGGGCCAGTCGCGGCGGTCGTGCAACCAAGGCGCCGCTGCGATCAATGAACAGCGCGCCATCGGTGCCCATCGAGATCGCTACGAGCGCAACCCCGCGTTCGACCAGGGCCTGGCCAGCGACGCGCAGAGCGCTGCGATCCGGCAGCTGCGTACCGGTCCAGGCCTCCAGCTCTTGGCGGTTGGGCTTGACCGCGCAGGGCAGTGCACGCGCGGTGTCGCCCAAGGCAGCGGCAAGCGCATCGCCACTGGTGTCCAGCAGCACGCGCGCACCGGCGGCGCCGGCCTGCGCCTGCAGTCGCGCCCATGCATCGGCCGGCAGTCCGGACGGCAGGCTCCCGGACAGCACCACAGGCAGGCCCGGCAGCAGCATGGCACCGAGCCGGCGCGACACGGCGTCCAGATCGGCGCCGTCGAGTGCCAGGCCGGGCAGGTTGATGTCGGTGGTTTCGCCGGTGTCCTCGTCAACCAGCTTGATGTTGGTGCGGGTGCTGCCTGGAACACGCAGGCAGCCATCCACAATGCCGCGTGCCGAGAACAACGTACCGAACACACCGTCGTTGCCGCTACCGAGCACACCGAGTGCGGTGGTCGGCACGCCCCAGTCGGCCAGGCAGGCGGCCACGTTGATGCCCTTGCCACCCGCATCGTCGCGGCTGCTGCGCGCGCGGTGCACATGGCCCGGCCGCAGGCTGGCCAGCCGCACGGTCTGGTCGATCGCCGGGTTCAGGGTGACAGTGATGGCGCGGGATGTCATGCGCGCGCTCCATCAAGGGCGCGCACCTGCTCGGCGGTTTCGCAGTCCAGCGCGGCGTTGGCCAGCGCCTGCAGATCGGACAGTGCGGCGCCGCGCAGGCGTGCCTTCACCGACGGGATATCGTTCGGGGTCATCGACAGCTCGTCCACGCCCAACCCCGCCAGCAGCATCGCACCAAACGGATCGCCGGCCAGGCCGCCGCAGACACCCACCCAGCGCCCCTGCGTGCGTGCACCGTCCACCGTGGCGCGGATCGCGCGCAGCACGGCCGGATGCAGGCTGTCGGCTTCCGCGGCCAGCTCCGGGTTCTGGCGGTCGATGGCCAGCACGTACTGTGTCAGGTCGTTGGTACCGATCGAGAAGAAGTCAGCGTGACGTGCCAGCACGTCGCTCTGGGCTGCGGCGGCCGGTACTTCGATCATGATGCCGATCGGCACGTCGGGTGCCTCGAGTTCAGTGCGCAGGCGCTCGCAGATGGCGCGCAGAGCGACCAGCTCGGGCACCGAGGTGATCATCGGGAACATGATGGACAGGCGTGCGCCGTCCTTGGCTGCGCGATAAAGCGCACGCAGTTGCGGCTCCAGAAGATCCGGGCGGCGCAGCAGCAGGCGCGCGCCGCGCACGCCGAGGAACGGGTTTTCCTCATGCGGCAGCTCCAGGTGGGCGACCTGCTTGTCGCCACCGATATCGAGCGCGCGCACGATCAACGGGCGGCCGTCCAGCGCTTTGGCCATCGCCATGTAGGTTGCGTACTGCTCTTCCTCGCTGGGCGTGCTGCCACGTTCGAGGAACAGGAATTCGGTGCGCATCAGGCCGACGCCTTCCGCGCCCTGTTCCAGCGCCAATGGCACCTGCTCCGGCAGGTTCACGTTGGCGCCGATGTCGATGCGATGGCCATCAGTGGTCTGCGCCGGCTGTGCACGGTGTGCGGCTTCGCGCGCGCGGATCTGCTGCTGCTCGGTGATCCAGGCGCGTGCCGAAGCAAGATCCGCGGCGGAGGGGGACAGGTAGAGCCGCCCGCTGCTGCCGTCGATGATCGCCTCGCGGCCGGCCTGGATCGCCAGCAGTTCGGGGCCACCGGCAACCAGCGCCGGCAGGCCGAGCGTGCGCGAGAGGATTGCGGTGTGCGACGTGGGGCCGCCCTGTGCCGTGGCGAGGCCAAGCACGCGGCGGGTGTCGAGGTTGGCGGTATCCGAGGGCGACAGGTCGGCGGCAAGCAGGATGCACGGCTGCGCCGGCAGATCGGCCAGGCCGCCACCGGCCGCAGAGGGGTCAAGCTGCGCCAGTACGCGCCGACCCACATCGCGCAGGTCGGCAGCGCGCCCGGCCAGCACGGGATTGCCCAGCGCCGCCAGCCCGGAGGCGATCTGCTCGATGGCCTGGTGCCAGGACCATGCGACGCCATGGCCCTCAACCATCAGCTGGCAGGCACGGGTAATCAGGTCGGTGTCGTCAAGCAGCGCAGCCTGCGCCTTGAAGATCGCCGCATCCGAGGCGCCAAGGCGGCGCTGGGTGTCGTCCTGCAGCGCGGCCAGCTGCTGGCGCGTGCGGCTGAGCGCATCCTGCAGGCGTGCGCCGCCCTCGCCAAGCGGGGCAGGGCGATCGGCAACGTCGGCCTGCGCGCTGGCCAGTACATGCACCGGGCCGATGGCCAGCCCGGGGCTGGCGCCGATGCCGACGATCGCCGCCTGCGCTTCGGGCGGATTCCAGCCCGCGACCGGCGCCGCCTTTCGCTGTGCTGCACGCTCCGCATCGGCCTTTTCCTGCGCCACCAGCCCGTCCATGGCCTTGCGCAGTGCGGCCAGCAGTGCAGGGGCGTCGGCGCCTTCGGCAGAAACACTCACGACATCGCCCTCGCGAAGCCCGAGCTGCAGCAGTGCTACCAGGCTCTTGGCATCGGCTGCCTGATCGCCCGCGCGCACCTGGGCGCGGGCCGTGAAACCCCGCGCCGTCTCGGCCCAGCGCGTGGCCGGACGCGCGTGCAGTCCGCTGGGGTAAGCAATGGTCCAGTCGAAACGCTCGGCCAGGTCCGCCACCGGCACGTGAGTGGCAGACACTGCGACATCACTGGCCAGCGCATTGACGATTTCGCTTGCATCGGGGGTGGTGAACAACCGCTGCAGCGCGGCCTCGTCCTGGATCAGACGGGTCAGCCTGCGCAGCAGGGTGATGTGGGTATCGGACTGGGCAGCAATGCCAACCACAAGGCGGGTGACCTGGCCCGGGTTCCATTCCACGCCTTCCGGCAACTGCAGCACCGCAATGCCGTCGTGGCGTACCAGATGGCGGTCCTCGCCGAGCCCATGCGGAATCGCCACGCCATGGCCGAGGAAGGTGTTCGCCAGCGCTTCGCGGCGTCCCATGCTGGCCTCGTAGCCCGGCGCCACGCAGCCGGCTGCGACCAGCATCTGGGCCACCTGGGCGATCGCGTCGGTCTTGTCCTGGGCCCGCGCGTCGAGGCGGATCAGCTCCCGGCTGACGGGGGAGGGGGAGGTCGGGGGCGACAAGGCGGGCTCCGTAAAGGGGTGGCTGGGATGTATTGGGAACGTTCCCATTCGGTATTTCAATGTGCACTGCACAAAAAGCCAATAGTCCTTTGGCGTTAGCATTGTCCTGAACGGCCATCGCGCCATGAAAAACCCACGTTTCCGGGAACGTTTCCAATGAGCATCAGCATCAACGACGTCGCACGCGTGGCGGGGGTATCCAAATCCACGGTGTCACGGGTGCTCGGGGGCGGCCCAGTCAGCGAGGACGTCCGCGGCAGGGTCGAGCTGGCGATCCGCCAGACCGGCTATCGCCCCAACCTGCAGGCCCGGCGGCTGCGCTCGCGGCACACCGGCATCATCGGCCTGATCGTCGCGGACATCCGCAACCCGTTCTTCACCGCGCTGATCCGCGCGGTGGAGGAGGTGGCCTATCGCGAAGGATTGCGCGTGACCCTCTGCAACACCGACGAGGACCCGGAGCGGGAGGCGCTGTATCTGCAACTGATGCACGAAGAGCGCATCAGTGGCTTGATCTTCGCGCCTACCCGGACCACGGTGGGCCGGCTCGAGCGGCTCACGCTGGACTATCCGACCGTGCTGGTGGACCGCGCCGCGCCCGGCGGGTCGATCGACAGCGTGGTACTCGACAATCCGGCGGCGATGGCAGGCCTGGTCGAACATCTGGTCGAACGCGGCTATCGCCGTATCGGCGGAGTGTTCGGCAGCACCAGTACCACGGCGGCCGAGCGTCGTGACGGTTATCTGGCTGCGATGCGCATCCATGGATTGGAGCCTGACTACCGGGAGGTTGAACCCACGGCCGAAGCTGCCATCGCGACAGTCGAGCAGTGGCTCGCTGGGCCATCGCGCCCCGAGGCCCTGGTCACCAGCAACAGCCTGCTGCTGATGGGCGCGTTGAAAGCCGCCCGCAGCGCTGGGCTGGCGATTCCCGAGGCGTTGGCGCTTGCCGGCTTCGACAACGAGCGCTGGACCGAGCTGGTCGAGCCGGGCATCACCGTGATCGAGCAACCTGTTGAGGAGATGGGGCGGGCCGCGATGTCGATGCTGCTTGAACGCCTGCGCACGCCAGCGCTGCCTGTGCGCCGACTGGTGATGACGGGTCGGTGCGTGGCCAGAGGGTCGACGGCTGCGCGATAGCTCGACGCCCCGTTGCGGCCACCCCTCAGAGCGCCGTGCGGGTGTTGGCGAGCCGACCGTCGTCTGTTACAAGCCATCTGTACACGCAGACACCATGGATGATCGCCTTGTCAGAGCCTTATTCAGCGCTGCTCCGCCTGCAGTTGTGCCCCGAAGATCTCTCCAGGTGGCTGGCGGCGCCCGTGCCCGCAGTATCCCGATGGTCCGACTGGCGACACATCGCCGGGCAGTGGCACCTGGGCGGCGGTGAATGCCTGGCCGCTTCAAGCGACGAGGCGTTGGATCGCCTGCTTGCGGACTGCCAGGCGCTGCTGGCCCGCTACCCCGACAATCGCGCCGCATTGGAAGCCTTCCTGGCCTCTGCACAGGCTGAGAACATCCGGGTTGCCGCCTATGACCGCAGCAGCACGCACTTTGTTGCAGGATCGCTGACCTATTCGGAAAGCCTCTACGATCTCATCGCATTTCTTGCGGTGGCACGAAGCGCCGCCGACTTCCTGAAGGCAGGCGACCAGGGTTTGGTGCTGATCCACGACTATCTCTGGGCCGAGGACGGTGAGCGGGAGACCGTTGCCGCGATTGCGCTGGTCGGCCAGGGGGAATCGAGCTTTCTGTCTTCCACGGACCTGGATGCCGCCGCCGCGTCCTTCGAAACACTGGTGGAGGCCATGCTGGAAGACCAGGACGACCCGGAATTTCATCCGCGCAACCAGCTCGATCAACGTTGACCCACGCTGTGTGTATCCCACAGGCATGACCGCCAAGGACCCCGACATGAAAGGACACCACGAACTCCACGCGCGTCGCCTCCTGCGTCGGCTCCTCGCACTTGGCCTCTGCGCCCTGGCGGGATCCGCCCTCGCTGGAACAACGCAACCGGCACGCACCTGGCTTGTCAGTGGCGCCGAACTCATCACCCTGCTGCAGGGCAAAGGCGCTGATGGGTTCTGCGAAGGCGAGCAGTGCCGGACCCTGTCCAGCGCTCGCGCCAGCGCCTATATCCAAGGCGTTGCCGATGCCAGCCACGGCCAGTGGTGTGGCCAAGGCAGGATGCTTCCGCATGAGCTGGTCGACCACGTGTCTTCCCATCTCCGGCAGTTGCCCCGCGAGCGATTGCAGCAGGATGCGTCTTCACTGGTTGCCGAAGGGCTGCGGACCGCATTTCCCTGTGGCGGCGGCGCGTCACGTGGTGGCAGTGCCGAGCCCGGCAAAGACGAATAGGACAGACCGCGCCCAACGCGTGAGGACGTGAACCTCCCACACCCTCGCGACACGGTGCATTCACGGCCTCCGACACCCGCGCTGTCCACACTGCATGTTCCTTCCACAGCACGAGGTGCCCCATGGCCACCTGTGATGTCTGCGGCAACAACTACGACAAGAGCTTCACCCTCCAGCAGTGCGGGCGCAGCGGCACGTTCGACTCGTTCGAATGCGCGATACACACATTCGCACCGCGCTGCGTACACTGCGAATGCGCTGTCATCGGGCATGGTGTTGAAGGAAACGGCCAGATCTTCTGCTGCGCACACTGCGCCGCTCATTCAGGTGTAACGGGGTCAGCCGACCGGACCTGAGTCAACCCCATCCCGCTCCTGCCCAGAGACAAGCGAAGAAACCCGCGCGACCCGCGCTGCGCCTGAACCAGCGAGCAGCGCCAGCGCGCGTCGCTTCTGCGCTGGCATCCCCGCCACGGCCTCCGACGCCAACACCACGTGGAATTCCCTGGCGTTGGCGTCCAACGCTGTAGCCAGGACACACGACTCGGCCGTCATGCCACACAGGCAAAGGTGGCGCACTCCCAGTTTGGCCAGCAGAATTGGCAAAGGGCTGGCCAGAAAGGCCGAGTGCTTGGGCTTGAGCACGAAGTAGTGACAAGGCAAAGGCGAGAGAAGGCGGGCGATTCGCCACGCCGGGCCACCGTCGCGCCGGCACTGTTCCACCTGCTGGCGGAAGTCGCGCTTCCAATCCGAAAAATTGTCATTGGCATAGATGACCGGCCAACCGCGTTCATCGGAGTGATCCCTCAGGCGCCGGATCTGCCGGGCCGCCCACTCTGCCGCCGGCGCCAGTTTTTGAGCGCCGGGGAAGTCGAATCGGCTGAACATGTCGATGATCAGCAGGGCCGTGGATGGGTCATTTCGCATGGCTCAATCACCTGTCTGCGCACGTGGGGCCTCAACCGCCTTGGATCGCGGTGAATCTTTCTGGCGCAGGAAAATCGTCAGCGCCACCAGGGACGGCACGGCCAGGAATTCGCTCTGCCAGATCTACATGGATCCGAACCAGAATGTGAGGCGGACTCAACGCTTGCCTGTCGGGTCAGGATCAGGACGTTCGTAGTCGTCCGGTACGGCCTTGGGGCCATCACCGCCGTCGGGCATGTCGTGCTCCTTCCACTTGGCGCGATCGTTGCGCCGCTTGTCCGGCGTGTGCGCCTTCGACTGATCGTCCACGTCCGTCGTCGGATTGAAGGGCAGCTTGTCGTTCATGGGCAGCTCCTGCGGCGAAAGACCGAAGACTGCACCGGGCCGGGTTAACACCATGACCCCAAAGAATGAACGCCGTGCACACCGGGATGTCACCGAAGCGGGGTGGCGGCCTTGCGATGCTGGCGTCCCGAGTCCTGGAGAAGCACGATGCAGGCATTGACCTATCACGGCCGCAAGGATGTGCGAGTCGAGACTGTACCGGACCCGGTACTGGCGGCCGAAGATGATCTGATCCTGAGGGTAACCGCCACCGCCATCTGTGGATCGGACCTGCATTTGTATCGCGGCAAGATTCCGGATCTGCACGATGGCGATGTACTCGGCCACGAGTTCATGGGCGTGGTGGAAGAGGTCGGCAGCGGCGTGACCCAGGTGCAGCCGGGCGATCGTGTGGTGATCCCTTTCGTGATCGCCTGTGGAGAGTGCTTCCATTGCCGCCTGGCCGAGTATGCCGCCTGCGAAACCACCAATACCGGCAAGGGTGCCGCGCTGAATCAGAAGGGCATGCTGCCTCCGGCGGCATTGTTCGGCTACAGCCATCTGTATGGCGGCGTGGCCGGGGGGCAGGCCGAATTCGCGCGCGTGCCGAAGGCGAATGGCACGCAGCAACTGGGATGGGCTCTCCCGTGGCGGCGCGCTGCGCCAGCTGAGCGTGGTGGTGGCCCCGCACCTCAGCTGACCCTCCCATGGCAATCAATGCGCGGGCGGCTGCACGCAGACGTCTCCCATGACGCGCCTCACTGTCTCCTGCAACTCACCGACGTGGAAGGGTTTGGCCACGAAGGCGGCGCGGCGGTGACGCTGCGGCACCAACTGGTCATAGACCGCGGATACGAACAGGAACGGGATGCCGAGTTCGGTTAGGCGATCAGCCACCGGGAAGACCACGCCGTCGCGAAGCTCGACATCGAGCACGGCGCCGTCGAACCGCTGGTAGTCCAGCAGCCCCAGCGCATCGAACACGCTGTAGGCATGGGTCACCTGGTCACCTGCGTCCTCCAGCGCCTGTTCCATCAGCGCAGCCAGGTCGAGCTGGTCTTCCACCAGCAGCAGGTTGCATCTGCGCTGGCTTATTCCGGATTGCATGCGTTCACGCCTGTATTGTCCTGGGAACTGCAGTCTGTGCTGTGCTGCATCAACGCCATGCGTGTGCATTGTCAGGCCGGCGCGAAGCCGCGAGAGCATGTCGCCAACCGGGTGGAGGGGGTGTGGAAGGCGCCCTGGATTTCATTGACGGCGTCTTGGCACGCGCTGTGGATACTGCCGCCGTCCCCTGCATCGGAGATTCTGTCATGTCGCTATCCGGAACCGATTCTGCCGCTCCAGGCGTCCTGCGTGTCGAGTGCATGCCGCTCGACTGCGGCGGTGCCGCCATCGTCGTGGAGCTGGACCGCGCGCCTGAACGGGCCTGGATGAAGTCGCTGAAGCGAGCACTGCTGGCCGACGACGCCATGGAGGGCGCACAGGCCAAGTTTGATGGGCGCTTCGTATACGTCGTGGGCGTGGACGGTGGCGGGCATCGTGCTCAGCACCGGGTAATACAGGCGGTGATGGCGGCGGGCAGCGCGTGCGCCTCGAACGCCGGTCGCCAGCGACCTGCAGCCGGCGTGAGCGTATCCAGCGCATTGGCGACCTGAGAGCGCCCATCGGTCCAACACAGGGCAGCGGATGTTATCGCCGCATCACCACTGCGTGCAGCGCCCACCTTCGGCGGCTCACATCGGCCGACAAGGCGGTGATTGCCGGCGCTCCACCATGGTCTCCGGAGGCATGTCGCCCCGCACCGGAGATCGAAATGGCAGACCAGAACAACGCCAGAAGCGAGCGTCTGTTGAAGTGGCTTCAGGACGCCTACGCCATGGAGCAGGAGGCGGAGACCATGATGAAGGCCATGGCTTCGCGGATCCAGAACTATCCCCACCTCGCCGCACGGATCGCGCAGCACGTGCAGGAAACGCAGGGGCAGGCAGCCTCGCTGCGCCAGTGCATTGAAGCGCTTGGAGGAAGCGTGCCGACCGCCAAGGGACTGTTCGCGAGCGTGACTGCAGCTCTCCATGCGGCCGGCACAAGCCTGATGGAAGACGAGGTAGTCAAGAGCGTAGGGATCTCGTTCGGCTTCGAAAACACCGAGATCGCCAGCTATCGGGCGCTGGTGATCGCTGCCGAGCGTGCCGCAGCACCGGACATCGCCGCGGTCTGTGGCCAGATCCTGCAGGAAGAGATTGCCATGGCGCGCTGGCTGGAGGACCACCAGGATGGCCTGGTCGGTGCGTTCCTCAATCGTGACGAAACACCAGGCACGCAAGCCAAGCGCTGACCCCGAAGCCAGCACAGCCAGCCATTGGAGAAACCCCATGTTCCTTCATCACTAGAAGCTGATGTACACCGTGCGCGTGCGCGAATCCAACCCGCAGCTCGCCAGCCTCATGCTTGAACAGTTCGGCGAACTGGCTGCCGCCATGCGCTACTTCACCCAGGGACTCGGCGAATGCGATCCAGGCCGCAAGGACCTGCTGATGGATATCGCCACCGAAGAGATCAGCCATCTGGAGATCATCGGCACCATCATCGCAATGCTCAACCGCGGGCCGGAGGCCATTCACTCCTAAGGGCTTGCCGAGGCCGAGGATATGCGGCTGCTGGGGCAGAACAGCACCAGCCATACCGAGCAGATCCTGTTCGGTGGCGGGCCGGCACTGGTCAATTCCAGCGGCGTGCCGTGGACAGCGGCCTACATCGACTCGATCGGGGAACCTACCGCCGACCTGCGCTCGAACATCGCGGCCGAAGCGCGCGCCAAGCTGGTGTATGAGCGGCTGATCAACGTCACCGATGACCCCGGCATCAAGGATGCGCTGCGCTTTCTGATGACGCGCGAGATCGCGCACATGAAGTCGTTCGAGAAGGCGCTGCACAGCATCCAGCCCAACTTCCCGCCGGGCAAGCTGCCGGGGGACCCTGCGTTCACCGATCTGTACATGGACATGTCGCAGGGCGACGGTGCCGACGACCTGCAGGGCAGCTGGAACAGCGGAGAGCTGTGGGAGCGGGTCAGCGACCGCGAGGCACAGACCGCTGTGGATGGTGGCGACGGCGGCGGCACGGTGGACCTGGGCGCACGCGAACAAGCGGCGGTGCAGGCCATGAGCCTGCGTACACTCTCCGACCCGGAAGCGCGGCCGACCGCCGGCGCCGAGCTGGGGGCCGGCCCGGGCGCGGGCGCACTGGACCTGCCACCATGCGAGCCATGAAAGAGCTGGGGCGCCCATCTGCGGCGCCCCAGTGGCGAAGCCCTTGATCAGCGTCAAGGCGTACGAAAGTGGGCGGACATCACGTCCGCCCACGAAGCGGTGCAACTGGCTTCAGGCGCGATCAGCGCTGCTGGCCAACGCGGTTGTTGCCACCGCCGCGTTCCTGCTGTTGCTGCCCGCCGCCCTGGTTACCGCCCTGGTTTCCACCCCTGCGGCTGTTCTGGCCGCCTTCGCGGCCGATGTCCGCCATGTGCTGGCGATCCTGGCTCACTGCTTCGCCGCCCTTGCGGCCGGCTTCGCGTGCTTCTTCCGAGCTGAATTCATGGGCGTTGCCAGATTCGTGCGCGGCACGTCCACCCTTGGCGGCGATCCCGCGCTGCTTGTCCTCGTCCATCGAAGCGAAACCGCGGTTGCTGTTGCCCTGGTTCTGGTTCTGGTTCTGGTTGGCCATGGAACGTCTCCTTGGGTTGAGCCGCCTGATTGGCGGCAGGAACCATCTTCCAGATCCGGCGCTAGACGGCGGTGGCATGACCGCCAACGTGGCGTCATCCGGAAGCCCACGATTCCTCATCCGGTCTCCACGAAATGTCGTGTGCGCGCGTGTGCGCCCGCAGGCGCGCCTGCGGCGCTCGAGCACGTGTCAAGGCCAGGCGGCGGGCCCGCGCCTCAACTCGACGCAGTTTCTACGCGGGCCTCACTGCGCATACGACCCGCGTCGCTAAGGTAGAGCTGTCTGCAGCAATGGGTGGTGCCATGCCTTTTCGTGCGATTGCCTATGTGAGTGAAGCTTCCCGAAGCCTGACCGAAGAGCGGCTGCAACAGCTTGTAGCCGAAGCGGTGCAGTTCAACGCATCTGTCGATGTCACCGGCACGTTGCTGTTCGACGGTGCGCGGTTCCTGCAGTATCTGGAGGGCCCGGCGGACGGAGTCAACGCTGCGTACACGCGCATTCTGGCGGCGAGCAGCCACGGCGGAATCGTCGAACTCAACCGGGGCAGGGTGGGGCGCCGGCAGTTTCCGCACTGGCGGATTCGCAGCGTGCGGGTAGACGAGCTGGCGCTGGGAAAGATTGCCATCTCCGATTGGACCGGCTTCGTGCGCAGCGCGTCGACGCTGGAATCGGGCACCAGTGCCCTGGACCGACTGCTGTCTGTTTCGCAGTCGCAGACGGATGCAGGTGCGGGCGACAGCGTGGAACCCCACGGACACTTGGCACGGTGAAGACGGCAGCCGCCCCGGGCGCACCCGCGCCAATACGGGTTGGCTGTGCGGGGTGGTCGCTGTCGCGGTCGGATCAGGACGCGTTCGGTGCGGGCGACAGCGCACTGCAGCGCTACGCCACACGCCTGCCGATGGTGGAGATCAACTCATCTTTCTATCGACCGCACCAGGCCAGAACCTATGCGCGATGGGCGGCAAGCGCGCCGGAGGGCTTCCGGTTTGCGGTGAAACTGCCGCTAGAGATCAGCCATGAGCGTCGGCTGCGCGACGCAATGCAACCGCTTGAGCGGTTCCTTGAAGGCGTGCTGGAGCTGGGTGGAAAGCTCGGCCCGTTACTGCTGCAATTGCCGCCGAGCCTGGTGTATGACACGGCCACGGCAGAAGCATTCATGCGGGGCCTGCGCACACGCACCCAGGCCGATGTGGCGTGCGAGCCGCGCCACCCGAGTTGGTTCACGCCGGAAGTGGATGCGCTTCTGAGCGCGCATGGCGTGGCACGGGTTGCCGCGGATCCGGCACGTGTGCCGGCGGCGGCGACTCCCGGCGGTGACCGCGCGTGGAGCTACTGGCGCTGGCACGGCCAGCCGCAGATCTATCGCAGTTGTTACGGCGAACCGACCGTTGCCCACCTGACGCGGCAGCTGCGGGCCGAGGCCGACGCGATACGACCCGCCTGGTTCGTACTGGACAATACCGCACTGGGTCACGCCACCGGGAACGCCCTGCAGCTGCAGGCGCTGCTGCAGGAAAACGAACATGCCTGAGGGCCCTTCGATCGTCCTGCTGCGCGAAGCAGCAAGTCACTTCAAGGGGCACGTGGTCCGCGCCGTCTCTGGGAACAGCCGTGTCGACCTGTCGCCGCTGCAGGGCCGGAGGGTCAAGGCGGTCCGCAGTTGGGGCAAGCACTTCCTGCTGGAATTCAGCCGCCACACGCTGCGCATCCACCCGATGATGTTCGGCAGCTGGCGCATCGACGATCGGAAGCCAACCGCGCCGCGTGTGTCCCTGCGGTTCGACAGTGGCGAGCTGAACTTCTATGCGTGTTCCGTGCGGCTGATCGACGAGCCGTTGGACGACGTGTACGAGTGGCGCGCGGACGTGATGAACGATGCCTGGGATCCGACGCTGGCCCGGCGCGAGCTGAAGGCCATGCCGGACGTCATGGTCTTTGATGCGCTTCTGGACCAGACGGTCTTTGCCGGCGTGGGCAACATCATCAAGAACGAGGTGCTGTTCCGTATAGGCGTGCACCCCGCCACGCGGCTGGTGATGTAGCTGGCGGTGCGCGCTATGCGGATGACTGCAGCCGGCTTGACCGGTTCGGCGGCCTGCGCGGGCAGGCCGGCCTGAACCGAGAGGGCGAGGCCGGCAACGGCCAGGGTCCGGGCGAAGGTGTTCATGCGGGAACTCTCATGGGTGGGTGGTGAGACGCACTTTGCGCCTGCAATCAGGCGTTCGGGTGATGAAATGTCCTGATGTATTGACAGATCGTCTCGCTCGGACGTCCGCGTAGGGGCAACGCGACATCGCCGGTTGACATGGTAGAACGAACGTTCTACCTTGCGCCCATGAGCAAGGCCACCACCGATACCCAACAGAAGATCCTGGCCACGGCCGAGGCGCTGATCTACCAGAACGGGATCCACGCCACGGGCATGGACCTGCTGGTGAAGACCTCGGGCGTGGCGCGGAAGAGCATCTACCGCCATTTCGAGAACAAGGACGACGTGGCCGCTGCTGCGCTGAGGGCGCGCGACGTGCGTTGGCTGGCCTGGTTCCGGCAGGAGTGCGAGAAGGCGGACACCCCGGAAGCACGCATCCTCGGCATGTTCACCGTGCTCAGGAACTGGTTCCAGTCCGAGGGCTATTGCGGGTGTGCGTTCATCAATACCGCAGGCGAGGTCGGCGACCCGGCCGATCCGATTCGGCAGATCGCGCGTGATCACAAGCAGAAGCTGCTTGATTACACATTGGAACTTACCGGACAACTGGATGTGGAGCAGCCGGCGGACCTGGCCCGTCAGCTGCTGATCCTGATGGAAGGCGCCATCACCCTGTCGCGCGTGATGGCTGATTACGGCGCCGCAGACACCGCGAAGGATGTCGCGAAGCTGTTGTTGGAACAGGCCAAGCGTTAGCGCCTGAGTACGCCAGATCCTTTGAAGCAACCCGTCTGTCCATCTCGATTGGAGGTCTCCCCGTGTCCGCTGAACAACCCCGTCCGCCGCTTCCTCCGTTCACCCTCGAATCTGCCACGCAGAAGGTGCGCCTTGCCGAGGATGGCTGGAATTCCCGCGACGCCGACAAGGTGTCGCTTGCCTATTCGCTCGACACCCAGTGGCGTAACCGCGCCGAGTTCACCAGCGGCCGGGAAGAAGCCCGGCAGTTCCTGGCACGCAAATGGAACAAGGAGCTCGAGTACCGCCTGATCAAGGAGCTCTGGGCCTTTACCGAAAACCGCATTGCTGTCAGGTATGCCTACGAATGGCACGACGACGCCGGCAACTGGTTCCGTTCCTATGGCAACGAAAACTGGGAATTCGGAGAGGACGGCCTGATGCAGCGGCGGTTCTCGTGCATCAACGACATGCCGATCAAGGAAAGCGACCGCAAGTTCCATTGGCCGCTGGGGCGTCGCCCGGATGATCATCCGGGGTTGTCGGAGCTGGGTATGTAATTCCCGCTTGGGCGCCATCCCAAGCGCGCTCAGGTACACGACGGGGCGGCCGGCATCTGTACCGGCCGGGGCAGGAACGCAATGGACATGATTGGAGGGTTCATTGCCGGTGGCGTCCTGGCCGCCGGCAGGGGCATTCGCCAGTTCAGTCAGCCGCGGCTCTCGCACGCCCACGAAATGGATGAGGGCTTGGCTCACTGGCAAGCGGTGGTGGGCGAGCTTCGCGGATTCCCGCGTGTCCAGCGCGAGCGGCGACTCAAGTTCGTCAGCACCTTGCGCACGAACATGATTGAACGCATGGGCATGATGCATGGCGGCGTGCAGCGGCTGGGACCATTCCCGCTGTTGATTGCCCTCTACCTGCAGTTCCGCGGATGGAAATGGGGCGACTGGCCGGGCGCTTTCGATGTTGGATTGCTAGGCGCACTGCTTATCTTCGCCATGGTGCTGCTGTACCTGCTGGGATGGATGCTGATCGGCCTTCGCACCAGGCTCGATACCTACGTTGCCTTGTTGGAGGGCTCCACCCACGAGCCCGAGCCCTCCCAGCCAACGCCTTTGTAGCGTCGGGCCATCGACAGAACATCCGAAAGGAAACGCACTGCAGTCATCCTGAGGAGCGGGTGACCTTCATGAACGAGGGCAGCGTCAAATGACCATATTCAAGAAGGCCGGTCTTCTCCTGTGTCTGGCGGGCGCCGGGTTGGTCAATGCGCAGGTGCCCCCTCAACCGGACACGCCGAAAGCTGAGCTTGACGGCCCGATCGCAACGGACAGTGGCGTGGAGCTGGATAACAAGCAGCTACGCACGCTGGTCGGGCGCGCAGATGCAGGCGATGCTGATGCGGCGTTTCGACTTTCGCGCCACTTTGAGGGTAAAGGCGTGGCCGGCAACTCCCCATATGTGGCTTGCCTATGCCGCAGCGCTGGGGCACCCGGTTGCACAGTACAACATGTTCTTCATGTTGAGGCACAAACAGGACTGTGAGTCATCCAGTGAGGCATACGCATGGCTCAAGAGTGCCGCGCTGAAGGGAGTGAAGGCCGCGCATTCCGAACTTGAGCAGGCGGGACGCATGGCGTCTCTGCGATGTGCCAGCAAGCGAGAGGAAGAGAGAAGCCGTCTACCTGCGAGAGAAGCGAGCGTGGCAACTCAGACAAGCCCGCCGTATTTGGCTTGCAGGCTGGGAATGAGTCCGGGTGTCCTTGAAAGAGCTCGAGGCAGTCGATTTATTCGGACCTACTACAACACGTTCTTCTAGGCACGCAGGCTGACTGCCTTGGAAGGGTCGTACATTTCGCTGACTTCACAGATCTGTACCCCGCAGATGGGCATAGTGGCCCTTCGGTAGTGTGAGCGCGTCCATCCAGCCACGGGGTTTCCCCGAACGCCAGGAGGTCACTGTGCCAAGTTGTGATGAAGGAATGAAGTTGACGCGTCGCCAGGTGATCGCCGGCGGCGTCACGACCGTGGCGATGTCCGCCGCACCGGGGGCATCATCGCTCGCCACCGAACTGGCGACGCCCCCGCCGCCCAGGCCGCCGGTCATCAGCACGGTGGCATTGACCGTCAACGGCAAGCGGCGGGAACTTGAACTGGACACCCGGACCACGCTGCTCGATGCCCTGCGCGAACATCTGAAGCTGACCGGAACGAAAAAAGGCTGCGACCACGGTCAATGCGGTGCCTGTACCGTGCTGGTCAACGGTGAGCGCATCAACGCGTGCCTCAGCCTGGCGGTGCAGCACCAGGGCGATGCCATCACTACCATCGAAGGCCTCGGCACCCCCGATGACCTGCATCCGATGCAGGCTGCTTTCATCAAGCATGATGGCTACCAGTGCGGGTATTGCACGCCGGGGCAGATCTGTTCGGCGGTGGCGGTACTGGACGAAATCAAGAGGGGTGTCCCCAGCCATGTACAGGCGGACGTCAGCGCACGGCCCCGGGCCACCAACCTGGAAATGCGCGAACGCATGAGCGGAAACCTCTGCCGCTGCGGGGCCTATTCCAACATTGCCGAGGCGATGGAAGAGGTCGCTGGCGTAACCTCTGCAGGGAGGCGCTCATGAGGGCCTTCAGTTACGAACGCGCCAAATCCCCGGCCGAGGCCGCCAAGGCCGTCGCCGGTATCGAGGGCGCAAAGTTCCTGGCCGGAGGGACCAACCTGCTCGACCTGATGAAGCTGGAGGTCGAGACGCCAGCGCACCTGGTCGATGTGCAGGACATCGGCCTGGACAGGATCGAACCCACCGACGAGGGCGGCCTGCGCATCGGCACGCTGGTCACCAATACCGCGCTGGCCTCGCATGAGCGCGTGCGCCGCGACTACGCGGTGCTGACCCGCGCGATCGTGGCAGGCGCCTCCGGGCAGTTGCGCAACAAAGCCACCACCGGCGGCAACCTGCTGCAGCGCACGCGCTGCCCGTATTTCTACGACCCCAATCTGCCCTGCAACAAGCGCCTGCCCGGTTCCGGCTGCGGCGCACTCGAGGGGTTCTCCCGGCAGATGGGCGTGATCGGCACCTCGGACAGCTGCATCGCGACCTATCCGGGCGACATGGCGGTGGCCCTGCAGGTGCTGGACGCCTCGATCCAGACCGTCAGGGGTGACGGCAGTACGCGCAGCATCCCGATTGCCGATTTCCATCGTTCCCCCGGCGACAGGCCGCAGCAGGACAACGTGCTGCAGCGCGGTGAGCTGATCACCCACGTCACGCTGCCGGAACCTCTGGGCGGTCGGCACGTGTACCACAAGGTACGTGACCGCGCGTCCTATGCGTTCGCACTGGTGTCGGTCGCCGCGGTCGTGCAGCGTGACGGCTCGGCGCGGTTCGCCTTCGGTGGGGTCGCGCCGAAGCCGTGGCGCGTCGAGGCAGCCGAACCCCTGCTGCGCGACGGCGTGAAGGCCGCGACCCGGCAGGTGTTCGCCGGTGCCCGTCCGACGCCGGAGAACGCGTTCAAGATCGCGCTCGCCGAGCGCACCCTCGCAGCGGTGCTGGTGGAAGGAGAGCGCTGATGCCCTTTGAATTCAACGCCCCCGCCGGCGACAACCTGTTCGACAAGGCCAAGGTCGTCGGCAAGTCGACGCCGCGCATCGACGGTCCACGCAAGACCACCGGCACCGCCCCTTATGCCTACGAGCGCCATGACGTGACGCCGAACCAGGCCTACGGCTACATCGTCGGCGCGGGCATCGGCAAGGGGCGCATCATTTCGATGGATGCCTCCCGCGCACGTGCCGCGCCCGGCGTACTGGCGGTCATCACCGCACCGGAAACCAAGCCGGTCGGCACATCGAACTGGAACAATGCGCCGCTGTTCGGCGGACCCGAAGTGGCCCACTACCATCAGGCCATCGCCTGCGTGGTGGCAGAGACCTTTGAGCAGGCCCGCGCCGCCGCGGCGTTGATCCGCACCCGCTACGAGCGCAGCAAGGGTCGCTTCGATTTCCCTGCCCTGGCACCGTCCGCGCCGCTGGCAAAGGGGCGTGACGGCAAGCCCGACCGGCAGGCGTTGGGCGATTTCGACACCGCCTACGCGAGCGCCGCGGTCAAGCTCGACGAGACTTACCACACCTCCGACGAAAGTCATTCGATGATGGAGCCGCACGCCACCATCGCCGCCTGGGAGGGTGACACGCTCACGTTGTGGACGGCGAACCAGATGATCGACTGGGCCAGGCAGGGCATGGCAGCGATCCTCGGCATCGATCCTGCCAAGGTGCGCGTGGACTCGCCCTATATCGGCGGCGGCTTCGGCGGCAAGCTGTTCATCCGTGCCGACGCGGTGCTGGCCGCGTTGGCGGCCAAGCAGGTCGGGCGCCCGGTGAAGATCGCGCTGCAACGCCCGTTGATGCCCAACAACACCACGCACCGGCACGCCACCCTCCAGCGCGTGCGGATCGGCTGCGGAAAGGATGGCCGGATCTCCGCCATCGCCCATGAGAACTGGTCGGGCAACATCAACGGCGAGGATGGCGAAAACGGCACCCTGCAGACGCCTAAGCTCTATGCAGGCGCGAACCGTCTGGTGGCCAACTACATCGCCACGCTCGACATGCCCGAAGGCAACGCGATGCGCGCACCGGGCGAAGCACCCGGCCACATGGCGCTGGAAGTGGCGATGGACGAAATGGCCGAGAAGCTGGGTCTCGACCCGATCACGTTCCGCATCCTTAACGAGCCCGAGGTCGTGCCCGGCGATCCGTCCAAGAGGTTCTCCGACCGCAACTTGGTGCGCTGCCTGCGCGAAGGCGCGGAGCGCTTCAACTGGAACAAGCGCAACGCCAAACCGGCGCAGGTCAGGGAAGGGCACTGGCTGGTCGGCATGGGCGTGTCCGCGGGCTATCGAGGCGCACCGACGATGAAGTCGGCGGCGAGGGTCCGGCTTGACGGCCAGGGTGGGGTGATTGTCGAGACCGACATGACCGACATCGGCACCGGCTCCTACACGATCATCGCGCAGACGGCAGCCGAGACCATGGGCGTGCCGCTGGACCAGGTCCAGGTCGCCCTCGGCGACTCCCGTCATCCCGCCTCCGCCGGTTCCGGCGGCCAGTGGGGCGCGGCAAGCTCCACCGCGGGCGTGTACGCGGCGTGCGTCAGCCTGCGCCGTAAGGTGGGCGAGAAACTCGGCTTCGACGGCGACACCGCAAACTTCGCCAATGGCCGCATCCAGGCAGGTGGGCGGACCATCAAGCTGGCGGAGGCGGGAACACTGTCGGCGGAGGACGGCATTGCCTTCGGCGACTTCAAACAAGGCTACGACGTCGGCACCTATGCAGGTCATTTCTGCGAGGTCGCCGTGCATGCCTACACGGGAGAGACGCGCATCCGCCGCATGCTTGCCGTATGCGATGGCGGCCGGATTCTCAATCCGCTGTCTGCACGCAGCCAGGTCATCGGCGGGATGGTGATGGGTGCGGGCGCGACCCTGATGGAGGAGCTGGTGGTCGACAAACGGCTGGGCTTGTTCATCAACCACGACCTGGCCGGCTACGAGGTTCCCGTGCACGCCGACATCCCGTGCCAGGAAGTGGTCTTCCTCGACACGCTGGATCCGGTGATCTCGCCGATGAAGGCCAAGGGTGTGGGTGAACTGGGCATCTGCGGGGTCGGCGCCGCGATCGCCAATGCGATCTACAACGCAACCGGCGTGCGCGTGCGCAACTATCCCATCACCCTGGACAAGCTGCTGCCCGGCTTGCCCGACGTGGGCTGACCCTTGCGCATGGACCGACCCGCAGCCTCGACCACTCTGGCGGCCTCCGCCGCAGGCGGAGGGGAGCCCGGCGATCTTGCCGAGGACCTGTCCGCAGCGCCGGGCTTCCTCGCCGAAGGCAGCCCGCGCGGCGTACTCGAGGCGGCGGTGACGCACCTGCGCGCGGGGGAGGACGCCGTGCTCGCGCTGGTGCTGGAAACCGATGGCTCCACCTACGCCGGTGCCGGCGACATGGTGCTGTTCTGCAACGGCGGCCAGGTCGGCTGGCTGAGCGGCGGATGCCTGGAGCCCGAGCTCTCGCGACGCGCGGAGCAGGTGAGCGCTGCAGGGCGGGTCGACTGGATCGAGATCGACACCCGCAGTGACGACGACCTGTTGAGTGGGTCCGCGCTCGGCTGCCGCGGCCGGCTGCGGATTGCGCTCCTGCCATTGCGTGCCATGGCCGGCATCGACGTCGTCATCGAGGCATGGCTGCGCGAGGGCCTGCCACTACAGCGCGAGCTGCGCGCATCGGGGCAGATCGTTTTCCGCGCGGGCTGTCGCGAGCGGACGTGGCAGCTGCACCCGATGGACGGTACGCAGTCCTTTGGCGAGGGCGCATGGCATTTGCCGTTGCCCCGGCTTCCGCGGGCCCTGGTGTTGGGGGGCGGTCCCGAAACGCCCTCCCTGGTTCCGTTGCTGCGGGGCTTGGGGTGGCGGGTCAGCGTGGCCGAACGGCGAGCGCGCTGGGCCTCAGCCGGGCAGTGCGCAGATGCGCATCTTCAGACCAACCCGGCCGAGGCCCTTCATGGCGACCCGTGCGACGCGGTACTGGTGATGCATCACGATTTCGAACTGGACCGGGAGGCGCTGGTGGCCCTGGCTGATACCAAAGTTATGTTCATTGGACTGCTGGGTCCGCGGCGAAGGCGCGAGGACCTGTTCAAGCTGCTGACACCGGAACAGCGCCACCACCTTTCCCCGAGACTTCGATCACCTGTCGGCCTGGACATCGGCGGCCGAGGGCCAGAGGCGATTTCGCTCAGCATCGCCGCGCAGCTGCAGCAATGGCGAAGCACGCACGGCAGGTGACTGGCGCGCATGCGGTCGTCGTGCTGGCTGCCGGCGGGAGCACCCGACTTGGCCAGCCCAAGCAGCTTCTGACCCGGCAGGGCGAGACCCTGGTACATCGCGTAGTGCGGTTGGCGCGCGAGCTCGCGCCAGCGCAGGTGCTGTTCGTGGTGGGCGCTAACGCACAGGCCGTGACATCCAGCATTGCCGGGCTGGACGCCACTCCGGTAACCAACCACCACTGGGAACGCGGCCTGGCGAGCAGCCTGCAGGTTGCCAGCGCACACCTACTGCCCACGGTGACTGCGGTGATGGTCGTGGCATGCGACCAGCCCGCAATCGAGCGCTCCCATCTGCAGGCGCTGCTTTCGGGTGCCCGCGCTTCGGCGTCTGGGTGCGCTGGCACCCGTCACGCAAACGTCCTTGGCGTTCCTGCAGTGGTGCCGCGCGCATGGTTCAACTCTGCGGGTGCAACCGGTGACCGCGGCTTTGGAGCGCGCCTGCGGCAACTTCCCGTCGATACGGTGCATGTCCTACAGGCACCGGAACTGGGCCTGGATGTCGATACGCCAGAAGATCTTGCGCGTGCGCGCGATGCGGGCTGGATCGATGCCGGGAGGTGACCCGCATGATCACTGGGCCAATGCCTGTCGCGCAGGTGAGGAGCGGCAGGGCTGGAGCCCGAACCTTCGCTGCCGGTGATGCTGTGGAACGCGAGCTGATCGAGTACAGGCCGCACCGACCACCAAAGTTGTGAGGCGACCACTGCCGTGAGGAGCAGCGCTGTGGCCGCACAGCGCCACCAAGCCACTCAACCCTCCGGGCGCACTCGATCGATGGCGTGCGCCGTGAGTCCCAGTCCGGCCATGATCAGCGCCTCCATCACGCGCGGGCCGACGTATTGCTCCAGCTCGCCGTTCTCGCGGGCACGCTGTGCGGCCAGCAGAATCTCCAGCACCACGCGAAAGTCGGCCAACGAGCAATCGGTGTCTGCCAGTACGATGCGCCGGCCCGGCATCTGGTGGCGTTCCGGCAAGGGCTGACCATCGGAAGCGGCACCGGCGCCGATGCTGTGCAGCAGGGCGATGAGGGTGTTCGGGTCCAACGCGGGGCCGTTGGCGGGCACGTCGTGGATCGGGTGCGGGGCAGGGGAGTGGTGCTTGGTCATGGCGGGGCTCCTTGCGCGCATGCATAAGCCGGCACCGATAAAGGTCGCGGACGATGCGTGGCTCGAAATCCGGTGCGCGACTTGGCCCGGTGGGCACAAGGCCCCCGCACCGCGCGCCATAGCCGGCCGACGGATTGCCTGCCCACACCGCGCAGAGTGATGCCGGCTGGCAAGCGCCTTTCACAATTGCACAACCGAGGATTTCGAGGCCCCGACCAAACGTTCTTGGTGGCGTCACTAGGATCACGCCCGGCTGTGCGCAATGCCAAGGCATTAGGGGCGATGCCGTCAGCGTTGTCGACATTCTCAGAATCGTTGCATACGACGTGAAGGCGATGAAGTGTCGCAGCACCCAGGTCCGAGCGGCGTTACCGATCCTGCGAGAGATTCAACAGAGCTCAAGCCACCACGCCCGCGTGCGAGGCAAATGCGATAGCTATCCCGTACACGATTCCAGCACGCCGAGCTATGCCGGCATCAGGACCGGCTCGATTCACTCACTCTTCCGCGACCCGCTCATGGCTGGCTGTGGTCTGAGTCCACGGTCTACTTTTGCTGACCCCGCTCTCTTATGCTGACGCGAATCGCCACGATTGCGCCGAGCGACTCAGCCGAGATCTGCCGACTCAAGACCGGGCTGCGGTGGATGACCGAGGAGCGCGACATCTAAAAGCAAAGCCGCCGCGCACTTTGCCAAGGGCTAAGGGCGATGTGCGCGTTCATGCGCGCGCACGCCCGGGCGTTGCGCTTGGTGGCGTTGTGCCGGGTGCTTGGCGTGCAGCGCAGCGGCTACTACGCCTGGTTTCGCCATGGCGCCAGCGCCTTCCTGCGGATCCGGACTGAAGCAACATCCGTGTGTAATGAGCCTCCGCCTCCTGCTCAGTTCATGCAACCTCAGCGCCTTAGGTGTGTGCTGTCGGTTGAACGGTTCGCGCAGAAGGCGTTCAGCACGCGGGGTACGGTGGTAGCACTCACGCAGCATCCGACCGCATCGGCCGCATGCGTGCAGCTGCAGCAGATGTTGCAGCGTGCTTCGCAACGTTGGTAGCGACATGTCGCAAACAGCGTGCCGCACAGTCACCCTCATGCTTACGCCAATACACCAGCGTGAAGCAGAAACATTGTCCAAACATTGCGTAGCACAGCTACGGAATGCAGTATCAGATACACACGCAAGCAAGTGGAAATGCGACGTGATGCGGCAGGTAGAAACATGCTGTTGACCGGCCTCACAACATCACCTATACGTTTCGTGCACGCACTGATCTTCCGGATGGAATCACTGCGATGCGCTTCGACTCGGCGTTGGATGTGCAGGCGCTGGTGAACTGCCACGGTGAGGACAACGCGTCCGAGCCACGCACCATGGATGGAGATTGATGCGAAGGTCTTCTCTGCTGAAGTGGTCCTCAGCACTTTCAATCACAGGCATTGTCGGCACAGCGTTGCTGGTGTCCACTACTGAAAGCGCGCAGGTCCAAGTTGAGCCCGTGGCCTACGACGTCGTAGCGTCCAGCATTGTTGCCAATGGAACGTTCGTTTTTTCCAGCGAGACGAAACTCTCGCCCGAAATTCTTGGTGTCGTGCGTGAAGTGCTGGTTTCCGAAGGCCAGAAGGTCCAGCGGGGCGATGTCGTGCTGCGCCTGGACAGGCGCTCGCTGGAAGCGGAAGTTGCAGCGCAGACCGCCGCGGTTGCTCAAGCGCGCCTGGCGATCCGGGAACAGGAACAGCACATCGAGCTTCTGCAGCGCCGCAACCGCAGAAGCGCCGAACTCGTTGCGCTGCAACTGGTCGGTCAGGAGTCGCATGAGCAGGTCACGCACGAACTTGCGCTCGCTCGCCTGAGCCTTGAACAGGCGCGCCAGCAACGGCAGCGGTCACTCGCACTGCTTGATCAGTCTGAGGATCGTCTGGCGAAGACCGAAATCCGCGCTCCTATTTCAGGAACGGTCGTCGCCGTTGATATCAAAGTCGGAGAAACCGCGGTGCCCAGCACTGCAGGAATCCGGGGGTCTGAACTGGTCACCATTGCAGACATGGATGGCCTGTATGCCGAGCTGACGGTGGATGAGGCCGACATCGCCAGCGTCGCAACCGGTGACGCCGTTGAACTGATGCCGAGCGCGCTGCGCTCGCAGCCCATTGCCGGGCAGGTCATGCGCATCGCCGAAGTACCTGCAGCTGCCGCGCCGGGCGCGGAGGCTACAGAGCGAAGGAAATACCGCGTCGAAGTTTCGTTGGGTAGCGACGCGTCATCCGCCAGGCCGGGCATGACCTGCCGCGCGGAGATCCGCCCGGCCAGCAAGGCGCAGATGTTGGTGATTCCGCTGGCGGCGGTGGTCGACTCGGACGATGCGGCGCGCGGTCCGTATGTCATCGTCGTCAACACCAAAAACATCGCGACGCATCGTCCGGTGGCAGTGAGCACTTCCAACGAGACGCTGGCGGGAATCGCCAAAGGCATCTCGCTCGGCGAGCGGGTGGCGCTCGCGCCACTGGACGTTCTGCTGTCCATCGGTGATGGAGACGCGGTAAGGATTCTGCCGTGAGTACTTCGTCAGCAACCTGCGCGCTGCGTCTGCAGGGCATCAGCAAAGTCTACGATGTTGAAGACGTTGCCGTGCGAGCGTTGGATCATGTCGATCTGGATGTCCCGCGCAATGATTATGTGTCGATCATGGGCGCCTCGGGTTCGGGAAAATCCACCCTGCTGAACATCCTCGGCCTGCTCGATACACCAACAGCGGGGCGCTACGAGCTTGGCGGAATCGATGTATCGGCGCTGACGGAGCCTGAAGCGGCGAGGATACGCGGTGCGCAGATCGGCTTCATCTTCCAGAGCTTCAATCTGCTGCCGCGCATGGACGTGGTCCGCAATGTGATGCTGCCGCTGACGCTTGCTGGCATGCACACCGCGGAAGCACGCGAGCACGCGCTCCATGCGCTGGATGATGTCGGCCTTTCCGGACGGATCACGCATCTGCCTACACAGCTTTCCGGTGGACAGAAACAGCGTGTAGCCATTGCCCGTGCCCTGTGCACCCAGCCCACGCTACTGCTTGCCGACGAGCCTACGGGCGCGTTGGACAGCCGTACCGCACTGGAGATCCTGGCGCTGTTCGAGAAGCTCCACGATGAGGGTCAGACCATCGTGCTGGTCACCCACGATTCCAATGTGGCTGCGCGATGCCGTCGCTCGCTGACGATGTCAGATGGCCGAATCATGGCGGGCCACGCATGATGCTGGCAAGGACATTGGGCTCGGCGCTGGGCAGCCTGAGAGATCATCCACTCCGCAGCTTTCTTACCGCGCTTGGCATCGTGGTCGGCGTTGCTTCGGTGGTCGCGGTGATCGGCCTGTTCGCCGGGCTGGATCGCATGGTGGGCGATCAGTTCGCCGGCATGGGCGGCAATGTGCTTCAGGTGCGGGCAGATACCTCCATTGAAGAGGAAATGCGCGGCGAGCGGAACATCATCACCTATGATGATTATCAGCGTCTCTCTGCACGACTGACCGGGGCAAATGCGATCTCGCCGGTTTTCGAACTGACCGACGGCCGGCAGAGCGTGCGTCACGGGCGCTCCGAACTGCCGACACGCGTCATCGCAGCGACCCGGCGTTACCAGGGGTCCGGTTCGATCACCCTGGCGTCTGGCCGATTCCTCAGTGATGAAGACAGCCACGCGCGCCGCCGTGTCGTCGTACTCGGCGATGGGGTGGTAAAACGGCTCAACCTGTCACATGACGCTGCGGGCGATTTCATCCAGATCAACAACCAATGGATGAAAGTCATCGGCATTGCCGCCCCGAAGGGACGGATTCTAGGCTTCAGCCAGGATGACTTCGTCCTCATCCCATTTGAAACCGGCGTCAGCCTGCTTGCCGCATCGGCCAGACCGAACCTGACCATCAGCTTGACGCCACGCGTAGGCGTGGAGAACGCAACGCTGGTCCGCCAGGTCAAAGCGCTGCTTGCACGTGACAGCAATGGACGGCCACGTGACTACATCAAGGTCGAAACCTCCAGTGAACTGGCAGGTACCTTCACCAATATCACCCGCATAGGTGGCCTGGTTGCCGGCTGCATCGTGGCGGTTTCGCTGCTGGTTGGCGGCATCGGGGTGATGAACATCATGCTGGTGTCGGTTACCGAGCGGACCCGCGAAATCGGCATTTACAAGGCGCTGGGTGCTACACGGAAGCAGATCCGCCTGCAGTTTCTTGCGGAGTCCATGGTCGTGGCCAGCAGCGGAGGTCTGCTGGGCGTGCTGATGGGATGCCTGCTTTGTCTGGCCGTGTCAGCGCTGGTTCCCGGGCTGCCACTGACCCTTCCGCCGTGGTGGTCATGGCTTCTGGCTTTTCTATTTTCTGCTGCCGTGGGTGTGTTCGCCGGCTATCTGCCTGCGATGCGTGCGGCATCTGTCGACGCAGTCATATCGCTACGTCGCGAGTGAGAATTCGCGCTCCATGGAGGGAGCGCTTGTAGACCAGGCAAGGTCGATCCGAGAAGTACATTTCCAAAACACGAGGAGGTTGTAACTATGAACACCAATCAGAATGCCCCCAAGCTCGTCGGCCTGGAAGAGTCGGTTGGCCTGTGTGTCAACGGTGGCAACATCGGTGGCGTTCCGTGTGCCGCGATCCGTGCCGGCGCGAAGATCATCACTGAACTGCTGAAGTAAGGCGGCGTCCCCCCGCGGCTTCGCTGCGGGGGGCAACTTACCAAGAGGGTGAGTCATGACCAAGGATCCAGCAACGTTTCATGTAAACAGCCGTGCGCTGCCGCGCCAGGAAGGGCTCAAGCATCTGCTTGCTGCCGTAGACCTGGCCGGGGGGGGCGCTGGATGCGTACATCGCGCACATCGAGCAGGCCTGCGCGGCTGATGAGTTCAAAGTGCTTGCCGCGTCGCTGCTGCAGGCAGAGATCGAGCTGGCCAGCAGCGAGGGGTGCGTCAAGCTGCAGCCCAACGAATCCATCACCCTGTGCCGTGATCGTTCCAAAACAATTTTCCTGACCCAGCTTCGTGGTGGCGTGCAAGGCGACACCATGACACAGATGGGCATCACCGTTGATCGCCGCATCGACATTCTTGCCAATGATGTCGCCATCTTCATGCTGGGCAGCGGTCATATCGACTTCCAGCGTTACGAGCTGGTGGCCGACGCCAGCGGCCGACCCGCGCTGGCAGTAGGCGAAACGAGCCGTCTCACCCATGGCCGCCATCTGCGTGTCGAGCGCGGCAGGCATGGGTTCGAAGCGAAAGAAGCCAGTGGCGACGTCTGGCTGCTGCAAGTGGTGCTGGGTCAATACGAGCACCTCATCCGCCATTTTGACCGGCGCACACTGGAGTCGCGCGGTGTCTCTTCGGCCAGCTTTCATGCAACCCGCGTCGAGTTTCTGCTGGATGTACTGTCACGCTGTGCAACGCATCGCGGCGTGACTGCCATCGCAGGCATCTGTCGCGAAAGCGATTTCCACTTCGTCAGGTGGAAGGCGATGCAGACTCTGATCGATATCGATCTCAGCCGCGGGCTGCAGGAGCTGGACCACGCACAGTCCAATGATCCGCACCCGCATGTCCGCGACGCGGCGCGGCGTTCTCTTGACGCATTGTCCGCTTGATTCAGGAGTCCTGTCTGTTATGGCTATCATATGGGATCTCGACGACGAGACTATGGGAACGATGGACGAACTCGTAGCTCATCTCGATGCGCTGGGCGAACGGGTGCTGCAGGATGACCTGGACGGGTCGGCGCGCATGCTGCGGCGTCTGTACAACAATCGGTCGTTTCTCGGCGACCTGTTACTGCAGCAGTTTGCCGACCAGGCCACCTTCGAGGCACTCAATCCCTACACGCCGCAGGTCTTCATGCTGCATCGGGGCGAACATTACTTCCTGCGCGCAGCCGTATGGGCGCCGCCGGAAGGCCGGCTCGGCGAGGAAATCTTCTTCTACGAAGACGCGCACGACCACAACTTCTCGCTCCTGACGCTGGGCTACCTGGGCAGTGGCTACCGCACGGTGCTGTTCGAGTACGAGCATGATCGGGTTCAGGGGCAGGTGGGCGAAAAGGTTCCCGTCACCTTCCTTGACGATACCCGCCTGTCCGCTGGGCGCGTGCTGTTCTACCGGCCGAGCCGCGACATCCACGTGCAGTACCCTTCGGAGGATCTTTCGATTTCCTTCAATATCGTCGTCCCGGATTCGATGAAGCGGCAGTTCTCATTCGATCTGGATGTGAATGCTGGTTCGCAGGAGGCCAAGATCAAGGAGAACCTGGTGTTCGTTCCCGCGGTCGGCGCCGCGCGCGCGGCAGCCAGCTTCGGTGTCGCCGATGCCGCGCAGAAGCTGAAGTCGCTGGTGGAGATAACGGAGTGTCCACACGTGCGGCGGATCGTTGAGCAGGCCGCGACGGAGCTGGAGGCCTGATGAGCGCACGCGGCTCCGGTGACGCATGGGCGGGCTTGTCACTTTCCGGGGTGTGCAAGTCTTATCCGGGCCGTGGCGTAGTGCTGGATCACCTCATGCTGGAGGTGGAGCGAGGCGAGTGCGTTGCGTTGTTGGGGGTGAACGGTTCCGGCAAGTCCACCCTGCTCAGGATCATTCTCGGTCTCGTGGCGGCGGATTCGGGTGTGGTCGGCTTTCGTGATGCGGCGTGGGGCTTCGTAGCGACGGAGACTGTTCGCCGCGGCGCTCTGCTCGAGGGTCGCACCAGCCTTTATGAGCGACTTACCCTGCGTGAGAACTGCGCATATTTCTCGTCCGCGCGTGGCAGCCGCCTCGACGAAGTGTACTTCCGCAGTCTGTGCGATCTGCTGCGAGTTGAAGACGTGAACCGACCCATCCGCAAGCTCTCCACCGGCAACAAGCAGCGCTGTTCGATCATCGCAAGCCTCTGTCACCGTCCACAGCTGCTGATTCTCGATGAGCCGACACTCGGGCTGGATGCGGAGGGTACCGAGCGCCTGGGCGACACGCTTCGTGCGCTGGCCGAGCAGCAGGGCACTACCATCGTGGTTGCTTCGCACGACCCCGTCTTCATGCGTTCCGTAGCGCAGCGTGCGCTGCGGCTGGCGGACGGCCAGCTCGAACCCCAACAGGCATGGCCAGACAAGCAGGGCCGCTGGTCGGTGGAGATGTTTACCCATGTGTCGGCCACACCGGTCTGCACGGAGCGTAGTGCGGAAGAGGTCGCGTTCCTGTTCTCCCAACCCGGGGCGGCGCTGGCCGATGCGGAGAAGGTAGTGCTGACGCGGCAGGTCTGCGCATGAGAGCAGCGGGGCTCCTGTTTGAATCCATGCTCGGCGAAGCCCGTTTGTCGCTGCACAAGATGCGTCGCAGGGCATTGGAATCCATCCTCGCCTCTGGCCTGCTCATCGGCGTATTCCTGATGATGCTGTTCGGTGCAGGACTGGGCTCCCATCTGCCGGGAGTGCCCGGCGCGGAGCAGCTTGCCATTGGCTTTGTCACGTGGAGATTCGCCACCGCAGCATACGGCAGCATCGCGGTGGAAGTTGCTGATGACATCCATGCGCGCTGCCTGGAGCAGCTCGCCATTGGCGGCGGGCTGCTGCGCATTTACCTGCTGCGGGCGGCCGTCCATCTCATCGCTGGATCGTTGGGCACACTGTTCATGCTGCTGTTGGTCGCCGGTGTGGTCGATGCTTCGCTGCTCACCCACGCGGGCGCTTTGCTGGTGCTGCTATGGATCGGCGCACCCGCACTGATGGGGCTCGGCCTGGTGGTCGGCGCGGTCAACGTTGCGTTCAAGCAGGCCGACACGCTGAATGCCCTCATGCTGATGAGCGTGATTGCGCTGGTCGCGCTGCCGGGCCATCCGTTCGGACTCTGGAGCGCGCTGCCGTTCGTGTACCCGGCGTCGCTGGCACGCGCGCTCATCGAGGTCGGTCCGCCAGGCGTATCGGCCCTTATCGTGGCGACCGCCCTGTCCCTGGCCTGGTTCGCGGGGGGCTGCTGCGTGTTCCGCGCAGCGGCAACAACCGCCCGGCGCCGAGGCACGCTGTCGCATCACTGACGGCTTAACTGCCGGGGCCCGCCGGCAACAGCCAGACTAATCTTTAGCCCCGGGATGCAACGGCATGGAGATAGAAGTTCAAGCCGACAACAGGCCTTGTCTAGCTCTGCCCAACAACTGTGATGCTCCTCAGGGCCCAGAGGACACAAGCTTTGCGAGCATGTCCTGAACGCCATGGAGCCTCTTTGCCGCTTGCTGACTCTCCAGAGTCAGGGGCGCCAGAAGCTTCTCTATGTCGAAGGCGGCAGCTGCATGACATGCCCAGATTGCACGCGCGAGGGCCTCATGCTGGGTCCGAACCAACGAGATTGCTGACTGGGCTAGGGTAGCGAGCAAGGACTGTACTGCCACGGCGTGATCAAGGGACATCTGGCAAAGTGCCGCCACCGCCACCGCCACCGCCACCGCCGTCGATCTTCGGTCGCGTCCATGCTCTAGCCTCGATTTTCACCCAAGAGCTCCAAGGGTCCCTCCAGCAAAGAAGCCAGATCTTGGTCAGCCGATTGAGTCACAGGTCATCCTGGAATCGTGATCTTCAGGCAAGAGAAACGGCTAAGGAAGATGCCTCGCTCACATTATATTTCGCAATCTTGGTACTTGTTTGTACTGTTGCGCCCCGGAAATGGCTGTTTCAGCGAGCAAAATGCAAGAATCCAGAGCATTCAAGTGTTTCGCAGACGTCGAGGGCCAAGTGTTGCGGCTGATGCTTGAGCAAGGCGCAACGGAACTTCATGATCGCGCAACGGGCAGGCACCTGCCGTTGCGCGACCCCGGGGGCACGTGATGGCCCTCCAGGCTGTGGCGCAGTCAGGAGTATGCGCCTTCTTCAGCTGGCGAGATTCAAGCGGCTGTGCTCGAGAAGCACGCAGGACGTACGGTTGCCGGCGTCCGACTTCCGGCGGCTCTTCGGCGCGGGTACCAAGAGGTGAACCCGGACCTAAATCAGATCCAGATCGTCTGGCGTCAGCCCTGCCAGCGCCAGCACCCTGTCTTGCCTCATCTGTTCCCCCCAGAGACTCCATGTCCGGTCAGTGGACAAGAACCCTGTCACCCTGCAGGCTGGGCAAGTCAGTTCGACGCCACCATCTACATCGACAAGTCCGCATCCCCGGAACATGCGTGACTCGTCCCCACATGCGCCGCACTTGGCCTGAAGCGTCTCGACGCGCTCGATCGTTCCGTTGACGCGCAGCAAAGGACGGATCCTCAGGATCCGAAAAGCAACTGGAGAGGTCATGTGTCGTGCCGGTCAGGGGCTAGACACGGAGGCGAAGGATTCGCGCCCAAGAGGAGCCAAGTCGAGCCAGCGTACAGCATAAATTGTTAAGAGTCCTCAAATTCACTTCACCCGTTGGTGCCTGTGCGAATGTCCTGGCGGGGACTCGACTCAACAAGGCTTAACGCAATGGTTTGGCCGACAGCCGAACTCCATTCGGCCCCGGGCGGCAGGGAGAGTAAGCTCACCTTCAACCATTTGACCCGGGGCTCTTGTGGATCTCATCAGACTGCTGCGATCGCTTGAGGAGTTCCTCTATGAACTCGTAGGGTGGCTGGTGTTCTACCCGCGGACCCTGTGGAGGGTGCTGGTGCAGCCGGGCGAGGTTGCGCACTACACGCGCCGAGAGTTCTCCAAAGATCCGGAACAACGATTCGCCGATGCCATCAGCCCTGTGCTGATGCTGATTCTGTCAGTAGTCCTGGCGCACGCATTGGAAATGTCTACGCGCACCGCCCCCCTCGCGGTATCAGGACCCGTAGGCAAGCTGCTGTTTGGGAGTGAGCAGGGGCTGCTGCTCACCCGTTCAGCTGCCTTCTGCATCTTCGCCCTGGGGGCGGCGCTAAGCACGCTGTGGCGACAGCGCCTGCCCATCAACCGCGACACGCTGCGGGAGCCTTTTTCGATACAGGCGTTCATTGCGTGCCCATTTGTGATTCTGCTTGCAGTTTCGCAGGCAGCTGGCTCTGCAGGTGGAGAGATTGCGCATCGCTGGGGTGTGGGGATCGGAGCACTGGCAGTTGCATGGTATTTGTGGGCGCGCACGCGCACCTTCGTAGCACTGAACGGCACCGGGCCACTCCAAGCATTTGGCTTCGTACTCGGCTCGTTTCTGCTGACGCTGGCACTGGTCGTCGCACTGACGCTCGCCTTGGTTCTCTAGTCCAAGAGACCTGTATTGAAACCGAGCTTGGGAACGAAATCCGATCAAATGCCTAACGATCGGCTAACAATGGCCTAATTTCGCCTTAATCGGCGCGCTTCAGGATCGTGCCCCATGGACATGATCCCTCAGCCGATTCCAATGGCCCCGCATCCGGGCAGATTCGCGGAAGCCAACCTCGTCGGGCCTGATCATCCGCTACGTGGACAGGTGCAGTCCTTCATCGCCGACACCTATCGTCAGCGCTTCGATGCCGAAGTCCGTGACTTCATGCCACAGTTGCTGGCCTACCGCGATACGCAGGGGGCACTAGTGGCGGCGGTCGGGCTTCGACACGCAGACAGTGGCCCGCTGTTTGTGGAGCACTATCTGGATGCGCCCGTCGAGGCCGTGCTGGCGCAGCACCTTTCCAGTGCACCTCGGCGAGCGCAGATTGCCGAAGTGGGCCACTTTGCCGCGTCGACGGCGGGCATCGCACGCGAGCTGATCGTGCAGCTGGCCTGGGTCCTGCGCGCCGCCGAAGTGGATTGGGTGATGTTCGTAGCGACCCAACAGCTGCGCAACGCGTTCGTCCGTCTGCATCTGGCACCGCTCGAACTGGTGCCCGCGCGTGCCGAGCGCATGGGCGACAGCGCGGGCGACTGGGGCCGCTACTATGAATCGCAACCGCGCGTGATGTGCGGCGATATCCGCGAAGGCATCGCCTTTCTTGGCGGAAAGGCTTGCTCGATAGACCCAATGGATGCGGCCAGTTCCGTGGGGGTGGCCGGATGAGTGCTGATGGACAGCACGTCCTGCGCCTGCTGCAGCAGCATAGCCAGCCAGTACTGACCGCTCAGGAGACGCTGAGTGCGTCCGAGCTGCGGTCTCGCGTAATCGAACTGACACAGTGGCTGCAGCGGACAGGTATCACCTGCGTTGCCAGTCGCCTGGACAACGGCTCCGATTGGGTGGTGCTCGACCTGGCCCTTCGCATTGCCGAAGTGGTGCACGTACCGTTGCCCACTTTCTTCTCGGATGAACAAGTGCAGCACGCATTGCAGACCAGCGGTGCCCAGCTGCTGGTGTTGGCGGAGGGCGCGCCGCCGCCGTGCGGGATCACGGCCGCACCAATGGCGTTGCCGACACTGAGTGCGCACGGCTTAGGCCTGGACGCTCCTGCTGGCAGTACCCTGCCGCTTGGCACGGCCTGCGTGACCTACACCTCGGGCAGCACAGGGCGCCCGCGCGGCGTATGCCTCTCTGCCGGAACGTTGATGGCCACCGCCGCGTCATTGGCAGATGCCGCAGGTGACATCGCGCCACGCCGACATCTGTGCCTGATGCCGCTGTCGACGCTCCTGGAGAACGTCGCGGGATTGTACGCGGCGTTGTTGTCGGGCGCCGAGATCGCGCTGCCGTCCCTGCAGGAGATCGGTTACACCGGCGCAGCAGGGTTGGATGTCCGCACGCTGCTGAGCTGCCTCCATCGTTACCGCCCCGAGAGCATCATCCTGGTGCCGCAGCTACTCCTGGCCCTGGTCATGGCGGGAGAGCAGGGCGCTGAACTGCCAGCATCGCTGCGATACCTGGCCGTTGGGGGCGGCCGGGTTTCTCCCGGTCTTCTGTCGCGGGCACGGCGCCTGGGGCTGCCGGTGTTCGAAGGCTACGGCCTGACCGAGTGCGGGTCGGTGGTGTGCCTGAATCGTCCTGGTGCCCAGCGCGATGGCACGGTGGGGCAACCCCTGCCGCACGTGCGGGTGCAGATCATGGACGGAGAAATCGTGGTGTCCGGTGCGCGTGCACTGGGGTATCTGGGCGGTGAGTCGCTGCCGGAGGGGCCCATCCGCACCGGTGATCTGGGACACATCGATGCCGACGGCTTCGTGCATGTGACTGGGCGGCGCAAGAACGTCTTCATCACTGCATTTGGCCGCAACGTGTCGCCCGAATGGGTGGAGAGCGAACTGCTTTCGCACCCGGCCATCGCGCAGGCCCTGGTCTGGGGAGAAGGGCAGGCCGACAACCTGGCATTGCTGGTTCCGCGCATCGCGCAGCAGAGCTCCGGCGCGCTCGACGCGGCGCTGTCCACCATCAACGCCGGCCTGCCCGACTACGCGCGCATCGCGCGCTACGTCACCGTCGCGCCATTCAGTGCGAACGCCGGCCTGTTGACCGCCAATGGTCGCATTCGTCGCGAGGCCATCCTCGCCCACTACCAGGCAGAGATCGACGCCGCCTACCGGCGCCCTGCGTTCAGCACCATCGGAGACCCTGCATGAGCTTCCACGATCACCTTCTTGCCCAGACCGCCAGCGAGCGCCAGTCGCTGCTGGAGATTCCCATCATCGGCGACGCACTGACGGGCCGCATCGACCGCGGCGACTATCTGGCGTTCCTGCAGCAGGCGTACCACCACGTGCGCCACACGGTACCGCTGCTGATGGCCTGTGGCTCGCGCCTGCCTGCGCGCCTGGAATGGCTGCGGACCGCGATCGGTGAGTACATCGAAGAAGAGATGGGCCACCAGGAATGGGTACTGGACGATATTGCAGGCGCCGGTGGTGATCGGTCCGCTGCTGCAACATCTGAACCCGCACTGGCCACCGAACTCATGGTCAGCTACGCCTACGACACCATCCAGCGCGGGAACCCTGTGGGCTTCTTTGGCATGGTACTGGTGCTGGAGGGCACCAGTGTGGCGCTGGCAACGCAGGCTGCAAACACCCTGCAGACGTCGTTGGATCTTCCGCGCAACGCCTTCAGCTATCTGCTTTCGCATGGCGATCTCGATATCGAGCATGTCGGCTTCTTCAAATCGCTGATGGACAGGCTGGATGATCCCGGCGACCAGCAGGCCGTTGTCCACGCGGCACGCCGCTTCTACGTGCTCTACGGCGATATCTTCCGCACCCTGCGCAGTGGCGGCGCGCGTATGGCGGAGGCGGCCTGATGGACCTGCGTGGACGTACGGTCGTTCTGACCGGAGCCAGCGGCGGCATCGGAAGGTTGCTCTGCAGCGGCCTGGTGGGCGAGGGCGCGCAGGTCGTGGCGGTGGGGCGGGGCCACGATCGGCTGCAGGCGCTCACCGACACGTTGCCGGAAGGGGCTGTCATACCGGTCGTTGCCGATATCGGCACGGCGGCGGGCCGCGGCACGCTGCTGGCGAAAATCGATGCGCTATCCAGGCCGCCTTCGGTGCTGGTCGTAGGCCATGCCAGCGCCGCCTTCGGACTGTTCGGCGCGCAGACCGAACAGGCGTTGGAGCAGCTGATGCAGACCAACCTGGTTGGCTCCATGCTGCTGATCCGCGCCTTGTTGCCCTTGTTGGAGCGGCAGTCGCACGCCAGCGTGGCCGTTCTCGGCTCGACGTTCGGCAGCCTGGCCTTCCCGGGTTTTGCCGCTTACAGCGCCAGCAAGTTCGGATTGCGCGGCCTGGTCGAAGGACTGGGCCGCGAGTATGCCGGCAGCACAGTCAAGTTCCAGTACCTCTCACCACGCGCCACCCGCACCGATTTCAACAGCGGCGCCGTGGATGCCATGAACGCTGAACTGGGCGTTTCCCACGACTCGGCCGAGAAGGTCGCGACGGCCTTGTTGCAGGCACTGCGCTCTGGCAATCCGCGCTTGCAGATTGGCTGGCCAGAGCGGCTGTTCGCTCGGTTGAACGGCCTGCTGCCCGAGCTGGTGGACCGTAGCCTCCGCAAACAGTTACCCATCGTCAGGCGCCACGCCAGCAGTGGCACCACCGCAGCGAGTTCTTCCGCATCCCCTCCCAGCAAGGACACCTCCCATGAAGCGCACGCAGGGTAAGACCATGTTCTATCTCATTCTTATTGCCGCCGCCGTATTGGTCGGGGTCGCTGCGGCTGCCGAACCATCAGTGCCGGTGGCGCAGATCCGTGACCGCTGGGCCCAGATCAACTACCAGACGCCCAAGCCGCAGCGCGAGGCGGCGTTCATGGCCCTGTCCAAGCAGGCCGCGCAAGCCCGGCAAGCGGCCCCCAGGGATGCCGCTGCGCTGATCTGGGAGGGCATCGTGCTGTCCAGCCTTGCGGGCGAAAAAGGTGGCATGGGCGCACTCAGCCTGGTCAAGCAGGCCCGCGCCGATTTCGAGGCCGCGCTGAAACTGGATCCCCGGGCCCTGGATGGTGCGGCGTATACCAGTCTGGGCGCGCTCTACTACCAGGTTCCGGGGTGGCCGCTGGGCTTCGGGGATGACGATCAGGCGCGGCAGATGCTGAAGAAGGGGCTGGATATCGACCCCAATGGTATCGATGCCAACTATTTCTACGGCGATTTCCTGCGCGATCAGAAGGAGTGGGGCCCGGCGCAGGCGGCGCTGCAGAAGGCACTGGCAGCACCAGCCCGGCCAGGAAGGGATGTGGCCGATGCCGGCCGCCGGCATGAGATCGAGGCCAAGCTGCACGATGTGATGGGCCATCTTGCAAAGTGAAGTCCGCGACTGGACACTGCCCTCATGCGCATCCTCCTCGCCGAAGACGACCGCTCCCTGGGTGAAGGCATCCGGACCGCACTTCGACGAGGCGCCTTCGCCGTGGACTGGGTGGAAGACGGCACGGCCGCGCTCTTGGCTGCGCAGGATGGGGATTTTGATCTGGTGGTGCTCGATCTGGGTCTGCCACGGGTAGACGGCATCGAAGTGATCCGCCGACTTCGGGCGGCGGCAAACCCGGTGCCGATTCTGGTCCTCAGTGCCCGTGAACGCCCGGCCGACCGCACGCTCGGGCTGGACGTTGGAGCAGATGACTACCTCGGGAAGCCCTTCGATACCGCCGAGCTGCTGGCGCGCGTCCGCGCGCTCGTCAGGCGCAGCAGCGGACGTTCGCATCCCACGCTTGACGCCGGTGACCTCCATCTTGATCCGGCGACGCTGGAGGCGCGATGGAAAGGACGGACGCTGGATCTGACCCGCCGCGAGTTCTCGCTGCTGAGATTGTTGATGGAGCAGAACGGGCGGCCAATGGCGCGAGAAACGATCCAGAAGCACCTCTACGGCTGGGATGAGGACGTCGCCAGCAACGCAGTGGATGTTCATGTGCATCAGCTGCGGCGCAAGGTCGACCCTGCGATCGTGCGTACCGTGCGGGGCATCGGGTATGCGCTGGGGCAGTCGCCGGAGCCGGATGCATGAGGTCGATGCGACGCACCCTGCTGCTGACCCTGCTGAGCACCTTGGCGGTTCTGATGGCCGTGGCCGGATTCTTCAGCTATCGCGCCGGTCTACAGGAAGCGGGAGAAATGTTCGATGCCCGGCTGGTGCAGTCCACGCGGGTACTGATGGGCCTGGTAGATGAGCCGCTAAGTGATCTGACTGCGTTTCCAGGCGATCCCATTGTGCTGCGCGGTTGGCACGGGCACGCTGAAGGCGTGGGCGACGCGCTGGCGTTCAGCGATGGACATGCCTATGAGAGCAAGCTTGCCTTCCAGGTATGGGACGCGAAGCAGCGCCTGTTGCTCCGCTCGGACAGTGCTCCCACCCGGCCACTGGCTGCATTGGTGGCTGGCTACGCCAGTCCCGTAATCGACGGCGAACAATGGCGCACCTTTACGCTGCAGACCCGTGGGGGCCGATGGTTCCAGTCTGGCGAGCGGTCGGACATCCGCGAAGAGCTGGCCGAAGATATTGCAGAAGGCACCCTGCTGCCGTTGCTGCTGGCGCTGCCACTGATGGCGCTGGTGATCTGGTGGAGCGTCAATTACGTGACCCGCTCGCTGCAGAGCGTCTCGGACCAGATCGGCAGGCGTGATCCCGGGCGCATGTCGCCACTGGACGCGGCTGACGTGCCGCGCGAGGCGCGAGGACTGGTGCAGGCAGTGAACGGTCTGCTTGGGCGACTGAACGAGGCACTGGCGCGCGAGCGGCGGTTTGTAGCCGATGCCGCACACGAGTTGCGCACACCAATCAGTGCGCTGAAAGTGCATGCAGACAACGCACGCATGGCGCCGGATGATGCAGGAAGGGTACGCGCACAGGAGATGGTCAGCGACTCAGTGGCGCGGCTGGAGCGCCTTGCTTCGCAGCTGCTCACACTCAACCGCGCAGAAGCCGTATCCCGATTCACTTCGGTGCGCCTGAGCCTGGATGGCCTGGTCGGCATGGAGGTGGATGCGCTGCGTCCTATCCTTTCCGTGAATCGACAGTACATCGAACTGAAGCTGGACAGCGCGGAGATCAGGGGGGACGAGGTCGCGCTGACCGCGCTGGTTCGCAACCTGCTGGAGAACGCCGTTCGCTACACGCCCGTCGGCGGTCGCCTGAATGTCTGCGTGATGCAGGAGGAGGGCAGGGTGTTTCTCATCGTCGCCGATAGCGGTCCCGGCATCGCCGAGGAAGAGCGCGATCGCGTCTTTGACCGCTTCTACCGAACGCTGGGGAGCCGGGTGCAGGGCAGCGGATTGGGGCTGTCCATTGTCAGGGAGGTGGCCAATGCCCACGGCGCGGGCGTGACGCTGGGCACCTCAGAGAAACTGGGCGGGCTTGAGGTGAAGGTGAGCTGGCCAGCAGGTTCGGCGTATCGAGCCGCCACTGACAGCTGATTGCCAGGTGACCGCGCTTGGCAAGGCCCTCAGGTACATTGCACTGCCGCCATACGTGCTGCGGCATGCGCCAAAAAACCGACATTTGGGTGTCCTGCGTTGCTTTGATATTCTCAGGCATGCCAGCTCGCTCCAGCATGTGATGCTATCCAACGGCTGAACTGCCATTGCCGGGCATGGGCGGATTCGAGGCAGTGGAAGGGTCGTCGGAGGAGGCGCTGGTGATGACGGGTCGCGCGTTAGACGCTGGGCGTGGCGCTCTGAAATTCAGAGGCGCTGCTCGCCGCGAGAAGGTGTCCGCCATACTGTCACTCGCCGGGATCTCCTGCATCTGCCTGGGCCTGGCTTGGACATCCTGTTACCTGTATTTCGGACGGGCCGAGCTATCCATTGTATTTGTCGGCTTGATCGCCGTAGGTTTCCTCGCGCTTCTCCGAAGCAAGCGCAGTGACGGTGCGTCCATTCTGATCGTCGCCCACGGAGTGCTGGCAGCTGTGTGTGCGATTGCGGCCATTGATGCGCCCATCGCAGGCGTGCCACGTTCGGTTCACCTGTTCCTTCTGCCCTTGGCCGCAGGTGCTGCTTTCACATTCGAAGCGCGCGAACGCTATGGCTCCCTGGTGTTTCCGTTGCTTTGCCTGGCAATATTTGCAGCGTTTGCGCTCGGGGCAATCGATCGAATTGCGCCAGGCATCTCACCGCCAGTAGAGGTTCGCCACTGGGGCGCGCGCTTCAACACGGCGATCTCCATGGTGCTTCTGGCGGCGATCTTCGGCATCTACCGACTGGATATCGGCAAGCGCCTGCGCCTGGAGCGTGAGCTCGGACGCGCAGTGCGCAACGGTGAGATAGAGGTTCACTACCAGCCACAGGTGCATGTCGACGCCGACGTGATCGGCGTTGAAGCACTGGTTCGCTGGCGGCATCCGTCGGCGGGCCTGTTATCGCCAGACTCGTTCATACCGCTGGCCGAAGAAAGTGCATTGATCAACGAGATAGGGCTGGAAGTACTTCGACAGGCCTGCGAACTGCTCGCTGGATGGTCCGGGCATGTCCATACGCGTGGCATGCGGGTGGCCGTGAACATCAGTCCGGTTCAACTCTTGGATGAGGCGTTCGTCCCCTCGGTAGCCAAGCTGGTCAATCAAAGCGGAATCAACCCCGCCTTGCTGGAACTGGAACTCACGGAATCCGCACTATCCACCGATACGGCAGAGATGATCGACCGAATGCTTGATCTTGAGGCACTGGGCGTGACGTGGGCACTGGATGATTTCGGCACGGGCTATTCGTCCCTGTCCACACTGCGGACCTTACCCATTCGCAAGCTGAAGATCGACAGGCAGTTCGCGCAGGAGGTCACCACCCAGGAGAGTGCTCAGCGCCTGCTGGGCAAGATTGTTGAGATCTCCCAGGTGATGGACATGAGTGCGCTGGCGGAAGGGGTCGAGACGGCGGAGCAACGCGACCTGTTGATCTCGCTGGGCTGCGAGTATTTTCAGGGCTATTTCTTCGCGCAACCGATGCCGCCGCCCATGCTTCACGCCTGGCTGGAGGAGCGTCGCAGCATGGCCCTATCGCGTCGCATCGGCGAGCGCGATCGGTCACTGACGACTGCCACCGCCATCTCAGGCGGGAGCGATACTAGCCGCCGCAACGTGCGTTGACCTGCCGTTGACAGCAAAGCGACAGACTGCGCAGGAGCAGAAGGCGCCTGGGGACATCATGGATACGGGTGGGGGACGCGATGCCATTCTTCACTGATTCGGACGAGGTTGCGGTTGAGGGCTTGGGGGCTGCCCGCCGGATTGGGTGGATGCGCTTCGTAGGCGCCTTGCTGGCTGCACTCCCCATTGCATCGGTGGGCCTGGAGCGCGGCATGGGCAGGCTGGCATTCGTGTTTCTACTGGTCAACGCGCTGGTCTGGCCGGTCATTGCACAGCTGCTGACAAGGCGCGCCGCCCGGCCAGCTGTCGTGCAATTCCGTTGCATGGTTGTCGACTCGCTGCTGGGCGGGGCATGGATCGCCTTCATGGCTGTCAGCGCTGTGCCCAGCGCGCTCTTCGCTGCCCTGCTGGTGGCAGACAAGATCGCGGCCGGCGGTACACGGCTGGCGCTGAAGGCCACGGCTGGGCTTCTGCTCGGTTTCCTTGCTGCATGGCTTGCCATGGGCACGCCATGGCAGCCGGCCACTTCTTCCCGAACATTCCTGCTCAGCCTTCCGTTCCTGTTTGTCTACGGGATCGGATTGAGTGCACTGAGTTGGCGTCTTGCGCGCCGGGTCAGGTCACAGAATCGGCAGTTGCAGCGACTCAGCCGAATGGATCCACTGGTGGAACTGGCCAATCGCGGCTACCTCATGCACCGCGCCCAGCAGATGATCGAAGCGGGGCGCGCCCTGGGCCGGACGGATTGCCTGCTGATGCTGGACGTGGACGATTTCAAGCGCATCAACGATACCTTGGGCCATCGCACCGGCGATGAAGCACTGCGTCGTATCGCTGCGGTCCTGCGCAGCGTGTCACGCCCCGGCGACACACCGGGGCGCCTGGGCGGAGATGAGTTCGCGCTGCTGCTCGCCGGGCAGACGCCGGCTGAGGGCATGCTGCTGGCAGAGAAGATCAGGAGCCTGCTCCACGTTGATACGGGCAGTGATGCCGCAATGCTGGACCTGAGCGTGAGCATCGGCATTGCCGCAGCGCCCACGACGACCAGTGCCGAAGAGTGGCTCGCTAGAGCGGACCAGGCCCTGTATGACGCCAAGCGACACGGCAAAAACACGGCGAGCTGCGGCACCGATTGCTGAGCCAACCTAACGCGTCGTGGTCCACGTCAATCGCTGACGTCATGATCGTTGCCGACGTCTGACGATAAGGTCGCCTCGATCGATGGGGCGCTGTCCACTCCTGATGATGCGGAACTGCACTGAATCGGCCATCGGCCGACGCGCTCTTCACAACATGCAACGTTACACTGGCGCGCTTTCGCATGTAGAACACAGAGGCAGACAGCCCGATCGTGAGAGCAATTTCCTCTATTGCCATTGCCTTGCTCGCCAGCGTTTCCTTACCCACAGAGGCATACGAACCTGGTCGGATCGGCGACTCCTACTTCGAGCCTGGTGGTGCGGTAAGGTTCAATTACGGATGGCTCGACTACGGGCCGACCAGCCGCCTTCAGCTTGAACTGATGCGTGCAGACCTTGACGCTGGAACCGGACCGTTTTCCTTCTCCGCCCAATACCGCTGGTACGATGGCTTCGACGCCGTGCATCACGCCTACGCGGGCTGGCAGTTCTCCGATGCTACCCAGCTCAAGGCAGGTATCCAGCAAGTCCCGTTCGGGCTGCTCCCCACCGTTTCGCAGAGTTTCTGGTTCGGCTCCGGCTACTACCTGGGCATCGAGGATGATTACGATCCGGGCCTTGTGGTGATTCACCGCAGCGGCAGCACAACCTGGCATCTTGGCTGGTTCTCTGGAGACGAATACGGGTCCGGGGCTCGCTACGATCGCTACTCCTTTGATGTCGCGCAGACCGAGGCGTTGCCGTATCGCGAGCGGCAACGACTGCATGCACGCGTGGAGAGCGCGCGCGACTGGGGTGGCGGCCAACTGTTGCTAGGCGCATCAGCGTTTGCTGGCAAGGTGCAGAACACTCAGACACGGCGTCACTACGGTCATCAGGGCGCGGCACTCCACGCACAGTGGCAGCGCGATGGTTGGACCGCGCAGTTGCAGTGGGCGCGGTACCGGTATGACGTGCCCGG
The DNA here is from genome assembly GCF_059371655.1 of Stenotrophomonas sp. YJH_SMC_17. NCBI lineage: Bacteria > Pseudomonadati > Pseudomonadota > Gammaproteobacteria > Lysobacterales > Lysobacteraceae > Stenotrophomonas > Stenotrophomonas sp. YJH_SMC_17. Next base: position 104,850 of record NZ_JCAFUU010000004.1, on the reverse strand, counting down.
AGATCGCATCGCAATGTCGGCGTTCCAATCCCCCTTCCAGGTTGCAGCGCAGGCGGATGTGCCAAGCGCCAACATCGCCTATTCGTTCGGCCAGAAGGGCTGGCTGGATGACATCACCTGCTATAACAACCTCAGCATGACCCGCCCGGTCGGGCGCCGCGCTGGCCTTCGTGATTCGTGGCAGAACGTGACCGGTTGCAGCCTGCAGAAAGGCATCATGCTCACCTATGTCGACTGGATCGCTGGCCGCAACATGTGGTTTGCCGGTGGTGATGGTATCGGCATCGACGAAGGAGGCCTTTCCAGCTGGCATTCGCGGCTGAACCTCAATATCGGCTTCTACTTCTGATCGGCCTCGCGCAAGCCGCAGGTTTTTCCACCCAATAACACGGAGGTATCCATGCAGAGCACGGCTCCGCAACATCCCCCCGTTCGCCAGCGGATCCTTTCGCAGGTGTTCATTCCCACGGCAGCCATCGTCATCGCGCTGCTGGCGCTTGCCGCCTTCGCGCCCGAAATGGCCACGCGGTGGTTCACCGCGGCCAAGTCATGGGCCGCCAATGATGCAGGTTGGTTCACCATCCTTGCAGTAGCCGGCTTCCTGGTCTTCGTCGTCGGCGTCGCCATCAGCAGTTACGGCCGCATCAAGCTCGGCCCTGACCACAGTACGCCGGACTACAGCTACGGCTCCTGGTTCGCAATGTTGTTCGCTGCCGGCATGGGCATCGGTCTGATGTTCTTCGGCGTTGCCGAGCCCATCATGCACTACGCCACGCCGCCGGTTGGTTCGCCTGAGTCCGCCGCCGCTGCCCGCCAGGCAATGCGCATCACCTTCTTCCACTGGGGCATCCACGCATGGGCGATCTACGCGGTAGTTGCGCTGTCGCTGGCGTACTTTGCGTACCGACACAATCTCCCGCTGCGTGTCCGCTCCGCGCTGTATCCGCTCATCGGCGACCGTATCCACGGCCCGTTGGGACATGCCGTAGACACGTTTGCCGCGCTGGGTACCATTTTCGGCCTGGCCACCTCGCTGGGACTGGGCGTCATGCAGATCAACGCCGGCCTGAACTACCTGTTCGGTCTGGAGGTCAGTACGCTCGTCCAGGTTGGCTTGATCACCGTCATCACACTGGTGGCGACCGGCTCGGTCGTGGCTGGCCTGGACAGCGGCGTACGCAGGCTGTCCGAGCTCAACATGATCCTGGCGGCAGCGTTGCTGGCCTTCGTGCTGGTCTGTGGACCCACCGTGCACCTGATGCAGGCACTGGTGCAGAACACCGGCATGTACGTTTCCCAGCTGTTCTCGATGACCTTCAACCTTTATGCCTACGAACCCACGGGTTGGCTGGGTGGCTGGACGCTGTTCTACTGGGGCTGGTGGATTGCCTGGTCGCCCTTCGTTGGCATGTTCATCGCGCGCATCTCACGTGGACGCACCGTCCGTGAGTTCGTGGTGGGGGTGTTGCTTGTGCCGCTTGGCTTCACATTCCTCTGGATGACCATCTACGGCAACACCGCGTTGCACATGGTGCGGGCGGAGGGCATCCAGCAGTTGGTGCAGGCGGTCTCAACCGACAGCTCGATGGCGCTCTTCGAGTTCCTGGAGCACCTGCCGCTGACCATGCTGACCTCTTCGCTGGCGGTCATCCTGGTTGCGCTGTTCTTCGTAACCTCAGCGGACTCCGGTGCCCTGGTAATCGACATGCTTACCTCGAAGGGTGAGGAGGAATCGCCGGTCTGGCAGCGGATCTTCTGGGCGCTGCTGGTCGGCGGCCTTGCGATTGCCCTGCTGGTGGCCGGCGGCTTGGAATCATTGCAGGCAGCCACCATTGCCAGCGCGTTGCCATTTACGATCGTCATGATCCTGATGTGCTGGGGACTGCTGAAGGCCATGCATCTGGATGCGACCAAGCGCTCGATCCTGCGGGATGCACGTATCCTGCCGGGCACCAGCGAGGATTGGCGGGCGCGCCTGCGCCTGCTGGCGCACAATCCGTTGAAGATCGAGGTGACCGGCTTCATCGAGCAGCGTGTCATCCCGGCATTGGAAGAGGTTGCGGCTGAGCTGCGCAAGCAGGATCTGCCGGTCCAAGTCTCCAAGGGGGAGGATGGTCGTGCGTGGCTGCAGGTTGGCCATGGCGAGGAGATGGACTTCTTTTACTCGGTACGGCCCCAGCCCTATGAGCCGCCGACGTTCGCCCTGCAGGATCCCCGTCGGCCGGTCAGCGAGGGTACCCGTCATTACCGTGCGGAGGTCTATCTGCGGGAGGGCGGGCAGGACTACGACGTCATGGGATGGACCAAGGTTCAACTCATCCACGATGTGCTCGATCAATACGAGCGCCACCGTCAGTTCCTGGACAAGGTGCGCTCGTAGAATCTGCACACAGATGCCGCCCGGAGTAGCGGCATCTGCCTTGGGTCGGGCATGACCCTGCGTTGACGTGGCCTCGGCGCCCGGCCGTGCTATTGATGGTCGAACTTCCCAGGAAGTAGCCCATGCTCACCAGATTGAGGCTTGCAGCCAGCAAAGTTACAAAGCGGATGTGGTTCCGCTCGACCCTGTATGGCGCCCTAGGCATCATCACGGCGTTGGCGGGCGCGTTCCTGAAGTTCCTCATTCCCGTCGGCCTAGCCGCACGGATCGGCGCAGATTCCGTCGGCAACATTCTTGGCATTCTTGCCGCGTCGATGCTGACGGTAACCACCTTCTCGCTGTCCACCATGGTCTCGGCATACGGGTCCGCGTCCAGCAGCGCCACCCCGCGCGCGGCCCGCCTGCTGATCGAAGACACCCGGGCCCAAGGTGCGCTGGCCACCTTCATTGGTGCCTTCCTGTTCTCGATCGTGGGCCTCATCGCGCTCAGCACCGGGATCTACGGGGACAGCGGCCGGCTTGTGCTGTTCGGGGCAACCATCGCGGTCATCATTGTCATCACAGTGACGTTGCTCAGGGCTATCGAGCAGTTCTCACGCTTTGGCCGCGTTGGCGAAACCATCGATCTGGTGGAGCGGGCGACCAAAGCGGCAATGAAGCGCCGCGCCGCGGAGCCTCGGCTCGGCGGAGCCAGTGCTGTCCCGGTAGGGGAGGGGGCGGTACTGCTGGTTGGCGATCAGGTTGCCTACGTTGAACATGTGGACGTCGCCCGGATCGACGGCATTGCACAGGAACATGATCTGCGCGTTCATCTGCTCTGCCAGCCGGGTACGTTCGCAACTCCGGCCCGTCCCTTGATAGCCATCGAGGGAAATCCACTTCCGGACGTGCAGAGTGAAGTGATCTCAGCCATTTCCTTCAGTGACGCGCGCTCCATTGAGAATGACCCACGGTTCGGACTGGTCGTGCTTGCGGAAATTGCCCAGCGAGCCATGTCACCTGCGGTGAACGACCCTGGCACCTGCATCGACGTCATCAGGACCTGTGTCAGGCTGCTCTGTGCATGGGCCAGCCACGCTGGGGACGCTGCGACGTGTGATGTGCTTTATGCGCGTGTGCACGTGCAGTGCCTCGATGTCCGCGACATGTTCGAGGATGCATTCACACCAATCTCCAGGGATGCGGCCGGCTCGCTGGAGGTCAACATCCGGCTGCAGAAGGCATTCGAGGCGCTGGCACGGTCAGCAGACCCCGCCGTTGTGAACGCGGCAAGAGAGCACGCGCGTACAGCACTGTCCCGAGCTATCCAGGCACTCGAATTCGAGCTTGATCGAGAGGCAGTTCAGGCCGCAGCGTTGGATCGGTGAACCTGCTGCGAGGTACTCTCAAGCTGGGGACAACCTGTGGCAGCTGGTTGAATTGGGCTTGCTAGCGAGCATGAGTTGGTACCCGGGCGGTTCAGCCCTTGCTTGCGCGCGACCCCTGGTCCAGGCGCTCAGCGATGCCCTGCGGGCCGACGTCTCCGGCGCGATTGACAAGCACTACGACGGTTCGCCGCAGCGAAGGAACGTGTCGGATGTATCCCGTAAAGCCTGCCGTTCCGCCGCCATGCCCCACCACGTCGCCGTCCTCAGCCAACTCCCAGCCAACGCCCCAGCTGGCTGTAGTACCGTCAGCAAGGCGTGTGCCGCGCCACATCTCACGCAGCAATGCATGGGGTAGCAGCTCGCCCCGGTCCAGCGCTACGGCGAAACGTGCCATGTCGTCGATGCTGGCGAGCAGCCCTCCAGCAGCCCAGGCGGAGCCTGGTGCGGTGATGGGCGGATCGGGCCAATGTCCATCCTGGTAGAGGTGTCCTTGGGCAATGCTGCGGTGGTCGCCGATGCGACGAGGCCCGGCATCGCGCATGTCCAGCGGCCCCAGGATTTCGTCCTGCAGAAACTGCCAGTAGTCCATGCCCGTCACCCGCTCAATGGCAAGGCCGAGCAGTATGTAGTTCGTATTCGAATAAGCGAATCGTGTTCCTGGGGCGAACTCGAGGGGCGCTTTCCCGACCATTGCCAATAGTTCTCTAGGCGCAGGATCCATCGGCATCAATTCGAGAAAGTTGCTCTCGTTCAGATAGTTCGGAATGCCGGATGTATGGCTCAGCAGGCGCGACAGTGTAATGGGCTCCCATGCCACTGGTAGTGCATCCAGGTAGCGTGCTATAGGGGCGTCCGTATCAAGCCAGCCCCACTGCCGGAGCCGGAACACCAGCAGGGCAGTGAATACTTTCGTGATAGAGCCGATTTCGAACCCGGTATGCCGATCGACCCGCGCGGCGCTGGTATCCCTGCGCAGTCCCGCAGTGCCTGTTTCGGCGATCCGCCCTCGCTCCACGACGACTGCAGCCATTCCCGGCTGGTGCTCAGCCTCAAGCAGGGCCGTCAACGACTGGCGGCTCCCAGACAGTCGCCTGCTTGCTCCGACGCCAGGCACAATCAGCCCAGGACCTACGGTGAGCAGGGCGGTACAGAGGCGGCGTCGTGTCGGGGCGTTCGGCATCGGCGATGAGTTGTTGGCTCCGTAGGTGGCGACGATAGAGGGACAATGGCGACCACGACTATTGACGGACCCTTTCTAACGCGCCGACCTTCCCCATCTCTACGGAACGCTTTAGCCGTGCACGCGACATGGCGACCTCAGGTCGTCGGGCCGGTAGGGAGCTCAAGATTGAGGCTTTAGTCGCCAGCCCAAGCAACCTTGAAAACGCGGCTGCGGCTCGGTAGCCTCAGATAGGGTTCCAGGCGTATGGTCCATTTCCTCACCTATTCAGGAGTGAAACAGTGAGCGTGAATGTCCGTGTCGCAGACGTGGCTGACCTTGAACAACTCGCGGTGCTTTTTGATGAGTACCGCCAGTTCTATGCGCAACCTAGTGACCTGGGCTTAGCAAAGCGATTTATGCGGTCGCGCCTATCTGAGGGTGATTCACTAGTTTTGGTTGCCGAGAATGAAGGAACGGGCGTTGCGGGGTTTACCCAGCTTTATCCGTTGTTTGACTCAGTAAGTACTTGTTCGAGTTTCATTCTCTACGACCTCTACGTCAACAAGCCCTCGCGGCGTTCGGGATTGGCGCGAGCACTCATGGTCGAGGCGGTCGAGCAAGCGCGCCGACGCGGAGCAGGTAGAGTTGAGCTTCAGACCGGTCGAGCTAACATCCCTGCTCAAGCACTCTACGAAGGGCTTGGATGGGAACGCGATAACGACTTTTACATCTACGCCATCCACCTGTGAGCATATTGTTGGGGAATGGCGAGATCTAATGGGGTAGGTCAGATGTCCACTTCTGGCCGGAAGCGAAGATCTCCGGGGCATGGGATTAGGGGTGTTTATCGAGGGTAGGGAAGGTGTCTGCTCGGGGCCAAAAGGACGCGTGAATGGGGTATGGGCTCGAGTGCGCAAGAGTGGTAGTGCAGTTCACGCCACTTCCCTCTGAGTGCTCGAGCATTCGCGGAGGAGGTGGGAAGTACATCGTCCAGGGTGGCCCCAATGGCGAATTGCTGGCCGCGCTGTACGGCAAGTCCTGGGTCGTGGCAAGCTGATCGCCATGAAAAGTGATCAAGCTGGCATGCCCGGACGGACACGAGTGGTTGATTCAGTGTTCGAATTCGAACTGCAAGGCCGCACGCTCTACGTCGACGCTGAGCACGTACCCCAGTGCGTAGAGCTGTGGAGAACCGGGCAGTACACGCAACTCGGCATTTCGGATCACGAGAATCCTGGCCTCAAGAGTATCGATTTCATTGAGGCCTTCTTTCCTGTGGCTGATTTTCACTTGATGCTTTTTGACAAAGTCGATTTGTCCGTTCTGCGAGGAAATGCCGAGTGGCTCAAGCATTTCTTCACCAACGCGGGGCCGAATGCCATCGACGACCTTAGTCCCTTCACTAAGCTCGAATCGCTAGGCCAACCATGGAACAGGAAATTTCGCGTCGACGAAAGCCTCGTACGCTTGAAGGGCTTGGCACTGGGCGGATTCAGTCCAGCATCAGGTGACATCACCGAATTGTCCGTCCTGCCCGCGCTGGAGAGGCTCTCGCTCTATTTCAATAAGCTACAGAGCTTGAAGGGGCTCGAAACAATGCAAGGTCTGCGCGAACTCTTCGTCGGTTTCGCGCCGAAGCTCGAGTGCATCGACCCAATCGGCGACCTAAACGAGCTTCGTGAACTGCGTTTCGAGAACTGCAAGAACGTCCGCGGTTTTGCGGACCTGGTGAGGGGCGAACACTTGCTCAACCTGATGTACATGAAATGCTCGCCTCTCGATCACGTCCGGTTCGTTAGCCGATTGTGCTCTTTGCAGAGGTTTGTTTTCTTGGATACGAACGTGCTCGATGGCGACATGGCGCCGCTTGTGGCTCATCCGACGCTGGCGCACGTTGCACTAACGAAGAAGAAGCACTTTACGCTCAGTGAACGGCAGATTCTTCAGCGGTTAGGTGATCGAGAAGGTGGGGTTAGGGCTCGGATGGCAAAGTTGAATCTCAAGAAGGCCGCAGCTGAAGGAGCAGCGGAAGCGCAGTAGCTCCGCCGTACAGTGGTCGAACTGTGGTGGGTTTCAACACGTTTTCCCGGACACTTACAAAAAAGGCGTTCGAGGCCATGATGAGTGTTCACGTCAAAGCGTAGGAAGTTTACTGCCGAGTTCAAGCATGGCGCGGTTGAGCAGGGCAGGCAGCACGGCGTCAGCTGTGCCCAGGTAGCCCTGGATCAAGAAGCGGACACCGTTAGCGGAGCGAACGGGAGGACCTATCGCGGTTGATTTGATGGCGGGTTCGGAGCAGAGGTGCGCCCTATGCATGCACCATCACCCATTCGATCACGGCCCAGTCCTTGCGGCACTTTCAAGGCTTCTTTGCAGGGATGCGTTGCAGAGTACTTACCTCCCCGACGTTGGCATCAGCTCCCGCACCTGCATCCATGCAATGAACTGACCGAACCAGAGATCGCTGGTCATGCCCTTCGGGTGAAGGTCAAAGCCGTGCCCTCCACGTTCGTACAGATGCAGCTCCGCTGGTGCGCCAGCACCCCGCCATGCGCTGTAGAGCAACATGGGATCGTTGGCCTGATAGTCGTCGTCGGCAGCGCCGGCAATGAATGCCGGCGAAGCATTCGCAGGAACAGGCGTGCGCAGGCCACCGTAGATCAGCCCGACAAAATCGGGGCGTGATACCTTGGGACCGATGGCAAGGTCTGCAGCCAGGTAGGCGCCGCTGGAGAAACCGATCATTCCTACCCGGCCTGGAGTGACGCCCCACTCACCAGCACGCTGCCGCACAAGGGTCATGGCGCGCGCGCCGTCCTCGACGGCGTTTGGCTCTCCGGCAAACGGCGGCATCTCTACGGGCGAGCCCGTCTGGGCGCGTGACATCACCTGCTCCATCTCTTTCATGTGCACCGCGGGAATACGCATCGGCCCATCGCCGCTGCGCACTGTGCGGTGTTTCAGCACAAAGGCAGTGATGCCACGTTCGGCCAGGGCGCGCGCTACGTCCGTGCCGCCGCGAACATAGCTAAGGGCAACAAAGCCTCCCCCGGGAACCACGATGACCGCTGTTCCGTTCTGCTTGCCGGGTGCGGGCCGGTACATCTCCAGGGTTGGCTCACTCACGTCGTAGATCAGCGTCTCGCCGGTATCCAACGTGTCATGCAGCTCCTGCACGCCCAGCGACTGCGTCGTGCCAGCCGGATACAGCGGAATGACCACGCCGCCCGTTGACGCTGCGGGCGATGCGGTAGCAGAGGAAGCGCAGCTGACGGCCGACAGCAGGGCGGCAACAGCGAGCCGACGCTTGAGAGGGTTTTCCATCAGAGATCCATCCTGAGCGTGACGAAGGCCGACCGGGGCTGGTTGGGTGCTACCACGGCGTAGCCCATGTAGGAGTAGGGGTCCCACGCCTTACGGCCGGTAAGATTCACCAGCGACAGACCAAGCGTGAACCGCCCGAAGTCGTAGGACGCCTGTGCGTCGAACACGGCGTAGCCGGGGATCGCAATGGTGTTGGGCAGCGTCAGCTCCCTGGCACTGACGGCGGTTACGCCCGCGCCGAAGGCCAGACCCTTTGCCGGCCCCTCCAGCAGTCGATAGTGTGCGGCGAGGCGCCCGCTGTTGTCCGGCACGCGGGCCACGCGATCCCCGGGGGCGGCGCCTTCATCCCGCGTGCTGGTGTGTGCGTAGTTGGCCAACAGGGAGAAGGCCGGCGTGGGCTCCCATACCATGTCCATTTCCACCCCGCGTGCGCGCTGGCGGCCACTCTGGATGTAGTAACCCACGTTGTTTGGATCGGACACCGCCACGTCCTCGCGCTTCTGCCGGAATACGGCGACGGTGCCGGAAAGCCCATGCCCAGGCAGTGACAGCTTCACGCCCCCTTCGACGTTGGTGGACGTTTCAGGCTCAGGCGTGGCAAGACCGATGAAGCCGAACGGTGCGCGGAACGCGGTCGCATAGCCCGCAAACAGGGCGACCCCCGGCGACAGGTCATACGTTGCCCCGAAGTGCGGGGACACGTGGCTGAAGGTCTTGTCGTTGGCCACGCCGATATTGCTGTTCTCGACGAACTTGAGCGACGTCCAACGCAGGGCGCCGGTCAGGTGCAGGCGGCCATAGGTGACTTGGTCCTGGATGTAGCCGGCAATGGTGGTGAAGCGATCATCGGTGTAGGAGTTGACCGGCAGCTGCGCGGTGTAGCGCAGCGTGTAGCGAGGGTCGGCGAGGCTGATCACGCCGGAAGGACTGTCACTGATGAACAGGCCCATGCCACTGTAGAAGCTTGTCCAGTCGTAGTTGATGCCGGCCAGCAGCTTGTGTTCCCCGCCCAGCATGTCAGTCTTGACCGAGAGGTTCGCATCCAGCGTTGCTTCCTTGGTGCGGTTCACCATCGTGATGGGGAAGACGTCGTACTCGGGTGCAACCGTGTCCGTGGGCGCCAGGCCGGGGAAGACGAAGCTGCCACTCTCGTCGACCTTGCCGCGGAAGTAGCGCGCGGTCACGGTCAGATCTACCCGGTCAGAGAAGGCGTGACGCAGGGTGGCGGTACCCATCCTGCTGTCATTGCTGGTCAGCGGCTGGCGCTGCGGCGAGCCGGGGAAGGCGTCCCGGTCCAGCACCCCGGCCAGGGCCGCATCAGCAGGCAGTCCGGAATACTCCAGAGCGCGACGCCGGTTGAACTGGCCTTGCAGCAGCAACTCGGTGGCGTCGCTCAGCTGCATGAGCAGGCTGGGTTGCAACGACCAGCGTTCGCCATGAACCTCATCGATCCAGCTATCGTTCTTCTGGTACTCCGCACTGATCCGCGCTGCGACAGTAGAAGACAGCGGAACGTTGATATCCGCGTAGGGGTTCCAGGTGGAGAAGCTGCCCCCGCGCAATGCGACGTAGCCGCTGGACGCCGATGGGTCCGGGCGTTCGCTTTCAATGTTGATGACGCCGCCGAGCGGCGTGCCGAGACCACCGCCATAGAGCGTCGCACTGGGCCCCTTCAGCACGCTGATGCTGGAAATACCCACCATGCCGGTGGGGTCGTAGGCCTGCTGGTTGCCTGCAAACAGCGGCAAGCCGTCCAGATAGACCTCGGCGGGGAACCCACGCACGATAGGCGGAATGAACAGGTTCTCGTCCGAGCGCGTGGGGGTAACGCCGGAAACGTTGACCAGTGCATCACCCAGTGTGCGCCGGTCCTGCTCGCGCAGCAGGGTGCTGGTGATGACCTGCACCGACTGGGGAACTTCGGTGATGGGCGTATCGGTGCGGGTGGCGGCGGACGTGGTCGAGGCGGCGTAGGTGCCGCGCGTGGCGGTCACCTCCACCGGCTTCAACGTCCAGCTGGGCGCTTCATTGGACGCACGCGACGCGGGAGGCACCGCATCTTCTACGGCGAAGGCCGACGGCGCCGCGCAGGCCAGTGCCATGACGATGGCGGTGCTGATGAGGGTTCCAGGGGTCATGTCAGCTTTAGAGTTTTAGTTGTGGTGCAAAAAGGGGGGCTCAGCGCTTGCTGGAGGCTGCGTCATAGCGGGCATTGACCTGCTGCCAGTTGACCAGCGGCCACCACGCTTTGATGTAATCGGCACGCTTGTTCTGGTAGTGCAGGTAGTAGGCGTGCTCCCAGACGTCCAGCGCCAGAACGGGGATGCCACGCTCCGCCACCGCATCCATCAGTGGGTTGTCCTGGTTGGCGGTGGTGGTGATGGCCAGCGAGCCATCGACCTTGACGATCAACCATGCCCAGCCGGAGCCGAAGAGTTTCGTAGCCGCTTCCGAGAACTTCGTGCGGAACGCTTCTTCGGAGCCGAAGGTCTCAACCAGTCTGCTGCGCAGTGCCGGCGACGGCATGCCGCCCTGGCCGACAGGTGCCATCAGTGTCCAGAAGAGGCTGTGGTTGTAGTGGCCGCCGGCATTGTTTCGGACGGCGGTGTCATAGCGCGAAATGCTGCGCTGGATATCCTCCAGCGACACGCTTGCCAGTGTGGGGAAATCCTTGACCTTGGCGTTGAGGTTGTCCACGTAGGCCTTGTGATGCCGGCCGTGATGGATCTCCATCGTCTGCGCATCGATAGCCGGTTCCATTGCGTTGGTGGCGTAGGGCAGGGCCGGCAGCGCAAATGGCGTCTTTGCAGCATCGGCCGCGGAAGCGATACCGGAGAGCGCAAGCAGCGCGGTGGCAAGCAGATATTTCAGCGAGTGACGGTTCATGTGGTCATGTCTCCGTTGAGGGGAACAAACGTTGCCCGACTGGGCGTTGAACAATGAATCAGCAGGCTGGCTGCGTACGCCAGCGGCGGGTGGCAAGGAAATCAAGCAGTCCGACCAGCAGCAGCGACGCGCCGACGAGCGGGAAGATCAGGCCCCCGATGCACAGCAGCGCAAAGACGCCGGCAACGCTGCGGCCCTCTCGTGGGAGCGGCGGAACGCCCAGGCCGCCCAGCGGGCGTCGCTTCCACCACATCACCGCGCCGCTGGCGCACAGCAGCACAACGGCCAGGCAGGCGATCAGCAGGAACAAGCGGTTGGCCATGCCGTATTCCTGGCCCAGATGCACATTGATGCCCCATTCCAGGCTGCGGCCGAGCAGACCGTAGTCGGCATAGGTCATGTCCAGCAGCACGTTCCCGCTGTACTGGTCCAGATGGACGACCCGTTGCTGGTCCAGCGCCTCCGGATACACCGAGGCGGTATACACCCCCATCGGCCCGCGCGGGAGGCTGACGCTGTAGCCGGGTGCCAATCCCAAACGTTCAAATGCGTGGATGGCGGCATCGATGCCGATGGCACCCGGTTGCGGCGACAGTTCGCCAGAGGCGCTCCCACCGTGCCCTGCATGTCCCTCGTGGCTGTCATTGCCAGGCTTCGCCGCGTGTTGGGCATGCGACGCATCGGAGACGGGCAGGTGGGCCTGCCGCATCGACCAGGTGGGGGTCGTGGTGTCGGCCAGGCGCTGGTGGGACATGGGCACGCCCACGCGCACACCGGCCGGGTAGCCATAGTCGTGGCCATTGGCCCAGGCATTGACCTGCTTGCCCCAGACCACCGACCACGGCATGCCGGTGACTGACAGAAACAGCAGTACCAGGCCCACCCACACGCCTGTCACCGCATGCAGGTCCCGCCAGAACAGCCGTTGGCCCGGCTGCCCGCGTACGGTGATCACGCCACCGCGCTGTCCACGCGGCCACCATAGATAGACACCTGTGGCGACCAGCAGGATGGCCCAGCCCGCCGCGATCTCAATCAGTGCGCTGGCATAGCTTCCCAGCAGATCCAGGCTGTGCAGGCGCCGGACCACGCCCGAGAACGTGCCTTTCTCGGGCAAATGGCCCAGCACGTGCGATGTGCCGGGGTCCACGTAGTAGACCTGTCGTCGTCCGTCGTTTTCGACAACACCAATCTCCACACTGCCATCGGCACGTTCCGGTGTGGTGTAGCGAAAGACATCGCCCTTGGTTACAGCCTGCACGGCGGCGATATCTGCACTGGGCGCTGCCTTTTCCGCGCCAGCTGGCTCGACCACTTTCAGTTCCGCGTGGAGCAAACGATCAATGGGCTTCTGGTAGAGGTAGACGGCGCCGGTCAATGCCAGCCAGGCGATGAAGGGCAGGACAAACAGTCCGGCATAGAAATGCCACCGCCACACCGCACGATAGAAGCGCAGGCGATCCGCGGCGGAAGGGGAGACGGTGGCGTTCATCTCAGAGCTCCCGCGCCCAGGTCAGGTAGAGCGCACGGCCGTCGCCGGGCGAATAGCCCGAGGAGCCGCTGTCATACCAGGCGTACAGATAGGCCCGATCGGTGGCATTCTTCAGCTGCAGCGAAAGCTGGTTGCGCAAATTCAGCCTGTATGTGGCGCTCAGGTTGAGCAGCGCGTAGCCGCCAAAGCGGCCCAACGTATTGGTGCGCTCCACGTAGTAGTCACCCTGACCGTTACCCCAGGCACTGAAGGTCCAGTCCGGAGTGGGGCTGAACGCCACGCCAGCGCTGGCCAGCCAGTTCGGCACATTCTCGATCTGCCGGCCGCGGGTGGCCGGTGCGCTTGGATCGGGGACTTCGATGGTGGCCTTCTGCCGCGAATAGGACGCCCATGCCCGCCAGCGCGCATCCGGTTGCCAGTTGGCCTGCAGATCCCAGCCCCGGCGGCGGGTCTTGCCTACGTTGCCAACCTCATTGGTGCCAATGGTCCCGTTCACACCGAGGATCGTGGCCACCTCGTCGGATGCGGTCTGCTCCCACACTGCAGCGCGGGTCTGCAGGGCCGCCACTGGCGACCATTTCAATCCCGCTTCCCAACCTTCATTGATGGAAGGCGACAGATCGCCCGCCTGCGTGCGATAGGCGCCGTTACCGCTACCGATCTGGAAAGTGCGCCCCCAGTTCCCGTAGGCAACCAGCGACTCGCTGATGTCATAGGAAGCGCTGAACTTGGGCTGCTTGATCAGCCCATAGTCGTACACCGGCGCCGACGTGCCCGAGGAGACAGTGGTGAAGTCACCGTAGATGCGATCCACACGGTACGCCGGTACCAGCTTGAGCCGGTCGATCGGGCGGATCACCGCCTGCACGTACGCACCGCGGGTATCCAGATCGAAGTCCCAGTCGCGCAGGGTGGCCTGGCGTTGACGCTGCACGGTGCGGTAGCGCTGGGCGATGTTGTTCTGCCATTGGCCATCTACGCCGGCATCCACCACCAGCTCTGCCAGTGCGGTGTCCGGCCGCCAGGTGGCATTGAGGATCAGGCCACGCTGGGTTTCATCGTTGAACCGCTCCTGCTGCGCACCACCTTGGGTAAAGGTGACCCAACGCTGGTTGCGGTAGTCGTTCTGGTAGGCCTTGGCCGCCCACGTCCAGTTGCTGCCGATGCGACCGTCGAAGTGCAACGCGGTCTGGCGGGTCTCGCGTTCGCTCCGGTCGTCCTTGGCGTAAGCGGGAGACTGCTTCGGATCGGCCTGCAGTTCAGAGTAGCTGAGGTAGCCTGCTTCCAGTGCCGCGTTCTTGTAGTAGCGCATGGTCAAGCCTCCGCGCCAGGTACCGTCGGGATCTGTGTAGAACCACTTGCCGGCAAAGCTGCGTTGCGTGGCGTCGGCATGGTCACGTTCACCGGCCGATTGCCGCCAGCCGATGAAGTAATTCTGCGACCACGCCCCATGCTCGAAACCTTTGGCCAGTTGCAGGTCCTGCGTGCCGAAACTGCCCGCAGTCACGCTCAGCTGGCCGTCATTGCCGCCTTGGCGGGTAACCACGTTGACGTCGCCGGCGATGGCGTTGAGTCCGTAACGCGCGTCGTTGGTGCCGCGCACGATTTCCATGGCGGTGATATCCAGCGGCCAGACCGCGTCCAGGTAGGGCATACCCCCGGCGTTGTCGTTGCTGGGAATGCCGTCGATCAGCAGCTTCACTGCATTGATGCGGCCCTCGCCGTTGAAGCCACGGAACGAGAATCGCCCTGCGTCGGTGCCCATCTTGAACTGGGTCACCTGCACGCCGGGCGCGTTCATCAGCAGCTCCCAGCTGTGTTCAACGCGCTGCGACTGCAGCAGGTCTCCACCGATGACGTCGACGGAGCTGAAAACGGTGCGTGAATTCCGGTCCCAAGAGCCGTCGTTGGTTACCTGCACGGTGCCCAGGGTAAGTGAAGTGCCATCCTGCGCGGATGCTTCGGTCGACAACAGGGAAAGGCAGCCAAGCGCGGTGGCCAGGCTGAGCGAAAGCGTGGTGCGAATGAGGTTCTGGTTCATGGTCACAGCAAATGGCACCACCCGGCATAAGCCAGGTAGTGCGGAGATCGGGAAACGCCTTTGCGCCCGCGCAGTCAGGCGTAGGCGTTGAGTGGCATCGGCTGGGTGTCCGCGCGGCGGGCGCGGGCGATCAAGCGCGCAGGGGAGGGCCGCGGGCGCCGAGGTGCCCGGCGGCAATGCTGGAACCCCAGCTGAGCGTCCAGGCGCGGGCAAAGTGTGGCGGGCGCCAGCCGATCAGCGCGAGCAACAGGGCGACCAGCAGGCTCACCATGCGCGCTGCGATCAGGCAGTAGTCGCAGTCCACGCCCATATCGTGCCCGGCATGCGGGTCGTTGCGGGGTTTGCCGGCATGATCCTGCGGCGGACGCACCTCGGCGTGCGCGACCATTGCATCGTGGTCGTGGTCGTGGTCGTGGTCGGCGGACATCATCATTTCTGTCGCGTCGCCAGCACCGTGGTGGTGATGCTCGCCACCCTCATGCTGCTGCATCGCAGCAGGCTGGTGCTCAATGGCGTGTACTGCTTCGCTGTGGCCTGCTGCCGCGCTGTGCGCAACCCACCGGCTTACCAATGGGGCAAGCACGATGAGCAGCATGGCGACGAGCGCCATGAGGCCGAGGTTGCGGTGGAAGGGACGGAAGCGCACCCACGCATTGTAGGGCAAGGCCGGACGGGTGCCCGGCGGCCAGGAGCCGGTGCGACATGTGGTCGCACCTGGCATTCCTGAATGGAAAAGGACGAGATTGGACCCTACACTCGCCGCGTGAAGCGTATGGATACCCTCCACCGATGGATGACCCAGGCCGCGTTGCTGGCGGTGCTGCTGATCATGGCCGGGCCGGTACTTACGCGCAGCCTGGTGCATCCAGCAGCGGGGGCCTTCATTGCATCGGACATCTGCCACGGCGTGGCGAACGGCCCAGCGTCCGATGCCCTCGAATCATCATCGCCATGGCTTGTCCGTGGCACCCCGCAGGTGCTTTCGCACGGCGACCTTGAACCGAAGGGTACGCAGCAGGCCACGGCTGACCATGACTGCGCCTACTGCGTGCTGGCGGGTCGTTTGCTGGGCGGCATCTCCGCGCTGCCCTGGACGGGCAGCATGCTCCCGACGGTCGCCCCCCCGCCGGCAGCACCTCAGCCCCTGCCGCTGCTCACGCGCGCGGAAGGCTACTGGGCCACGGGTCCCCCGCTGCGCCGGAACTGAGCGCTTCGCCGCTCCCAGGTTTTCATACCGATGGTCCTGACTCCGCAACAGCGCGGTAGTGGCCTCGTTCCCAGGTTTACCCCCTCCGATTACCCGGAGGATGTGCGTTTGCGCGCGTTTGTTCAAAGGACACCCATGTCTCTTCCTTGCACCCGCCCATTGGCGCTCGCCCTTGCCGCGCTCTGCGTGCCCGCGGCCCATGCGCAGCCCATCGAGGCCACCTCGCTGGACCGTATTTCAGTGGTCGCATCGCCCATCATCGAATCCAACGAAATCGACGCACACGGCTCGCTGACCACGGTCGTCGGTGCCCAGCAGATCCGTGATCTGAACGCACTGGACCTTTCCTCGGCTTTGCGTCGCACCCCGGGCGTTACGGTCTCGCGCTTCAACCCGGTCGGCGCCTTCGGCGGTGGCGAGGGCGGGGCGGTCTACATCCGGGGCCAGGGCGCCAGCCGCCCGGGGTCGGAGATCAAAACCTACATCGATGGCATTCCTTTCTATATGGGGGTCTGGGACCACCCGCTGCTCGACCTGCTGCCCGTACACGCAGTGCAGCAGATCAATGTGCTGAAGGGCCCGCAACCTCACCGGTACGGCAACACCTTCTCCGCCATCGACCTGACCACCACGGCCGCTCCCGATCAGGGGCAACGTAACGGCCTGCAGCTCACCGGTGGAAGCTACGGAACGGTCACCGAAAACGCGCTGCTCAGCGGACGCACGGGCGACATCGACTACGTAGTGGCCCAAGGGTATGCCCGCTCTGACGGTGCCCGATCACACGGGGAAGGACGTCTGCTCAACGGCATGGCCAAGCTGGGCTATCGTGTGGATGACCACTGGCGGGTGGGACTCACGCTGCTGTCCGCTGACAACCGGGTGTCTGATCCTGGCGAGGTGGGCAGACCTGAGACCCGCTCTGGCCAGTTCAATACCCGCGGCACCCTGATCACGGCCACAGTGCAGCACATGCACGACGCGGCATCCGGCGAGCTGTCGCTGTACCGCAACAGCGGGCGGGGCAGTGCACTGAGCCAACCCGGCTTGGATGGAGACACGCTGTCGGACTTCGATCTTAAAGGCATCCGCTGGACCGAGTCAGTGCAGGCAGGCCGCGGTACCGTAAGTGGCGGCGTGGACATCGACCAGATTGATGGCACGGTGCGCTTCCAGCGTGTTTCGCCGGCGCCGGCCGCTTACTTCAGAGGACCTTCCCTGCGCATCGCCGCTCCCCACCTGGCCTATGCCCATCCCATTGATCTCGGGGGCCGATGGACCCTCACCCCATCGGCCGGTCTCCGGGCCTACGACCACAACGTGTTTGAAAACACGTTGGCGCCCCACGCGGGTGTGTTGCTAAGCGATGGGCCCGTAAGCCTGCGAATGAATGCTTCGCGCGGAGTGAACTACCCGGGTCAAGGCGTGGTAGTGCTTTCGTCGCTGATACCGGCACTGGCGGAAAGCTGGAAAGGCCTGAAGCCTGAAACCAGCAAGCACGTGGAAATCGGCGCCCGTTTTGAACTCGCACCGGGCGTCGTAGTGGATGCGTCGTTGTTCCAGGACGACTACCGCAACCGCTATGTCTTTGCCTTCCCGCCGGCAGTAGCAATGCCGATGTTCACCAACTTGGGCAGCTATCGCATGCTTGGCGGAGAGGCCACGGTGACCGCGGCGGCCGGTGAGCACGCCGAGCTGTTCGCCGGCTTCACCTGGTTGGACGCGGATCTGGCGCAGGCACCCTATGCGCCGCGCCGGGCGTTGAGTGCTGGTGTGAATACCCGATGGCAGGCTTGGCGCCTGAGTGCCGACGCGCAGTATCAGGATGCCATGTACGTGCTGGGCAAGGCGCGCTCGGCAGAAGGTTCTGGCTTCAGCCGCGTGTCTCCCTTCGCAGTGGTCAACCTGCGCGTCGCGCGCAGCGTGGCCGCACTCGGCAACGAAGGTGAAGTGTTTGTTGCGGTGGAGAATCTGCTGGATCGCAATTACGCCTATCGCACCGGCTATCCCATGCCCGGCCGCAATGCGCAGCTGGGCCTGCGTATCGGTTTCTGATGCATCTCAACAGGAGTTGACCCATGAAGACGGCTTTCTGCACCTTGCTTATCGCGCTGGGCCTGCTGGTGGGCGACGCTGCACGCGCCGCACCGGCCACGGATGCCAGCCAGATCCAGACGCTCATGAAGGGCATCTGGGAGCGCCCAGACTCACGCTTGGACATCGACCCCATCACAGTACAAGGCACCCATGCGGTGGCCGGTTGGACCCAGGGAACGCACGGTGGGCGTGCGCTTCTGCGCCGCGTCCAGGGCAAATGGGAGGTTGTTCTGTGCAGCGGCGATGCCTTGCTGGAGGAGAAATTCCTGCAGGACGCCGGAGTGGCAGCGCCCGATGCGAAACTGCTCGCAACGCGCACCAGAGCAGCGGAGAGTCGTCTTTCCAAGGAAAAGGTTGCCCAGTTCAGCCGATTCCAGGGGATCGTGCGGATGAAGTAAACGCGATGTGGCTGGCCCAGCTGTTCGCTGGGCCAGCTAGCTGATCAGCTTGGCAGAAGGAGTCACGAAACCCGGCCGGAACCGGACATCGGCGGGGCGGGGGATTAGGGAGATCTATCGGGGGTAAGGAAGGGCAGATCTTGACCTACTTAGTTTCTCATTGGGGAATGAGCAGTTCCACTCCAATTGGAGCAGTGGATCGGAACGCTTTATGGGGAGCAGGGCTGTATAGATTTTGCTGCAAGAGGCATCAGTTCAAGTTCGGCCGCCGTGCAGTGCACTTGGCGCTGGCACTGATATCAGCCCTTTCGCAATGCATTTCGCTTTGTGCGATGGGGCATTAGTATCGTCTTCTCAAATTCTGAGTTGCGCGCCTTGCACCCTTCGAACACGGATCGGATGGCCTTCAGTCTCTCAAGAAGTTCTGAAGGATGGGGGATTTCCTGCTGGCTGTCGGAAGGTACGTTATGCGAAGTAACGCATTGATTGTATTGTATTTTTTTTAGTTCGACCTGATACTACATCGAGTCGTCAACCTCATCAATACCTGGCGCTGCCCAAGACGCACGTAGCACGAACCGCATGGGCATCATCACCAGCGCGGCCGGGCCACGCCTAGTGGCCGTCTGAAAGGCGAGCTAAAAGCGTGGGGGAAACATCCCGAATTGTCTGGCCAAGGTTCAGCGCAAGGATCACGGTTCACCAGCGGCCATCATCGCTAGAAGACGAGAATTCTTGCTTGGCCACGGCGAGGACAAGATCCGGGTCCAGAGCAAGTACCTCTGATGGCTTCGCGCCGGACAATAGAGCATGCGGAGCGACCAGCCACTCGATTTCCTCCCACCCAGACGTAGGTTCGCCGCTTGAAACGCCATATGGCTCACGCAGTAGCGCCAACACTGCAGAGAGGTCAGCCCAAGGTGTCCCAGCAGGATCGAGCTGCCACTGTGGAAAGAGATAGAGCTTCCGTTCTGCGATCCATACGCGCAAAACGCTGTCAGATTGAAGGCAGTGCTTCAGGGGCCGGCCCGGGAGGGCATCCGGGCTCAGCAACGCTTCGAAAGTGTCCGCATCGAGCCAATCTGTCGCGACATCCACCGACGCCTGCTGCAGAAGCTGCTTGCCGCAAGAATGCCACGGCTCGCCACTCAGGTAACCTGTGGGGGAAACGTCTCAATCCATCTGACCAGTCAGGTCGAGGGGGGCCCACAAGCGCAGCTAGCCGTCGGCAGCGCGTGTACGGTGCAGTACCGATACACCTGATCCACCATTGGGCGAGGTGACGACCATGAATCTGATGATTGCCATGCTCCGCGGATTCGTCCAGGGCGCCAGGGAAACCCCGGCCGGGTTCTTCTCTCCGATAACTGGCCTGTGGCGGATCATGTCTACTCAGACAGATCGGGCCATCCCCAGGCACCGGCGGAAAGCGCTTCGTTGAGGACGGACAGGCCTTCGATAACTTAAGAGGCTCCTTAAACAGCGAGCTCAACTGGTCCTGTAACGGTAGAAATGTTTGCAACGGGCCAATCTACAGCCAGAAATCTCTGCATGGGTTCACGGCGAGCCAGTATTGTCTGCCTGAAGGGGCAGAATCTCTGCCTGATCAGGGCAGAATTGTCTGTCGACGAACACCAAGCCAGAGCTTCATCCATTGCCACGCGGAGCTGACAAAGCCCGCCATCGATTGATACAAAATTTCGCATAATGTATATTATGTTCACGCTGCCCATCGAGCGCAGACCGACAACCTCCCCACAGACCCATAACCATCCCTGTACCTGAAACCCCTGCCTGTGGCGGCAACTCTCCAACTGTCAGACTCTGCGCGATCAACACCGCCAGCAACGGAATGGCAATCCCGTACACGTACTGCGTCAGCGTGAGCCCGATGCCAAACGGGAACCAGATCGTCGGAACACCCAGCGCGCCGAGTTCGCTCGTGTACTGCGATATGGCGATCACCAGCATCACGATAAGCGCAAAGCCACGCACAGGCCCTTGACGGAAGATGCGCACGGCGACGGCCAGCAACAACCCGAGCGTACCCAGTCGGAAGACCTGCGTGAGTGAGGCGGCCCCTATGGCACCTGCCACACCCCCCAGCGCTGCAAGTGTCAGCGCGCTGGCATCGATCGTCCGCGAGGGAGGAAGTCCCAGCGATTCCACGCCAGTGCCCAGGTAACAACGATTGATGGCTGCTGCGCTGGCGAAGCGCCGATGCCAGCACGATTACCATGATCATGGCCAATGGCTCGACCACCTCCACGATATAGCCTGCAACGGTACGCCACCATTGAATGTGGAACAGCGCCCGGCTCTCCGGTAGTGGGGCGAGTGTCGGCGCCACATGGATACCGCCGCTTGCAGGGCCAACAGCGCTGCCGGGCTGCATGAACACTCATACGGCGATAACTCCCTGCGTTCCTGCTGCATCTGCTGGAAGCGGAAAGATCATCGGCCGCGTGCCCACCACGCGAGGCGCGTCCCCTAGCCTGCCCGATCCTCCCAGGCGATCACCGTTCCAGAAGAGTTCGTAGCCATCTTCCACGGCGGTAGGCCCCAGGATGTCCCATGCGCGGTCTCCCTCTGGAATCGAAAGTGTGCGTCGATACCAGGCATATCCCTGGTAACCATAGTGGTCATGCGCCATCCACCCGCTTACATAGTTGGGCAGCCCCACGTCTCCGTCGTTGCTGCTGGCCGGCGCACTGAGGTCGAGCGTTTCCCAGGACGCGTCGTCGACCGGGATGCCCGCCCAGCGAGAATCGTCACCAACGTGGAATTTCCACGGACCGTCGATCAGGGGCGCAACAGCGCGGAGCCTGGCTGGATCAGGCCGACCGCCAATGGCAAGGACGACGGCAGTAAACACCCAGGCCAGCAAGGTAAGAAGGACGATCCATTGAAAGAGCGTGCGTTGCCGGAAGGGTGCAGCGGAGGGAAATCCGGTCGATGTAGCCATTACTGGTCCTCCGAAATCAATCGGACAGGCAACCCGCACGAAACCGGGTGTCCGCGCCTGCCTACAGAAACCTGTGCATCACAAAGACATCCACCAGACCCAACTTCCCATGCTGGAACGCCTTCGGCAGCGTGCCCACCACCTCGAACCCCAACTTCCGGTACAGCGCTACGGCTGGAGCATTGGTGCTGACCACGTAATTGAACTGCATGGCCAGGAACCCTTGCGCCCTCGCCTGCTCCAGGCTGTGTTCAACCAGCGCACGGCCTACCCCACGCCCTTGTAACGACGCATCCACCAGATAGGTCGCGCTGGCCACATGAGAGCCCAGGTCGGGAAAATTCGCGCCCATCTTGTACATCCCGACAACCTGGCCCTCCAGTACGGCCACATGCGGCATCTGGGCCTGGAACCAGTGACTCCGGAACGTACCTGCCTCGTACGAGCCGGCAAACGGCAGTGCGTCCTGCGGCGCAATGGCGGCCTTGAACAGGCCCCACATGACGTCGAAATCGCCGGCGTTGGCAGGTCGAATCTCCACGCGGCTCCTGCAGATCTCAGCGAATGACCTGGCCGGACACTACCAGAATCCAGCCTGGGCCACATGGATGCTTCACGCGGCGCCGCAGCGCGCTCAGCAATAGTTGAGTTCATCCCAGTCCCTAGAGCAATACATGTCCCCTACGCCCGCGCGCATTCGACACCGGTTCCACCGATGGCGCGTGGCTGGCTACATTGCACTGGGCCTGTACGCGCTGTACCTCCTGGCCGGCAACATCTTCCTCAACACACCACTGTTCGACCAGGTCACCAACCGCAAGCTGCACAAGTTCGTGATGACCACGGGCCCGGCCATCACGCTACTCCCCGGCCACGTGATCGCCTGGAACGTGCACATGCGCGGCCACGTCAACCACACCGTCTACGTGCTGCACGCCGATCGGGCAAGCGCCAGGCTGGCAGTCCTGCCGCTGTTCCGGCGCGAAGTACGGGTTCCGCGCCTGCAGGCCACGGGCGTATCAGCCGAGATCAGCCGCGTTGAAGAGGCCATTCCGCCGCCCCCGCGCAGCGACCAGGGGTGGACGCTGCGTTTCGATGCCATCCACAGCGACAGCATCCGCAGCGCCCGTTTCGGCAAGCTGCTGATCATCGGCAAGGGCCAAGGCACGGTCGGCTTCGTCAAGCAGCTGCGCGGCGGTCCTTCGGAACTGCTGGATTCAACAGTCACATTCAAGGGTGCAGACACCAGTTTCGACGGGGTGCAGCTGCTGGGCGACATGAACCTGGCTGCGCGCTTCAGCTACCCACGCCACTACCGTGACCAGGCGCCTGGGCTGGCCAAACTGAAGATCCTGCATGCCCAGCTGGACGTTGATGCACGCAGCCAGGGCCTGCGTATGGATACGGATGCCACCACCCCAAAGATCTCCAGCGCCCCGGTCCCGGGCCGCCTGCAGCTCTCGGCACACCTGATCGATGGTCAGCTGCAACCCGGCGACCGCGCTCTCTGGCAGGTGCCGCTCTATCTTGGCGACGGGGCTCCAGACCGCGGCATGCTGGCCCTTCAGCTCAACGTGGCCAACGACCTGCGCCTGCAGGCACGCCTGCCACCACGGCCCGGCTCAGGCAGCGAAGTGGACGCGGACCTGCACATCACCGGCCGTGAAATCCCCTTTCAGGATCCGGGCCAGTTGCTGGAGCGCAGTTCAGGTACGGTACGCGGCGAATGGACATTCACCTCGCTCAACTGGATCCCTGCCCTGTTCGTCCGCAAGCCGTGGCTGCAACTCGACGGCGGCGGCACGCTGAAGGCCGACCTGCGGCTGCACAATGGCGAGCTGAGCGAAGGCAGCACGGTGGACATTCCCTCTGCCGAGGCGGTTGCCGAGGTGGCGGGCGTCCGGCTTGCCGGTACCGCCAGCGCGCATGGGGAACTGAAGTCAGGTACTCCGAATCAGGCGCTGCTTGCGGTCCGCCTGCCCCGCTTCACCGCCCGCCCCACCGACGCCAAGGATGTTCGGCTGTTCGACGGCCGCGATCTGGCCTTGGACCTGACCGGCGACGGCCGCCTGCAGGAACTGCGCAAGGGGGTGCGCGCGCATCTGAGCTTCAGCAAGGCCACGATTCCGGATCTGTCCGCCTACAACCGTTATCTCGGTTCAAAACAGGTGCGCCTGCTGCGCGGCACCGGCTCGCTCAGCGGTGATGCCGTCCTCGATACCGACGGCCGCGTTGGCCATGGCACGGCCCACCTGCAGGGGCGCAACACCAGCGCCAAGGTTGCCGGCTTGGACATGGGCGGCGATGTGGACGTGAACGCAACACTGCGCCGGGGCGACTTCAACCAACGTCATTTCGACCTGTCCGGCACCACCGTCGAGCTACGCAACGTGCAGATTGCCGGCACTGAACGCTCGACCCGGTGGAAGGGGCGTGCGGCCTTCAGGCGCGGCCGCATCGATGCGCAATCGCCCTTCCAGGTGGACGCCACCACCGACCTGACACTCAGCGATGCACGGCCCTTGCTGGCTCTGTTTGCCGAGCGCACGGACTACCCGCGCTGGACCTTGTCGCTGCTGGATTCCGGCCAGGTGGATGCACAGGCCAGGCTGCGCTGGCGCCCCGGCCATCTGGTGATCGATGGCCTGCACGCCGAGAATGATCGGCTGTCGGTGCGCGCTCGACTGGATCTGCTGGAACAGCGCAAGCGCGGTGACCTTTATCTGCGCTGGGGGCTGCTGGGAGCGGGCATCGAGCTGGATGGCGACCAGCGCCAGTGGCACCTGACCAAGGCGCGCGAGTGGTTTGACCAGCGCCCTTCCCTGCTGCCTGCAAGCACTGGCCGGTCGTCAGACTGAAAGCTGCGGCGCCTGCATCCAAATGCCGCTTTCATGCGTATGCAGCGGCATACGGAGCATGGAGCGGTATCGAAATGAAGCGAGGCACACAGATTTCCGGGTTTCTGGGCTGGTTGGCGATCACCTTCGCTGCGGCCGCATTGGGCGCGTGGGCGTCTTCATCGGCGGCCACCTTCTATGCCTCGCTTGCCTTGCCGGCGTGGGCGCCGCCGGCTGGCGTGTTTGGCCCTGTTTGGACGCTGCTCTATGCGCTGATGGCGGTTGCGGCTTGGCGGGTCTGGCGGGAGCGCGGCTGGCGCGGCGCGCAACCGGCACTGCGGCTCTATCTGTTGCAGTTGGCCGTCAACGCACTGTGGAGCTGGCTGTTCTTCGGCTGGAAACTTGGCGCCCTTGCGTTCGCGGACATTGTTTTGCTGATTGCGCTGGTGTGCGCCACGATCGTCAGGTTTGCGCGCATCAGTCGCACTGCCGCAGCAATGCTGCTGCCCTACCTGGCCTGGATCGTGTTTGCCTGCGCGCTGAACTACGCGGTCTGGCGCGCCAATCCCGCACTGCTGTGAGCGCAACAGATCTGAGTCACGCTTGGGCGATGGCCTGCGGGCGCCACGCCCGCAGCAGCGAGGACTTGAAGGCCTGCTGGCCACAGCCGGTGGGGCAGCGCACCACTCTGGCCGCGGAATGGCTCACCAACCCTCGGCCTTCCTCTGCCTTGAACACCGTTTCGCAGGAAAGGCAGCGGGCCACCAGTGAGTACAGGTGAAGAAGACGGCCGCTGGCAGGATCCTGCAGGGCATCCACATCCAACAGTTCAAACTGGCAGCTGTCAGGCAGCATGCGGTACGGAAGAGATGGCAGCGTCTGCAGGTTCACGGGCGTGGCAACGGTTGAAGGTGGATCCACGGTAGGGCAATCGCTGTCGAGCTGGCGTGCAGCCGATATGCAGTGGATGCAAAACATTTGCACGGACGCCTTACACATCGTCCGCCGTTGCGTAGATGAAGAATTCAGGTTTGAATGAAACGGCCTTCACATGCATCAGGTGGTAGGCGAATGCGTGATTTTGCTTCACCATCCCTGCTAGCCGGATGTATCGCTGGGCTTTTCCAGCAATCCATGAAACATGAGTCCCTCCGTTGATGCCTTCTGCCCAGTCCACGCCCGACCTTGCGCTGTCCCGTTGTGCGCGCGAACCCATCCACACACCCGGCGCGATCCAGCCCTATGGAGTGCTGCTGGTGCTGGAGCCGCAGTCGTTGCGGGTGCGCGAGCGTGCCATCAGTCAGCCGAGTGTGCTGCAGCAGTTCGGTGAGCCGCTGCTGCAGCACGTCAGCGAGGTGCTCGGCGGTGTGCTGGCACCGTTCCAGGCGTTGCTCCAGAAGGCCACCATCGGCACCAGTGCGCACGTGGGCGCCGTTCACCTGGATGGCCACGGCCGCCATCAGCTGCTGGTGCATCGCTCCGCCACCGACCTCCTTGTCGAGCTTGAAGCGCCGATTGCGGGCCAGTCCGGTTCGCTTGAAGAGCTGTATCCGGCCATCCGCGAGCTCATGACCGGCATCGAATCGGCCACAACAGTGGAAGACCTGTGCCAGCTGGCCGCCGCGCACATGCGCCGGCTCACCGGCTTCGACCGCACCCTGGTCTATCAGTTCGACGCCGGCTGGAACGGCATCGTGGTGGCGGAAGAAGGCAATGGCCTGTTGCCTTCCTATCTGGACCTGCGTTTTCCTGAATCCGACATTCCCGCCCAGGCCCGCGAACTCTACCGCCGCAACCGGGTGCGCCTGATCGCGGACAACAACTACACCCCGGCCCCGTTGATGCGGGCCGAAGAGCATCGCGACGCACCGCCGACCGACCTGAGCCTGGCCGTGCTGCGCAGCGTCTCGCCGGTGCACCTGCAGTACATGCGCAACATGGGTACCGGGGCATCAATGTCGGTCTCACTGGTCCATGAGGGCCAGTTGTGGGGACTGGTGTCGTGCCATACGGTGCAGCCGCGCCGGCTGCCCTATCACGTGCGCACGGCCTGCGAGCTCATGGGCCAGATCCTGTCGCTGCAGATTGCCCTGAAGGAGCGCGCACGCGCGATCGAAGAACGCGTGGCTCGCCGTTCCGTGTTGGTCAAGCTGCTCGCACGCATGGCCGGCGACGAGGACTTCATTGCCGCGCTGCGCCTGGATGAGGCAAGCCTGCTGTCCCTGACCGGTGCCGCTGGCGCGGCCATCGTGCACAAGGGCGAATGCATGCGTCTTGGTCAGTGCCCTTCTGCGAGCGACGTCCTGGCACTGGCAGACTGGTTGTCCACGCAGCATGCCGGCCAGGAAATCTACTGCACCGATCATCTCACCGCCGACTGGGCGCTGGGCGCGCGCCTGGCGGGGGTGGCCAGTGGCCTGCTGGCCGTCTCCATCTCGCAGCTGCATGACAGCTACCTGATGTGGTTCCGCCCAGAGGTGGTGCGCACTGTCAGCTGGGGTGGCGACCCACGAAAGACCGCAGCGCCGGATGTCGTGCTGTCTCCACGCCACTCCTTCGAGGCATGGAAGGAGACCGTGCAGCAGCGCAGCCTGCCATGGGGCGACGCCGATCGCGATGCCGCGCACGAGATGCGCACAGCGATCGTCGACATCGTGCTGCGCAAGGCCGAGGAGATGGCCGAGCTGAACGAGCAGCTCCTGCGCAGCAACAAGGAACTGGAGGCATTCTCCTACTCGGTCAGCCACGACCTGCGCGCCCCCTTCCGCCACATCGTCGGTTATTCGGAGTTGCTGGGCAGCTCGGCCGGTGAGCGCCTCAACGAGACCGAACGGCGCTTCCTGGACACGATCGTGGAATCGGCCAAGTCCGCCGGCACGCTGGTGGACGACCTGCTCAGCTTTTCGCAGATGGGACGCTCCACGCTGGGACGGGTACGGCTGGACATGGCCATGCTGGCCGAGGATGTCCGCAAGAGTCTGGCGCTGGACTACGCCGGCCGCGAGGTGCAGTGGACGATGGCGCCACTGCCGGAGGTGGAAGCAGACCCGACGATGCTGCGCCTGGTCTGGCAGAACCTGCTGTCCAATGCGGTCAAGTTCACCCGCGAGCGCGACGAGGCAGTGATCGAGGTCGGCCACGAACGCAGCGACGATGAAGACCACTTCTTCGTGCGCGACAACGGCTGCGGCTTCGACATGCGCTATGTGGACAAGCTGTTCGGCGTGTTCCAGCGCCTGCATCACGTCGA
The DNA here is from genome assembly GCF_059371655.1 of Stenotrophomonas sp. YJH_SMC_17. Classification (NCBI taxonomy): domain Bacteria; kingdom Pseudomonadati; phylum Pseudomonadota; class Gammaproteobacteria; order Lysobacterales; family Lysobacteraceae; genus Stenotrophomonas; species Stenotrophomonas sp. YJH_SMC_17. The sequence goes on along the minus strand of NZ_JCAFUU010000004.1, from coordinate 77,444 downwards.
GGAATTCGAGGGCACCGGCATCGGCCTGGCCAACGTGCGTCGCATCATTGGCCGCCATGGCGGCCGCACCTGGGCCGAAGGCGAACCCGGCAAGGGCGCCACGATCCACTTCACCCTACCCCGTTCCACAGGAGACCACCCATGAGGGACCTGCGGCCGATCCTCCTGGTCGAGGACAGCCCGAAGGATGCCGAACTGACACTGGCCGCGCTGTCGCGCTGCCAGCTGCTGAATGACGTCATCCATGTACGAGACGGCGCCGAAGCGCTGGACTACCTGCGCTGCGAGGGAAAGTTCGCCGGGGCCAACCATGGTGGCCCCGTGGTGGTGCTTCTGGACCTCAAGTTGCCAAAGGTCAACGGGCTGGAAGTGCTGGAACAGGTTCGCGGGGATCCGCAGCTGAGCAGCACCCCGATCGTCATGCTGACCTCTTCCCGCGAAGAGCAGGATCTCGTGCGCAGTTACGAACTGGGTGTGAATGCCTTCGTGGTGAAGCCGGTCGACTTCAAGGAATTCTTCGACGCGATCCAGGGATTGGGCATGTTCTGGGGCATCACCAACCAGCCACCGCCACATCGTCCCACCGGTACGGGGCAGCCCAATGCATGATGGATCGCGCCGCAGCGAGCGGCTGCGCATCCTCATGCTGGAGGACAGTGCGCTCGATGCGGAGCTGATCACCGCACAGCTGCAGCGCGCCGGCCTGGACTTCGAGGCCGAGCGGCTGTGGACCCGGAACGCCTTCATCGAGGCAATCGACAGCCGGCCGTTCGACGTGATCCTCGCCGATCATGTCCTGCCGGGCTTCGATGGCGACGCCGCACTTGCGCTGGCGCGCGAGCGTGTGCCGCAGACACCCTTCATTTTTGTCTCCGGCACGCTGACCGAGGAGCTGGCGGTACAGGCACTTACGCGCGGTGCCCGCGACTATGTGGTGAAGCAACGCCTGCAACGCTTGCCCGATGCGATCCGCCGCGCTCAGCAGGAGGCGCACGAGCGCACGCAGCTGGCCAATGCGCAGGCCGCGCTGAACGACAGCCAGGCCCAGTTGCAGCAGGTGACCGACGCCGTTCCTGCACTGATCGCCCAGCTGGACAAGGACCATCGCTACCGGTTTGCCAACAAGGCGTTCCTGGACTGGCATGGCTTCAGCCTTGCCGAATTGCTGGGCCGCACGGCACGGGAAGTCAGTGGCATTTCTGCGTTCGAACACGCGTTGCCCAGCCTGGAGCGCGTGCTTCAGGGCGAGCGCACCAGCCTCCAGGTGGAACTGATCCATCGCAGTGGGCAGTCACGATTCGTGCAGATGGATTGCGTGCCGGAACACGCGGCCGACGGCAGCGTGGTTGGCTACATCTGCATGGGCAGCGACATTTCCCTGCTGAAGCAGGCCGAGCTGGCGCTGCGCGAAGACAACCAGGAACTGGAGCGACAGGTGCAGGCACGCACGGCCGAGTTGAGGGCCAGCAAGCGTCGCCTGCAGGCCATTTTTGAATCCAGCTTCCAGCACCAGGTACTGCTCGATCTTTCCGGCGGCGTGGTTGACGCCAACGTCGCCTCGCTGGCCGCCGTGCTGGCCGACAAGAAGGATGTGGTGGGCCAGCCTTATCTGCAGTCGCCGTGGTTTGCCACGACCGACGAGGTTGCAACGACCGTTGGTCAGGCCGTCACCGATGCCGTGAATGGCCACAGCTCGCTGCATGCGCTGGATATCGAGTTGCCGACCGGACGGCGCAGCTTCGACTTTTCGTTCCGTCCCCTGCTGGACGCAGACGGTGCGGTTACGGCCGTGGTCTCCGAGGCGGTGGAAACCACTGCCCGGCTTCAGGCCGAGCACGCGCTGCGCCAGTCTCAGAAGATCGAGGCCGTGGGACAGCTGACCGGTGGCATCGCTCACGATTTCAACAACATCCTGACGGTCATCTCCGGCAACGTCGAACACGCCATGCTGCTCAGCGAGCGCGCTGGTGAATCGGCCGCGTTGGTCGGCCGCGCCCTGGACAATGCGCTGAAGGGCGTGGGTCGTGCTGCCAGCCTCACCCAACGGTTGCTGGCATTTGCCCGCCGCCAACCGTTGCATAGCCAGGCGGCCAACCTCAATGACCGCCTGCTGGACATGCAAGACATGCTGCAGCGTGCGTTGGGCGAGCTGGTACAACTGGAGATCCGCAGCGCCCAGGACATCTGGTGCGTGGAGATCGACGTCAGCCAGCTGGAGGCCTCGGTGCTCAACCTGGCGGTCAACGCGCGTGATGCAATGCCCCACGGTGGCCGGCTGGTGATCGAGATCGACAACAGTCATCTGGACCACGATTACGCCGCGCTGTTCCCCGATGCCGAACCCGGCGAGTACGTGATGCTTCGCGTGCGCGACAGTGGGCACGGCATGGATGCAGCCACGCTGGCGCGCGTATTCGAGCCGTTCTTCACCACCAAGCAGGTCGGCCGCGGCACCGGGCTGGGCTTGTCGATGGTGCACGGCTTCGTCAAGCAATCCGGTGGCCATGTCCTGATCGATTCGATGGAAGGCGCCGGCACCAGCATCACCATGATGTTCCCGCGCTCGCCGCTGGCGCTGCCCAGCGAAGCGGGTGCGCCGCAGTCTGGCCTGGCCGGGTACGCGCCGCGTGAGGAAACCGTCCTGGTGGCCGAGGACAACGACGATGTGCGTGCGCACACAGTTGAGTCACTGCGCCTGCTGGGCTACCGCGTACTGGAAGCGCATGACGGACCGTCGGCGCTGCGATTGCTGGAGCGCCCGGACACGAGGGTCGACCTGCTGTTCTCCGACGTGGTGATGCCCGGGATGTCGGGCTGGGAGCTGGTCCGCGAGGTCCGCGAGCGCTGGCCTGAAGTTGCTGTGCTGTTCACTTCGGGCTATCCACGCGACCACGAGGCGGTGGGTAGTCAGGGGCGGTTCGCTGCGCTGCTGCCGAAGCCGTTTACCCGCAGTGACCTTGCACAGGCGGTACGCACCGCGCTGGACGCTGCCGCGCACTGAGCTCACGCCGCCGGATCACGCCTGCCTGCCGCGATCCGGTTGATGTCCGCGCACTCCACCGTGGCAGGCGGATGCTCTCTTCCGGCCAGTGCGATCATCGCCTGGCCCACCGCCAGATTGCTGGTGACCAGTGAAGGGACGAGTGCGCCTGCCAGTTTCATCAGCGGCGCGCCCCCCCAGTACAAGGGCTTGAGCGCCGCGTGGCGCGTGCCGGTTCCCGATACCGGCCGCACGCCGCCCGGGCGCAGCACCACGGTACGCACCGGCATCGCGCGCAGCGCCAGTTCGATTTCGCCCTTGATCCGCAGCGGCATCACCCGGCTCTGCGGGTCCGCGCCGGCGCCGGATACATACAGGAAACATCCGTCGGGATTCACTGCCGCCCACGCGCGGGCCACGGCCAGCGTGGTGTCCAGCGTCACCCGCCGGTACTCGGCTTCGGCGGTGCCCACCGGAGGCGCGCCCGCGCAATAGAAGCACGCATTGAAGTCGGCCAGACCGTCACGCTGCTCATCGATGCGCAGGAAGTCCGGCACGACCCGCTCGCTGCCCACGCCCTTGAGGCTGCCCGGACGCCGTACCAGCGCGGTCAAGTGGGCGACCTGCGGCGAGCGCTGGCAGGCCAACGCCACGCCCTGCCCCACCAGCCCGGCTGCGCCGGTCAACAGAACACGCAATCCGTCTGCCTTGGCCATCACCGTCCCCGTCCCGCTAGAGCTTCACGAAGCGCTGAATCTTCCGCGCCAACCAGCCACTGAACACCAGCGGCGCATCCAGCGCCGACACACAGATGCACGGCACCCCTGGCGCAGTCACCGGCTGGTGCTCCACGTCCTCATCCAGGTCGGCCACGTCGCCGGGCGCGAACAAACCCAAGGCATCGTTGTACGCGCCCCGCAGGATCTGGGTCAGCTCGCTGCGGCCGTGGCTGTGCATCGGCAGGCACTTGCCCGGGGCGATCTTCAGCATGATCAGCGAAGGCATCTGCTCTGCACGGATGCAGTGGACGCCCGGCGCCATCCAGCGCCAGCGCAGGCCACTGAGCGACGCACCGAAATACGGGTGAAGCGAAGCAGGAAGGTGGTCTGGATCGGCTTCGGGTCGCTCTCTTGCAAGGGGGCGCGACGCCACGGCCGTGGCAGGCGCGTCCGTCACCAGCTGCATCAACATCGCATCGCGCAACTGCTCGCGGCGCAGGTCGCCCGTAGATGGCTGGGTCTGTTCCAGCAAGACCGATCCGATCGCTTCGGCCTCGCGCAGGCGCTGGCGACAGTGCGGGCACTGCTCCAGATGGGCGCCTGCCACGATGCTCAACGGCGCCGGAAGTGCGCCTGCGGCGTAGCTCATCAAGGTGGATTCGTGCAGATGGTGGTGCGGATTCACAGCGCACCTCCCACTTTCGACTGCAGTTGCAGGAACGCCCGCCGCAGGTGTGATTTGACCGTGCCAAGCGGCATGCCCAGCGCCTCGGCAATCTCGCTGTGGCTCTTTGCCTCGAAGTAGGACATGCGCACCAGTCGTGCCTGCACCGCGGGCAACTCGTTGATGCGCTGGCGCAACCTGGCCTGGTCGGCAAACTGTTCGGCGCTGCTGCGTTCGACCACGTCCACCATGGCGGCGTCCTCCACCGCCACCTGAACCTGCATCCAGCTGCGCTCGCGACGCACGCGGTCGATATGCAGGTTACGGGCGATGCGGTACAGCCACGTGCTGAGCGCGCCCTGCGCCGCATCATAGTCGGCAGCCCGCAGCCACAGGCGCAGCAGGCACTCCTGCGCCAGTTCCTCGGCCACCGCCTCGGGCGCGCCCAGCCCGCGCAGATAGACGCACAGGCGCGCCATGAAGTGATCGTAGATCCGCATGAAACAGTCGCGGTCGCGCAACCGCGCGACACCGTCCATGTCACCGGCCCAGTCTTTCGGCTCGCTGCTGGGCTGTTGGGAGCTGGACACGATGCGTGCGCTGTCGAAGTTGGCGAGGGTGCTGCTGGCGTCAGGGTACATCTGCGTGTGCGGCGGGCGGGTGAAGGTCTGTCCCCTGTACGCGCGGGAAGGGCAACTGGATGCAGCCCGCATTGCGCATCCAACCCGCCCCGCTTGCCGTATGCCCTGGACCCGCCCTTACGGATGAATGCCATGCGCATCACCTGGCTGTTGTTGTGCCTGCCCCACGCCGCGCTGGCGGCCCCTTGGCTGCGCAGCGAGGGCGTGGCCACATCCTCCCAGGGCCGGATCCTCTACCGCGAGGTTCACTGGCGCCGCGACGCGAGCGAGGGTGCCGAGCGCTGGGTGCTGTACCAGTGCCCCGGTGGCCAGCCGTTCGCCCGCAAGCACCTGCCGGCCAGCCCCCTGGCGCAGGCTCGTGGGTATACGCTGCTCGACCGGCGCAGTGGCCAGACGGCCGAGATCGAGACCGCCAGCGGCGCCGTGTCCGTCGTCTGGAAGGAGGATGCCGCCAGCCCGCCCCGGCAGCGCAGGCTCGATCTGCGGCCGGATGCGGTGATCGATGCGGGATTCGACGCGGCGGTGCGCCTGCACTGGACAGCGCTGATGCAGGGCGAGCGCCTGTCGATGCCGTTCCTGGTACCCGGGCGGCAGCGCTACTTCCCGGTGCAGGTGCGGCATACCGGCGCCCTGCGCTGGCAAGGCATCGACGCCCAGTCGATCGAGGTCAGCCTGGACACGTGGTATGGGGGCATCGCGCCGCGCCTGTCCCTGGTCTATGCCAGCGCCGATCGGCGCCTTCTCGAATTCAATGGCACCAGCAACCTGCGTGATGCACGCGGCACCTATCCGCAGGTGACGGTGCGCTTCAGCTCTCCTGCCGCGCAACGTCCCGCGTCGGAGTGGCAACAGGCATGGGCGCACCCACTGGTCGACCGCTGTCCTGTTACGAACACGTGAAGCCAACATTCACCGCAACACGTCGCATCCATTGCGCATTCTGGTGCGTACAGGAAGACACGACACCCGCCGAGATCCGCCATGGCCACTGTATCGCCCCTCCCCCGTCGACGCTGGCGCCTGCTGCGCACCCTGCAGCGTTGGGTTGATACCGGCGACGCCGCGGACGTTGGCACGGAACAGTCGGGCCGCATCGACTGGCTGCGTGCGGTGCCGTTCGCACTGATGCATGTGGCGTGCATCGCGGTGATCTGGGTAGGTGTCTCATGGACGGCTGTCATCGTGGCCGCGGCGCTCTACGCGGTGCGCATGTTCGCCATCACCGCGTTCTATCACCGCTATTTCTCGCACCGTACCTTCCAGGCACCGCGCGCGGTGCAGTTCGTGTTTGCGGTGATCGGCGCCTCCAGCGTACAGCGCGGCCCGCTGTGGTGGGCAGCCCATCATCGCCACCACCACCGCCACGCCGACCAGCCACTGGACCCGCATTCGCCCCGCGAAGGCGGCTTCTGGCGCAGCCACATGGGGTGGTTCCTGACCCGCGAAGCCTTCGCCACCGATCTGTCGCGGGTACCGGACCTGGCGCGCTTCCCGGAGCTACGCTGGCTGGACCGTTTCGATACCGCCATTCCCGTGCTGCTGGCCGCCGGCCTGTATGCGTTGGGTGCAGCACTGGAGCACTGGGCACCGGGCCTGCACACGTCCGGCCCGCAGTTGCTGGTGTGGGGATTCTTCATTTCCACCATCGTGCTGTTCCATGCCACGGTCACCATCAACTCGCTGGCCCACCGCTTCGGCCGTCGCCGGTTCGAGACCCGGGACGACAGCCGCAACAATCTGTGGCTGGCCCTGCTGACGTTCGGCGAAGGCTGGCACAACAATCACCACTTCTTCCCCGGCACCGTGCGCCAGGGCTTCCGCTGGTGGGAGATTGACCTGACCTGGTACGGGCTGCGCGTGATGGCGGCGTTCGGCCTGGTCAAGGGACTCAAGCCCATCCCCGAATGGGTGCTGGCAAAGGCGAGGTACTGACATGCGCATCGCCATCATCGGTTCAGGGATCTCAGGGCTGGCCAGCGCCTGGTGGCTGCAGGAACGGCACGAGGTGACGCTGTTCGAGGCCAACGATTACCTGGGCGGCCATACCCATACCCACGACGTGCAGATAGACGGCACGCGCATGGCCGTGGACACCGGCTTCATTGTCTTCAATCCGCAGCATTACCCGTTGTTGACGGCGCTGTTTGATGAGCTGGGCGTGGCGTCGCAGCCGACCACAATGAGCTTCTCGATGCACAGCGAGCGCAGCGGCGTGGAGTACAACGCCACCTCGCTGGATGGCCTGTTCTGCCAGCGCCGCAACCTGGCATCGCCGCGCTTCTGGGGCATGCTGGCCGATCTGCGCCGCTTCTACCGGGATGCCCCGTTGTTGCTGGCAGAGGAGGAAGGCCCGACGCTGGGCGAGTATCTGCGCACCCAGCGCTATGGCGAGGCCTTCATTGAAGAGCACCTTCTGCCGATGGCGTCGGCGCTGTGGTCGTCGCCCACCGCCACGGTGCAGGACTTCCCCGCGCGCTATATGGCCCAGTTCATGGCCAACCACCAGATGCTGCAGATGACCGGGCGGTCGTCCTGGCGTGTCGTTACCGGCGGCTCGGCCCGCTACGTGGATGCACTGCGCCGTCGTTGGCGGGTGCGTGAGCGCCTGCAGTGCCCGGTGCAGCGGGTGGAACGCATCCCCGGGGGGGCTCGCGTGCACAGCGCCGCAGGCGTCGAGGCGTTCGACGAAGTCATCCTGGCCTGCCACAGCGACCAGGCGCTGGCCCTGCTGGGTGATGCCGCGCCCGTCGAGCGCGAAGTGCTGGGTGCCATCCGCTACCAATCCAACGAAGCGGTACTGCATACCGACGCGTCGCTGCTGCCGCGCAACCGCAAGGCCTGGGCGGCCTGGAACGCGCATGTCCCGCGCGATCCGGCCGCGCCCTGCACGGTCAGCTACTGCATGAACCTGCTGCAGGGCCTGCCCAGTAGCACGCCTCTGGTCGTCACCCTCAACCGCAGCGAGGCCATCGACCCTGCCAAGGTGCTGCGCACGCTGCACTATGCACACCCGGTGCACGATCATGCTGCGGTTCGCGCGCAGCAGCGATGGGCAGACGTGCAGGGCCATCGCCACACCTGGTTTGCAGGGGCCTACTGGGGCTGGGGCTTCCATGAAGATGGCATCCGCAGCGCCCGCCGCGTGGTGGATGCGCTGGAGTCCTGCGCACCGCATCGCTGGGTGTCCGCACCGGGCGAGGTGGCGGCATGAGCGCCAGCGCACTCTATTTCGGGCAGGTCATGCACCGCCGGCATCATCCGCACCCGCATGCGTTCCGTTACCCCGTTGCGCAGCTTCTGCTCGACCTGGATGAGCTGGACACCGTGTTTGCGGGACGCTGGCTGTGGTCGGTCAATCGGCGCAACCTTGCCGAGTTCCGGCGCAGCGACTATTTCGGCGATCCGGCCCAGCCTCTGGCCGATGCCGTGCGCGACCACGCCGCGCAGACGCTCGGTCATCGGCCTTCGGGGCCGGTGCGCCTGCTGACCCACCTTCGCTTTGCCGGGCATGTATTCAACCCGGTCAGCTTCTACTACTGCTATCACGCCGACGGCAGCACGCTGGACTGCATCGTGGCCGAGATCACCAACACGCCCTGGAAGGAACGCCATGCCTACGTGCTGCCGGTCGCTACGGCCGTCCACGAAGGCACGTCACTGCGCTGGCAGTTCGACAAGCGCTTCCACGTTTCGCCATTCATGCCGATGGACTGCCGTTACGACTGGCGCTTCAACAGCCCCGACAAGGACCTGCGCGTGCACATGCAGGTCTGGCGCGACGGCACCCGGCAGTTCGATGCCACCCAGACGCTGGAGCGCCGCCCGCTGGACGGTGGCGGCCTGGCGCGGGTCCTGGCCTGCTATCCACTGATGACCACCCAGGTGGTGGCCGCCATCCACTGGCACGCACTGCGGCTGTGGCTGAAGCGCAACCCCGTACACGACCACCCCACCCTTGCCGGGAAACCGCGATGAACTTGATCACACCTTCGGTGACCCTGCCGCGCCCAGGTGCGCTGGACGCCTTCCTGCGCCGCCGCCTGCTGGCACAGCTTGCTCCCCTGCGTGATGGCCACCTCTGCGTGCGCGATGCGCTTGGTGAGGTCCGGCTGGGCAACGCCCACGCCGGGCTGCAGGTGACGGTGACCATCGAAGACCCGGCGTTCTACCGGAAGGTCGCTGCGCAAGGCAGCGTCGGTGCCGGTGAGAGCTACATCCAGGGCGAATGGCACTGCGATGACCTGGTGGCACTGATCCGGCTATTGGTGCGCAATCGCGACCTGCTGGACGGCATGGAGCGTGGCCCGGCCCGTGTGGGAGGCTTGCTGCTGCGGGGCTGGAACCGTCTGCGCCGCAACAGCCGTGAAGGCAGCCGCCGCAACATTGCCGCGCACTATGACCTGGGCAACGACTTCTTTGCGCTGTTCCTGTCGCCGGACCTGATGTACTCGTCGGCACTGTTCGCCAGTGAGTCCGAGCCACTGGAATCCGCTTCACGGCGCAAGCTGGACCGCATCTGCCAGCAGCTGCAGCTCAAGCCGGGCGACCGCGTGGTGGAAATCGGCACCGGCTGGGGCGGTTTCGCGGTGCACGCGGCGCAGCACTATGGCTGCCATGTCACCACCACAACCATCTCTGCCGAGCAGCATGCGCTGGCCACCGAGCGCGTGCGGGACGCAGGGCTGCAGGACCAGGTCACGCTGTTGATGCAGGACTACCGCGATCTGCAGGGCCAGTTCGACAAGCTGGTATCGATCGAAATGATCGAGGCCATCGGCGCCGAATACCTCGACACCTACATGGCGACGCTGCAGCGCCTGCTCAAACCCCACGGTGTTGCACTGCTGCAGGCCATCACCATCGAGGACCATCGCTACGAACAGGCCCGGCGCAGCGTCGACTACATCAAGCGCTATGTGTTCCCGGGCAGCTTCATCCCATCGATCAACGCGATCCTGGCTGCCAAGACGCGGTCCAGCGACCTGCAGCTGATCGCCCAGCAGGACTTCGGCCATTCCTACGCACTGACCCTGCGCGCCTGGCGCCAGCGCTTCCTCGCACAGCTGCCGGCCGTCGAGGCACAGGGGTTCGATGCGCGCTTCTGCCGCCTGTGGGACTTCTACCTGGCCTACTGCGAAGGCGGCTTCCTGGAGCGCTCGATCGGTGTCTCGCATCTGCTGCTGGCACGCCCGGGCCATCGACCCCCAGTCCCGGCTGGCGAAGGCAACTGACATGCGCCGGTTCTGGGCCAACCTGCTTGGCAACCAGCTGGTCTGGCTGTGCGCGGTGGCCGGTGCCGGGCGCGGCTGGCAGTGGCCCGCGTTGCTGGCTGGGTCGCTGTACATCGGCAGCCAGCTGCTGACGTCGGCGCAACCACGGCTGGACCTGCGGCTGCTGCTGCTTGCGTTGGCCTGCGCCTGGCTGGTCGACGCCAGTGCGGCCGCCAGCGGCACCGTGCGCTACGCCGCGTCTCCGCTGGGATGGGCGCCGCCGCCCTGGATCATGGCCTTGTGGGCGGCATTCGCCATGACCCTGACCACCTCGATGCGCTTCCTGCAGCGCCACCCTGCCCTGCCGCCCCTGTTCGGCCTGTTGCTTGCGCCGCTGGCCTACCTGTCGGCCGCGCGCGGATTCGGGGCGGTGCAGTTTGACAGCCCGGTGTGGCATGGCGTCCTGGTGCTGGGCACGGGCTGGGCGATCGCACTTTCCCTCTTGTGCCGGGCCGCGCGTGGCGGCTCGCGTACTACGCCACAACCACCTTTCGTCGGAGCGTCATCATGATCAACCTGCTCTGGGTGCTGCTGTATGCGGTACTGGTGATGAGCTGGGGCTGGGTCTGGCAGCGCCGCCACCACAACATCGGCGTTGTGGATGTGCTCTGGGCCAAGGGCGTGGCTGCCGCCGCGCTGTTGCTGGCGTTGCTGGGCGAGGGTGCGGTGGCACCACGCGGGGCGCTGGCGGTGCTCGGTGGCCTGTGGGGCGGTCGGCTGGCCCTTCATCTCTGGCATCGTGTCCGCCACGAAGAAGAGGACGGGCGTTATCGCTACCTGCGTGAGCACTGGCGGGGGCACCAGGGAAAGATCTTCGGGTTCTTCATGGCCCAGGCGCTGCTGGTGGTTCTGTTTGCCTTGCCCTTCGTCGCGGTCGCCGCCAATCAGTCGGCTGGCACGACGCCTTGGGTGCTGGCGGCCGCGCTCGTCTGGCTGCTGAGCGTGGGCGGAGAAGCGCTGGCCGACCGGCAGCTGGCGCGGTTCCGCGCCAACCCGGCGAACAAGGGCCGTACCTGCCGTGCTGGACTCTGGCGGTATTCCCGCCACCCCAACTACTTCTTCGAGTGGCTGCACTGGTTCACCTACGTGCTGCTGGCCGTCGGCTCCCCACTGTGGTGGCTGGCCTGGCTTGGCCCCGTGCTGATGTATGTGTTCCTGCGCTACCTGAGCGGCATCCCTTTCACCGAAAAGCAGGCCCTGCGCAGCCGCGGCGACGACTACCGCGCCTACCAGCGCAGCACACCGATGTTCTTCCCCTGGTTCCCCCGCCCTTCCAAGGAGCATTCCGCATGAGCGCGATACCGTCACTGAATCCGGCCGAGGAAGCAGAAACCCGGCTGACTGCCTGGGCCGAACGCGGCCTGCTGCCGGACGCAGCGCTGCGTGCCGGCATCCGACGGCTGTGCGCGCAGCGCCTGCAGGAGGAATCGGCAGGCGGAATCGAAGCGCAGTCCACGCGTTTCAGCCGCCGCATCGCCGAACTCGCCGACAGTCCGCTGGCCCTGCATACCGATGCAGCCAATCGCCAGCATTACGAAGTGCCTGCGGCGTTCTTCCAGGCCTGCCTGGGCAAGCGATTGAAGTACAGCAGCTGCTACTACCCCAGCGGCCACGAAACCCTGGACCAGGCCGAAGAAGCAATGCTGGAGCTGTACGGCCAGCGCGCTGACCTGGCCGACGGACAGCACATTCTCGAACTGGGCTGTGGCTGGGGCTCGCTGACGCTGTGGATGGCCGAGCGCTACCCGCGCGCAACGATCACAGCCGTGTCCAACTCACACAGCCAGCGTGAGCACATCATGGCCCAGTGCCAGGCGCGCGGACTGCCCAACGTGGAAGTGCTCACCCGTGACGTGAACCAGCTGGAACTGCCCGCCGCGCAGTTTGATCGCTGCGTCTCGGTCGAGATGTTCGAGCACGTGCGCAACTACGAGCGCCTGCTGGCGCGCATCGGGCAGTGGCTGAAGCCGGACGGTGCATTGTTCGTGCACATCTTCGCCCATCGAACGCTGATGTACCCGTTCGAAACCGAGGGCGGCGACAACTGGATGGGCCGCCACTTCTTCACCGGCGGCCTGATGCCCGCCGCCGACACCCTGCTGCATTTCCAGCGCGACCTGCGGCTGGATCAGCGCTGGTTGCTGGACGGCACCCACTACCAGCGCACCGCCGAGCACTGGCTGGCCAATCAGGACGCGGCACGCGACCGGGTGATGCCGGTACTGGCGGCGACCTATGGGCCTGCGGCTGCTCGCATCTGGTGGCAACGCTGGCGGATGTTCTGGATGGCGTGTGCCGAGCTGTTCGGCTACGACGACGGCCAGCAATGGCTGGTGGCCCATTACCTGTTCCGTCCCCGCTGAGGTGTGACATGCGCATGTTCTCGCTGCTTCCGTTGATCGCGGTCGGCCTGTTCGGCTCGGGCTGCTCGTCCAGCGACACCCGGCCCCTTCCGCGTGCGCCCTCGGTGGATGTGCCGCGCTTCATGGGCGACTGGTATGTGATCGCCCATATCCCGTCCTGGCCCGAACGCGATGCTTACGATGCGGTGGAAAGCTATGCCCTGAAGCCGGACGGGCGCATCCAGACCACTTTTACCTATCGCAAGGGCAGCTTCGATGCCCCGCAGAAGTCGATGCACCCCATCGGCCGTGTCGAAGAGGAAGGTCATGGCGCGGTCTGGGGCATGCAGTTCGTCTGGCCGATCCAGGCCGAGTACATCATTGCTTGGCTGGATGACGACTACCGGCAGACCATCGTGGCGCGCAGCAAACGCGATTATGTGTGGTACATGGCACGCACGCCGCAGGTATCCGACAGCGACTACCAGAAGGCGGTGCAGCGCATCACCGACATGGGCTACGACATCCGGAAGCTTCGCCGCGTACCGCAGTCGGTCCGAAGCACGCCTTGAGCGGGCGATGCCGTGCGACCTTGCATTCCTGCTGTGCCACGCACATTCAATGCTCCGGGAACTGCATCCACCTGCCCCCTAGGAACGTACATAAGATGCCTGCACCGAGCAGGCGTCACGTGGAGGAAGGCACCATGAACACGCTTCAGCGCATGGCCACCGCAGTGGGCTTCGCCGCACTGGTTTCAATGAGCCCGGCGAGCTTCGCCGACAATACCGTGATGGTCGGCGGGGCGGCGATGTACCCGACCCGGACCATTGTGGAGAACGCGGTCAATTCGAAGGATCACACCACACTGGTGGCCGCGGTCAAGGCCGCCGGCCTGGTGGACACCCTGAACGGCGCCGGCCCGTTCACGGTCTTTGCCCCCACCAACGCGGCCTTCAACAAGCTGCCTGCGGGTACCGTTGATACGCTGGTCAAGCCGGAAAACAAGGCGCAGCTGACAAAGATCCTGACCTATCACGTTGTCCCCGGCAGTTACAACTCGGCCTGGCTGATGTCCGATGCCAGGAAGCATGGTGGCAAGGCCACGCTCAAGACCGTCCAGGGCGAGCCGCTGACTGTCGTGCTTCGCGACGGCAAGCTGTGGGTGGTCGATGCAAAGGGTGGCAAGGCCTCCATCAGCATCGCTGACGTGGGCCAGTCCAACGGCGTGATCCACGTCATCGACACGGTGCTCATGCCGAAATGACGGATCGGCGCGCGGCGGGCATTCGATGGAATGCCCGTTGCCGCTTCTGCTGATCGGCAGACATCCATTCGAACTGGCGCGCGCGGACCATCGATCTAGATGGACCTGATTGCCTGCATGGGAGGAATTGCGGATGCCTTCAGCGCCGGCGCCAGTACTGCGCCCTGCCCCAGCAGCCACAGCAACGCCGCACTGACCGGCAGATAGATCAACGGCAGCCGCGGCAGCTCGTAGAAGCGCATCAGCCCGAGGTTGAGCCCATAGGCCAGCAGCAGGCCAATTCCGATGCCGAGACTCACGATCAGGAAGTTCTCCAGCTGGAAGTAGCGCAGGATGTCGGTACGGGTCGCGCCGAGCGCGCGACGGATGCCGATCTGCTTGCGCCGTTGCTCCACCCAATAGCTGGCCAAGCCAACAATGCCGAGCGCGGTTGCACCCAGCAGCGCGAAGATGACACCGGTCAGCAACGCCATCATCAATCTGGCACTCTGGAAATAGTCGGCGCGCAGCTCGGGCAATGTCCGGCTGGCCATCTGGTCGAATACCACATCCGGCGCCACGGCGGCGATGGCCTGCTGCAGGGTGCCAAACACGCGCGGCAGGTCCTGCGGCGATGCCCGTACCAGATAGCGACCCGCCAGCTGAGGACCGGGCCTGGCCGGCATCAGCACCGACCAGTCATTGCCCAGCGCCTCTCCCCCACCCGGCTGCGACACCACCAGGTGCTCGACTACGCCGATGACGGTGAAGCGGCTGCCCATCGACCAGAGGTTTTTTCCCACAGCCGTTTCACCCGGCCAGTAGCGCTCTGCCAGCTGCCGCGTCACCAGGATCGGGGCATTGGCAGGCACGTATTGATCCACCGGCGCGTACTCGTTGGCGTCCGGCAGTCGTCCGGCCAGCACCGTGGGTTCCAGCGCCTTGATGGCTGCAGCATCGGCCAGGTAGAAGTCCAGGACGCCGCCGAACTCTCTGTTGGCTTCGTCTGTATTGACACCTGCCCTCACCCCGGGCTCGCCGAACGGAACGGCGCTGATGATGCCCACGGAGGTGACGCCGGGAATCGCACGCAACGCATCGGTCACCCGCGCATTGAGGTCACTGGCCCGTTCGGCATCGAACCCGGAGAGCTGCACCACGCCCAAAGAGGATTCGGCAACGCCGCTGTTCATTTTCAGGGCCTGGCCCTTCTCCACAAGCATGAAGAAGGCATTGCAGAGCACGGCACAGGCCAGTGCAATCTCCATCGTTATCAGCAGCGTGGCCAATCGGTGCCTGCGCAGCGCGGCGATGATCAGTCCTGTTTGCATCGTGCTCTCCGTTACAGCAACTTGAGTTGTGCCACAGGCTGGATCGAGCTGGCGCGATAGGCAGGAATCGCGCCAGCCAGCAGGCTCGCCAGCAGGGAAAGGCCGAAGGTGGCCATGAACATGGTGACGTCCAGATGGATCAGATCGGCATAGGGCACCGGCTGGGAGCGGATTACCCACAGGCCCAGAACGGTGAGCAGCAATCCGCCGATGCCGCCGGCCACACAGATCACGCCGGCCTCCACCAAGCATTGCGTGAACACCGAACGTCGACTGGCACCGAGCGCACGCCGCAGACCGATTTCCCCGCCATGCCGCATGAACCGGGCCAGCAGCAGCCCGACGACGTTGGCCAAGCACACCAGCAGGAACGCGAACGACAGCACCGCCTGAACCTTCACATCGCTGGGCACCACTTGATTGAAGTCCAGCCACTCCATGAGCGAGCGCAGTCGCGTGTTGTCCGCATGCCGGATCCGACCCAGGCGCTGCTGTTCGGCCGCATAGTTGGACAGATAGCGACCGTACGACGCCACCTTTTCCGGGGTTCCCAGTTCCACCCATACGCCGACTGCCACGCAGGGCGCGTTCTGCAGCACGCCGGGGTTGTCTGGCACCGCCCAGCAGGTGAAAGGCTGGAAGTCGCCTTCATTGATGTCCAGGCTGGTGGACATCGGCAGGAAGATGTCATCGGCAACGGCGTAGAAACTCGACGTTTCTCCGCCGGAGAAGCGCCCTCCCCGGATCTTGTAGAACAGCGGCGAGGGGCGCCAAGGGTCCAGTACGCCGATGATCCGTACAGGGGTATCCTTGATCCGCAGGGTCTGCCCGACGCTGTCGCGGCCGTCGAACAGGCGCTCGTTCAAACGTGCGGAAATGACCGCAACACGCCCCCGGCGCTGGTCATCGTCGGCCGTCCATGCTCGACCGAACCGGAACGGCACGTCGAACATCGCGAAGAAATCGGCCGTGGTCGAGATCGAGGACCCCATCAGGGGCACCGACCCCGCGTGATCCGCGCGCAGCTTCACCGGATTGACCACGACCAGGGTCTGCCGGTCGGCCTGCCCGGCTGACCAGAGGTCATGGGCCGTCCGGTAGTCCAGGACGTCGTGCGGCTCGCGCCCCTTGGAGCCCGGGTCGACATCGACCTGCGGGTAGAAGATCCGGCCGCTCTTCCCGGGCAGCGGGTCGCCGGAAAGCAGATGCGTGACGGTCAGCGTGGTCATGCTGGCACCGATCCCCACGGCCACCGCCAGAACCATAAGCGCGGTAATGAGCTTGTTGCGGCCGGCGTTGTGCAGGGCCAGCTTGAAGTAGTAGCCGATCATGGAAGTTGCTCCCCCCTTTCGTCCGTGGTGCTCCCTGCAGATCCGATGCCGGGATTGCCGCAAAGGTTTAAATGGGTAGGATCAGAAAGATGAGCCACGACCTGGAGCACGCGCTCGTGAAGGCGGCCTTCGCCGAACGTGGTGCCACCCATGCAGTCCTGCACGCCACTGCGCAGGGGAAGCCGCTGTACGCCGATCCTAGCTGGTCCGGTACCAACGAGATGGCGCGCTTCCTGTGCGATACGCCGTCGTGTTCCGTGATTGATTCTAGGAATAATCGTAAAAATCAGACAAATTCGCTGCTCCACCCAAGAGCAGCGCCAGAATGGTCACCACGCCCCATGGGCGCCGATCACCTCCCCGCGCATGAATGGACTCCCTGCACCGCGCCGGCTGCGGCTGGCGCTCCTGGACGACCATGAAGTCGTTCGCCGCGGCACCGCCCTGCACCTGTCCCGCGATCCCCGCTTCAGCATCGTCGCCAGCCATGCCGGCAGCGACGAATTCATCTGCAACCTGCAGAGGACGCCAGTGGATGTCGCGATCATCGATCTCAGCCTGGCCCGCGGTGACCGGAGCGCCGCCGAGCTGGTACAGCTGCTGCGCGACCGCTTTGCCTGTATTCCGCTGCTGGCGTTCGCCACGCTCTCACCCACCACGCACATCAGCCAGCTGATTGAAAGCGGCATCAGCGGCATCGTCAGCAAGGCCGAGCCCCTGGCCATGCTGTCGGACGCCATCGTCCGCATATCCCAGGGCCTGACGCGCCTGCCACCGGACTTCACCCTGCCGGACGGCTGCCAGCAACTCAGTCGCAACGAACGGGAGGTACTGGACCTGGTGCTGGCGGGCCTGACCGTTTCGGAGATCGCGCAGCGGCGCCATCGCAGCATCAAGACGGTCAGCACCCAGAAGACCGCCGCACTGCGCAAGCTCGGGCTGCGCACCGACGTCGAAATCTACGCCATGCGACGACAGCTGGGGGCGATGTGAGAACGGCCAGTCGACTGCGATTGCACATGCCGGCCCTGTTGCTGGCGCTTCTTCTGTTGCCAGTGGCGTCGGCGGAGGACGCATCAACCCAGCACTGGGAACCGGGACGCGAGGTCCGGGTGGCCACGGCCCCTGCCCTGCGCCAGATGCCCGCCACCCTCGCCGATTCGGCACCCATGCCAAGCCTTGCCCACGGCTATGCCAGCCTTGTGGAACGACACGCGCGGCTGCGTTTCCTGGAACAGGCCTATCCCAGCGGCAGCGCCTCGGTGACCGCAGTGTGCCAGCACAAGGCCGACCTGGTACTGGTGATGGGCGGTTCCCGCCAGCAACCACGTCCTTGCCCAGGGCTGTTGGAATCGGCCGCGTTCCCCGGAGGAAGAACCATGCTGGCCGGACGCGCCGGACAGCCCCTGCCACGCGACGTCCGGGAACTGGGAGCGCGGGTGCTGGCCGTCGTCGAAGGTGGCCCCTACGCCGACTGGCTTGCCCTGCACCATCCCCACATCCAACTGCTGCGCCTGGACGACCGGCATGCGACGCTGGCGGCCGTCGAAAACGGCATCGCGGATGTCGCAATCGGCCTGGAAACGACGTTGCGACCCCTGATCCGGTATCACTTCCGCGGGCAACTGCAGCTTCAGCGGTTTGACAGCGAATTCTCCACCGACCTGCACCTGCTCACGCGCAGCGAAGACCGGCAACTGCTGCTGCGGATCGAAAAGGCCATGCGCGACATCACACTGGAAGAACACGCCAGTCTGCTTCAGGTGTGGGCCCAGCAGGCGGTGCCCGCGACCATCGAGCGTGCGTTGGACTGGATGCGCGCGCCCTCTTCGCCCTGGCTGCTGACCCTGCTTGCCGCGCTCGCCGGCATCCCCCTGCTGTGGCACGCGGTGCGAGGCCACCGGGACCGCAAGGGTCGAAACCAGGCGCGCGCGGTCGGCATGATCAGCCACGAGATGCGCAATGCCGCGCAGACGATGCTGGCCTCGATCGACCTGCTCGGCCAGTCTCCGTCGCCCAAGGGACAGCGTGAACTGCTCGCGGCCGCACGTGCGGCCGGGCAGGCGCTGCGCAGCCTGCTCAATCGGTCGCTGGAATTTTCACGGCTGGCCAGCGGAACCTACAGGCCCCATGCGCAACCGTGCGACGTTGCCCTGCTCTGCCGCCGGTCCCTGGATGCCCTGCGGCCGCAGGCCCAACAGAAAGGGCTGGCTCTTCGCTTCGCGTTCGAGCCCGTCCCTGTCCCCGCCGTTGCGCTTGACCGGGAGGGAGTGCGGCAGATCGTCGACAACCTGCTCGGCAACGCGCTGAAGTTCACCGATATCGGATGCATCGAGCTGCGCCTGAAACTGACACCGGCCAACGATCCGCAGGAACTGCTGCTGGATGTGATCGACAGTGGCATCGGAATTCCAGCCAGGCAACTGGCCCTTCTGTTCCGGCCGTTCGAACAGGGTGAAGGTGGGCAGGCGCGAGGCGGCAGCGGACTGGGTCTGATGATCGCGCATGACCTCAGCCGGGCGATGGGCGGCAACCTGTCCGTGCACAGCGTGCAAGGGCGTGGCAGCCGCTTCACGCTGCGCCTGCCGGTGCAGGCTGTCAGCAGGAACGAAGCTCCCACCTACACGCTCGATAACGACACGCCACTGGCCGGACTCGACCTGCTGCTGGTCGAGGACCACGCACTCAACCGCCACATCATCAGCGAGCAGCTGCGCCGGCTGGGCGCCGAGGTGCACGCGCTTGCCGACGCCGCCAGCGCTCTCGCCGAACAGGCCAAACGGCCGCGCAGCGTGGTGCTGCTGGACATCGGACTGCAGGATATGGATGGCTACGCGCTGGCTGCGCAACTGCGCCGCCAGGCACAACAGCCATTGCGACTGATTGCGTTGTCAGCCAGGAAGGGGCGCCGACACACGATGCGCTCCCGAAAGGCCGGCTTCGATGCCAGCCTGGCCAAGCCGTTGAAGGTTGCCGATCTGCTGCTGGCACTGGACCTGCCGAAGGACGGTATTGCCGTCCAGCCCGCCGCCCCTGCCGGCTGGGATCCGGCCTACCGGGAAGACATCGGCCACGAACTGATGCGGATTGAACAGGCCCTGGAAGACACTGATGCCACCGCGCTCTGCCACCACACGCATCGCCTGCAGGGCGCGCTGCAGATGTGCGGAGCGGTCGCGCAGGCCGACACCGCGGCCGACCTGTGGGAGCTCGGCCAGGAGGCCGCGCCTGACTGGGCCGATGCGCGGCGATTGCTGCAGGTACTGCAGCAGTGGCACAGCTCCCGCACTGCGGAAGCCATGCCACTGGCCTGATCAGGCCGCCAGGCGCTCGACCTGGCGACGGGTCAGGTCGTTGAAGCGACCCAGCGACATCAGGTGCTGGTGGATCAGGGCCAGCCAGCCGCTGCGGTGCCACTCGACCACGGTCGCTTCAGGCAGCGCGACGAACTTCTCGACGTCGACGACCTGGAAGCCATTGAGGTTGAACTCGCGGCCATCCGGAGTACGCACGGTGGCATTGCGCTCGACCAGCAGGTCGTTGTCGATCAGGGCCTTGGAGAAGGCCTGGGTCTGTTCATGCTCGCGGGTGTACTGGCCGCAGAACTCCAGCGCCTGCTGCACCATGTCGGTGGCCTTGCCGTCTACGAACAGCGGCTGGCCTTCGTCACCGCCCTTGACCACGCGCGAACTCTCTTCGTCGATGCCCAGCAGGAAGTCGTTGTCCGCACCGGTGTCGATGAAGATGAAGGGGTGGCGACGCAGATAGGCCGGAATATAGGCCTCGTCTTCCCACAGGCCGTCCTTGATGAACAGGTTCTGGTCGGAAACACCAACGGCGGCCATCGGCACTGCGGTCGGGCCAGCAAACAGGATCGGGAAGTGGTGCAGCGCCAGCGAGAACTCGCCGAGCACCAGCGGAATGGCGTTGTTGCCCGCGGCAAACTCGAGCCTGCCCGGCAGGATGCGCAGGTCGGCGTGCACATCGGCCTGCAGCGGCACCGGACGGGTGTAGAACAGGGGGGCGTTGCTCGGCGCCGCTTCGGTGGTGGTGTCGCTGGTGGTGGTCATCTTGGGAACCGTTCGATCATGCGCGCCTGCCATCCCGGGCGCGCCAGCGGGAACAACCTGAATCCCGCATTATCAACAAGCTCGATGACAACGGCCACCCCATCGATGTCCTATTTGAGCTGCAGGGGGTACCGCTGCCAGAGCACGTGGACCAGGAACCCGGCCAGTTCAGTGTCGCGGGCACTGATCGCCGCGCGGATCTTGTCCAGCAGCACCATGTCCGAACAGGAGCGCACATCGGCGTGGTTGGCCTGCCCCGCCCGGCGCGCGCGGTAGCGTGCGGCCCGCTGCGCATCACTCATGGCGTACCCGAACTTGGGCGGACGACCGCGCTTTCGCGGCAGGGTCAGCTCCAGGGTTCCGGGGTCTTTGTCATCACGCATGAGAGGGGTGCGGGCGGCGGCAAGCAACGGGGGGTGCGCAATTTATCGTGAGGCATCACTTTAATCCAGCTTTTTCTGCAGTTTTGTTGCGGTGCAGTGCAACTACATCCACGCATGGCGTGGATCGACTGAAGCGCCGGCAACCCGAGCGACCCATGGATGCTGCATCACGCGGATGTACACGCCTCGTTCCACGCCACGCGCAACGAGGCCCGCTGGATCTGCGGCATGCGTGGATACGGAACGCCCTCAACGCTCACAGAAAAGGGGAGCCCGCGAACGAGCTCCCCCTGCCTTCCTCATGCAACCCGCACCGGCTCGTACCCATGCAGGTGCGCTTCGCTGCTGGCCCGTCCCTGGCTGAGCGAACGCAGCGAGGTCGTGTAACCCACCAGCTGCGCCAGCGGTGCGAAGCCACTGACCTCGGCGCGACCTTCCTGGTCGTCGATGCGGGTGATGCGGCCGTGGCGGCGGTTGAGGTCGCCAACGACGTCCCCCACCGATGCCGACGGCGAATGCACCGTCACCGCCATCACCGGCTCCAGCAGCTGCGTGCCACCTTCGGCCAGCGCCGCCTTGATCGCCTCGGCGCCTGCTCGATGGAACGCCATCTCCGAAGAGTCCTTGGCATGGGTCTGGCCATCGACCAGGCTGACCTCGATACCGACGACCGGATGACCCTGCGGCCCTTCCGACAGCGCAGCACGTACGCCCTTCTCCACCGCGGCGATGAAGCTGCGCGGCACCACGCCACCAACGATGCGGTCGTTGAACACCACCTGGTCGTCCTCGCGGGGCGATACATCCAGCACCACGTGCGCGAACTGGCCCTGGCCGCCGGTCTGCTTGACCAGCCGCCCGACCACACCGGTCATCGCACGCATCGGCGTCTCCTGGTAGGCGACGCGCGGCGCACCCACGCCCACGTCGACCTTCCACTCGCTGCGCAGGCGCTCGACCATCACCTCCAGGTGCAGCTCGCCCATGCCCCAGACCAGGGTCTCCGCCGTGTCGCGGTCGGTTTCCACGCGGAACGAGGGATCTTCCTGGGCCAGGCTGGCCAGCCCCTGCGCCATCCGGATCAGGTCAACCGCACGCGCCGGCTCCAGCCGCCAGGCCAGTACCGGCGCCTGTGCCTGGATGTTCTCCAGGCGCAGCGGCTGCACACGGCCGCTCAGCGTTTCACCGCTGACCGCATCCTTCCAGCCCAGCACCGCCACGATGTCGCCGGCCACGGCCTGCTCGATGTCGTGGGTCTGGTCGGCCTGCACCCTCACCAGCCGGCTGACACGCCGGCCCTGCGGATGCTGCGAGCTGGCCACGGCATCGCCCACCGTCAAGGTGCCCGAGTACAGCCGCACGAAGCTGAGAGCGCCGTGCTGCTGATGAGTGATCTTGAACAGCAGGCCGGCCAGCGGACCGTCCGGATCCGGCGGCAGCACCACCTCGCCGCGCTCGCTTTCAGCGGTCACGGCAGGCCGGTCCAACGGCGACGGCAGGTAATCGACCACGGCATCCAGCAGCGTCTCGATGCCCTTGTCCTTGAACGCGGCACCAGCCAGCACGGGCACGCCCGCACCCGCCAGCGTCGCCCGGCGGATCGCCGCACGCAGCTGCTCGGCATCGATCACGCGCCCCTCCAGCCAGGCATCGGCCAGAAGATCATCGTGGTCGGCCACGGCTTCGACCAACGCATCGCGTCGCGACTGCCACGCCGCGCGCAGCGTGTCGTCCCAGGGCGTGATTGCGGTCGCAGCACCGTCCTGCCAGTGCAGCACCCGCTCATCGACCAGATCGACCCAGCCGTTGAACGTGCTTTCGCTGCCCAGCGGTACGCCCAGCGCCCACGACCGCGCCTGCAGTTTGTCCTGCAACTGCTCCAGCACGCGCTCGAACGACGCGCCGACGCGGTCCATCTTGTTGACGAAGGCGATCAACGGCACGCGATGGCGGCGCGCCTGGCGCCACACGGTCTCCGACTGGGGCTGCACACCGTCCACCGCTGAGAACACGGCCACGGCGCCGTCGAGCACGCGCAGCGAACGCTCGACTTCAATGGCGAAGTCGATGTGGCCGGGCGTATCGATCAGGGTCAGCCGATGCGGCGGCAGGTCGCGCGGCGCCCACTGCGCCTGCACGGCGGCCGCGCCGATGGTGATGCCACGTTCGCGCTCGATCGCCGAGAAGTCGGTGGTTGCGTTGCCGTCGTGTACTTCGCCGACACGATGGATCTCGCCGCTTTTCCACAGCAGGCGTTCGGTCAGCGTGGTCTTGCCGGCGTCGATGTGGGCGATGATGCCAAGGTTGCGACGGCGGGAAAGGACTTGAGTGTTCATGAAAGGATTCCTGCAAAGCCAACTTCGGGGGCCGCGCACCCCGGTTGGCGACAGGGTGCGCGGCTAGCGTTCGGTCTCGGCGATCTGGTGCATGGCACGTTCTCCTTTGCAGTGCTGGGTAGAGTCGACTGGGTAGAGTCGACTGTTAGTCGACTTCCGGGAAAGCAGAAACGAAAAGAGCGCCCCGGGGGGCGCTCTGTCGAAGGTCCAGCGATGGCCGTTTCAACGGCCTCGTGGGGCTCCAGGCAGACACGCCCGTTCCGCGCTTGCGCGGGTCAGGGTGAAAAACTTCAGGAGCGGCATCCGGTTCATGGGGCGCATTCTAGACCTGCCAATCTGGCGCGCAAGTAAATATTGCACACATAAATAGAACGATGAGACCAGCAAAGATCGGGATCAGATCCCTTTGCCTCTGGCAAACGGATCTGGCCCCTCTCAGCCCTTATTTGCAGCCGTGCAGCTTGCGCGCCTCGGCCACCGTCGCAGCCTGGTCATCGCCCATCGAGATCCAGCCCTTCAGCGACATGGCCGGATCCACATGCGGCTGCCGCGCGCCACCGTGGACCACCACTTCGGTCCAGCTGCCCACCGGCGCCAGTTCGGACAAGCGTGCCGCCTGGTCGTCCTCGGTGCTGAACATGTCGTCAGGGCCTGCCGGCGGCGTGGTATTCACGGTTTCCGTCTTGCGGGTCCGGACCCGAAGCGCACCGTCCGGCAGCCGCTGGGTGATCACCTCGTATCGCTCAACACCATACGCCCAGCTGTTCTCGCCAACGCTGCGGGTCTCGCTACCATCATCAGCCACGGTCACCCTCTCCCCAGCCGGTCCTACAACGCCCGCGACAGCCCCCAAGCCGGACATCAGCGCCTGATAGACGATCATCTGCCGCTGCTCGGTGGTCAACGCTCCGGCCTTGAGCTTGGCGGCGGGAATCTGCAGGTACGCCGCTTCACTGCACAGCACCAGCACCTGCTGGTCGTCCCAACGCACCGACATTTCCTCGTTGGCGAAGTACTGCGTCTTCATCGACGTCACAGCCGCACCGTCGCCATTGGAATGCCGGGTCTCGATCAGCGAGGCGTTCTCGGCCGCGTCGGTCAGCGAAACCTGAGAAGTCGACGCTGCATTGGCGGCAAATGCGGAAAAAACGGCCGATGCGAACAGCAACGTCCGTGAAAGACCTAAAGCGGAGGGCAACATTGAATCAGTCCATTGAATGTAATTGGCGCCGAATGATACAGCGACCGGATGGCGCGACCTATCAGTCAACAAGTGCCCGGATGATCCACAGCTCCGAGACCCAACCAAAGACCGGCAAGCTTGAACGTTGAGATCACGAGTACTTCTCTGGATGTTGCATGTAGTCCCAGTTCCCCGGCAGCTGATCTCTGATGGAAGGGGGGCGCGCAACAGCCTCATGGCGTTGGCTGGGCTTCCTGCGGCAATGCTATCCCGTTACCCGTCTCAACTTTCTTGTTTGCCGCAACTGCAAGCGCGCGCACGAACGGGAACTTCTCCAACAGCCACGGGTATTCCGCCGCCACCATTGCGCGGGCCTCGGCCTCCCTGTCCGTGACCTGGATCATGTCGGCCGGTGTGCCGCTGCGCGGATGCCGTTCCAGTTCCAGTTCCGGGTGCATGCCCACCCGGATCTGGCCGATGTAGTTCAACTTGCCGGGCTCGATGGTGAAGCTGTAGGCCTCGGCTTCGGGCACAGCCAGCCCCGTCTGGCCCACGGCAATCCAGCCGATGTAGTAGCGACCGGCCTTGACCCGCCGTGTCTTGATGCCCGGCTCGCAGGTGGTCACGCTGCTGAAGCGGTACAGGCCCAGTGCGCCCGTGGAGGGCGTGCCCGGCCGGTACAGCTGTACGAACCGGGTCCATCCCGCACACGCGGTGGTGGCGACCAGGATGCCCTCGTCGGCACCCAGCTTGGCGGTCGGCTTGATGTTCTCGATGCCGGCACTCACCGATGCCGGGAGCGCAAGTAGAGCGAGCATGCAGATCCACTTCATTGGAAACCTCCGGCTCAGCGGATGAACAGCGGTAGGGCCAGGATGCTGTCGCACGCCGGCGTGCAGCTGCGGAACTGCTCCGCGAGCATTTCGGCGCTCGGCGCGCCCGGCGCTGGTGTCGCCAGCCGGGCATGGAACGGATGGCGTTCCAGCAGCCAGGGCTGCGTCTGCTGCAACAGCCGTAACGACTCCGCCTCGCGATCGCGTACCGAGATCCAGGTCGGCCTTGAGTGCAGGCGGTCGAACAGTCCAGAGACCACAACCTCACCGATGTAGGTCGTCTCGCCTGCGTGCACGTCGAGCGTCAGCGCTTCGTCTTCGGGCACCGCCCCGACGTATCCATAACCGTGTTCGGTCAGGTAGCCTACATAGTGGCGCCCGGCCTTGGCGCGGATGGCGGCCAGACCGGCCCTGCAGCCGAACTCGAATTCGCCGCGCAGGTCAGCCAACGGCGACGTCGACCGCGTGCCGCTGGCAAGAATCGTGATCAGCCGGATATTGCTGGTGGCGCAGTTCACCGACATCACCACGTAGCCCTCGTCCGCGGCCAGTGGAACATCCGGTCGTGCCTTCAGCGTCGCGCACCCACCCAGCACCGTCGCGAGCGCTGCCGCGACCACCCACGAAATCCCTTTCATTGTGCTTGCCCCCTGGTCCCGGCGGAGCATACGGGATCCGCTGCCGCTGCGCCATTGAGCGGCCTGATGCCGCGGCCAGCAGCGCCTTGTCCGGAGTTCCGCATGGAAACGCCGCTGACAACCCGCACCGAACTGCGGCCAGTCACATTTCAGCGCGCGGTCCGACAGGACGGCAGTGAGGTGGGCGAAGCGGAGAACATCGAGCGGGCGGCCACGCGTAGACGCTCCGGGCATAAACGGGTCTGCTTCGTGGATGCAATCAAGCGCACCCGCGCGGACAAGATCAGAATGCCCAGGGCGGATGCTTCCGAGCCGATGGCACAGCTGTCCGGCGCCCAGCCCTCCCCAGGGGCAGTCTGCATCGCCACCGCACTGGGGAGCGTGGTGCGGAAGGTGCACGGACGGGTGAACGCGATCCTGCGCTTGACCCCGCCGCGCCGGGCTTCGCGGTCTTCCAGGCTCACCTGCAGAGTCACGTACATCGCGCTCATGGCCTGATTCAGCGCGACGCCCTCACACGGTCACGTGACCACCACCAGCGGCACGCCACGGCGCGGATGCTCCAGCACCACTACATCCTGCTGGTAGACCCGCTGCAGGTTCTCTTCGGTCAGCACCTGCAACGGCGTGCCATCGGCCGCCACCCTGCCCTGTTCCAGCAGCACGATGCGGTCGGCATAGCCTGCGGCCAGATTCAGGTCGTGCAGCACCACGATCACGCAGGCACCGGCTTCGGCACAGGCACGCACACTGCGCAGCGTGCGCTCCTGGTGGCGAAGATCCAGCGCGGCCGTCGGCTCGTCGAGCAGCAGCAGCGGCGTGTCCTGTGCCAGTACGCGCGCGAACGTGGTTCGGGCCGATTCGCCACCGGAGAGCTGCTGCACCTCGCGCAGGCGCAGCGCCTGCAGCTCGGCGGCATCGATTGCCGCTGCCACCTGGGTGTCATCCACCACCGGATCCGGCGGATGCGGCAACCGTCCCATCGCCACCACTTCTTCCACGCTGAAGGCAAAGCGTACGCCGTGCTCCTGTGGCATCACCGCGCGCTCGCGTGCCAGCGGTCCCGCCTTGTAGTTGGCGAGCGGCTTGCCCAGCAGGCTTACCTGCCCCGCATCAGCGCGCAGGTCTCCGGCCGCAACCGCCAGCAAAGTGGATTTGCCTGCACCATTCGGGCCAACCAGCGCGGTCACCGTACCCGGCTCGAACGCCAGCGAGATGCCATGCAGGATCTCGCGCTGCTGGCGGCGAACCACTACCTCGTGCAACGTCAACAGCACGCTCATGGCGCCGCCTTGCGGCGCTGCTGCAGCACCAGCCAGAGGAAGAACGGCGCACCCAGCGCGGCCGAGAACAGGCCCAGCGGAATCTCCGCCGGCGGATCCAGCGTGCGGGCAGCAGTATCTGCCACCACGATCAGCAGCGCACCGAGCAGGCCGGACAACGGCAGCAGCCAGCGATGGCCAGGCCCAACCAGCAGGCGCGCCACGTGCGGCACCACCAGGCCCACGAAACTGATCGACCCAGCGAATGCCACCGCCGCACCCACCAGCAGCGCGCTGAACGCCACCAGGCGACGGCGCGTGCGGGTGACATCCAGCCCGAGGTGCTGCGCCTGGCGTTCGCCCAGCGCCAGCATGTCCAGCGGCGTGGCCAGCCGCTGCAGCGCGACCACGCCAATCGCAAACAACGGCACCACCGCCGCCACGTCGGCCCAGTTGGCGCGTGCCAGCGAGCCCATCTGCCAGAACACCAGCGATTGCAGTTCGCTTTCGCTGGCGATGTAAGTAAGGAACCCGATCAGCGCCGAGCAGAACGCCGCCATCGCAATGCCGACCAGCAGCAGCGTGGCGTTGCCCGCGCCCTTGCCGGGCCGGGCCAACGCATACGTCAGCCCGATCGCCAGCGCACCGCCGGCGAACGCCGCGACAGGCACCAGCCAGCCCGCCGCACCCGCAGCGCCAAGCACGATGGCGGCCACCGCCCCGAGCGCAGCGCCCTGGCTGACACCCACGATGCCCGGATCCGCCAGCGGGTTGCCGAACAAGCCCTGCAGGCTGGCGCCGGCCATCGCCAACGACGCGCCCACCATCGCGCCCAGCAGGGCGCGCGGAATACGCAACTGCCAGACCACGGCCAGGTCGCGGCTGCTGACTGCCTGCGGATCCAGCAGACCCAGCTTCACCGCCAGCGCCTGCACCACCTCCAGCGGCGGCAGCCGCAGCGGGCCCACGGCGAACGAGGCCAGCACCGCACCCAGCAGTGCCAGCAACGCCACCAGCAACATCGCCCGACCGCGACGGCGGCGCCGATCCGCCGGACTCATGCCTTCGGCAACGCCGCCAGGGCCTTGGCCAGCGCAAGCGCCCCAGCACCGGAACCGACACTGGTGTACTTCAGCTGCACATCCGGCATCACCCAGACCCGGTCGGCCTGCCCGGCCGGGGTCTGCTTCAGCGTCGGGTACGCCTTCCACAGGCCCTCGGCACCGCCGAACAGCTGCAGGTCATGCTCGGTCACCAGGATGACCTCCGGTGCGGCCGCAACCACGCCCTCATTGCTCAGCTGCGAGTAGTTCTTCACCCCGGCCTCGGTGCCGATGTTGACGCCGCCGGCCAGTGCGATCAGCTGCGCCGACGCGCTGTCGGCACCGGCAACGGTCGGCGAGCCACCGGCACCCGTTGCCGAAACGTGGATCACGCGTGGCGCATGGTCCAGGCTCTTGCCAATCGCTGCAGCCTCGTCCAGCTGACGCTGCACCTGGGTGGCCAGCGCCTGCCCTGCCTCGGCCAGCCCAAGTGCGGCGGCCACCTTGCGCACCTTCTCCGGTGCCGGCTGCAGGTCATCGATGACCACGGCCGGCTCGCCCACTTCGCGCAGCTTCTTTGCCAGTTCGGTATGCCGACGCAGGCTGTTGCCGAGGAACAGCGAGCCCTTCAGGCTCAGCACGCCTTCCACACCCGTGGTGCGGTTGAACAGGAACTGGTGCGGCGCGGCGAGGCCGGCCTGGGTAGTGGTGTTGGTCGGCGCAGCGAACACCTGCTTGCCCAGGCCCAGCGCCTCGATCACCGCGATGACATCGTCGCCACCGGCAATGATCCGGCGGGTGTCGGCCACTTCGACGTCGGCGCCATCATCGGAATGCACCTTGGCTGGCAGCACGACCTTCTGGTCGTACACCGCCGGCAGGCTGGCACCGGCCACGCGCTGCCAGCCTGCCGGTAACACGGTTTCCGCAGCCGACGCTGCGGCCGAGGGCCCGGCAGGCTTCGCAGCATCCGAAGGCACCGAGGGTCCGCCACAGGCAGCCAGCGCCAGCGAAACAGCCAGCGGAAGCGCACACAGGCGCAGACGGGACGCGATGTTCATGGAGGTTCTCCTTGCTGGCAGGGCGACGTGCACGCCGCCCCGCCGGGTGACTTACTGCTTCGGGGTGATGCGGGTGATGCGGTCACCCTTGGGGTCTTCGGCACCGCGCGACTTGTTCACCGCGAACACGTTGCCCTTGCCATCGGCGCGGACATGGTTCGGCAGCGTGCCGCCATCGAGGTTGGCAACCACCTTGCCGTCGCCATTCACGACGGTGACGGTGCCTGCGCCGCGGTTGCTGACATAGGCCAGGCCGGAGGCATCATCGAAAGCGACGTTCAGCGCACCGGCGCCCACCGGCACGTCGTGCAGCACCTTGCCGGCGGCCACGTCGACGATCAGCAGATTGTCGGTGCCCTGCGAGGCCACGTACAGGCGGTTGCGCGCCGCATCGAAGGCCACGCCGGAGGCGCTGATCGAATTACCCAGGTCGATGACCTTCTCGACCTTGCCGCTGGCCACATCGATCACCGCCGCTTCCGGGCTGCCGATACTGACGGTGAACAGCTTGCCGCCCTTCTCATCCAGCACCAGGCTCATCGGGGTGAACTTGCAGTCATCCACGCCGGATTCCAGCGTCACCTGCGGCAGTTCCTTGAAGGTCTTCGCGTCGAACACCGACAGGTGATCCTCACCCGTGGCGGAGGCGAACACCTTGCCGTGGGTGCCGTCCACCACCACGTCGCGCGCATGCGGCACGGCATCGACCGGGAACTGGTGGACCAGCGACAGGTCCTTCTGGCGATAGACCGCAATCGAATTCTGGCGGGTATTGGTCACCCACACATTGCCATTGGTGTCATCCACGCCCACACCGTAGACCGCGTACACCGCACCGTTGGTGCTGCCCGGCACCTGCGCCGGGGTGATCGCCTTGGTTACCTTCAGGGTCTTCGGGTCCAGCTTCAGCAGCTGCGACTGGGTCACCGGCGGGCGGCCAACGGCCGAGGTGACGAACACGGCATTGCTGGCCGCGCTGTAGGCGGACTGGTACAGGCCCGGCACCAGCTTGTTGGACTGGGTGGTGAACTGCGCCTGGCCGGACAGCGGCAGCTGCGGCGATACACGCAGCTTCAGCACCGTGGCCGCGGCCGGCTGGCTCGCGCGCACCACCACCGGGTGGGTGCCCGGCACCGCGTCGGTCGGAATGCTCAGCTGGGTCTTGAAATTGCCATCGGCGTCGACCACCACCGGCTGCGCGTTGAGCACGCTGTCGCCACGCAGCAGGCTGACCTTCTGGCCTGGCACGAAGCCACGGCCGACCACGTCGGCGGTGCTGCCCGGAACCACGTTCTCACCGCGTGAGACGACTTCGCCCTTGAAGGTGGCGTTGGCCGGTTGGTCGAACACCGGTTGTGCGGTGGCGGTCACCGCCAGCAACAGGCCGGCGGCGAGAGAGGTGAGACGGAAAGACGGACGGAACGACATGGAAGGCTCCTTGCACACGTAGGCCGCGCCACGTGGCGCGGGATTCATCGGTTGCCTGGGCCGCTGCACGTCGGCAGCCTCGCCTGGGTAGTGGGGTCGCACGGCATTGCGTGCGAGGCGATTCATTCGGCGGTGCTGTCACCGCCATTGGCGGCGCCGTCGGCGGCACTGCGATCGGTCACGCCGTACAGTTCGTGCAGCGCCGCGTGGAACGAGGCCGGCAGCATCGGGCCGTGGCCCAGCCCCTCGAACTCGCGGTACTGCACGCTCAGTCCCGGCACCCTGGCCAGCCGCTCGGACAACTGCATGGCTGCATCCGGCGTGGCACCGCCAATGCGGCGCAGGTGCGCGACCACGCGCGGATTGTTCATGTCGCGCTTGCCGCGATCACCAACGCGCTCGGCACCGCCGAGCATCAGCCACAGCTTCGCCGGCTGGCCATGCACGTTCTGCACGAACTGCTGCTCCGGGTCGCCCAGCGCAGCGCCCTGGCTCCACCACAGCGACGGGCTGGCGGCCAGATAGCACTGGAACGCGGCAGCACGGGTGTACAGCGCATTGAGCACGAACAGGCCGCCCAGCGAGTGGCCCCACAGCGCTTGCTGCTGCGCATCGATGCGTGCGCGGCGCTCAACTTCCGGCTTGATGCGGCGCTCGATCACATCGAGGAAGGCCGCTGCACCGCCGCCGACTGCCTGCGTGCTGCCGCTCTCATCGTCGGCGCGGTCGATCCACGCGGTGTAGTCACGGGTGCGCGCCTTCGAATCGATGCGCAGATCGTTGTCGTAGCCGATCAGCACCAGCACCGGCGGCGCCTTGCGCGCGGCCAGCTCGGCCAGGATCGGCTGGTCCAGCACCATCGCCACGGCATTGCCATCCAGCGCGTACAGCACCGGCAGCGGCGTCTTGCCGGCCTTGGCCGGGATCGCCACATTCACCCGCCAGCGGCGTTGCTGGTCGGGGCTGTCCACCACGAACTGCTCGAAGCGATAGCTGGCCGCAGGCTCGTCGAGCACGGTGTGGCCGATCTTCTGCAGCGGATTGCGCTGCTGCGCATGGGCGTACGGGGTGGCCAGGAGCAGACCCATCATCAAGGCGGCCAGGCCGCGGGCCAGCGGACCACGGCACGAAAGCGGGACGAAATGCTTCATCAGCGGCGGCAGGAGCGGCCCACGGCCGCCGGTTCACAAGGGACCGCAGTCTACCTTAAACGCGAATGATTATCACATCGAACAAACGTCACACTATGTATCACGCGCGCGCACGGCCAGTTGCACCAGAGGCGGCAATTCCCCTATTTTGCCGGCCACCGGGGCATTGGATCGCCCCACTTCCAGCGCAGCCATGGACGGCGGAGACGTTGCCGCCGGCCGGGCGCGTTCATCGCGCCACGACCGCCATGGGATCGGATCCCATGATTGTGAGACCCCCTTGAAGCACACCGCACTGATCGCCCTTACCCTCAGCCTGCTTGCACCGCTGGCCGCGCACGCCGCGCAGGATCTGCCCTCGCTCTACCAGGCCTTTGAAGAGGCCGGCAATTCGACCCTGAGCATGGAAGAACTCAACCAGACGGTGACCTTCACCGCGGTGGCGCTGGGCGTTTCCAGCAACCTGGCGGGCGAACCGCTCATTGAGGCCGGCGATGACCAGGGCAATGTCCTGGCCCGGCTGACCACCTCCGATGAGCAGCAGGCCGCCAAGCTGGGCGCCCTGGAAGAAGGTGCCATCTTCACCGCCAGTTGCACGCTGCAGTTCAGCTCGGGCACCGATTACCTGTCCTTCGGTGATTGCACCATCAAGTAAAGATGAAGCCGGCAAAATGCCGGCTTCATTTCTTTGCCGCTATAGCGTCGAGCCATGCTCGACTCATGCATCATCACGGCCCCGTAGGCACCGGACCGTAAGCGTTCTCCTGCGGCGTGCCCGGCAGCAGCGCGAAGATCAGGATCACGATGCCACCGCCTGGCACCAATGCCAGCAGGTACAGCCAGCCCGACTGGTTGCAGTCGTGCAGGCGGCGCACGGTCACCGCGATCAGCGGCACGATCGTGGCCAGCCACATCACGCCGAGCAGCACCATCATGCCGATCAGGATGCCCGCCAGTGCATCAGCGTTGTTGCGCAGCAAGATGGCCAGCACACCCGCGAGCAGCATCACCGCGGTTGCGACCAGGAACAGGAACAGCTGGTACATCCAGTACTCGCGGCGGTTGGCGCGGCCTTCGAACTGGGCATAGCGCTTCAACGGCAGAATCATTTCCTGCACGGCATCGATCCTTGAAAAGAGAAGCCGCGCAGTGTGCCAAAGACCGGCGCCGGGGACAATGTGGAACCGAGCCATGCTCGGCTGCTGCTCAAAGAGGTACCTGCACGCCCATGCAGGAGCGGAGTCGAGCACAGCTCGACCCTACAGAAGCCTGGTCAGCGCCCCTTCGCGGCCCGCGCAGCCTCGCGCTCGGCGCGCAACCGATCCAGCTTTTCCTTCAGCTTGATTTCCAGACCGCGCGGCACCGGGTTGTAGTACACCCGCTCGCCCATCGCATCCGGGAAGCCGGTCTGATCCAGCGCGATGCCACCCTCTGCATCGTGGTCGTACTGGTACTCGGCACCGTAGCCAAGCTCCTTCATCAGCTTGGTCGGCGCATTGCGCAGGTGCAGCGGCACTTCTTCGGTGCCACTTTCGCGTACATCGGCCTTGGCCTGGTTGAACGCCGCATAGCCTGCGTTCGACTTCGCGGTGCTGGCCAGGTACAGCACAAGCTGGGCGAAGGCGAGTTCGCCTTCCGGGCTGCCCAACCTTTCGTAGATGTCCCAGGCTTCCAGCGCCATGCTCTGCGCGCGCGGATCGGCCAGGCCGATATCCTCGATCGCCATGCGGGTCAACCGGCGCGCCAGATAGGACGGATCGCAACCGCCATCGAGCATGCGGGTCAGCCAGTACAGCGCGGCATCAGGATTGGAGCTGCGTACCGACTTGTGCAGCGCCGAGATCTGGTCATAGAACTGCTCGCCGCCCTTATCGAAACGGCGGGTGCGGTCGGCCAGCACCTGGGTCAGGGTCTCCGGCGTGATGCGCCCGCCCTCCCCGCCTGCCAGCTCGGCGGCGATTTCCAGCAGGGTCAGCGCACGCCGCACGTCACCATCGGCGGCGGTAGCGATTTCCAGCAACAGCTCTGGCGCGACCTCGATGTCCTCGTCGCCCAGGCCCCGCTCGCGGTCACCCAGTGCACGCTGCAACGCCTCGACGATATCGGTCGGCGAGACCGCTTCCAGCACATGCACGCGACAACGCGACAGCAGCGCCGAGTTCAGTTCGAACGATGGATTTTCAGTAGTGGCGCCAACGAACAGGATGGTGCCGCGTTCAATGTGCGGCAGGAACGCATCCTGCTGCGCCTTGTTGAAGCGATGCACCTCGTCCACGAACAGCACGGTGCGACGGCCTTCGGCGAAGCGCTGCGCCGCCTCGGCCAGCACTTGGCGCACTTCCGGCAACCCGGACAGCACCGCGGAGATGGCACGGAATTCAGCGTCGGAGTACTCGGCCAGCAGCAGCGCCAGCGTGGTCTTGCCGCAGCCGGGCGGCCCCCACAGGATCATCGAATGCACGCGACCGGATTCGACCGCGCGACGCAGCGCGCTATCCGGCGCCAGCAGGCGCTTCTGCCCGACCATTTCGTCGAGGGTGCGCGGACGCATGCGCTCGGCCAGCGGACGCAGGTGGTCCCGATCGACGCTCAGCAG
This sequence comes from Stenotrophomonas sp. YJH_SMC_17, assembly GCF_059371655.1. Taxonomy (NCBI): domain Bacteria; kingdom Pseudomonadati; phylum Pseudomonadota; class Gammaproteobacteria; order Lysobacterales; family Lysobacteraceae; genus Stenotrophomonas; species Stenotrophomonas sp. YJH_SMC_17. The sequence continues at coordinate 42,936 of NZ_JCAFUU010000004.1, read as the reverse complement.
ATCGGGGCCAGGGAAGGAAGTTGAACGATGTCTTGCCACCTGCTCATTGTACCGCGCCGCCCAACGGTAGCGCCGGGCCAAGCCCGGCGTCCCGCATCAGTTGCCGATGACGTCGGTGCCCTTCGGCGGAGTGAAGCTGAAGGTGCCGGCCGCGAAGCCCGGGTTGCGCTTCCAGCCGCTGAAGCTGATCACGGTGCGCTGGCCCACGGCGTCGGTGATCTCCATCTTGGCCAGGCCCTGGGCGTTGAAGCCCAGCGCGGCGTACTGGAAGCTGGCTTCGGTCTCGCGCTTCGGCGACAGCGACAGCCACTGCAGGCCATCGCGCTGTGCGGCCTCTTCGCTCACGTCGTACTGCTGCTCCAGCAACGCCGGGTTGATCAGTGCAGTCAGCGGGCTGTTCTGCTCTTCCTTGCCCTGCTCGCGCACGGTCGCCTGCTCCAGGTCTGGCTCGTACATCCAGACCTTCTTGCCATCGGCCACGATCAGCTGTTCGTGCGGGCGCACGTATTCCCAGCGGAACAGACGCGGCGCCGACAGCGCCACGCGGCCACTGGTCGATTCCTTCACCTTGCCGCGGCTGTCGAACACCTGCTGGCTGAACTGGCCATCCAGGCCCTTCAGGCCACTGGTGAAGGTCTTGAGGTCGTCGCGGGCGCCTGCCCAGGCGCTACCGGCGGCGGCGCAGGCCACGGCCAGGGTGGTGGTGGCAAGGAAACGGCGGAAGCGGACGTTCATGCGTAAATCCTGTGGGCGCGTGCGCCAGGAAAGGTGGTTGCCAGTGTGCCCGGGGAAAGATGAATGGGCGATCAGGGCGACATTATGCCGCCCTGATCGTCCATCGGCGATTCAGCCGCCCGATCCGGGCAGCTTGCCGTACAGCACCTGGCCGCGGAAGCCACGCCGCACTTCGCGATACAGCGCGCGGAACGCCGGATAGTCCTGCGGCTGGCACAGCGCCTCCGTTCCCCGCACCGCGTTCTGCAGCAGGCGGTGATGCGCGGTGACTTCCTGGCCCTCGCGGCTCCAGTCCACCCGGTACTCGCCGGCGGCATTGCTGAACCGCTGGCTCGCCGGGATGGCAATGATCGGTGCATTGGCCGGGAACTGCAGGCGATAGGTTTCCTCGCGAAGGCTGGCGTTGCAGTAGAACGGCGTTTCGTTGGCCGGCGCCGAGGCAGTGGCGTACAGGCCGCGCACCGACTCGCCGCCCGGCGGGTCCGGCACGGCCATGCCGCCGGCCACGCTGAAATCGGCGTAGTCCTCGGCCTGGAACGCCATGCGATAGCCGAAGGGCCGGGTCAGGTCGCCTGGCACGCCTTGGATCTGCAGCTGCCCTCGCCCATCGAAACCGGACGCGGCCATGATCTGCTCTTCAGCACGCGCACGGTTCTGCGCGTTGAGCTGCGAGAACTGCGCGCGCATGCCGATCTCCGCGTTCTCGCCCAGTTTCGGGGTGGTCTCGCCGCGCAGGTTGCCGTTGGCGTCGAAGGTGAAACGCACCTCCATCGAGGTGGCGTTGCGTTCGGGCGTGTTGGCCGGGGTGCGTGCCAGCGTGGCGTCGCGGGTGCGCATCACCGGCGCACCCAGGTCACCTTCCGGCAGCTGGCCGAAGCGCGCCCACGCGGTGGTCGAATCCAGGTACAGGTCGAATTCGGGAATGTAGGTGATGGCGTGGTTGAAGCGGCCCAGCACCGGGATCTTCGGCAGCGTCGGCCCGCCACCGGCACCGATCAGCACCGGCGAACTGGCGATGCCCTTGGCTGCCAGCAGCGCCTCCAGGATCGTCACATGGTCCTTGCAGTCGCCGTAGTGGTTGTCGAGGATGCTCTGCGCGCTGTTCGGTTCCAAACCGCCATTGCCCAGGTACACCGCCACATAGCGGATGTTCTGCGCCACCCAGCGGTAGAGCGCATCGGCCTGCTCGCGCCGGTCGCTGATCCCAGTGGTGATCTGGTCGGCCAGCACCTGCAGTTCCGGCGTGACCTGTGCCGCCGGGCCGGCCTTGCGCTGGTAGGCACGCCCCATCTGCGCCCAGTCACGATACGTGCTGGCCATGATGTTCGGGCCGAACTCCCAACCGGCGGCCGACCAGTTCTGGGCCGGCATCGCCTCACGCCGCTTGTAGCGCCAGCGCCACTGCGCCTGGCCGTTCTTCACTGTCGGGCGATCACTGCCCTGCACGCCGCGGCTGTCGACGAACATCGGCAGGTTGGCCGGCGCACTCAGGGTGACCTCGGCGTCCTCGTATTCGGTGAAGACATTGAACGTCTCCCACAGTCCGAAATAGCCCGGGAAGTACGGCGTCAGCTGGGTCCGGCGCACCTGGTAGTACAGCCGCGTGCCCGGCGCCAGGTTCGGGAACACGATCACCCGCACCTTGCGGTCGGCATACATCGCCGCCGAGGCGCTGGAGTAGCTTTCCTGGGTGTAGATGCGATCGGCCGGCACGTCGCGGCGCTGGCCGTCGGCGGTGATGGTGTAGGCGCCAAGCACCTCCAGGGTTTCCATCTTCTCGCTGTAGCTCAGCCGCACCTGGCTGAACTGCTCGACCGAGGCCTTGGTCTTGAGCAGCACTTCGTAGGTTTCGGTCTGTACATTGCCGGCATCCGGCCGCACCTGGTAGTCGGCGCGGTAACGGACAATGCTGAAATTGTTGCTGGCTTCGGTATCGCCGCTGGTGGAAGGCGGCGCCGTGGCGGGCGCGGAGGTGGCGGCATCTGCCAGTGCCGGGCTGGCAGCCACGAAGGCTGCCAGTGCCAGCGCCAGCGCGCTTGGGACGGGATGAAGCATGCGTCGGTTCCTTGGACGTCGCGGGGATACGTCGGGCCTTACTTCGGCGGCGGCGGTGCCAGCACCGTGCGGTCGCCGTTGTGCTCGGGCGGGCTGACCACGCCGGCCGCTTCCATGGCCTCGATCAGTCGCGCTGCACGGTTGTAGCCGATCTTCAGCCGGCGCTGCACGCCGGAAATCGAGGCACGGCGCGTCTCGGTGACCACCCGCAGTGCTTCGTCATACAACGGGTCGGACTCGTCGCCGGACGAACTGTTCTCCGGCAGGCCGGTGGCGCCCACGACCACGCCGTCGCCCATCGTCTGCACTTCGTCCAGCACGCCGTCGACATAGTCGGCCGGGCCCATCGCCTTGAGGTGCTCGACCACGCGATGCACTTCATCGTCGGACACGAACGCGCCATGCACGCGTTCGGGCAGCGCGGTGCCCGGCGGCAGGTACAGCATGTCGCCGTGGCCGAGCAGGGTTTCCGCGCCGGACTGGTCGAGGATGGTGCGCGAGTCGATCTTGGAGCTGACCTGGAAGGCGATGCGGGTCGGGATGTTGGCCTTGATCAGGCCGGTGATCACGTCCACCGATGGGCGCTGCGTAGCCAGGATCAGGTGGATGCCGGCCGCACGCGCCTTCTGTGCCAGGCGCGCGATCAGCTCTTCCACCTTCTTGCCGACGATCATCATCATGTCGGCGAATTCGTCGATGAAGATGACGATGAACGGCAGCGTCTCCAGCGGGCGCGGCGCCTCGCCCAATTCGGGGTTCGGCTTGAACAGCGGGTCCATCAGCGGCTGGCCGGCGTCCTGGGCTTCCTTCACCTTCTTGTTGAAGCCGGCCAGGTTGCGCACGCCCACCGCGCTCATCAGCTTGTAGCGGCGCTCCATCTCGGCCACGCACCAGCGCAGGCCGTTGGCGGCCTCCTTCATGTCGGTGACCACCGGCGCCAGCAGGTGCGGGATACCCTGGTAGACGCTCAGTTCGAGCATCTTCGGGTCGATCATGAGCATCCGCAGGTCTTTCGGCGAGGCCTTGAACAACAGGCTCAGGACCATCGCATTGACCGCCACCGACTTGCCCGAGCCGGTGGTGCCGGCCACCAGCAGATGCGGCATGCGCGCCAGGTCGGCCACCGTCGGGCGACCCGCGATGTCCTTGCCCAGCGCCAGGGTCAACACGCTGGCCGACTTGTCATATTCCTTCGAGCGCAGCAGCTCGGACAGGAAGATCATCTCGCGGGTGACGTTGGGAATTTCCAGGCCGATCACTGACTTGCCCGGAATGACATCGACCACGCGCACCGACTTCACCGACAAGCCGCGCGCGATGTCCTTGTCCAGCGAACTGATCTGGCTGACCTTGATGCCCGGTGCCGGCTCGATCTCGAAGCGGGTGATGACCGGGCCGGGATTGGCGCCGACCACCTGCGCATCGATGCGGAAGTCCTTCAGCTTGAACTCGATCTGCCGCGACAGGGTCTCCAGCGTCTCTTCGTCGTAGCCCTTGGGCTGCGGCTTGGGATCATCCAGCAGCGCCAGCGGCGGCAGGTCCGAGCCATCGCCGTTGACGCCGCGGAACATCGGAATCTGGGTGTCGCGCTTGGCCCGATCGCTCTTCTCGATCACCGGTTCCGGGCGCGGCTCGATCTTCACCGGCTCGCGCTTGGCGCGCACCTCGGCGTCGGCCTTGCGCACTTCCTGGCGCTCCTCGCGCATCACCCGGGTCTGTTTCCACTCGGTGACTTCTTCCTTCTTGCGCTCCAGCAGCGGCGCCAGCGACATCACGCCACGGCCGATCTTCTCCATCACCGTAAACCAGGACAGCCCGGTGGCCAGGGTGATCGAGGCCAGCAGCAGCACCAGCACGAACAGGTTCGCGCCCAGCGCGCCGAAGCCCACCGTCAGCGAGTTGCCCACCAGCTTGCCGAGGATGCCGCCGGCACTGGAAACATCGCCACTGAACAGGCGCACGTGCAGGAAGCCGGTACCGGCGATCAGGAAGCCGACCAGGCCGACCAGGCGCAGCGCCGGGTCCAGGTCATTCTCGCCCTTGCTCTCACGCTTGAGGCCGAACATGGCGATCCAGGCCAGCGCGCCCAGTACGACGGGCAGCAGGAAGGCGATGTAACCGAACAACTGCAGCAGCACGTCGGCGATCCAGGCGCCGGCGCGGCCTCCCAGGTTATGCACCGGCGCGACGACGCTGCCGGTGTGCGACCAGCCCGGATCGGTTGCTGAATAGGTGAAAAGACTGGCCGCCAGATAGAGCAGCGCCGGCGCGATGGCGATCAGGCCCAGGTCGCGCCAGAGGCGCTGGCGGCGTGGATTATCGGTCGCCGCCGCTGCGGCCGTGCGACGTGACGCCTTGCTGTCGTCGGACTTGGAGCGTTCGGGGACCTGCTTCGCCACCTTAGACCATACCTTTGGAATGCACTGTTAGTGATTGATAATAAATGAGACGGCGTCAGTTTTCAGTTATGCGACATCTGACAGAGTCTGCGGAGGGCCGGAATCACCACTGGATGACGGCGTTCCGTTCATCGGCTTGAATCGCCCTGCCCCAGCCGCCACTCTATGACCAGCCACGGATGCTGCGCAAACATCGCCAGCGCCTTGTCCCATCTACCTTTTCGCGAGTCTACATGAGCACCAGCCTGCCCTCCCGCCACCAGCGTCTCGTCATCCTCGGTTCCGGCCCGGCCGGCTGGACCGCCGCCGTCTACGCTGCCCGCGCCAACCTGAAGCCGGTCGTCATCACCGGCCTGCAGCAGGGTGGCCAGCTGATGACCACCACCGAGGTGGACAACTGGCCCGGTGACGCCCACGGCCTGATGGGCCCGGACCTGATGGCACGCATGCAGGCCCACGCCGAGCGTTTCGAGACCGAGGTCATCTTCGACCACATCCACACCGCTGATGTGTCCCAGCGCCCGTTCAAGCTGATCGGAGACAGCCACGAGTACACCTGTGACGCGCTGATCATCGCCACCGGCGCCACCGCCAAGTATCTGGGCATCCCGACCGAAGAGGCCTTCAAGGGCCGCGGCGTCTCCGCCTGCGCCACCTGTGACGGCTTCTTCTACCGTGACCAGGACGTGGTCGTGGTGGGTGGCGGCAACACCGCCGTGGAAGAGGCCCTGTACCTGTCCAACATCGCCCGCAAGGTCTACCTGGTCCACCGCCGCGACACCCTGAAGGCGGAAAAGATCATGCAGGACAAGCTGTTCAAGAAGGTGGCCGAAGGCAAGATCGAGACCGTCTGGCATCACCAGGTGGAGGAAGTGCTGGGCAACGACGCCGGCGTGACCGGCGTGCGCGTGAAGTCCACCCTGAATGGCAGCACCCGCGACATCGACGCCCACGGCTTCTTCGTGGCCATTGGCCACCACCCGAACACCACCCTGTTCGACGGCCAGCTGGCGATGAACAACGGCTACCTGGAGATCCGCTCAGGCCTGGGCGGCAACGCCACCCAGACCTCGGTGGAAGGCGTGTTCGCCGCCGGCGACGTGGCCGACCAGCATTACCGCCAGGCGATCACCTCGGCCGGCTTCGGCTGCATGGCCGCGCTGGACGCCGAGCGCTTCCTGGATGCCGAAGGCAAGGCAAGCTGAAGCGCTGATCCTGCTCAGTAGCGTCGAGCCATGCTCGACTCGAACAAAAGGCCGACGCCAATGCGTCGGCCTTTTCGTTTCATCTGCCCTATCCTTCCCCCATGCCCTCCACCCGCTTCCTCGACTCCCTGCAGTCCATTGCCGCCACCGACTGGGACGCCCTGCACGACGGCCGCAACCCCTTCGTCAGCCACGCCTTCCTCTCTGGCCTGGAACGACATGGCTGCCTGCGCGAGGATTGGGGCTGGCAGCCTCAGCACTTCACCCAATGGGACGGCGACACCCTGGTCGGCGCCATTCCCGGCTACCTGAAGACCAATTCGCACGGCGAGTTCGTGTTCGACCATGCCTGGGCCAACGCCTATGCGCGCCACGGCCGCGACTACTACCCGAAGTGGCTGGGCGCGGTGCCGTACTCACCGGTCACCGGACCGCGCCTGCTGGCCCGTCACGATTCAGGGCGCGTCGCGCTGCTGTCGGCATTGCGCGAGGCACTGCCCGCGCTGCACGTATCCTCGGCCCATATCAACTTCCACACCGCCAGCGATGAGGCCCTGTTCGGTGACGACTGGCTGCTGCGCGAGGACGTGCAGTTCCAATGGCAGAACGCGGGTGACTGGGCCACGTTCGAGCAGTTCCTCGGCGCGATGGACCACAAGCACCGCAAGAACATCCGCCAGGAACGGGCCAAGGTCACCCGCCAGGGCATCACCTTCCGCGTGGTGCACGGCGACGAGGCCAGTCGCGCCGATCTGCAGGCGATGTACCGCTTCTACCTGCAGACCTTCCTCGAATACGGCAACGCCCCGGCGCTGACCGAGGTCTTCCTGCGCCATCTGGCCATTTCATTGGGTCGCGGGCTGGTGCTGTTCCTCGCCGAGCAGGAAGGCCAGCCAATCGCCGGAGCGCTCTGCCTGCGTGGCGGCGACACGCTCTACGGCCGCTACTGGGGTGGCGCCACCCTGCCCGGGCTGCACTTCGAAGCCTGCTACTACCAAGGCATCGAGTACTGCCTGCGCGAAGGCCTCAGCCGTTTCGAGCCGGGTGCGCAGGGCGAGCACAAGCTTGCGCGGGGCTTTCTGCCGACGCTGGTGCGCAGCCGGCACTGGGTGGCTGATGCGGACTTTGCAGAAGCGCTGCATGACTGGTGCCGGCAGGAGCGGCGGGATGTGCGCCGCTATCAGCAGGAACTGCAGGGGCATGGGCCGTTCCGCGAGCGTGCCGACCAGGGCGGGCACCTACCAGAGCAATAGGCCCAAGGTTGGCACCTGCCAGAGCGATGCCGGGTACGCTGCGCTCAGGTGCATTGCCAGAAGTGCCCGCTCACCCGGCACTTCGCACACCAGAACGTGTAGAGCATGCCGCCACTGCCCCATAGCAGCGCGCCTCCACCGGTGGTCGGCAGCGTCGAATCCAGCTGCATCACGAAGGGCATCTCCTCACCGCAATCGATGCACGCCGGATACCAGGCACTCTGCACCCAGCTCGGTGCGCCGCCCACGCGCGACAGGTTCTGCCGATGGTTGGACTGGCCCCAGTCCTGTTGCTGCCAGCGCGCGCTGTCCAGGGCGACCAGGCCCACTTCGGCACGCATCAGGTCACCGCTGTCAGTGGGCGTGGCCGGCACCTCCAGGCGCTGGCTGGGGTGGCAGCTGGGCAGGCCGCTGACATCGTGGCGATAGAAACGCACGGGCGGATCTTCCCAACCGCAGCAGTCCAGGCACAGGCCCAGCGTGATCTCGCCGGCCGCGCCCGGTTGAAGCGCGGCAGCATCGGTTCGCAGCAGGCGCTGCAGCGGCGCATGGCAGCTGCCACAGAGCGCTTCCAGCCGCCCACCCATCTGACCGGCATGGCGCACCTGCCCGCTGCTCCAGGTCGGGTGCAGACGCCAGATGCGCCTGCGCCAGCTCGGCTCGTCGGCCTGCTGCGCACGATGCTGCTCACGACCGAAGCGGATGTGCAGCGGCCGCTCCCCATGCAGGCGCCGCGGCTGCCGTCCGTCGGCGACGCCTGCCCAGTGCGCCCAGACCTCGGCATCAAGCCGTCCCCAGTCGACCATGTAGCCGCGGGCAACGCCGTACGTCTCTGGCAGGGTCGCAAGCAGCAACGCTCTGGCTCGCGCCATTTCGCGATCGTCATCGGCTTCGGACAGGATGCGCGCCCACTGCGCGGCAATGGCGGAGGGCAGGTCCCGCCATACCTGCGAAGCCAGCTGCAGCTCATCCTCACGGGTGACCGCCAGCAGTGCCTCCCAGTCGTCCTGCAGCAGCTGCGGCGCCTGATAGCTGGCGAATTCCATCACGCTGGCCACCAGCTCGCCGCGCTCGCCATCACGGTAGCGACGCCAGGCCTCGGCACAGACCGGCGCTACCGCTTCGTCGGGCAGCAGATCCAGCGCCATGTCGAGAAACGCCGAGCCGGGTGAACGCCGGGCAAGCGCCAGCAGCATCAGCGCACCGAGCTGGAACGGCTGCTCAGTGGCCAGCGCCAGCAGCATGTTCTGGCTGTCGTTACGCGTGCACGGGGTGTCGTGCACATCGAGGATGGCGGTAATCGCGTCACTCATGCGTGGGCTCCTTGCCGTTGGACGCCGATGGTGCCAGACATCAACGATCACCACGACGAATACAATGGTGACATGACCCGCCAGCTGCCCTGGCGCCTGGCCGATGCGCCGGACGCGCCCTTCCCTCCGGCCGAGACCGCACTGCGCCAGCCCGATGGCCTGCTTGCAGTAGGCGGCGACCTGCATCCGGTGCGCCTGCTCAACGCGCATGCCGGAGGCATCTTCCCCTGGTTCAGCGAAGGCGAGCCGATCCTGTGGTGGTCGCCGGACCCCCGCATGGTGTTCCGCACCGAGGGCGTGCACCTGTCCAGTCGTTTCCGCCGCCAGCTACGTGGCTGCGACTGGGAGGTCACCGCCGACACCGCCTTCAGCCGCGTGATGCGTGCCTGCGCGGCGGCACCACGCCCCGGCCAGGACGGCACCTGGATCAGTCCGGCGATGGTCGAGGCCTACAGCCAGCTGCACGACCTCGGCTTTGCCCATTCCTTCGAGGTCTGGGACCGGCAGACGCTGGTCGGCGGCATCTATGGGGTGGCGATCGGATCGATGTTCTTCGGCGAAAGCATGTTCAGTGGCGCCAGCGGCGGCTCCAAGGTCGCCTTGGCCGCACTGGCTTCCACCCTGCGGGGCTGGGACTGGGAACTGATCGACGCCCAGGTGGAGAACCCACACCTGCTGCGGATGGGAGCCGAGCACCTGCCCCGTGCGCAATTCCTGGACCATGTGCGCCATGCCGTGCGCCGCGGGGGCCGTGAAGGCGCCTGGACCCAGGCCGTCGGACGCTTGCCAGCACGGCGTTTGGCCGAGGGTTAACGCAAACTTTGCAAGCTGGGCCGGTCACGCGTAAAATACTGCGCCTTAGGCCCAGCGTGGCCGTTTTCTGAACCGCACAGGACTACATGTCGAAAGACGATTCCATCGAGTTCGAGGGCACCGTCAGCGAGACGCTGCCGAACACCACTTTCCGCGTTCGTCTGGAAAATGGGCACGAAATCATCGCCCACATCTCCGGCCGCATGCGCAAGAACTACATCCGCATCCTTACCGGTGACCGGGTCAAGGTTGAAATGACCCCGTATGACCTGACCAAGGGTCGTATCACCTACCGCATGAAGTAAGCGGTCGGCGCCTGGCGCCACTTCGACAAGGCCAGCCCTGGTTGCTGGCCTTTTGTCATGCCCGCAATCCGGCCCTGCCGGAGGTCATCGTGACCGAACTCACCGTGGCATCGGTCAGCCCTGCTTGCGGCAGATTCGCATTCGCGGCAGCGGCGGCACCCTGGGATCCGGTCCAGTCCGGATCGTCGCCCCCTGCCCCGCCATGAACCTGCCCTCCCTGCTCATCCCCTTGGCCTTGTCTGCCACCACCCTGCTGGCGTCGCCTGCCCATGCCGCCGACACCACACCAGCGCAGTGCGTGCCACTGTCGGGCGAACAGCAGATCGTTCGCGCCGGTGCCGACAGGAACATCCTGCTTCGCTCCGGTGTAGACCACTATGTCGTGCATTTCCGCAGCAGCTGCCCGTCTGCCGTGCTGGCCACCCGCCTCGACTTCAAGACCGACGGGAAGGACGCGGGGGAACTGTGCGGCGAAGGCCGAAGCAAGCTGGAAACCGGTCGCCGCAGCTGCGAGGTCGCGCGCATCGAGCCGATCGATGCCGAGCAGTTCACACGGGAAGCACGCCGCCGCGGCCGCTGACGGCAGACAAGGCAAGGGCGGCCGAAGCCGCCCTTGTTCTCCCACCACGTCCGGACCCGGACCGGCGCGGGATTACTCCACCGTCACCGGCAGCAGACGCTCCGGCTCGGCCTGGGTCTCCACCACCAGTTCGTCGTTGCGGACGTCGATGCTGACCTTGCCACCGTTGACGAGCTTGCCGAACAGCAGTTCGTCGGCCAGCGGACGCTTGATCTTGTCCTGGATCACGCGGGCCATCGGACGGGCACCCATCAGCGGATCGAAACCATGGTGGGCCAGCCAATCACGGGCGGTCGGGGTGGCCGACAGGCTGACGTGCTTGTCCTGCAGCAGCATCTCCAGCTCGATCAGGAACTTGTCGACCACGCGCAGGATGTGCTCGAAGCCCAGCGCCTGGAACTGCACCACTGCGTCAAGGCGGTTGCGGAATTCCGGGGTGAAGCTGCGGCGGATGGTCTCCATGGCGTCGGTGGCATGGTCCTGCTTGGTGAAGCCGATCGAACGCCGCGAGGCCTGCGCCGCGCCGGCATTGGTGGTCATCACCAGCACCACGTTCTTGAAGTTCGCCTCGCGACCGTTGGTATCGGTCAGCACGCCGCGGTCCATCACCTGCAACAGGATGTTGAAGATGTCCGGGTGTGCCTTCTCGATCTCGTCCAGCAGCAGCACGCAGTGCGGCGTCTTGACGATCTTTTCCGTCAGCAGGCCGCCCTGGTCGAAGCCGACGTAACCCGGAGGGGCGCCGATCAGGCGGCTGATCGAATGCGGCTCCATGTATTCGGACATGTCGAAGCGGACCAGTTCGATGCCCAGCTGCAGCGCCAGCTGCTTGGTCACCTCGGTCTTGCCCACACCGGTCGGGCCGGCGAACAGGAAGTTGCCGATCGGCTTTTCCGGGTTGCCCAGGCCCGAACGGGCCAGCTTGATCGCCGAGGACAGCGTCTCGATGGCCGGGTCCTGGCCGAAGATCACCATCTTCAGGTTGCGCTCCAGGTGCTGCAGCACATCCTTGTCGGTGGCGCTGACCTGCTTGGTCGGGATACGCGCCATCTTGGCCACGATCGCCTCCACTTCCTCGACGTCGATCAGCTCCTTGCGCTGCCCTTCCGGCAGCAGGCGCTGCCGGGCGCCGGCCTCATCGATCACGTCGATGGCCTTGTCCGGCAGCAGGCGGTCGCCGATGTGCTTCACCGACAGGTCCACTGCGGCCTGCAGCGCCTCGTCGGAATAGGTCACGCCATGGTGCAGCTCGTACTTGGACTTCAGGCCCTGCAGGATCTCGTAGGTCTCGCCCACGGTCGGCTCGACGATGTCGATCTTCTGGAAGCGACGGGCCAGCGCCCTGTCCTTCTCGAAGATGCCACGGTATTCCTGGAAGGTGGTCGAGCCGATGCAGCGCAGCTCGCCGGAGGCCAGCGCCGGCTTGATCAGGTTGGACGCGTCCATGGTGCCGCCCGACGCCGAACCGGCACCGATGATGGTGTGGATCTCGTCGATGAACAGCACCGCGTTGGGCACCTTCTTCAGCGCGGTCAGCACGCTCTTCAGGCGCTTCTCGAAGTCGCCCCGGTACTTGGTGCCGGCCACCAGCGCGCCCAGGTCGAGCGAGTAGATCACCGCGTCGGCCAGCACGTCCGGCACCGAGCCTTCGACGATGCGGCGGGCCAAGCCCTCGGCGATGGCCGTCTTGCCCACGCCGGCCTCACCCACGTACAGCGGGTTGTTCTTGCGGCGGCGGCACAGGACCTGGATGGTGCGCTCGATCTCGTCGGCGCGACCGACCAGCGGGTCGATGCGGCCAGCCCGGGCCTGCTCGTTGAGGTTGCTGGCGAACTCGGTCAGGGCATCGCCCTTCGGCTCGCCATCGCCGCCCTCCATGCGGCCCTCGCCCTCGGAGGAAGAAGATGGCTGCTCGCCTTCCTCGCCCAGCTTGGCGATGCCGTGGGACAGGTAATTGACCACATCCAGGCGAGTGACGTCCTGCTGGTTGAGGTAGTAGACGGCGTGGGAGTCCTTTTCGCCGAAGATGGCGACCAGCACGTTGGCGCCGGTGACCTCTTTCTTGCCCGAGGACTGCACGTGGTAAACGGCCCGCTGCAGCACGCGCTGGAAGCCCAGGGTCGGCTGTGTGTCGCGGCCGTCATCTTCGGCCAGGCGGGACACGGAGGCCTCGATGGCCTGCTCCAGCTCCTGGCGCAGGCGTTCGGCGTCGGCACCACAGGCCTTCAGTACGGCCTGGGCGGACGGGTTGTCGAGCAGTGCCAACAGCAGGTGTTCGACCGTCATGAACTCATGCCGGGCCTCACGGGCGCGCTTGTAGCACTGGCCGATGGTGTGTTCGAGGTCTTTGCTGAACATGGATTACTCCGGCGGCAGATGGGGACAATATGCGGCCTGACTACGCGATTTCCATCACCCTAGCGGATTGCTGCGTTCAGATGGCGTTAGCAGTACACATCGCTTGATCTTCATTCACTCCAGGACAGCCCGCCCAGCATGAGCGAACCCTACCTGAGCCGCTGGCGATTGCGGCGTGATGGCCGCGCCATCGAAACGCCCCGCGCCCGGCTCTGGCCGGTGCTGACCGACGCCGGCGAACCGGCGATGCTGAAGGTCAGCGACGAACCCGAGGAGCAGAACGCCCATCGCCTGCTGCGCTGGTGGAACGGTGACGGTGCTGCCCGCCTGCTGGCCCACGAGGGACCGGCGATCCTGGTCGAACGCGCCAGCGGCGATTCGCTGCGGCAACGCTCGATCAAGGGCGACGATGACACCTGCACCACGATCCTGTGCCAGGTCCTGCAGCGGCTGCACCGGCCACGGAGCGCACCGCCAGCGGAGCTGGTCTGCCTGCGTACATGGTTCGCCGACCTGCTGCAGCCAAGGGCTGCGCTGCCGCCACTGCTGGAACAGTGCAGATCACTGGCGGAAGGGCTGCTGCAGGAAGAGCAGGAGATCCGGCCGCTGCACGGCGACCTGCACCACGACAACGTGCTCGATTTCGGCGCACGTGGCTGGCTGGCGATCGACCCGAAGCGGCTGCTGGGCGACCGCGCCTTCGACTACACCACGCTGTTCAGCAACCCGGATCTCTGCGGCCCGGGCATCCATGTCGCGACGCGGCCGGAACGGTTTGTGGCTCGCCTTGAACGGGTCACGGCGCTGGCGGAGCTGGAACGCACGCGCCTGCTGCGCTGGATCGCGGCCAGCACGGGATTGTCGGCGGTGTGGTTCCGGGATGACGGCGACACGGCTGACATCGATGAGACGGTGGCGCGGATGGCACTGGAGGCACTCGCGGAAGCGTGACCCAGCGGTAGAGCCGAGCCTGCGCTCGGCTGCTTCTGGCTGAAATCTGCATGCCTGGGCGAACAGCAGCCGAGCGCGTGCTCGGCCCCACAGGCCTCCGCCCTGGTAGGTGCCCGCCTCGGCGGGCGCACCGCGCCAGGCGCAGATAGGCCCGCACCAAAAGCCGGTCAGGCCTTTTCCATCGTGCACAGCAACGGATGCTGGTTCATCCGCGAATACTCGTTGACCTGGGCAACCTTGGTCTCGGCCACTTCACGGGTGAACACCCCGCACACACCGCGGCCGCGGGTGTGGACGTGCAGCATCACCTGCGTGGCCTTGTCCAGGTCCATGCTGAAGAACTGCTGCAGGACGTCCACCACGAAATCCATCGGGGTGTAGTCGTCGTTGAGCAGCATCACTTGGTAGAACGGCGGCGGCGCCACTTCCGGGCGCGCGGGCTCTACGGCAACGCCGTGCTCGTGCTGGGAATCAGGGGAAGACTCATGAGGCATCTGCCCATTATAGAGGCTCGGGCGAGCCTGCGTCGGCCTGCCGCACATTGGACGGCACGCGCGGCCGCCGTCACAATTGCACTTTCCCTCAGTATTGCTTCACAGGATCTTCATGAAAAGGACCCTTCTCTCCACCCTGCTGATCGCCCTGGCTGCCACCGGCTCCGCTGCCGCAGCGGAGGCCGACAAGGCCGTGGCCCGCCACCTGGACAAGCTGGGCTACGCCTACGAAGTCGACGAGGACGGCGATTACCGCATGGTCTTCGACGTCGAGGGTGACCGCACCCAGATGGTCTACGTGCGTTCGTCGGTGGAGGATTTCGGCAGCCACAACATCCGCGAGATCTGGTCGCCCGCGTACAGCGCCAAGACCAAGCAGTTCCCGGTGGCCGTGGCCAACCGCCTGCTGGAAGACTCGCAGGATGCCAAGATGGGGGGCTGGGTGAAGCAGGACACCACCGCCATGTTCGTGGTGAAGATCGACGCCGATGCCACGGCCGACCAGCTCAGCGACGCCATTGATGCGGCCATCCGCTCCGCCGACGCGATGGAGCTGGAACTGACCAAGAAGGACGAGTTCTGAGTTGAACGCCACGCCGGACCTGCGCTGGGCACCGCATGCCACCGTCGCCACGGTCGTGGTAGACGGCGGGCGCGTGCTGCTGGTTGAAGAGACCATCGACGGCCGCCAGGTGCTGAACCAGCCGGCCGGCCACCTCGAGCCGGGCGAAAGCCTGGCCGAGGCAGCCCTGCGCGAGACCCGCGAGGAAACCGGCTGGACGGTGCAGCTGACCCACTTCATTGGCTGCTACCAGTGGACCGCCGGTGACGGTACTGCCTTCCTGCGCTTCTGCTATGCGGCCCGCCCGGTCTCGCACGACCCGGCGCAGCCGCTGGACACCGGCATCGACCGCGCCCTGTGGTTGACGCCGGCCGAGCTGCGGGCCGCCGGTGAACGCCTGCGCAGCCCGCTGGTGTGGCAGGTAGTGGCCGATTACCTGGGTGGCCAGCGCCACCCGCTTTCCCTGGTCCGGGAGGTCGCATGAGCACTCCGCGCGTGATGGTGGGCGTCTCTGGTGGCGTCGACTCTTCGGTCGCCGCCTGGCGCCTGGTACAGCAGGGTCAGGCCGTGGCCGGCCTGTTCATGCAGAACTGGGCCGACGATGGCAGCGGCGACTGCCGCGCCGAGGACGACCGCCGCGATGCGGTGGCGGTGTGCGGCCTGCTCGGCATCCCCTTCCACTTCCGCGATTTCTCCAGCGAGTACTGGCAGGGCGTGTTCGAACACTTCCTGGCCGAGTACGCCGCCGGCCGCACGCCCAATCCGGACGTGCTGTGCAACCGGGAAGTGAAGTTCAAGCATTTCCTGGATGCCGCCCGCGAGCTCGGCGCCGAGCGCATCGCCACCGGCCACTACGCACGCGTCGCCCAGCGCGGCCACCAGTGGCTGCTGCTGCGCGGTGCCGACCGCTCCAAGGACCAGAGCTACTTCCTGCACCAGCTGGGCCAGGAACAGCTGTCGGCCACCCTGTTCCCGATCGGCGACCTGGAAAAGACCGACCTGCGACGGATCGCGCGCGACGTCAGCCTGCCGACCCACGCCAAGAAGGACTCCACCGGCATCTGCTTCATCGGCGAGCGCGACTTCCGCGAGTTCCTCGGCCGCTACCTGCCGGCCAAGCCCGGCCAGATCCTCGACCCGGCCGACGGCAGCGTGATCGCCGAACACCCGGGCGTGTTCTATTTCACCCTGGGCCAGCGCGAGGGCCTGAACATCGGCGGCGTGCGCGGCCGTCCCGCGGCGCCGTGGTATGTGGTCGGCAAGGACGTGGCCAGCAACGTGCTGTACGTGGACCAGGACCGCGACAGCAAGTGGATGCTGTCCGACCGGCTGCGCTCGGAAACCGCGCACTGGATTGCCGGCGCGCCCCCCGCCCGCCGGTTTGAGTGCACGGCACAGACCCGCTACCGCCAACCCGATGAGCGGTGTACGGTCGAGGTGCTGGACGACGG
Organism: Stenotrophomonas sp. YJH_SMC_17; assembly: GCF_059371655.1. NCBI lineage: Bacteria > Pseudomonadati > Pseudomonadota > Gammaproteobacteria > Lysobacterales > Lysobacteraceae > Stenotrophomonas > Stenotrophomonas sp. YJH_SMC_17. The sequence continues at coordinate 26,462 of NZ_JCAFUU010000004.1, read as the reverse complement.
CAGCGTGCTGGTCACCTTCGCGCGCCCGCAGCGCGCCGTTACCCCCGGTCAATCACTGGTGCTGTATGACGGTGAGGTGTGCCTGGGTGGCGCGGTGATCGCCGCCACCGATGCGCCGCTGGAACAGCGCCTGCGCACCACCCCTTCCCCTTTTGAGGTAATCGCTGCATGAGTTTCACTGTCGACGACCGCGTCCTGGCCCTGGCCGGCATTGCCCAGGCCCTGCAGCAGGTACGCCGTATCGCCGATACCGGCCATTCCGACGCCGCCGCCGTGCGCACCGCCGTGGACAGCGTGTTCCGCGTTGATGCGTCCTCGCCGCAGGAGGTGTTCGGTGACCGCCATGCACTGAAGGCCGGACTGCGCCTGCTGCACAACTACTTCCGCAACCAGGGCCAGGACCCGATCCTGCCCAAGCTGGCCCTGTCGGTGCTTCAACTGGAGCGCCGTTTCGTACAGGACGGCGCGACCGTCAACAAGGTCGCCTCGGGCATCGAGCGCGCCCAGCGCCAGGCCACCGAGCTGGGCGACAGCGGTCACCCGGACGTGCTGTCCAACCTCGGCGGCCTGTACGCGGACACCATCAGCCACCTCAAGCCGCGGGTGATGGTGCAGGGCAACCCCCATTACCTGGGCCAGGCCGGCGTGGTGGCCGAGATCCGCGCGCTGCTGCTGGCCGCGGTACGCTCGGCGGTGCTGTGGCGCCAGCTGGGCGGTAGCTACTGGGACTTCCTGTTCAGCCGCAAGGCGATGATCGAGGCCGTGGATCGCCAACTGGCGTGAGCCCGAGGGGTCGGATCCCTTCCCGGCACGGAAAGGGCTCCGACCCCGAAGCCGCCAGGGCGCCGGAAAACCGGCGCATTCAGAATGCACTTCGAGGCACATCGACGTTAAAGAGAAAGGGGGTACGGCCGATACATCCTCCGTGCACCTCCCGAGAACGTCCATGTACTCACGCATTTTCATCCGTCTGGCCGCCCCCCTGGCTCTGACCCTGCTGCTCCCCATCGCCATCGGTTTCGAATGGCCGGCCGCCCTGCGCTGGGCGATCCTGACCACGATGACGCTGAGCTGGCTCGGCTTTGCGTGGTGGACCACCCGCGCCCAGGCACATCGTTCCCCCGAACACGCCCGTGTCCTGCGCGAACAGGACCAGCTGCTGACCGAACTGCGCAACTTCGTCGGCAACGAGATTGACGGTTCGCGCGGCGAAGTGGAACGCGCCCGTGACCTGATCCGCCAGGCAGTGTCCAGCCTGGGCGGCAGCTTCGATGCGATGAACCGCAAGTCGCGCCAGCAGAGCCAAGCCCTGTCGCGCATCGTCGACCGCGCTGGTGATGAAGGCAATGCCGGCCTCGACGTTGCCCGTTTCGCCCAGCACGCCAGCCACCGCATGGAACAGCTGGTGGAAGCGCTGGAACAGGTCAGCGGCCAGAGCAGCACCACCGTGCAGCACATCGACCAGATGGCGCAGCACCTGGATGGCATCTTCGCGCTGCTGGAAGACGTCAAGTCGATCGCCGACCAGACCAACCTGCTGGCGCTGAACGCGGCCATCGAAGCGGCGCGTGCCGGTGAAGCCGGTCGTGGCTTCGCCGTGGTCGCTGACGAAGTGCGCAACCTGTCCGAGCGCTCGACCACCTTCAACGAGCAGATCCGCAAGCTGGCGCACAGCTCCAAGGACGCCATCGCCAAGGTGCGCGAGACGGTCTCGCACATGGCCTCGCGTGACATGGACCGCTCCCGCGAAGCCCGCCAGGAAGCGGCGGCGATGCTCGACAACGTTGCGCAGATCAACGCTTCGCTGGGCGACGGCATGCGCGAAGTGTCCGAGTGCGCCCGTTCGATCGATGGCAGCGTGGCCGAGGCCGTGCGCGCCCTGCAGTTCGAAGACATCGCCACCCAGGCACTGGGCGGCGTGCACACCCACCTGGACCGCCTGACGGCGATCAACCGCGAAGCAGTCGCCCTGCAGGAACTGCTGCACCGCAATGGCGGCGTGTTCGACGAAGAGATCGCCACTGCCCTGCAGCGCACCGGCAGCCGCCTGCGCGAACTGCGCAGCGAGTGGGAACGCCCGCCGCACAAGCCGGTTGCCCAGCAGAGCATGGGCGCCGGCACCGTCGAGCTGTTCTGACCCTGATGTCCGCTGCCGTCGCCGGCAGCCCGCAAGGCCCCGGTTCGTCCGGGGCCTTTGCCTGTGACCCGCCGTTGGATGCATCCTGTACACGCACCATGACCCTGATCCGCGCCCTGCCCTCCCTCACCGACACCGAACGCCCGCGCAACGCGAGCGTGCGTGAGCAGCTGCAACAGCTGGAAGAGGTCGCCCGCGAAGAGATCCGCGAGCTGCAGCAATTGGCAGATGCTCGCCCTGCCCCGTCGCGGGCGGACGAGGCGCTGCTGGGGCTGGCGTGGGACCTGGGGCTCGATGGGGAAGCGCTGAAGTAGATCCACGCCTTGCGTGGATGGGCCGCCCCGCATGGCATGATGCCCCGGTCCCGTTCATGGAAGACCGATGGCCATCGCCCTGATCGCAGTGCTGCTTATCGAGACCGTCCTTCTGATGGCCTGGGTGGCCGGCTATTTCAGCTGGGGCATCACCCTGTTCAACGAACGCATTGCGGCGTCACCGGCCATGCAGGCCCGCCTCTCGCTGGGCAGCCTGGAGCGTGACCTGCCTTGGGACAAGTGGCTGCGACTGACCTTCCATGCGCTGCCCGATGGCAGCATGGCGTTCCGCGAGAGCTTCGCGCCGAGCTTTGGCCTGCGCTACTTCCCGGTGATGCGCGGTCGCATCGTACTCAACGCGCGACGGCACGAGGTGCGGGTGATCGGCCTCTGCAGCTGGTTCGTGGCGATTCTCTCGCTGCTGCTGTTGCCGCTGGTGGCGATGCGCCCGATGGTGGCGCCGCTGCTGCTGGTGCTGCCGCTGTTCGTGGGCAGCTATCTGGTCCAGAAGCGGCGCTATGCGGCCATCGTCGAGACGCTGCGCATGCAGTTGAAGGCGGAATTCCCGAGGTAGATCCACGCCATGCGTGGATGGTCGCGCGCCCAGGCATTCGTGCCGACCCAGGTCGGCACCTGCCAAAGCGGATCCTCAGCGCACCAGCACGGCTTCCCCGCTGGCATCGGTGCGCAGCGAAACCGGCTGTGGCTGGCGCAGCCACTGCGCGAGGTCACGCGGGCTGAGCGGGCGCGAGTACAGGTAGCCCTGGATCTCGTCGCAGCCCTGGCGGCGCAGCATGTCTTCTTCCTGGTGCGTTTCCACGCCCTCGGCCACCACCTTCATGCCCAGCGCGTGGCCCAGGTGCACGATCGCCTGGGTCACCTCGGCCGTGCCCGAATCATGCAGCATGCCCTGCACGAAACTGCGGTCGATCTTCAGGCGGCCCACCGGGAAGCGGTTCAGATAGTTGAGGTTGGAAAATCCGGTCCCGAAGTCGTCCACTGCCAGCGGCACGCCATGGCGCTCCAGTACATCGAAGCAGTGGCGCAGGATGTCGGTGTCACGGATCAGCGCCGACTCGGTCAGCTCCAGTTCCAGCCGTTGCGGCGGCCAGCCATGGGCATGGCAGATCTCGATCACGCGTTCGGCGAAGCCGCGATCCCGCAACTGCACCGCCGACACATTGACCGCGATGCGATCAAAGTGCAGGCCGGCGCGGTCCCAGGCGGTGGCCTGGCGGCAGGCTTCATTGAGCACCCAGTCGCCGATCCGTACGATCTCGCCGCACTTCTCTGCGATGGGGATGAACTCGGCCGGGCTGCAGTAGCCGATCCCGGGCCGGTGCCAGCGCAGCAGCGCTTCGATGGCCGGTGGCTCGCCATGATGGGCATGCAGCAGCGGCTGGTAGGCCAGGCTGAACTCTTCGCGCTCGATGGCGCCGTGGAGTGCATGCTCGAGCTCCAGCTTGCGCTGGATGCGGGCCAGCGCGTCCTGGCTGTAGTACTGGTAGGTATTGCGGCCGGCCTCCTTGGCCGCGTACATCGCCGCATCGGCGGCACGCAGCAGGGAATCGAAGTCGGTCTGCGCGTCGCCCAGCATCGCGATGCCGACACTGGCGCCGACCTTCAACGTGGTGTCGCCACGGCGCAGCGGCTCGGCCAGCGAAGCGATCAACTTGCGCGCCACGTGGCCGGCGTCTTCCGGCTCGGCCAGATCGCGCAGCACCACGATGAACTCGTCGCCACTGAAGCGGCCAAACAGGTCGTTGTTGCGCAGGTTCTGGTGCAGGCGCGTCGCAGCGGCCTTCAGCAGCGCATCACCGGTGGCATGACCGAAGCTGTCGTTGATGGTTTTGAAGCCGTCCAGATCGATGAACAGCATCGCCAGCGAGGTGCCACGGTCGCGCGCTTCCTCGATGGCTTCTGCTGTCTGCTCGCCGAGCAGCACGCGGTTGGGCAGACCGGTGAGCAGATCGTAATGGGCCAGCAGCTCGATGCGCTCGTTGGCCTCGCGTTCCCGGGTGATGTCGCGGAACAGCACCACGAAGCGCGGCGGCAGCCCATCACGGCGGTCCAGTTCGATCAGCACCTGCACCCAGACGCGCAGGCCGGACTGGCGGTAGAAGCACAGGTCCAGCTGCTCGGGCAGGCCGCCGTTGGCGATACGGGCGAGCGCCGCCTCGAACGCGTTGCGCGAGTCCTCGGTGTACAGCGCCAGCGCTTGGTCGAGGGTGATCGGTTCCTTGCGCAGGCCATGGATGCGGTAGCACTCCTCGGTCCATTGCATGCTGCGGGTCTGCACTTCGATCTCGCAGCCGCCGATACGGCCCAGCGCGGAGACCCGGTTCAGCAGTTCGGTGCGCCAGCGGATCAACGCATCGGTCTGGTGCTGTTCGGTGATGTTCTGCACCTGGCCGAGCAGGCGCTTGGGTTGCCCGTCCATGTCCAGCAGCGGCTGCATCCACAGCCGCAGGTGCTGCGAAGGCTCATGGCCGCGGGTCAGTTCCAGCTCCAGGTTGGCGGCGCGGCCGTCCCGCCACAATCGCCTCCACGCCGCCCGCAGCGCACCGCGGGAGCGCGGATGCAGCTGCTTCAACCACCGTCGCTGGCCGGGCACGGCGCCCTGCTCCAGCGCCAGCAGCGAGCGCAGTTCCGGCGACCACCAGAAGTGGCCGGTGTTGGGATCGAACGACCAGCTGCCCATGCTTGCGATGCGCTGCGCCTCGCTCAAGTGCAGCTGCTGTTCCTGCAGCAGCGATTCGAGCTGCTTCTGCTGCTCGATGTCGGTATGCGTGCCGACCATGCGCAAGGGTTGCCCGTCGGCGGTACGCGCCACCACGCGACCGCGGTCGAGCACCCAGCGCCACTGGCCGTCCGCCTGACGGAAGCGGAACTGCGCGCTGTACTGCTCGCTCTGCCCGCGCAGGTGCTGGTCCAGTGCAGCACGCACCTGGCCGATGTCTTCGCTGTGGACGCGCGCCAGCATTTCGGTGGCGGTCTCGTCGCCCAGCGCCGGGGTGCGCACCACGCGGTCGCTGGGAATGTCCCAGTCCCACAGGCTGTGGCCGGCGCTGTCCAGCGCAAGCTCCCAGCGCCCGCCCCCATCCACCGGTACCGGCTCGGGAATGCTCAGCGTGAAGGCCAGCAGATTGCCAGCGCCATCGTGCACGGCACGCAGGTGCCCGTCGTAGTGGCCTCGCGGGCCACCCGGCAACGTACAGGCCACGATGCCGCCATCGGCGGCCATCAGGCGCAGATCTTCCAGCATCGGCGCATAGGCGGCCACGGTGGCCGGCAGGCCATGCTCGCGCGCAGCCGGATTGGCCGCCAGCGGGCGCCCCGTACGGTCGACGATGACCAGTGCCGACGCAAGCGGGTGCTGCAGCAGGCTGGCGATGATCCCTTGGTCCACGCGATCTTGCTCCGGATGACACGCCCGTCAGCGGGGCACGCAGTGGTTAACGGCCCCTGCAGCGGATAATTGAGTGGTCAGGGCACAGCTGCGCGGTAAGATGGCCGGCGCCCCTTTTCATCCAGCCCGTCCATGCCCGCAGAACCGACCGGCACCGCCCCAGTTCCCGACCCGCGGATGGCGCAGGCGCTGAGCCGCGACCGCCGGCGGGTGGTACTGAGCTATCTGGTGATGGCGTTGGCCTGGATGATCGCCTCCGACAGTGCGGTACAGGCGCTGGTGTCCGACCCGCAGCAGGCCACGATGTGGCAGAGCGTGAAGGGCTCGTTCTTTGCACTGGCCAGTGCCGGGCTGCTGTATCTGCTGCTGCGCCCGCTGGCCGAGCATGTGCTGCACACCCATGCCCGCCAGCAGGCCTCCGAGCTGCGCCTGCGGCAGATGTTCGAAGGCAATCCGGGCCCGATCCTGGTCTACGATCTGGACACGTTGGCCATCCTCGATGCCAACCCTGCTGCATGCAGTGCTTTCGGCTGGGAACGCGACGAGCTGCTGGAGCAGACCATCGACGCGCTGTGGCCACCGGGCCAGGACCAGGCGCTGCAGACCAAACTGGAGGCGATCCGGGAGGCGCCGGAGGAGCTGTGCATCCTGCGCACGCAGCTGCAGCTGCGCGACGGCAGCCTGCGCCAGATGGAGCTGCGTTCAAACGCGATCAGCTACGACGGCCACAACGCGCGCCTGCTGATCGCCATCGACCGCACGGCCGAGGATCTGGCGCAGCTGCGCCGCGACCAGGCGCTGGCGCGGGTCGAAGAAGCGCACGAGCTGGCCCGCATCGGCGCGTGGGAGCTGGATCCGTCCACAGGCCTGGGCCGCTATTCCAACCAGGTCTATCGCCTGCTGGGCCGGCGCCCGCCCGAAGCCCGCCGCTGGCATCGCTTCGACGAGCTGCTGGTACCCGCCGACCCGGCTACCGCCAGCCAGACCGAACAGCTGCTGGCCGACCTCTGCTCCGGTGAGCCGGTACAGGTGGATGTGCTGCTGCCGCTGCTGTCGATGGACGGCCGCGCGTTGATGGTTCACCTGCGTGCGGCCAGTGGCACCGACGAGTCCGGCCGCAGCCGGGTACTGGGAACGCTGCAGGACGTGACCGAAAAGGAACAGTCGCGGCGCCTGCTGCGCGAGCGCGAGGAGCAGTTCCGCGAGCTGGTGCGGGTGCTGCCCGATGGCGTGGTGATCCTTTCCGACGAGCATGTGCTGTACACCAACGCCTGGGCCGCCAGCCTGTTCGGTTACGGCACCCATACCCTGCTCGGCGAGCCCCTGTCGGCCCTGGTGGCTGCCGGTGACCTGGCCCGCGTGCGTGGCCAGCTGCGCGCCGGGCAGCCACACCTGGGCCCTGGCCACAGCAGCGTGGTGGCAATGCAGCGCGCAGACGGCCGCAGCTTCCACGCTGGCCTTGCGGTGGGCGAAGTGCGCTATGGCGGCCGCGACTGCAAGCTGCTGATCGTGCGCGATCTGAGCGATTCCGAACGCACCCGCAGTGCGCTGGAAACCAGCAACCGCGAACTGCAGGCCATGGCTGGGCGCCTGTTCTCGCTGCAGGAAGATGAACGCCGCGCGATCTCACGCGACCTGCACGATGACATCGGCCAGGCGATCACTGCGATCAAGCTGTCGGCCTACGCAGCACAGGACGAGGATGATCCGCAGCGCCGCGCCGAGGATCTGGCGCAGATCGTTGGCCTGGCCGACACGACCGTGGCCAAGCTGCGTGACATCTCCACCCTGCTGCGTCCGCCGCAGCTGGATGCCCTAGGCCTGGAAGCGGCCCTCAGCTGGCAGGCACGCGTGCTGTTCCGCTCCTCGCCGGTGGAACTGCTGGCCGAGATCGAACCGCTTCCGCATCGCCCCGACAACAGCATCGAGCAGGCCTGCTTCCGCATCGCGCAGGAGAGCCTGACCAACGTGCTGCGGCACGCGCGTGCCAGCCAGGTGCAGCTGCAGCTGCGCGACGTCGGCCAGCGCGGGCTGCACCTGCAGATCCGGGATGACGGCGAAGGTTTCGACCCTGACGGCCCGCGCGGCCTGGGCCTGATCGTGATGCGCGAGCGCGCGCAGAGTGTCGGCGGCCATGTGCGGATCGAGTCCGCACACGGCGAGGGCACCCTGATCGACGTCCACCTCCCCTACCAGGCGGCCAGCATGGCTGCCGTCGATTCACCGGAATACTGAGCCTATGTGGAACCCCAACCAGCCCCCGGTCAGCATCGACGATGCCCCTGACCGCCTGGGCGCCGGCAACCCCGAGCTGCAGGCGATGGTCGCCGAGGCGGCCTCCGGCGGCACCGCGCTGATGCTGATGCACGTGGACATCGACCACTTCGCTTCGGTGAACGAGAACATGAGCGCCGAAGTGGGCGACCAGGCGCTGGTGCTGGTGGCGCAGCGGCTGCAGTCCTACCTGCGCGGGCGAGGCAAGCTGTGGCGCCACGGCAGTGACGAATTCCTGATCGCGGTGCCGCGCGCCGCCGACGTGCCGCTGCCGGAGGACTTCGCCGAGGAAATCCGCCAGCAGATGGAGCTGCCGCTGTCGGTGCTGCCCTACACGCTGTTCATGACCGGCAAGCTGGGCGTGAGCCTGTGCCCGGAACATGCCAGCAGCGCCTCGCGACTGCTCGACCATGCCGAGGATGCGCTGTACCAGGCCGCCCGCGAAGGCGGCAATGCCGTGCGCATCCATGCGGTGGACACCCCGCCGAGCGCGCACAGCGAGAGCATCATCGCGCGCCAGATCGTCGATGCCATTCCCAATGGCGAGCTGAAGCTGCGCTACCAGCCGCTGGTCAGTGCCCGCGATGGCCACGTGGTGGGCATGGAAGCGCTGCTGCGATGGCAGTCGCCTACCCTGGGCATGCTGGTGCCGGAGCGCTTCATGCGCACTGCCGAGCGCCTGGGCATCATCGTGCAGATCGGCACCTGGGTGCTGGAAGGCGCACTGAAGCAGGCCCGCCTGTGGCGCGACCAGGGCTTCGACGACTTCACCATCGCCGTGAACGTGTCGACCCTGCAGCTGCTGCGGCCCAATTTCTTCGCCGAAGTGATGGGCCTGATCCAGGCCGCAGGCGTGCCGGCGCAGATGCTGACGCTGGAGATCAACGAAAGCGCGCTGACCAACAACGTCAACTTCGTGCACGAGACGCTGGCCAACCTGCGCAACGAAGGCATCAGCCTCAGCCTGGACAACTTCGGCACCGGCGATTCCAGCCTGAGCGCGCTGGTGCGCTATCCAGTGGACAAGCTGAAGATCGACCGCAGCTTCATCAAGAGCGCGCCCGCCGGCAACCGCGAGGCGGCCATCGCCCGCGCGATCATTGCCATGGGCCACCAGCTGGGCATGACCGTGATTGCCAACGGCGTGGAATCGCAGGCGCAGCTGGGCTTCCTGCGCCGCAACGACTGCGACGTGTTCCAGGGTTACCTGTTCGGCGAACCGATGTCGGCCGATGCCGCCGGCATGACCCTGCGCCGCCGCTACCTGCGCCCGGAAGCGTTCGCCGAGACCCGCCCGGACCGCACGCTGCTGCTGCTGGACGACGAGGAGAATGTGCTGCGCTCGCTGGTACGCCTGTTCCGCCGCGATGGCTACCGCATCCTGGCGGCCGGCAACGTGCGCGATGCGTTCGACCTGCTGGCGATCAACGATGTGCAGGTGATCCTGTCCGACCAGCGCATGAGTGACATGAGCGGCACCGAGTTCCTGGGCCGGGTGAAGATGCTGTACCCCGATACGATCCGCCTGGTGCTGTCCGGCTACACCGATCTGAACACGGTGACCGACGCGATCAACCGTGGTGCGATCTACCGCTTCCTGACCAAACCCTGGAACGACGACGAGCTGCGCAAGCACATCCACCAGGCCTTCCGCACCTACGAGGAACAGCGCCGCAGCAATGCGGGGCCGGCGCCGGTGGAAACAGGAGATGCCGGCGAGGATCGACCGCCGCGGTGATGATCCCGTCCGGTAGAGCCGGCCGCTGGCCGGCTGCTCTGGGGTGTCCGGTTCGATGAGGTTGCCGGCCAGCGGCCGGCACTACCAGAAGCAGTCAGCGCGGCTGCTTCACCGGCAGCACCACGCGGAAGCGCGAACCCACGCCTGGCGTGCTGTCCAGGTCGATGCGGCCGTGGTGCTTGTTGATGATGCTGTAGGAGATCGACAGGCCCAGGCCGGTGCCGCTGCCGACCGGCTTGGTGGTGAAGAACGGATCGAAGATGCGCTGGCGCAGCTCGGGCGAGATACCGCCGCCGGTGTCTTCGAACTCGACCCACACATGATCACCATCGACACCGGTACGCACCGTGATCGTGCCGCGCTCGGCAATGGCGTGGCCGGCATTGAGCAGCAGGTTCATGTAGACCTGGTTCAACTCCGACGGCAGGCATTCCACCAGCGGCAGCTGGCCGAACTCGCGCTGCAGGGTGACCTTGTACTTCAGCTCGTTCCAGATGATGTTGATGGTCGATTCCAGGCCTGCATGCAGGTCGACCAGCTTCCACGACTCGTCGCGTCCGGAATACGAGAAGTCCTTCAGGTCGCGCACGATGCGGGTCACGCGCTCGATGCCCTCGCGCGACTCGGCCATCAGCTGCGGCAGGTCGCGGCTGATGAAATCGATGTCCAGGCGGTCACGGATATCGTCGATTTCCGGAATCAACGCCTTCGGGTCCGGCGCGCGCAGAGCGCGCTCGTACGCTTCAATCACGGTGAACAGGCTGCGCAGGTATTCCTGCAGGCTGCCCAGGTTGGAGTGGACGTAACCGATCGGGTTGTTGATCTCGTGCGCGACACCTGCCGCGAGCTGGCCGATGGAGGCCATCTTCTCCGACTGCAGCAGCTTCTCCTGGGTGCCGTTGAGGCGCAGGTAGGCCTGGCGCAGTTCGGCGTGGCGCTGCTGGAGTTCGCGCTCGTAGTCTTCCTGCCCCTCGATGTGGCGGAACAAGGCGAGGAAGTGGCCCTCGCCCACCGTACCGTGGTGGTACAGGTGGGCAATGACCACGCCCTCACCCAGCGGCAGGCTGCCGTTCCAGTGGCCATGCTGGCGGGCCTGTTCCAGCGCATCGGGGGGCAGCAGTTCGCGCAGACGCTGCGGTGGCGGCAATGCGCCATCTGCGCCTTTGGCCAGCAGGTTCTGCGCGGCTGGATTGGCCAGCGCCACCTGCCCGTCTTCAGTGAACAGCAGCAGTCCTTCGCGCAGGCGCTCAAGCAGGGCCTGCAGCACCGGCTGCGGCGGAAGGGGGGCGGTAACCAGGGCGTTGGCAGCGGACACGGCGACTCGGGGCATTCGAACAGGCGCCCAATATACGCGGTCACGCAGCGGGCTTCAGCCCGCGGGGGTGGGTTGTGCGGCCGCCGCCGCGTCAGGCAACGGCGAGTGGGCGGCGGGCAGTGACGTTGTGTGACTGGCCCTTGGCGTCGTAGGCCGAGGCGTCTTCGGTACGGCCAAGCTGGCGCAGTGCCCAGTTGACCTCGCGACGCCGCCGCGACAGCAGCACGCCGTTGGCGCGATTGCGTTCGGCCAGTTCCTGCAGCTGTTCGCCCTGCCCGACCGGCGGCGCGCCTTCCAGCGCACGCAGCGCTTCCAGCTTGGCCCCGGTAGCCCGGATCAGGGCGTGCACGTCGTGCTCGACCAGGGCCTGGCGTTCAACGTCCAGGGCCTGGGCGAGACGCTGCAGCGGCTCGCTCATCGCTGCGGTCATCCCTGCAGCTGCTGGTCCAGATCGAGCATGCGCGATGCGATCGCGTCCGGATTGATCTTGTAGGTGCCGTTCTGCAGCGACTCGCGCACGGCGGCCACGCGCTGGGCGTCAATCGCCGGGGCGGTGGTCAGCTCACGCTCGATGGCCTGCAGATTGGTGGCCTCGCCGGTCAGGCGCAGGCTGTCGGCAGCCTCGACCGGGCGCGCCGGCGCATCGCTGCTGACGCCGGGCTTGCTGGCCGGGGTCGTCACGCTGCGCAGTGCCTGGGGGACCTGCAGGTTGCCGTCGATTTTCTGGCTCATGGGGTGTCCTGGAGTTGCCGTTCACAAGGGATAACGGCCTCAGGGCCGCGATCTTTAGGGATATTTTGCGGTAAATCAACGCGCCACGATTACGTCACCTGCGGCATCGACCGTGCCCTGCACGATCCGCCGCGAGGACAGGTTTTCCACCGAGACCCGTTCATTCTCACCGGCATCGCCCATCGCACGACCGGCAATGCGGACCTCGACCGAGCCGCGACGCGATACCAGGGCCACATTGTCTCCTCGCTTGATGAGACGCTGCACCACCAGATCGTTGTTCGACAGCAGGGCCCCGGCCTGCAAGGGACGGCGGGCGATGCGACCGATCGCTGCGTTGGGATCGGCCAGCACCGCACCGGCAATCCGGGCAGCGTCACGCTGGGCAGTGGTGATATCGGCGGCAGTGAGGGTTTCTCCAGTGCCGATTCCACGATTGAGCACCAGCACGGTCTGGTTGCGCCGCACCTTCACCGGTACGAACAGGCGCCAGCCGCCCGCATCGGGGCAACTGACCTCCACGGTGGTGTTGGCGGTGGGCTGCACCTGCAGCGCGCCGCCACACTTCGGCAGGCGCAGCGCATCGGCCACCTGGGCCTCGCCTTCACTGCCGGCCGGCAGCGTCGACAAGGCCGCCGTGCGGATGCTGGCGACCGGTTGCCAGTCGGCAGCGGCCGCCCACGGCGAGGCCAGGGCCAGCCCGATGGCGATTAGGGATGTGATCCGGCGCATGGCGCCTCCTGTCGATGGGACCTGGCCCAGCTGCGTGCAAGGGGTGTGCCAGAGGCAGGGTCTCGGAATGGGAATGTGTAGAGTCGACTGTGAGTCGACTTTCGCGTTGGTCGACTTTCGCGCGAAGCGCGGGATTTCCCGCGATCGGATAAGAGCAGTCGACCGCGAAGAGCAGTCGGCCCCGAAGAGCAGTCGACTGACAGTCGACTCTACAGAAAAGCAGAAGCGGCGCAGAGCACGTGCGTGGCAGACCACCCTCAAGTTCCGCCGCTGTGGCGCCGATACAGCAGCCATGTCCCATGACCTGCTCAACCGGATCGACCAGCGGACCCGCCTGGCCGGCCACAACCGCCTGGCGCTGCTGCTGTTCCGTCTCGGCGGACGTCAGCTTTTTGGCGTCAATGTCTTCAAGGTGCAGGAAGTCCTGCGGCGCCCGGAGCTGTTCCAGGTGCCTGGGCTGCCCAGCCAGTTCGCCGGCGTGGCCGACGTCCGTGGCCGCTCGGTGCCGGTGCTGGACCTGGGCCTGGCCATCGGCCACCCCGAACGTGAGCCCGATGCGGATACCGCCCCCGGCTACCTGGTCGTCACCGAATTCAACCGCTCGATCCAGGGCTTCCTGGTCAGCGGCGTGGAGCGCATCGTCAACATCGCGGTGGAGGACATCCATCCGCCGCCGGAGCTGGGCGCCGAATCGAGCTACCTGACCGCGGTGACCCGCTTCCAGGGCGAGCTGATCCAGGTGATCGACGTGGAAAGCGTGCTGGCCGACATCGCCCAGGTACGCGGTGAAGCGGTGCTGGACCCGGCGATGGCAATGCCGGCCGACGGCCCGCAGTTGCAGGTGCTGGTGGTGGACGACTCCCGCGTGGCCCGCCAGCAGATCCGCAGCGTGCTGGACCAGCTGGGCGTGGGTGCCACCCTGCTTTCCGACGGCAAGCAGGCGCTGGACCACCTGCTGCAGATCCATGCCTCGGGCGAGAACCCGGCCGAACGTTATGCCATGGTCATCTCGGACATCGAGATGCCGGCCATGGACGGCTATACGCTGACGACGGAAATCCGGCGCCATCCGGGCCTGGCGGGCCTGTATGTGCTGCTGCACACCTCGCTGTCGGGCGTATTCAACAATGCGATGGTCGAGCGCGTGGGCGCCAACGCGTTCGTCGCCAAGTACTCGCCGCACGAGCTGGCTGATTTCGTGCTGGACCGCCTGCGCAAGGTGGCGATGGCGGCGTAAGGCCCTGTCCTGTAGAGCCGAGCCCATGCTCGGCTTGTGCGGCGCCTGAACGAAATGCAGCCGAGCATGGCTCGGCTCTACCAGGACGCACCGTGCTTTGGCACACCCCTTGCAGCTTCCCGGGCAACGTTCCCGTGGGAGTGCACCGTGCGCAACCTGATTACCGACTATCTGGGCGTCCACGCCCAGGCCATGCCGTTGCGCGAACAGCGGATGAAGCTGATCGCCAGCAACCTCGGCAATGCCGACACGCCCGGCTACAAGGCCCAGGACCTGGACTTCGATGCCGCCCTGCGCCACGCCCAGGGACAGGATGCCAATGGCCTGATGGCCACCACCCACGAGCAGCACTACGAGATCAGTAGTGGCCTGAATCCGTTCCAGATCGCGCGCGAAGGCGTGCAGCCCAGCCTGGACGGCAACACCGTCGATCCCGATGCCGAGCGTGCCGCCTATGGCCGCGCCGCGCTCGAATATCGCGCCTCGCTCAGCTTCGTTGAGAGCAAGGTGCGTTCCATGCTGACCGCGATCACGGGGCAATAAGCCATGAGCAACCTGCCGATCTTCGATATCGCCGGCTCCGCGCTGCAGGCGCAGTCGGTGCGCATGAGCACCATCGCCTCCAACCTCTCCAACGCCGATACCGTCGCCGGCTCCGCCGACGCCGTGTACAAGCCGCTGGAACCGATCTTCCAGGCCGTCACCAGCAAGAACGATCCGAACATCACCTCGGTCAAGGTGAAGGAGATCACCCAGAGCGATGCAGCGCCGATCAAGCGCTACGAGCCGGGCCATCCGCTGGCCGATGCCGATGGCTACATCTATCAGCCCGACGTCGATCCGGTGGCGCAGATGGTCAACCTGATCTCGACCTCGCGCAATTACCAGGCCGGCGTGGAGATGTTGACCACCGCCAAGGAACTGGCCCTGGCCACCCTGACCATGGGCCGCTGAGGCCCGCAGTACCGGATACCGCCATGACCACTGCCGTCAACAACCAGACCAACCAGGACGTCTATACCGCACTCGGTCTGAACGCCCCGAACAGCAACGCCACCAAGAAGAAGAACACGCTGGACCAGGCCGATTTCCTGCGCCTGATGACCGAGCAGCTGCAGCACCAGGATCCGCTGAAGCCGATGGACAACACGCAGATGGTCGCGCAGATGGCGCAGATGTCCACCGTGCAGGGCATCACCGATCTGAACAAGACGGTGAAGGGCTTCCAGGAATCGATGGCCAGCGACCAGGTGCTGCGTGGTGCGGCGCTGGTCGGCCACCAGGTGCTGGTCCCTTCGGAAAAGCTGGTGCTTGAGAAGGAAGGCAGCGTCGAAGGCACGGTGGCTGCGCCGTCGGCCGGCATCATCACCGTGGACATCACTGACGCCAACGGTGCCAAAGTCACGTCGCTGAGCGTGGAAGCCAAGGCCGCCGGCGAAACCGCCTTCCAGTGGGACGGCAAGGATGCCAACGGCAAGCGCATGGAGCCTGGCAAGTACTCCATCGTCGCCAACCACGTCGACACCGCGGGCAAGAGCACCAAGCTGTCCACCTACGTACAGGCGCCGGTGGAAAGCGTGACCGTCGGTTCCGACGGCCTGTACCTGAACCTCAAGGGCCTGGGCACGGCCCCGATCGACTACGTGCTCCGCGTCAGCTGAGCCGCACATTCCGCATCAACCAGGAGCATCCCATGGGCTTCAACGTCTCGCTGTCCGGCATCAATGCCGCCAACACCGACCTGAGCGTCACCGCCAACAACGTCGCCAACGTCAACACCACCGGCTTCAAGCAGTCGCGCGCCGAGTTCGCCGACCTGTTTGCTTCGACCAGCTACGGCCTGTCGAAGAACCAGACGGGCTCGGGCGTGCGCGTCTCCAACGTCGCCCAGCAGTTCATCCAGGGCCACAACGAACAGACCGGGCGCAGCCTGGACATGGCCATTTCCGGTGAGGGCTTCTTCACCATGAACATGAACGGCTCGCGCGTGTACTCGCGCGCCGGCAACTTCCAGACCGATTCGTCCGGCTACGTGGTCAATCCGCAGGGTGCACGCCTGCAGGTGTTCGCACCGAATGCCGACGGCACCAACTTCGATGCCGGCCGCCTGGTGGACCTGCAGCTGCTGACCACTGACAGCCCGCCGAAGCAGACCAGCGAAGTGAAGGTCGGGTTCACCCTGCCGGCCAACGCCAAGCAGCCCACCGTGGCCACGTTCGACCCGGCTGACTCCAACAGCTACAACCACTCCAGCGGCGGCATCACCGTGTACGACTCGCTGGGCGTGAGCCACATCCAGGTCTCGTACTTCGTGAAGGGCGCCAACCCGAACGAGTGGACCGTGCGCAACTACGTGGATGGCCAGCCGGCCGGCAACCCGACCCCGGTCACCTTCGACAACAGCGGCAAGCTGGTCAGTCCGGCCAACGGCAAGGTCAGCCTCGGCACCTTCACCCCGACCACGGGCGCCGGCCAGCTGAACATGACGCTGGATGTGAGCGGTTCGACCCAGTACGGCGAGAAGTTCGCCCTGCGCAATACCCAGCAGGACGGCTACGCGGCGGGCAAGCTCAACGAGATCACCGTGTCCGAGTCGGGCGTGGTCTATGCGCGCTACTCCAACGGCGACGACAAGCCGCTGGGCCAGGTCGCGCTGACCACCTTCAACAACACCCAGGGCCTGGAATCGAAGGGCAACAACCTGTGGGTGGAGACCTTCGAGTCGGGCACGCCGCGCACCGGCATGCCGGACACCTCCAATCTCGGCAAGATCCAGGCCGGCTCGCTGGAAGCGTCCACCGTGGACCTCACCGAGCAGCTGGTCAACATGATCACCGCGCAGCGCAACTTCCAGGCCAACGCGCAGATGATCACCACCCAGGACCAGATCACCCAGACGGTCATCAACATCCGTTGATGACCCGCTGACCCTGTCACGGAACTCCCCGCATGGATAAAGCCCTTTACGTGGCGATGACCGGTGCCCGCGCCTCCCTGCAGGCGCAGGGTACGCTCAGCCACAACCTCGCCAACTCGGACACCCCTGGCTTCAAGGAAGCGCTGGCCAACACCGAAGCCTTTCCGATCAAGGGCCCGGGCTTTGCCTCGCGGGTGGATGCACTGCACGTCGACGCCGGGTTCAACCGCACGCCCGGTTCGCAGCACATCACCGGCAAACCGCTGGATCTGTCGCTGCAGACCGGCACCTGGCTGGCGGTGCAGTCCAGCGACGGCAGCGAGGCATATACCCGTGGCGCCGCGCTGTCGGTGACGCCGAACGGCCAGCTGGTGACCTCCAGCGGCCGCACGGTACTGGATGACAACAACAACCCGATCGCCATTCCGCCTTACCAGGCGATGGAGATCGGTGCCGACGGCACGATCTCGATCATCCCGCAGGGTGAAGGCCCGCAGACCATGGCACAGATCGGCCGGATCAAGGTCGTGCAGGCACCGGACGAACGCCTTGAGCGTGGCCTGGATGGCCTGTTCCGCAACACCGACCCGCGCCAGCCGTTCGCACCGGCACAGGGCACGACCGTGCACAGCGGCCAGCTGGAAGGCAGCAACGTGGACGCCGCCGGTGCGCTGGTGCAGATGATCCAGCTGCAGCGCCAATACGAAATGCAGGTGCAGGTCATCAAGCACGGCGACGACAACGCGCGCAGCGCCAACAGCCTGCTGCGCCTGGGCAGCTGACGGAATTCCGGCGCCGCCTGACCGCGGCGCTGGCACACCGCTTGCACACCCGCAGACAAGGGCCGCACTGCGCGGCCGGTTCCACCAGACAGGACACCGAAGATGAACCAGGCATTGTGGATCGCGAAAACCGGACTGGATGCGCAGCAGATGCGCATGTCGGTGGTTTCCAACAACCTCGCCAACACCAACACCACCGGCTTCAAGCAGGACCGTGCCAGTTTCGAGGACCTGCTGTACCAGCAGGTGCGCCAGCCGGGCGGTTCCTCGTCGGCACAGACGCAGCTGCCGACTGGCCTGCAGCTGGGTACCGGCGTGCGCGTGGTCGCCACCGCCAAGAACTTCGAACAGGGGGGCCAGCAGCAGACCGGCCGCGCGCTGGACGTGATGGTCAACGGCCGTGGCTTCTTTGAAGTGCAAATGCCCGACGGCAGCTCGGCCTATACCCGTGATGGCTCGTTCAAGATCAACCAGGACAGCGAGCTGGTCACCAACAGCGGCTATCCGGTGCAGCCCGGCATCCAGATTCCCGAAGGCGCGCAGTCGGTGACCATCGGTACCGACGGCACCATCAGCGTGAAGATGGCCGATGGCGCCGCCTCGGTGGAAGTGGGCGCACTCACCCTGACCGACTTCGTCAATCCGGCCGGCCTGCAGGCGCGCGGCGAGAACCTGTTCCTGGAGACCACCGCGTCCGGCCCGGCACAGAACGGCAACCCCGGCCTCAACGGCCTGGGCACCGTGGTGCAGGGCGCGCTGGAAGGCAGCAACGTCAACGTGGTGGAAGAGCTGGTGTCGATGATCGAAACCCAGCGCGCCTACGAAATGAACGCCAAGGCGATCTCCACCACCGATTCGATGCTCGGCTACCTCAACAACAAGCTCTGACCGGCCCAACCGGGAAACCGCCATGTCGCCCATTTCCAACTTCGCCCGCACTGCCCTCGCCTGCGCCGTGGCCGCCCTGCTCGGTGGCTGTGTGATCGCGGGCGACGTGCGCCCCTATCCGGCAATGGCCCCGATCCAGCCGATCATGCCGCCGCAGGCCGAGCCGACCGCGGGTGCGATCTACGCGGCCGGCCCGACCCTGCAGCTGTACTCGGACCGTCGCGCGCGCGATGTCGGCGACCTGCTGACCATCACCCTGCTGGAAAACACCACCGCGCAGACCAGTGCCAACACCGCCACCAACAAGGAATCGAACCTGAGCCTGGGCACGCCGTCCATTCTCGGGGCGCCGGTCACGTTGGGTGGCAAGGACATCCTCAGTGCCACCGCGGCCGGCAAGCGTGACTTCACCGGCAAGGGCAACAGCGCACAGAGCAATCGTCTTCAGGGCAGCGTGACGGTCACCGTGGTGCAGCGCCTGCCCAACGGCAACCTGGTGGTCCAGGGGCAGAAGAACCTGCGCCTGAACCAGGGCGACGAGCTGGTGCAGGTGCAGGGCATCGTGCGCCCGGGCGACATCAGCCAGGACAACACCATTCCGTCCAGCCGCGTGGCTGAAGCCCGCATCGTCTACGGCGGTCGCGGCCCGGTTGCGCAGTCCAATGCGATGGGCTGGCTGAGCCGCTTCTTCAACTCCGGCCTGACGCCGTTCTGAGTATGGCCATGAAATCTCTCTTCGCTTCTTCCTGGCAGCGGCGCGCGACCTCTTTGATCGCATTGATGCTGCTGATCGTGGCAGCCCCGGCCAGCGCCGAACGCATCAAGGACCTGGCCCAGGTCGGCGGTGTGCGCGGCAATGCACTGGTGGGTTACGGCCTGGTGGTGGGCCTGGATGGCAGCGGCGACCGCACCAGCCAGGCGCCCTTCACCGTGCAGAGCCTGAAGAACCTGCTCGGCGAGCTCGGCGTCAACGTGCCGCCGAACGTCAACCCGCAGCTGAAGAACGTGGCCGCCGTGGCGATCCACGCCGAGCTGCCGCCGTTCGCCAAGCCGGGCCAGCCGATCGACATCACGGTGTCGTCGATCGGCAATGCGGTGTCGCTGCGCGGCGGTTCGCTGCTCATGGCACCACTGCGCGGTGCTGACGGCCAGATCTATGCCATCGCGCAGGGCAACCTGATCGTGGGTGGCTTCGGTGCGCAGGGCAAGGATGGTTCGCGCGTTTCGGTGAACGTGCCCAGTGTGGGCCGCATTCCCAACGGCGCCACGGTTGAACGTGCCCTGCCCGATCCGCTGGCCAATGGCGGTGACATCACCCTGAACCTGCACAACAACGACTTCACTACGGTGTCGCGCATGGTCGCCGCGCTCAACAATGCGTTCGGCGAAGGCGCTGCGCGCGCCGTCGATGGCGTGACCGTGGCCGTGACCGCACCGACCGACCCGGGCGCACGCATCGGCCTGCTGGCACGCATCGAGAACCTGGAACTGACCCCGGGCAGCGCCCCGGCCAAGGTGGTGGTCAATTCGCGTACCGGCACCGTGGTCATCGGCCAACAGGTGCGGGTCGGTCCGGCCGCGATCTCGCACGGCTCGCTGACGGTGACGATCCAGGAAAACACCAACGTCAGCCAGCCCAACGCGCTCTCCGGCGGCCGCACCGTGGCCAGCCCGCAGTCGACCGTCACCGCCACCAACGACGGCAGCCGCATGTTCAAGTTCAGCGGCGGCACCACCCTGGACGAGATCGTGCACGCGGTGAATGCGGTAGGCGCGGCACCGGGCGATCTCATCGCGATCCTCGAAGCCCTGAAGCAGGCCGGCGCCCTGAGTGCCGAGCTCGAGGTGATCTGACATGCGCATCAATCCCGCATTCGATCTGCACCCGGCGCAACAGAACGATCCGGCCAAGATCGACAAGGTCGCGCGGCAGCTGGAAGGCCAGTTCGCGCAGATGCTGGTCAAGAGCATGCGTGACGCCAGCTTCGGCGACTCGCTGTTCCCCGGCGAGAACAAGATGTTCCGCGACATGTACGACCAGAAGATTGCCGAGGCGATGACCCGCGGCAAGGGCCTGGGCCTGTCCGGCATGATCAGCCGCCAGCTGTCCGGCCAGGCCGCCGATGGCCCGGCGCTGGATACCCGCGTGGATCCGGCCAAGGCCAGCCGCGCCTATCAGCTCAATGCACCGGCCAGGCCTGCGCCGTCGCTGCCACTGGAAGACGGCAGCCAGGCCGTGCGCCTGCTGCAACAGATGGCCGCGGGTGCCCCGTCGGGCGCACAGGCCGCTGTCGCTCCGATGGAGCAGGCACTGGACCTGATCGCCGGCCGCGAAAGCAGCAGCATGCATCGCTCGCTGGGCACCGAGGATCCGTACATCGGCAGCCTGCAGGGCGAGGACTGGGCCGCCAACAGCGATCAGTGGTCGGCCACCGCCAGCAACCGCGGTACCGCGATCAGCCCGGCCGACGCCATGGCCACCCGTACCGCCGTGGCCCAGCTGGGCGAGCACACGCCCGAAGGTTTCGTGGCCAGCATCTGGCAGCACGCACAGAGTGCAGCCAAGGAGCTGGGCGTGGACGCCCGCGCCCTGGTCGCCCAGGCGGCGCTGGAGACGGGTTGGGGCAAGCGCCACATCAAGCATGCCGATGGCAGCACCTCGCACAACCTGTTCGGCATCAAGGCCAATGGCTGGAATGGCCAGCGTGCCACGGCCGGCACCCATGAATATGTCGATGGCGTGCGCCGCAACGAGACCGCCAGCTTCCGGGCCTACAGTTCGCCGGCCGAAAGCTTCGCCGACTACGTGCGCCTGCTGAAGACCAGCCCGCGCTACCAGCAGGCCCTGCAGGCCGGTACCGACGTGCAGGGCTTCGCCCGAGGGCTGCAGCGCGCCGGCTATGCCACCGACCCGCGCTATGCGGCCAAGATCGCCGCGATCGCCGGCGGCCCGACCATCGAGCGCGCCGTCAGCGCCGTGGCCGACGCCGGCACGCGCCTTGGCCAGACCTTCGCCAGCACCGCAACCGCGGCGCTGGGTATCACTCGTCGTTGAGGAACCCCATGTCCAGCGTACTTTCCACCGGTACCGGTGCCCTGCTCGCCTTCCAGCGTGCGTTGGCGACCACCAGCCACAACGTGGCCAACCTCAATACCCCGGGCTACAGCCGGCAGAAGGTCAACTTCGCCACCGCTGATCCCCAGAACTATGGCTACGGCACGGTCGGCAACGGTACGCGCATCACCGACATCCGCCGCACTGCTGATCAGCTGGCGATCTCGCGCCTGCTCGACAGCAGCGGTGAACTGGCGCGCCTGAAGCAGCTCTCGGGCATGGCCGACCGGGTCAACGCGCTGTTCTCCGATGCCGCCACCAATGTCTCGGGCGTGTGGTCGAACTTCTTCGACTCGGTCAGCGGCCTGTCCTCCAATGCCTCCGGCACCGCCGACCGCCAGAACATGCTGGACGGCGGCAAGGCGCTGGCCAACCGCTTCGTGCAGCTCAACACGCACCTGAACAACCTCAACAGCGAGGTCAACAATGGCCTGCTGGCCGGCGCCACCGAGGTCAACCGCCTGGCGCAGGAGATCGCGCAGATCAACGGCGCGATCGGCACCAACATCGCCACCGCCGCGCCCGACCTGCTCGATCGGCGCGACCAGCTGATCACCCAGCTGATCGGCTACACCGGCGGCACCGCGGTGATCCAGGACGGCGGCATCATGAACGTCTACACCGCCGGCGGCAACGCGCTGGTGGTGGGCACCACGGCCACCAAGGTCACCACCGTGGCCGACCCGTACCAGCCCGAGCGCCTGCAGCTGGCGCTGGAAACCCAGGGCAACACGATCCGGCTCGATCCGAAGGCGGTGGGTGGGCAGATCGGCGGCCTGCTGGAGTTCCGCGACACCGTGCTCACCCCGGCCCAGGCCGAACTGGGCAAGCTGGCCGTCGGCCTGGCCGAGACGTTCAACCAGGCCCACCACCAGGGCGTGGACATGTATGGCCAGCTGGGGGGCGACTTCTTCAATATCGGCAACCCGCGCGTCACCGCCAACAACGCCAACACCGGCACCGCCAGCCTCAGCGCCACCTATGGCGACCTGGGCAAGCTGGATGCACAGAACGTGGTGCTGCAGTTCGATGGCACCAACTGGAAGGCCAGCCGCGCCGACACCGGCGCCAACGTTCCGCTCACAGGCACCGGCACGGCCGCCGATCCGCTGGTGATCAACGGTGTCGCGCTGGTGGTGGGCGGCACCCCCGCCGCCAACGACCGATTCCTGTTGCAGCCCACCGCAGGCGTGGCCGGCAGCATGGAAGTGGCCATCACCGATCCCTCGCGTATTGCCGCCGCCGCTGCGGTCAAGGGCGCCGCCGCCACCGCCAACACCGGCACCGGCAAGCTGAGCGGCGTTACCGTCAGCGATTCCAGCAACGCAAACCTGCGCAATCCGGCCGCGATCGTGTTCAACTCGGCCACCACCTACACCATCGATGGCGGCCCGCCGCAGACCTACACCCCGGGCCAGACCATCAGCGCCAATGGCTGGAGCTTCGTGCTGGACGGTGTGCCGAAGGTCGGCGATACCTTCAACATCACCCCGACCCCGGCCGGCTCCTCGGACAACAGCAATGCAACCCGCCTGTCCAAGGTGGAGAGCGCGAAGGCGTTCAACAGCGGCACGGTCACCCTCAACGGTGCGCTGGGTGGCCTGACCACCCAGGTCGGTGCCGCCGCCCGCTCGGCGGAGTATTCGCTGGAGGCGCAGCTGGTGATCAATGACAAGGCCCAGGAGGCCCGCGACGAGGTGTCCGGCGTCAACCTGGACGAGGAGGCCGCCGACATGCTGCGCCTGCAGCAGGCCTACCAGGCCGCCTCGCAGCTGATCTCCACCGCCGACAGCATGTTCCAGACCATCCTGGGAGCCGTCCGCCGATGAGCAGCCGCATCTCCACCAGCATGATGTTCAATCAGTCCGTGTCGCTGATGATGGCCAAGCAGGCCAAGCTCAGCCACCTGGAGCAGCAGATCGCCACCGGCAGCAAGATCGTCAGCGCCAAGGACGATCCGGTCGGCGCCGGCGCTGCCGTGGGCCTGGACCGCAGCCTGGCGGCCCTGGACCGGATGAAGCTCAATGCCGGCAACGTGCAGAACCGGCTGGGCGTGCAGGAAAACACCCTGGCCCAGGTCAATGATCTGATGGGACGGGTCAACGACCTGACCATCCAGGCCAGCAACCCCGCCTTGAGCGCGGCCGACAAGAAGACGCTGATCACCGAGCTGAACCAGATCCGCGACGGCCTGCTGTCGTTGGCCAACGCAGAGGACGGCACCGGCCGCTATGTATTCGGCGGTACCAACGACGGTGATCCGCCCTTTGCCAAGATCAATGGCAAGGTGGTCTACCGCGGCGACCAGACCCAGCGCCAGATCGAAGTCGGTCCGGATACCTACGTGCGCGACGCCCTGCCCGGCAGCGAAATCTTCATGCGCATCCCCACCGGCGATGGCTTCGTCGATGGCGGCGCTGCGGCGGGCAATGCCGGCAACGGCGTGCTGACCAACATCACCCGCGATGGCAGCGACAGCTGGAACGGGCAATCCTTCAGCATCCGTTTTACCGCCGCCGATCAGTACCAGGTGCTCGACGGTGCCGGCAACGTGACCGGCACCGGCACGTTCAAGGCCGGTGACAACGTGGAAGTCAACGGTGTACGCCTGCAGATCACCGGCGCACCTTCTGCGGGCGACAGCTTCAACGTGAAGCCGGCGACCAGCCGCGACATCTTCGACACCATGGACAAGCTGATCACCGCGCTGGATGCCGACACCGGTACCACCGCGAAAATGAGCGCACAGCAGAACGAACTGCAGAGCGCGTTGCGGGACATCGCGCGCGCATCAGAGCGGATGATCGATTCACGTGCGGCGGGTGGCGCGCAGCTGAAGGCGTTGGACAATGCCGCCGACATGCGTGAAGCCAACAGCGTGACCCTGAAGACCACCCTGTCGCAGATGCGCGACCTGGACTACGCCGATGCGCTCAGCCAGTACCAGTTGCAGAGCACCGCACTGCAGGCGGCGCAGACGATCTTCTCGCAGATGCAGTCGATGTCGTTGTTCAACAAGATCGGCTGACCGCTCTTCCCCGTCAGCCCTGAAAGGCCGCGATGCCCTGCATCGCGGCCTTTTTCGTTTCTGCGGCCCGTTGCCGCGGAGCGCGCCAGGCCGCTTTCCGCGGATTTTCCGTGATCACCCATCAAGCCCGGCCCCACCCCGCCGATACCTTCATCAGCGCTGGTTGGGCCTGCCCAACCGCCCCTTCCGGGGTCGCCTTCACGCCCCTCCGGGGCTGGAAAACCCCGGAAAAACAGCCTCCGGCAACGAATTACGGCTTCAACGGAATTCACGGCTAAAGGTTGTTGACAAAGCGCCGTTATTCATTTGGCAACAGCGAAGCACACAGCCACACAAAAAAACAGGCGGCGCTTCGTTTCATTCACCAACGGGTTCCATATAAGAGGAGACGACCCCATGGCACAGGTAATCAACACCAATACGATGTCGCTCAACGCTCAGCGCAACCTGAGCACCAGCGGCAGCTCGCTCGCTACCACCATCCAGCGCCTTTCGTCCGGCCTGCGCATCAACAGCGCGAAGGACGATGCGGCCGGCCTGGCCATCAGCGAGCGCTTCACCACCCAGATCCGTGGTCTGGACGTGGCCATCCGCAACGCCAACGACGGCATCTCGCTGGCCCAGGTCGCCGAAGGCTCGCTGAGCGAGGTCGGCAACAACCTGCAGCGCATCCGCGAACTGGCCGTGCAGGCGTCCAACGCCACCAACTCCAGCAGCGACCGCAAGGCCCTGCAGGCCGAAGTGACCCAGCTGGTCAGCGAAATCGACCGCGTCGCCAAGCAGAGCGACTTCAACGGTACCAAGCTGCTGGACGGCTCGTTCACCAGCCAGCTGTTCCAGGTCGGTGCCAACGCGGGCCAGGCCATTGCGATCAACAGCGTGGTGGATGCAAAGGCTGAATCGCTGGGTGCAGCAAGTTTCCTGGACGCCGGCAGCATCACCTTCAGCGCCGCCGACATGGAAACGGCACAAGGCACCCTGAGTGGACTGAAGATCGGCAACGTACAGCTGGGCGACGTCAAGTTTGACTACACGCCGCGCGCCGTCGCAGGCACCCCTGAACCGGCAGTAGACAACGCAAACATGGAGCGCGCCGCAAAGGCTGTCGCGGCAGCCATCAATGGCAAGCTGGGAGAAACGGGCCTGTATGCCCAGGTCGCAACCGACGCTTCGGGCGCAACCGTCCCCGGAAAAATTGCGCTGACCGCTGTCCATGCCGATGGCGTGGCTACCGACATCACTGTCACCAAGCCGGGCGCCGCACCCGCCGATCCTGCGGTTGTGCTCAACACTGTCGCCGCTTCGGCCGGTCCTGCGCATGTCGCCGACATCAAGATCGACACCGTTGCGGGTGCTCAGCAAGCACTGTCCATCGTCGACAAGGCTCTGGAATCGGTCAACAGCGTCCGCGCCGACCTCGGCGCGATCCAGAACCGCTTCACCTCGGTGGTGGCCAACCTGCAGACCTCCTCGGAGAACCTGTCCGCCTCGCGCAGCCGCATCCGCGATACCGACTTCGCCAAGGAAACCGCCGAACTGACCCGCACCCAGATCCTGCAGCAGGCCGGTACGGCCATGCTGGCCCAGGCCAACCAGGTACCGCAGAACGTGCTCAGCCTGTTGCAGCGCTGACATGAGCCGCCCCCGGGGCACGTCGGGGGCGTCTAACCCAACTCACGTGCAACCGCTCAAGGACCTCTCCTCATGGCACAAGTCATCAACACCAACACGATGTCGTTGAATGCTCAGCGTAACCTGAGCACCAGCGGCAGCTCGCTGGCCACCACCATCCAGCGTCTGTCCTCCGGTTCGCGCATCAACAGCGCCAAGGACGACGCCGCTGG
>NZ_JCAFUU010000003.1:0-647551 GCF_059371655.1 Stenotrophomonas sp. YJH_SMC_17 | reverse complement strand
CCGTCGGTTCGAAGCTGGATCGACAGATCAGCGCGCGTAGCGCTTCTGGAACTTGTCGATACGGCCCGAGGTGTCGATGACCTTGTGCTTGCCCGTGTAGAACGGGTGCGAAGCCGAGGAAATTTCAACCTTCACCAGCGGGTAGTCGTTGCCGTCTTCCCACTTGATGGTTTCCTTCGTCGCCATGGTCGAGCGGGTCAGGATCTTGAAATCGGAGGTGACGTCATGGAAGACGACGTCGCGGTAGTTCGGATGGATATCGGCCTTCATGGGCTCACACCGTAAATGGGCTGGTGGTCAAGAGCGGCATTATAAGCACCGGTTGCCGCCCGGGGCAACCGGTTGCCGGTCAATCGACCTCAGTCCGCGCCCAGGGCCTGGCGCACCAGCGCCTCGAAACGCTGCTGGTCGTAGGCCATCAGCAGATCGCAGTTGTCCGGCTGGCCGGTCTGACGGTTCCAGTCGACGATGGTGGCACCGCGGCTGAACGTACCGTTCAGTTCCACGTTCAGCGGACGCGATTCCACCTGCAGCTGCCCTTCCGGGTTCAGCGCCCAGGCCATGGCCACCGCATCGGCGGTGTACCAGCGGCCGCCCTTGGCGTCTTCGGACAGCGCGCGGGTCTTGCGCGAGATCAGCTCGTAGAAGCGGGCGCGATCGGAATCGGCCTGCAGCCACTGCTCGGCCTGCTCAAGCGGCAGGCCGTGGGCGACGGTGGCTTCCCAGTCCGACACCAGCAGGTGCTTGAACGAGGTGAACACCACGTGCGCCGCTTCCGGGTCGAAGGCGATGTTGAACTCGGCGGCCGGGGTGATGTTGCCGTGGCAGGTGACGGCACCGCCCATCACCACGATGCGCTTGATGCGCTGAGGCAGGGTCGGATCCAGCTTCAGCGCCAGCGCCAGGTTGGTCAGCGGGCCGAGCATCACCAGCATCAGCTCACCGGCGTACTTGTGCGACAGGCGCAGGATGGCCAGCGCGGCGTGCTCGGTTTCGGCCTGGCGGCTGGGCGGCGGCAGGTCCACGTCGCCGTAGCCATCACGGCCATGCACGTGGGCAGCGTCGACGGAGGGATGCAGCAGCGGATCGGGGCTGCCGGCAAACACCGGGACGTCGGTGCGGCCGACGATGTCGCAGAGCTTGAGGGCGTTGCGGACGGTGTACTCGAGGCCGACATTGCCGGCGGCGATGGTCAGGGCAACCACGTCGTGCCGTTCATCGGCGAAGGCCATTAGCAGGGCCAGGGCGTCGTCCACACCGGGGTCGGTGTCGATCAACAGCGGGATCTTGTGGGTCATCGTTGCCGTCTTCAGATCGGCAACGAAGTGTGGACCGGGTTGATGACCGTTGCAAGACCACCTTGCCCCGGGGGCAAATGCGACGGAGATGGGGTCAGAGCCCTTTGCTGTGCAAAGGGATCCGACCCCTGCGCGAAACGCAGCTGAGCGTGGGCTTGGCTCTACAGGGATGGCAGTGAAATGCCGCCGGGCATGGCCCGGCGCTACCGGGTTCAATGCTCTGAACATCCCCCTACCCGGCAGCCGGGTGACCGGAGGTTTGCAACTTTTTGCATGGGCAGGCGCCTCCCGTCAGCCCAGACTTCGTGCCGATCAAGACATGCCACGGCGGGTTCAACCCGTATCTGTTGGGGATCAGCCGGCATCATTTTTCATTTTTTTCACACGGTCAGGGTATACGTCACAAGCCTGAACGCGCCTGAACGCACGCTTGCGACCATCCAGCACCACTGTCTGGCCATTTCTGGGATAGAGGAGAGATCCATGCGCGTCTACAACGCCGGGGCCCACGCCCCTTCAGTCCGCCTGCTGGTACGCAGCCTGATTACCGCCCTTTCCCTGACGCCGATCACTGCCGCGTGGGCCGGTGACCTGGACGATGGTTTCGCGCGGGTGCAGCCGGGAGACCCGGTCGAGGAATGGCGGTTGATCAATGACTCCCTGCTGGAAGTGCTGGGCGGCGAAGCCAACACAATCAGCGCCCAGGACACGTCACGCGTGTATCTGGAGCGCGCCATCGTCAACCGCAGCGGCACCTCCCAGCATGCGGTGAGCCTCAACGGAGATGCGGGTCTGCAGGCAATTTCTACCACCTTCCGCGGCGGCGGGATCCATGTAAATGATCGTGCGCGGGTACATCTGGTTGACAGCCAGATCCTGGTTGCGCCCGACGGCATGCGGCCGGGACAGTTGCTGTCCATCGGCGTCGACATGGCATACAGCGCCGCCAGCTCGGCCTCGTTCAATGGCGAAGCGAGGATCGATTCCACCCTGATCAGGGTGGCCGATACGGAGACGCCCCGCGATATCGGCAGTGGTCTTGGCCTGCGCATGACCCATGGCCAGGCAGACCTCATCAATGGATCGCGGATCGAGGCGGCCAACGTTGGCGCGCTGCTGTGGGGTACCCGTTACGCCACGCCGGTGATCCGCCTGGGCGTGGACGGATCGACAGTGGAATCGGGGCGCGGCGCCGCGATCCGCGTTGCCGTGGATGCGCCCAGCGTGTTTGATATTACCGTCGCCAATGACTCGCAGCTGCGTGGCGGAGACGGCAACCTGCTGCTGGTCAACACGGAAAACGGCGCCACCCTGCCGGGCGAGAGCACGGTGAATTTCACCGTGGATGACGCCCGCCTGGCGGGCAACGTGCGCTTTGATGCGGCCGACGTTGCCGCCAGCGTCAATGTCGTCCTGCGCAACAGTGCACAGATCGATGGCCGCTTAATCAATGTGACCTCGGCCGATATCGGCAGCGAGAGCACCTGGCTGATGACCGGCGACAGCACCGTCGGCCGGCTCACGCTCGGTGCGGGCGGCACGGTGGCGCTGGGCAACGGCACCGCGTTCAACACGCTGCGCCTGGATACCTTCACTGGCAATGGCGGCACGTTGCTGTTCAATACCCAGCTGGGTGACGACAGCGCACTCACCGACCGGCTGGTGATCGCGGGCGATGCCAGCGGCCAGGCCAACGTGCGCGTCCTCAATGCCGGCGGTGCAGGCGCGAAGACCGACCGCGGTATCGAACTGATCGATATCGGCGGTGCCTCCAATGCGCAGTTCGACCTGGTCGGCCGCGCAGTGGGTGGGCAATACGAGTACTTCCTGGTCAAGGATGCCAATGGCAACTGGTATCTGCGCTCGGAACTGACCGCCAAGCCGGACCCGTGCGTGATTGACCCGAGCCTGCCCGAGTGCACGCCGATTGATCCGGTGGACCCGATCGAGCCTCCGCCGCCGATCCTGCGACCGGAAACCGGCGCCTACCTGGCCAACCAGTTTGCGCTGGACCGGCTGCTGCGCCACACCTACCGCGACCGCCAGGGCGACGCTGCAGCGCCCGATGGCATCCGCGGCTGGGCACGGGTGGAGTCTGCCCAGAGCCGACTGGGCGCCGTGGATGACCAGCTTGACCTGCGGGTGCACCGCTCGCGCCTGCAGCTGGGCGCGGACATCGGCGTGTTCGATGACAGCCGTGGCCGCATCGGCGTGATGGGCACCGCTGCACGCAGCAGCGCCACTTCGCGCTCGGACATTACCGGATTCAGCGCACGCGGCAAGGTGGAAGGCGGTGCGCTGGGCGTGTATGGCAACTGGGCCAGCGACGCCCTGTATGTGGATGCCAGCGTGCAGCGCGGGCAGTTCCGCAACCGTGTGCAGGGTGACGGCCTGGCCGAAGAACGCTACGACGCCGATCTCTGGCAGTCGTCTCTGGAAGCAGGCTATGGCTTCGATATCGGCCAGATCGGTACGACCACACTGCGCCTGCAGCCGGAAGTGCAGCTGGTGTACACCGACGCCCGCACCGACCGCCACGAAGAGGACAATGGCACGGTGGTCCGCAGCCTGGGCGACAGCGGCCTGTCTGGCCGGCTGGGCGTGCGTCTGCAGGGCCAGGGCCACAGCACGGCCGGCGCTTCGGTCAGCCCCTATCTGCTGGCCAACTGGTACCGCGACGGGGCCAACGACGGCATGGCCTTCGACGATGAAGTGCTGAAGGCCGGTATTCCGCGCAACCGCTATGAGCTGAAAGCTGGCGCACGGCTCGACTTCCGATCCGGCCTGAGTGCCTGGGGCGGCCTTGGCCTGATGCGCGGGCACCATGGCTACCGGGAGGTTGGCGGCAGCATAAGTGTTTCCTACGCCTGGTGAAGCAGGTGCGTCAGGCCGTCGTGCGCGGCCTGGCGCTACTGAGGGGTAGATCCACGCCATGCGTGGATGCCAGACGGTCACCCACTACCAGTAGTCGACGTCGAGCACAGCCTCACCGTTGATGATGCCGGGCGTAAGCGCATCGGTCGTGCGGTAGTAGCGTGCGGTGAACGCATGATCATGGGTGCCGCCGACGCCGGGGTCGAAATCCCACTGCTGGCCGAACTGCACTTCTTTGCCGGCACGCAGCAGCTGCACACGCACGCCGCCGGCGCTGGAGCCCGCCACCGGGGTCAGCTGACTACCGGTGTTCGACGCATCTGCAGCGTCATGCAGCGACATCCTCGCCCGGGGCACGCTGGCGCCGCAGTCCATGCGTATCGCAACCACCTTTTCTGCTGCGGTGCTGCCTGGCGACGTCAGTTCGGCGAAGTTGACGTCGCGCAGGCTTTCCGTGGCGTCCTGCAGGGGGCATGTCGCGTGCGGGAAGGTCAGCTCGATCTGGATCGGCATTGTCATGTTGAGCGATGGAAAATCCGGCGTCTCCATCTGCAGGCTCCCGGCCATCGCGTAGGTCCGCATCGGGGCCTTGCGCGAGAACGCTACCACCCGCAGGTTGAACGTGGCCGTCATGGGGCCGCTGCCTGCATCCAGCACGTAGGCCGTGGCAGTACCCGGCGTGAGGGCCACTTCTGGCCATGCCAGAGCCTGGAAAAACACGAACCCGAACAGCGGCGAATCATCTGCGAAATCGAACACCGGCACCGTCTTTCCTTGGTAGACGATGGTACCGGCGGCCCTCAGTCCAGGCATGTCGAGGGTAAGTATCATGTCCGACATCCTCGGACCGCAGTTGTCGTACCACGCAACCCCCGCGCGATAATCCATCTCACGTCGTTCGTACGGTGGCGAGGATGTGTAAGTCCTGACGAAGTTCAATGGGCGGGCGGTGCCTCCCGTGCAGGCCGCAGCCGTGGCACTGATGCCCAGCAGGCACAGCAGGCTGCTCACTGCAGCCAGGCGCATGCGATTCAGATGCGAAATGCGGCGTGCCGGGCTTGAACTTCCCGCCGCCGCGATTGTTGCCCTGATGCTCATTCGTAATCCGCCGTAACAAGGATTTCAGTGGAGACCAGGCCTGCACTCGGCGCCTGCGCGGTCGGGAGGAAGTACGCTGCGCGCAGGTCGTAGCGCGCCGTGGCACCGGTAACCGGCACGTCGATGCCGGTGTCGCCGTCCTTCAGGTAGGTGCTGCCGCTGGTGCCGGACAGCAGCGAGATCGATACGCCACCGGCCGCATCTGCGGTGGCGGTGTTCTTCCAACGTGTAGCATCGCCATCGGCGGCGGTGCCGGCGAAGGACAGCACCGCCTTGCTGACACCCACGCAGCCTGTGAATTCCAGTGCGCCGGCCTTGATCTGGCTGTCGGTGCCCGGGGTCAGGTCGCTGGCCTTGACCTCATCAAGTGCGATCGTCGCATCGGTGAGTGTGCAGGTGCCCGGCAGCACCCGCCCGCTGATGGTGAGGGTGGCGGTGTCGGCCAGCGCCAGCGGTGCAGCCGCCAGCAGCGCGGTGCACAGGGCCAGGCGATTGAACAGGTTCATGCAGGTGCTCCTTGGATCAGAAGAATGAAGTCAGGACATCAGAAGGACGTGGGCTCAACCGCGTCCAGGGCGGCCTGCAACGCAGGGCTGGGGGCTGGCAGCGGCGCGCAGACCGACTGGCTCCACGACAGGCCGTAGGCATCGGGCGCAGCCGGCGTGGTGTAGTGCAGGCGGCAGCGGTGCGGCCCCTCTGGATCGACAATCAGCTGGCCCTGCTCGGGCGCGCCGCGCAGCTGGATCACCCCGCCCTGCCCCACGGCGCCGTAGCTGCGGCCGCTCTCATCCTCGATTCGCGCGGCAAACGGCAGCGGCTGGCCAAGGGCATCGGTGGCATCGATGAACAGCGTGCGCTCGCGGGTGGCATTGAAGGCCACGCGCACGATGCTGCCGGCCGTGGGTGCCACCCGCTGCGAGGTCTGCAACAGTTCCACGTCCATCGAAAGGCCGGACGGGTCCAGCTCGATCTGGTTCCACTGGTAAGGGCTGACATGCGGCAGCAGGGCATAGCCGTTGCGGCCGACGCGTGCCTCATTGCCGTAGCCGATGCGGGCGCCCTGCGCGCCGTCAGCCTGCACCAGGGCAAAGCCATCGCCCACCGGCGCACCAAAGTTGACGCCGCCGCGGTGCATCACCACGCTGCCGGCAGCGCTGGCATTGACGGAGCTGTAATCACCCGAGCGGCTGTAGCCGGCGGTGACCGTGCCATGGCCGCCGCGGTAGGACGCATAGGCGCTGGTGCTGCCCGCAGCGTCACTGGCCTCACTGGCGGACACGCTGTAACTGAACTGCTGATCCGCGCCGGCGCTGCCACTGACACCCAACTGCGCCTGCTGACCGCGGTCGGACTGGGCCAGCTGCGCACTCAGGCGCGGCGCACGCGGTGCCGTGCCCAGCGGGAGGCTGAGGGTGGCGGCATAGCGGGTGTCCTGGCGGCCCTCGCCCACGCGCAGGCGCATGGCCGACAGACCCAGGTTGGCGCGGCCGATGCGGGTCTGGAAGCGCAGCTGCAGATCGTTCTGCTGCTGCGCGCCGTCCCAGTAGCGCACGTGCCCGCCGCTGAGCGAGAGCGTGCTGCGTTCGCCCAGACGCTGCGAGAAGTTGATCTGGAAGCGCTGCCGCGCGCGGCCGGCAAACCCCCAGTCATCGTTGTATACCTGGGCGAAATCATTCAGGCCCAGGTAGCCATGGGTGCTGTAGCGCAGCGCGGCCAGGCCGACGTTGGTACCGGTTTCAGCGATGTAGCGCTGGTAGTTCAGCCGGAAGCTGTTGCCGGCCATCTGCGTTCCGTTACCCAGGTGCGCACGTGCATGGGTGATGTCGGCACCGAAGGCACCGATGGGCGTGTTGATGGCGCCGCCGAAGAGCGCGGACTGGAAGCCTTCGGCGATCTGCACGCCGCCCAGCGCGGTGAAGTGGTTGCTGATGCCTCGCGCATAGGTGGCTTCGGTAAAGCGCAGGGCCTGGCGCGTGCCGCGTGCGTCGCGCAGTTCACCGGCGGTGGCACTGAAGCGGCTGGCACCAGGGCGCAGCGCCTGCGGCACCGCCGAGAAGCTGACGTTGAACTGCTGCTGGCGGCCATCGGCCTCGGTGACGGTGACGTCCAGGTCGCCACCGAAGTTGGTCGGGTACAGGTCCTCGATCGAGAACGGACCCGGCGCAACGCTCACCTCGTGGATGACGTGGCCGTTCTGGCGGATGGTGACCACGGCATTGGTCTCGGCAATGCCCTGCACTACCGGCGCAAAGCCACGCAGCGAATCGGGCAGCATGCGCTCATCGCTGGCCACGCGTGCACCGGTGAACGACAGTGACTCGAACAGTTCGCCACCGGTATTGCCCTGGCCCAGCAGCAGCTGCGCATTCCATGCCGGCAGATCGCGCTGCAGGGTGCTGCTGATGACATCGTGGCGCGAGCCATGGGTGCCCTGGCTGAAGGACGCGCGGTGGCGCAGCCGCCATGCGCCCAGATTCACCCCGGTATTGAGGCCGAGATAGGTGTCCTGCTGGCCGTGGCTGCGGCTGTGGTTGAGGCTGTAATCGAAGAAAGCGGCCGTGACACCATGGTCACGCTGCGCCGGCGCCACGTAGCCGCGCGCGTTGCGCGCCTGCGCCGCATGCGGCACGTTCACCAGCAGCTGCAGGTTGCCGGCATCGAATTCGACGGTGGCACCTTCGACCAGCGCCGGCAGCGCGACGCAGCTTTCATCGTCAGGGTCCAGCGCATCCAGATAGGCCGCCTTCAACGGCAGACCACGCACCAGCCCGGCCGGCAGGCACGGTTTAGCCCCCAGCGGTTCCGGCGCCTGCACGAAGGTGATATCGCGCGTGTCCAGGTACTGGCCGTTGATGATGACGTCCAACGGATACACGCCCGGCTCCATCGGGTTGCCGTACGCATAGCGCTGCATGTCGATGGCCTTGCCACCGATCAGGAAGCCCTCACTGAACTCCAGAGGCGCCACTTCATTGGCAGCCGCCTGGCTGGCGATCGCCATCGCAAGGGCCAGTCCCAGCGGACAGCTGGAAGGGGCGTGCAACGCACGGAGATACAAGGGGCGCTGAAGCATGGCGGCGGTCATTCGATGCGGGCAAAACCGACATCGCTCGTGTTCGAGGAGGCCGCATCGTAGGCAGCGCCTTGGCGTGATCACATGCAATTTGTTGCAAAACGACAGCGGGGCGCTGCGGCGCGTGGAATTCACCAATGCGCTTGTTTCAGGGCAATTCAGGCTCGTGCACTCGAGATCCGGCTGTCAATCGAATGACTTGCAGCTTGCTTTGCACCCTGAGGCTAGTGACGCACCCGGCCCGACACGTCGTTTTCTGACTCACCGCTTTACCGAAAGCACGAATGCAATGAACGCACAAGCGTTTTGCAACTAATTGCATTTCAACGCGTCCAGCGTCCGGGAACAGTGTGCACCGTGACTGGACCACCCCGTGTGGCCCTTCTGTTTCCCAACCTAAGGACATTCCCATGTCAAAGCGATTGAACCTGATCACCGCTGGTGCGCTTGCGCTGGCCCTGTCGCCCACTGCGTTCGCAGAGAAGCTGGAAATCACCGGCGAACTGATGGCAAGCACCTGCGCGGTGGATGCCACCGGCGGCACCATCACCGTGCCGATGGGCAAGGTGGATGTGGCGTGGGTGAATGGCGCTGAGCGTGCCGGCATGAAGAACTTCAGCATCGTGCTGGATTGCACCGGTGCCGGTGCCGCGCAGGACGTGGGGGTGCGCTTTGGCGGTACGCCCGATGGCAGCACCGGCAACCTAGCACTGACGGCGGCCTCCACCGCAAGCAACGTGGGCGTGGCGCTGTACGACGCTGCCGGCAACCACCAGAAGCTGGGCGACGATCCGCTGCAGTGGGTGAACATCCCGGCCGCCGGCAAGGGCCAGCTGGACTACACCGCCTGGTACTCCTCGCCCGGCAAGGATGCGAAGGCCGGCACCGCCAACGCATCCGGCGATTTCGTGGTGCTTTACAAGTAAGCCCCCGCGCGCCGCCGCGGCGGCGCGTTCATTACCCGAGGATGATCGAATGAAGATCCGTGCAATGACGTGGACAACCGCGCTGCTGGCTGGCGCACTGGCGCTGCCGGCATCGGCAGCGGTGACGCTGCAGGGCACGCGTATCGTGCACGACGCCGCGCAGGGCCGGGATGTCACGGTGAAGGCCACCAACGGCGGCGAGCAGGCGGCCATGGTGCAGGTCTGGATCGATGATGGCGACAGCCATGCCCGCCCGGAGAATGTGCGTACGCCGTTCCGGCTGACGCCCGCCGAGCCGCGCCTGCTGCAGGCGCATCAGGGCCAGGCCTACCGCGTGACCTATGCACCGCGGCCTTCGGAACAGCCGCTGCCAACCGATCGCGAATCGGTGTTCTATTTCAATCTGCTGGATATTCCTCCCAAGCCCAGCGACGCCGCCGGCAAGAACCTGCTGCAGTTTGCCGTGCGCACGCGGGTGAAGCTGTTCCATCGGCCGGCGGGGTTGCCGGGCAGCGCCCGCGAGGCGGCGGGCCAGCTGCAGTGGCGTGCTGAGGGTAATGCGCTTCAGGTGAGCAACCCCAGCGCCTACCACGTGACGCTGAGCACGCTGACGCTGCCGGATGGCCGCACGCTGGAAGTGGACATGATCGCACCGGGCGGACAGGCCATGCTGCCGCTGCCGGCCGGTGCGGGCACCCCCGCGACGGTCGCGTTCCAGTGGCTGGACGATTACGGCACCCCGCGCGATGCGGAAGCGAAGGTGGCCGCGCCGTAGATCCACGCCGTTGCGCCCCCCCTGCGCGAACGGCCGCCGGGCATGGCCCGGCGCTACCGGGGCGTGCACTTTCGTCGTGGAGGGGGTCAGAGCCCTTTGCGCAGCAAAGAGGTCTGACCCCTTCGGCTGTTACGCCGAGGCGTAGCGCACGGCGGTGCCGATCCAGCGCTGCACCACGCGGTCGGCCAGCGCGGGTTGCTGGGCCAGCAGGCGCTCGGCCAGATCGTGCACGCCGGGCAGCAGGCCAGCGTCGCGGGCCAGATCGGCAATGCGGAAGCCAGCCAGGCCGGTCTGGCGCGTGCCCAGCAGTTCGCCGGGGCCGCGCAGTTCCAGATCCTTTTCGGCAATGACGAAACCATCGTTGGTTTCGCGCATGGTCTGCAGGCGTTCGCGTGCCATCTGCGAGAGCGGGGCCTGATACAGCAGCACGCAGCGCGACACCGCCGAACCACGACCGACGCGGCCGCGCAGCTGGTGCAGCTGGGCCAGGCCAAGGCGCTCGGCATTCTCGATCACCATCAACGAGGCATTGGGCACGTCCACGCCCACTTCGATGACGGTGGTCGCCACCAGCAGATCGATCTCGCCGGCCTTGAACGCCACCATCGTGGCCAGCTTTTCCGCGGCTTTCAGGCGGCCATGCACCAGCCCCACGCGCACGCCGGGCAGCAGCGCCTGCAGCGATTCGTAGGTGGCCTGCGCGGGCGTGGCATCCAGCTCTTCGCTTTCCTCGATGAGCGTGCACACCCAGTACACCTGCCGCCCTTCCTGGCAGGCCAGGGCGATGCGTTCGATCAGCTCCGGGCGACGGTCGTTGTTCAATGCCACGGTCTGCACCGGCGTACGCCCCGGCGGCAGTTCGTCGATGGCCGACACATCCAGGTCTGCGTACTCGGACATCGCCAGCGTGCGCGGAATCGGTGTTGCGGTCATCACCAGCTGGTGCGGCACACTGTGTGCGCCTGCCCCCTTGTCGCGCAGGGCAAGCCGCTGGTGCACGCCGAAGCGGTGCTGCTCGTCGACGATGGCCAGGGCCAGGTCCTGGAACACCACCGCGTCCTGCATCAGCGCGTGGGTGCCGACCACCACCTGCGCTTCGCCAGTGGCGACCTGCTCCATCACCTTGGCGCGCGCCTTGCCGGTGACCTTGCCGGCCAGCCAGGCAATGCGCACGCCGAGCGGTTCCAGCCAGCCGCGCAGGTTGTTGAGGTGCTGCTCGGCCAGCAGCTCGGTGGGTGCCGCCAATGCGACCTGCTTGCCCTGCTCCACCGCCAGCATCGCCGCCAGCGCGGCGACCACGGTCTTGCCGGAGCCGACATCGCCCTGCACCAGCCGCAGCATCGGGCTGGGGCGCGACAGGTCTTCGCGGATCTGCTTGAACACGCGCGCCTGTGCGCCGGTCAGTGCGAACGGCAACTGCTTCAGCAGCGCCTTGGCCAGCTTGCCCGGACCCGCGAGCGGCGGTGCATGGTGTGCCTGCAACGCGATGCGCTGGCGACGCAGGCTGAGGTGGTGGGCCAGCAGTTCTTCCATCGCCAGGCGGCGCTGGGCCGGATGGGTGCCGGCGGCCAGCGCGGCCAGATCGGCATCCGGCGGCGGCCGGTGCACGGTCAGCAGCGCGCTGCGCAGCGACGGCAGGCCGAGCCCATCGAGCCAGCCACTGGGCAGCAGTTCCAGCGTGCTTTCCTCGGGCAGGCGGTCCAGCGCCTGGCCGATCAGCTTGCGCATCGTCATCGGGCCGACGCCTTCGACGGTGGGATACACCGGGTCGAGGCGGTCGCCGAGTTCGGGATCGTCGTTGCGGCCCAGCACCTGGTAGCTGGGGTGGACGATTTCCAGGCCAAGGTGGCCGGGCTTGGGCGTGCCGAAGCAGCGCAGCCGGTTGCCGACCGCGAACTGGCCGACCTGCTGCTGGCGGAAATGGAAGAAGCGCAGCACCAGGGTGCCCTGCCCTTCGTCTTCCACCGCCACTTTCAGCATCGGCCGGTAGCGCATGCCGCGCTCGACCGCGACCACCCGCCCCTCCACCTGCGCCGGCACGCCGTTGCGCAGGTCTTCGATGCGGGTCAGCCGGGTGCGGTCTTCATAGCGCAGCGGCAGGTGAAGCCAGAGATCCTGCAGGGTGGCCAGGCCACGCGCCTGCAGTTTGGCGGCCACGGCCGGACCGACGCCAGCGAGCATCGCCAGGGATGCTTCGCCGGACGGTGACAGGACCGGGGTGACCGCCGCCTTGCGTGCCACGTTGCGGTCAGTCGATGACCATCACTGCGTCGACCTCGAAGTTGGCGCCCTTCGGCAGGCCGGAGACTTCGATGGTGGAACGGGCCGGGTACGGGGCCTGGAAGTAGTCCTGCATGACCGCGTTGACCTTGGCGAACTCGCCCAGATCGGTCAGGTACAGGCCCAGGCGCACGACCTTGTCCAGCGAACCACCAGCAGCTTCGGCCACGGCCTTGAGGTTGTCGAAGGCGCGACGGGCCTGCGCTTCCACGTCACCCACGCCGACGATGTCGCCGGTGGCCGGGTCCAGCGGAATCTGGCCGGAGAAGTACACGGTGTTGCCGGCGCGCACGGCCTGCGAGTACGGGCCGATGGCGGCAGGAGCCTTTTCGGTGTTGATGATCTGGCGGGACATGGGTCGCTCCGGTGCTTGGGGGAAAACAGAGCGGTGATTGTACCGGGTGGGGGTGCATCCACGCATGGCGTGGATCTACGGCAATCCGGTCATGTGATGCCCCGTCTGTAGAGCCGAGCCCATGCTCGGCTGCTCCAGCCCGAGGCAGCCGAGCATGGGCTCGGCTCTACAGAAAGCATCCACCCATGGCGTGGCTCTACTGGCGGCGCACCGACTGCACGACCGACAGGCGGCGCAGGCGCCGCATCACTTCGGCCAGGTGGTTGCGGTCGCGTACCTGGATGTTGAACGCCAGCACGGCGGCGTTGAAGTCGCGGTCCAGGTAATCCACGCGCTCGATGTTGGAGTGGCTCTGCGCGATCGCCGCGGCCAGCTGCGCCAGCACGCCGGTGCCGTTCTCCACTTCCACCACCAGCGAGGTGTCGTAGTCGCCGGAAACGGTGGTGTCCCAGCCGATCGGCACCCAGCGCTCGGGCGACTTGCGCAGCTCGGCCAGGTTCGGGCAGTCCATGCGGTGCACCACGATGCCCTTGCCGGCGGTGTGGTAACCCATGATCTCGTCGCCGGGAATCGGCTGGCAGCAGCCGGCGAAGGTGACCACGCCGCGCTCGCTGCCGTTGATCAGGATCTTTTCCTGCGAATGGTGGCGCGAATGCGGGCCGCCCCGCAGTTCGGCGTAGGCCATCAGTGCCTGCGCGGCCTGGGTCGGCATCCAGTTGCCCAGTGCGACCTCGGCCAGCAGGGCTTCCAGGCGCGGGAAGCGGTGTTCGGTAAGGAACGCGTCCAGGCGCCCCTTCGGCAGGCGCTCCAGCGAGGAATCCATCGCTTCCAGCGCGCGGTCCAGCATGCGGTGGCCCAGCTGCACGGCGTCTTCGTGCTCCAGCTGCTTGAGCTGGTGGCGGATGGCGGTGCGCGCCTTGCTGGTGACCACGAATTCCAGCCACTGCGGTTTCGGCGTGGCCGAGCGCGCGGTGATGATCTCCACCGACTGCCCCGAGACCAGCTTGGTGCGCAGCGGCACCAGTTTCTTGTCCACGCGCGAGGCCACCGCCATGTTGCCGACGTCGGTATGCACGGCGTAGGCGAAATCGAGCGCGGTGGAGTTGCGCGGCAGGGCCAGGATCTTGCCTTTCGGCGTGAACAGGTAGACCTCGTCCGGGAACAGGTCGACCTTGACGTTGTCGAGGAACTCCAGCGAGGAACCGG
The DNA here is from genome assembly GCF_059371655.1 of Stenotrophomonas sp. YJH_SMC_17. NCBI lineage: Bacteria > Pseudomonadati > Pseudomonadota > Gammaproteobacteria > Lysobacterales > Lysobacteraceae > Stenotrophomonas > Stenotrophomonas sp. YJH_SMC_17. The sequence continues at coordinate 633,666 of NZ_JCAFUU010000003.1, read as the reverse complement.
CGGCGCGCTGCGAGTCGATCAGTTCGACGATCCAGGCATGTGCACGGCTCTGCGCGCTGTTGGGCGAATCGCCGCCGAACTTGTAGGTCCAGTGCGCGGCCACGCCACGCTCGGCGATCAGGTCCATTTCCTCGGTGCGGATCTGCACTTCGATCGGCGAGCCATACGGCCCGAACAGCACGGTATGCAGCGACTGGTAACCGTTGGCCTTGGGAATGGCGATGAAATCGCGGAAGCGGCCATCCAGCGGCTTGAAGGTGGCATGCACCGAACCCAGCGCGTGGTAGCAGCTGGGCACGCTGCGCACGACCAGGCGGAAGCCGAACACGTCCATCACCTGGTCGAAGGATTTGTTCTCGTCGCGCATCTTGTTGTAGATGCTCCACGGCGTCTTGATGCGGCTGACCAGGCGGTGCTCGATGCCCTCCTTGGCCAGGCGCTGCGACAGCTGCACTTCCACCTGCGCCATCGCCTCGCGGCGTACCACCGGCTGGCTGCGGATGTGTTTTTCGATGATGGCGTGGCGCCACGGGTACAGCGCCTTGAAGCCCAGGTTCTGCAGCTCGCTCTTGACCAGGCTCATGCCCAGGCGCTGGGCGATGGGCGCGTAGATCTCCAGCGTCTCGCGGGCGATGCGGCCGCGTGCTTCGCGACTCTGCGCGCCCAGCGTGCGCATGTTGTGCAGGCGGTCGGCCAGCTTGATCATGATCACGCGCAGGTCACGCGACATCGCCAGCAGCATCTTGCGGAAGCTCTCGGCGGCCGCTTCCTGGCGATCGCGGAACTTCAGCTTGTCCAGCTTGGTCACGCCGTCGACCAGCTCGGCCACGGCTTCGCCGAACTCGGCGGCCAGTGCCTCGCGGGTCAGCGGGGTGTCTTCGATGGTGTCATGCAGGATCGCGGCGATCAGCGCTTCCACGTCCAGGCCCAGCTCGGCCAGCACCTGCGCCACCGCCACCGGATGGGTGATATAGGGTTCGCCCGACTTGCGCGTCTGCCCGGCGTGCGCGGCGGCTCCGACTTCCCAGGCACGGCGCAGCAGCGGCAGCTGTTCCGGCGGCAGGTAGTGGGCGGCGCGTTCAAGCTGGAGGACGTAGTCGGGTACGGCGGCAGCGGGGGCTGCGGCGACCTTGGCAGTGGGGCCTGGGTTCATGCCCGAAGCCTATTCCAGCGCGGCGTTTACGGCAAATCCTGAATGCGAAACAGCCCGCACGGGGCGGGCTGTTCGGCACATCCAACGATTACGTTGATCGATGCGATCAATCGTCGTTCTTGGACATGTCTTCGTCGGCGACCACTTCCGCGGCAGCCCACTCCAGCGCTTCGCGCTCGGCGCGCTCACGCTCGGCCTTCTCGACTTCGTCGATCAGCGCGTTGTCGATCTTGCGGGCGGCGATTTCGCGCAGCGCCAGCACAGTCGGCTTGTCCTCGGTCTCGCTGTTGTCCAGCGTGGCCTGCACGCCGTTGGCGAGCTGGCGGGCACGCTTGGACGCCATCATGACCAGTTCGAAACGGTTGTTAACGACTTCCAGGCAATCTTCTACGGTGATGCGGGCCATACGGGCTCCCGGCGACCGGTCGGCCGCTCAGTCGAATGAGGGAAAGGGGACGGAGTGTACTGGCAGGGGCTGGACAAAATCAAGCCAACCCCCACCCGATTCTTTTGGAATCAGTCAGTTGCGCCCGGATCGGGGGTCAACAGGGCCTGGATCAGGCCGGCATGGCGGACCTTCTGGGCCTCCCGGCGCAGGCGGCTGGCGGTGAAGATGGCGCACAGCTCGTCCACGGCAGTGTCGAACACCTCGTTGACGATGACGTAGTCGAACTCGTTGAAGTGCAGCATTTCATCGCGGGCCGCGCCCAGGCGCTGGGCGATGACCGCCTCGCTGTCCTGGCCGCGCTTGCGCATGCGGTCCTGCAGCGCCTGCTTGGAGGGCGGCAGGATGAACACGGTGACCGTGCCCGGCACCAGCTGGCGCACCTGCTGGGCGCCCTGCCAGTCGATCTCCAGCAGCACGTCCTGGCCGGCGGCCAGCTGCGGCTCCACCGACTGCCGGGCGGTGCCCTTCCAGTCACCGTGCACCCATGCATGCTCGAAGAAGTCGCCGGCGGCGATCATTTCCTCGAACTTCTCGGCAGAGACGAAATGGTAGTGCTGGCCGTTCACTTCACCCGGACGCATCGCGCGCGAGGTGAAGGAGATCGACAGGGCGATCTGCGGGTCGCGCGCCAGGGTGGCGTTGACGATGCTGCTCTTGCCGGCGCCGGACGGGGCGGCAACGATGTACAGCGTGCCGCGCGCGATGGCGGCCGACGGATTCGACGGGGCGCTCATGCGGGGGATCCAACGGGTTGATTTCGCAAACTTTTTTCCTCGGTGTTCCAGATCCGGCGCGGAGGATCGCGCCAGGATGGCGGGGGCTGCGCGGAACATCCTGGAACCAGGCCCGGCAGACGCTTCCCCGGGGTGCGGGCACTCAACTTTACCAGAGCGTTTACCAGAGCGGCCCCTTTGCGCGCCCGCCCGGCCGGCGCCGGCCCTTGTGCCACATGGGTATCCGGGGGCCTGTGCTATAACCGGGCCGTACCTACCGACAGCCGGGTGGTCTGCGTGCCGCCCCGCCATCCAAGGAGAACGGCATGCCCTCGATGAGTCGCCGCCAGTTCCTGAAGGTCACCGGGACAACCCTGGTGGGCTCCAGCCTGGCTTTGATGGGCTTCGCGCCCGGCATCGCGCTCGCGGAGGTCCGGCAATACAAGCTGACCCGCGCGACCGAGACCCGCAACACCTGTACCTACTGTTCGGTGGCCTGCGGCATCCTGATGTACAGCCTCGGCGATGGTGCCAAGAACGCCGAGCCCAGCATCTTCCATATCGAAGGCGACCCGGACCATCCGGTGAACCGCGGCACGCTGTGCCCGAAGGGGGCCGGCCTGGTCGACATCATCCACAGCAAGTCGCGGCTGCTCTACCCCGAGTACCGCGCGCCGGGCTCGAACGAATGGAAGCGGCTGAGCTGGGACGATGCGCTGGACCGCATCGCCCGGCTGATGAAGGAAGACCGCGACGCCAACTTCGTGCAGAAGAACGAGGCCGGGCAGACGGTCAACCGCTGGCTGACCACCGGCATGCTGGCGGCCTCGGCCACCAGCAATGAAACCGCGGTGCTGACCCACAAGGTCGTCCGCTCCCTTGGCATGTTGGCATTCGACAACCAGGCACGTGTCTGACACGGCCCGACGGTGGCAGGTCTTGCCCCGACGCTAGGCCGTGGTGCGATGACGAATCACTGGGTCGACATCAAGAATGCCGACCTGATCCTGATCATGGGTGGCAATGCCGCCGAGGCGCACCCGTGCGGGTTCAAATGGGTGACCGAAGCCAAGGCACACAACAAGGCCCGGCTGATCGTGGTCGATCCGCGGTTCAACCGCTCGGCTGCGGTGGCCGACGTGTACGCGCCGATCCGCACCGGCACCGACATCGTGTTCCTGGGCGGCCTGATCAACTACCTGTTGACCGAGGACCGCATCCAGCACGAGTACGTGCTGAACTACACCGACATGTCGTTCCTGGTGAAGGACGAATTCGCCTTCAAGGACGGCCTGTATTCGGGCTACAACGCCGAGAAGCGCAGCTACGACCGCTCCAGCTGGGACTACGTGTACGGCGATGACGGTTTCGTGCGCAGCGACCCGACGCTGCAGGACCCGCGCTGCGTCTACACCCTGCTCAAGCAGCACTACGCGCGCTACACCGTGGAGATGGTCGAGCGCATCTGCGGTACGCCGGCCGACAGCATCCGCCAGATCTGGGACATGATCGCGTCCACCGCCGGCAAGGACAAGGCGATGACCATCCTGTACGCGCTGGGCTGGACGCAGCACTCGATCGGCGCGCAGAACGTGCGTGCCGGCACCATGGTGCAGCTGCTGCTGGGCAACATCGGCGTGGCCGGTGGCGGCATGAACGCACTGCGCGGGCATTCCAACATCCAGGGCCTGACCGACATCGGCCTGATGTCCGACCTGCTGCCCGGCTACCTCACGCTGCCGAAACAGGACGAGCAGGACTACCACGCCTACATCGCAAAACGCACGCAGAAGCCGCTGCGCGCCAACCAGATGTCGTTCTGGCAGAACTACCCGAAGTTCCACGTCAGTCTGATGAAATCGTGGTGGGGCGACGCCGCCACTGCCGACAACAACTGGTGTTTCGATTACCTGCCCAAGCTCGACAAGCCGTACGACATGCTGCAGGCGTACGAGCTGATGAACGAAGGCAAGATCCACGGCTACATCTGCCAGGGCTTCAACCCACTGGCCTCGGCACCGAACAAGGGCAAGCTGATCAGCGCGTTCTCCAAGCTGAAGTTCATGGTCAGCATGGACCCGCTGGAAACCGAGACCATCGCGTTCTGGCAGAACCACGGTGCATTGAATGATGTTGATCCCAGCGCGATCCAGACCGAGGTGTTCCGTCTGCCGACCACTTCCTTCGCCGAGGAGAACGGCGCGGTGGTGAATTCCTCGCGCTGGCTGCAGTGGCACTGGAAGGGTGCCAATCCGCCGGGTGAAGCGCGCAGCGACATCGAGATCATGTCCGAGCTGTTCCATCGCATCAAAGCGCTGTACGAGAAGGACGGCGGTGCGTGGTGGGAGCCGGTGCGCGACCTGGCCTGGAAATATTCCAATCCCGAGGCACCGACGCCGGAAGAGCTGGCGATGGAATACAACGGCAAGGCGCTGGTGGATGTGTTCGACCCGAAGGACCCAACCAGGCTGGTGCGAAAGGCCGGCGAGCAGCTGGCCGCGTTCGGCGACCTGCGCGACGACGGCAGCACCTCCTCCGGCTGCTGGATCTACATCGGTGCCTGGGGCCCGACCGGCAACATGATGGCGCGGCGTGACAACAGTGACCCGACTGGCATCGGCAATACCCTCGGCTGGGCCTGGGCATGGCCGGCCAACCGTCGCGTGATGTACAACCGCGCTTCGTGCGACGTGGCCGGGCAGCCGTTCGATCCGCGGCGCACGTTGCTGGCCTGGAACGGCAAGAACTGGGGCAGCGTGGACGTGCCGGACTTCAAGGCCGACGAAGATCCCGCCGGTGGCATGGGCCCGTTCATCATGAATCCGGAAGGCATCGCCCGCTTCTTCGCCAAGGCCGGCATGGCCGAAGGCCCGTTCCCGGAGCACTACGAACCGTTCGACACGCCGCTGCGCAGCAATCCGCTCAGCCCCGGCCAAGCGCAGACGCTGAACAACCCGGCCGCGCGCGTGTTCGCCAGCGACCGCGCACAGATCGGCTCGCCGGACGAATTCCCGCATGTAGCCACCACCTACCGCCTGACCGAGCATTTCCACTTCTGGACCAAGCACGGCAAGCTCAACGCCATCATCCAGCCCGAGCAGTTCGTCGAGATCGGCGCCGCACTGGCCGACGAGCTGGGCATCAACAACGGCAGCCGCGTGCGCGTGAGTTCCAAGCGCGGCCATATCGAAGCCGTGGCGATGGTGACCAAGCGCATCAAGGCCCTGCAGATCGATGGAAAGACCGTGCACCAGGTGGGCATTCCGATCCACTGGGGTTTCCTCGGTGCAGCCAAGCCCGGCTACATCGCCAATACGCTGACCAACGCCATCGGTGACGGCAATTCGCAGACGCCCGAATCGAAGTGCATCCTGGTCAAGGTCGAGAAGGTGTAGGAGACACGCCATGTCACTGCAATCGCTGGACATCATCCGCCGCTCGGCCACCACCACGCCCTCGCCACAGGCGCGCAGCGCCCACACCGGACAGGTCGCCAAGCTCATCGACGTGAGCAAATGCATCGGCTGCAAGGCCTGCCAGGTCGCGTGCATGGAGTGGAACGACCTGCGCGACGAGGTCGGCAGCTGCGTCGGCAGCTACGACAATCCACCGGACCTGAGCGACCAGTCGTGGACGGTGATGAAGTTCCGCGAGTACGAGGACGAGAAGGGCAAGCTGGAGTGGCTGATCCGCAAGGAAGGCTGCATGCACTGCAGCGACCCGGGCTGCCTGAAGGCCTGCCCGTCGCCCGGCGCGATCATCCAGTACGCCAACGGCATCGTCGACTTCCAGGAAGAGAACTGCATCGGCTGTGGCTACTGCGTCACCGGCTGCCCGTTCGACGTGCCGCGCATCTCCAAGAAGGACCACAAGGCCTACAAATGCACGCTGTGTTCGGACCGGGTGGCGGTGGGCCAGGAGCCGGCCTGCGTGAAGACCTGCCCGACCGGCGCGATCACCTTCGGCAGCAAGCAGGCGATGACCGAACATGCCGCCGGCCGCGTGGAAGACCTGAAATCACGCGGCTACGAGAATGCCGGGCTGTACGACCCGCAGGGCGTGGGTGGCACCCACGTGATGTACGTGCTGCAGCATGTGGACAAGCCCGAGCTGTATGCCGACCTGCCCAAGGACCCGCGGATCAGCCCGATGGTGGAAGTCTGGAAGGGCGTGGCCAAGCCGCTGGGCGTGCTGGCGATCGCCGCCACCGCCTTCGCGGGGTTCCTGCATTACATCGGCATCGGCCGCAATACGGTCAATGACGAGGAAGAAGAGGAAGCCGAGCACGAGGCGAAGAAGATCGAAGAGGAGCAGCGGCCATGAAGTACGCACCGCACCCGCGACAGATCATCCGCTACCGTGCGCCGACCCGCATCAACCACTGGATCGTGGCGATCTGCTTCGTGCTGACGGCCTTGTCCGGGCTGGCGTTGTTCCACCCCGCCCTGTTCCCGCTGACCCAACTGTTCGGTGGCGGGCCATGGACGCGCATCCTGCACCCGTTCGTAGGCCTGGCCATGGTGGTGGGCTTTGCGTTGCTGGCCTTCCGCATGTGGCGCGACAATCTGCCGACGGCCGATGACCGCGCGTGGATGCGCGGCATGCGTGACGTGCTGCGCAACGAGGACGAGCGGCTGCCACCGGTGGGCCGTTTCAATGCCGGCCAGAAGCTGCTGTTCTGGGCGATCATCGGCTGCCTTTCGGCGCTGCTGCTGACCGGCTTTGTGATCTGGCGGCAGTACTTCAGCCACTTCTTCCCGATCGGGGTGATCCGCTTCTCGGTGCTTGCCCATGCGCTGTTCGGCTGGGTGCTGATCTGCGCGATCGTGGTGCACATCTATGCGGCGATCTGGATCAAGGGGTCAGTGCGGGCGATGACCCAGGGCAAGGTGACCTATGGGTGGGCGTACAAGCACCACCGGCAGTGGTTCCGCGACATCCTGCGCGGGCGGCGGGAAGAGGGGTAGCGACAGGGCCTGCGGCCCTGCACCCGCTTCAAGCCAAGGCAACAGCAACAGCAGCTATCCGTGGGATGGCGGGGTGGGTCCGGTTGCGGGGGACGCCGTGAATACGTCCATGTAGGCTCGGTCGCCGCTTGCTCGTGTGCGCTTTCCTGCGCACACGGCAAGACCAGGGTTGGGCGTCCTGCCCAACCCGCCAGAGGCATGCCTCGGGCCCATGCGGCTCACGCCCCCGCAACCGGACCCACCCCGCCTTCGACAGTGTCCTGCGATCTGTCGGGACGGCGTTTTACGTTGCGATTGGTGGGTGTCGACCTTGGTCGACACGATGAACACGGGAACGACCGAAACCGACTTTTGTAAAGTCGAACCATGCTCGACTGCTCTGCCTCGAACACGCTGGACGCCAGCGCCGACAACGGCGAGGATGGAGCCTGGTTCTTCCGGCTGGCCCTGCATGGCGCAACGCATCCTTGAACCCGGTGAAATCGAGACGCTCGCCTCGCGCGATGTTCCGCGCATCATCCTCCCCGATGCGGCATCCCTGTTCGCCGAACGCGCCGCACGCCTGCGCAGCCTGGCGGCGCGCAGTGCCATCGGCGGTTACCTGCAGCTGCTGGCGGCGTTGGCCGATGCGCAGCAGGCTGTGCTCGAGGAACTGACGCCGCAGCAGCGCGAAGAACTGCAGGCGCAGGCGCGTGCACAGCAGTCGAGTGCGGCGGCCGGTGCCGGCATGCCGTTGCGACCGGCCAACACGCTTCATCTTGATGAGCGCTGGCGTGGATGGCTGCGCACGCTGTGCCAGCACTGCGCCGATGAAGCCGGGCTGCCGGTGGAAACGCGGCAGGAACTGCTGCGCGTTGCCGCTGGCGACGATGCCTGGCTGGATGCGCAGGCCCATGCCGTGCTGGAGCGCGATGACGCGCCGTCGGTGGACCCGGTGGCTGCGCTGCTGGTGATGAACACGCTGCAGGTGTACTGGGCCGTACTCGCGGCCAGCTTCCGCGCCACCGATCTGAAACCCTTGGCCGACGCACCGGGGCTGTGCCCGTTGTGCGGCACGCTGCCGGTGGCCAGTGTAGTGCAGGCGCGCACACCGTATGCCTCCTACCGATACCTGTCGTGCGCGCTGTGCGCGTGCCAGTGGCACTACGTGCGCGTGCAGTGCAGCCAGTGTGGCGCCGCCGGCAAGGACATCGCCTACCGCGCGCTGGCCGATGTGGATGGCGACGCCGGCGAGGCCGTGCGTGAGAGCGCGGTGCGTGCCGAGACCTGCGACCACTGCCATAGCTATCGCAAGATCCTGTATCTGGAAAAAGACCCGTCACTGGAACCGGTGGCCGATGACCTTGGCACACTGGCACTGGACCTGTTGCTGGGCGAGGAAGGCTATGCGCGCGCCAGCCAGAATCCGTTGCTGTGGCAATCCGACGGCGAGTAGGGCGATGACACGCACGCCTCCCACCGCCGCATCGGCCGCTGCCCTGCCCTCGCTGGACCGGCTGCTGCGCCTGCCTGCGTTGTCGGCCTTGATTGATGGCCATGGCCACAGCCGCGTCGCCCGGTTGCTGCGCGCACACCTGCAGGCGCTGCGCGAACGTATCAGCACCGCGCAGCTCTCGGCCGAGCAGCTCCAACAGGCCATCGACGGCCCGGCGCTGGTCGCCGCGCTCGATGCCCGGCTTGCCGCCGACGCATGTCTGGACCTGCAGCCGGTGTTCAACCTCACCGGCACGGTGCTGCACACCAACCTCGGGCGCGCCCTGTTGCCCGAGGCCGCGCTGCGGGCGGTGACCCGCGTGATGACCGCGCCGGTCGATCTGGAATTCGACCTCAGCCGGGGCCGCCGTGGCGACCGCGATGCGCGGGTGCAGGCGCTGGTCTGCGAGCTGACCGGGGCCGAAGCCGCCACCGTGGTCAACAACAATGCCGCGGCGGTCCTGCTGCTGCTCAACAGCCTGGCCAACCGTCGCGAGGTGGTGGTGTCGCGTGGCGAACTGGTGGAGATCGGCGGTGCCTTCCGCATCCCGGACGTGATGCGCAGCGCCGGCGCGCGTCTGCGGGAAGTGGGCACCACCAATCGCACCCACCCGGCTGACTTCGCAGACGCCATCGGCACCCGCACCGCACTGCTGATGGAAGTGCATGCCAGCAACTACGCGATCACCGGCTTCACTGCCAAGGTCGACACTGCGGCGATGGCTGCGATCGCGCACGAGCACGGTCTGCCGCTGGTGGTGGACCTGGGCAGTGGCAGCCTGTGCGATCTGGCGGCCTTCGGCCTGCCGCGCGAGCCCACCGTGCAGGAAGCGCTGGCCGCTGGCGCCGACCTCGTGTCGTTCAGTGGCGACAAGCTGCTGGGAGGGCCGCAGGCCGGCATCATCGCCGGCCGCGCCGACCTGATTGCGCGGATCAACCGCAATCCGCTGAAGCGTGCGCTGCGCATGGACAAGATGGGCCTGGCCGCACTGGAAGCCGTGCTGGCCCTGTACCGCGAACCGGAGCTGTTGGCACAACGGCTGCCGACGCTGCGCACCCTGTCCCGTACGCAGGGAGATGTATCCGCACAGGCCCAGCGCCTGTTGCAGCCGGTGCGCACCGGGCTGGCCGTGGACTACACAGTCGAATGCGCAGTGATGCACAGCCAGATCGGCAGCGGTGCGCAACCCCAGGCGCAGTTGGCCAGTGCCGGGCTGCACATCACAACTGCGCGCCGTGGTGGCCTGGATCGCCTGGCCAAGCGTCTACGCCAGCTGCCACAGCCGGTGCTGGGGCGCATCGCCGATGATGCGTTGTGGCTGGACCTGCGCTGCCTGGAAGCCGACGACGAAGCGCGCTTCGTCGACCAGTGGGGCACGCTGCGGGCATGATCGTCGGCACCGCCGGGCATATCGACCATGGCAAGACCCGCCTGGTGCGCGCGCTGACCGGCATCGAAACCGATCGGCTGCAGGAAGAGCGTACACGCGGCATTTCCATCGAGCTGGGATACGCCTATGTGCCGGTCGAAGCCGCGGATGGCGAAAGCCCTGCAACTACGCTGGGCTTCGTTGACGTGCCCGGCCACGAGCGCTTCGTGCATACGATGGTGGCCGGTGCGACCGGTATCGATGTTGCCCTGCTGGTGATCGCTGCCGACGACGGCGTGATGCCGCAGACCCGCGAGCATCTGGCGATCCTGCAGTTGCTGGGCGTGGACCGCGGCGCGGTGGCGCTGACCAAGATCGACCGCGTGGATGCCGCGCGCCTGGCCCGGGTCAAGATCGAGATCGCTGCCCTGCTGGCCGGCACGCCGCTGCAGGATGCCTCCGTGTTCGCGTGCAACAGCACCGTACCCGACGATGCCGGCATAAACGCGCTGCGTGCCCACCTGCATGCCTGGGCCGCAGCCGATGCCGGCGCGCGGCAAGCCACGCTGCGCGGCGAATTGTTCCGCATGCCGGTGGACCGTGTGTTCTCGCTGGCCGGCCACGGTACGCTGGTGACTGGCGCAGTGCACGGTGGCACCGCCACTGTTGGCGAGCATCTGCAGCTGATGCCGGCTGCCACCGACGTACGCGTGCGAAGCATCCACGCGCAGAACCAGGCCAGCGACCACGCGATGGCCGGGCAACGCTGCGCGTTGAATCTGGCCGCCATCGCCCGCGACGACATCCACCGCGGCGACTGGATCGCCGACCCACGCGCACTGCTGGCCACCACCCGCGTTGATGTGCGCCTGCGGCTCTCTGCGCTGGCACCGCCGCTGCGGGACTGGGCGCCGCTGCACATCCACTGGGGCACGATGCACCAGCAGGCCCATGTGGTACTGCTGGAAGACCGCGACCACGGCAATGGCCAGCTCGTGCAGCTGGTGTTCGACACGCCGGTCTGCGCGATGTGCGGCGATCGTTTCGTTGCGCGCGATTCGGCAGCAACCCGTACGCTGGGTGGCGGTGTCGTACTCGATCCGGACCCGCCCCAGCGGCGTCGGCGCAGCCCTGCACGTCTGGCGTGGTTGGCGGCGCTGGAACAGCTGGCCACCACCGCAGATATTGGCCCGCTGCTTCAGCAGGCGCCTGCCGGAATTCCATTGGCGGCACTGCAGCGCTACTGTCGGCGCGCCACCGAGCAGATCGATCTTCCTGCAGGCGCGCAGCGCATCGTCACCCGCGACGACACGGTGGTCATCCTCGCCGCGCACTGGCAGGTGCTGCGCGAACAGGTAGTCACCTCGCTACGCGGCTGGCATCAGCGACGCCCGGACGAACCGGGTGTCGACAGCGGGCGCCTGCAGCGCAGCACCCTGCCCGCGCTGGCAACGGGCCTGTGGAACGCGCTTCTCCAGAACCTTCTGGAAGACGGCAGCGTGCAGCGCGTGGGCGCGTGGTGGCGCCTGCCCGGCCATGACCACGCGGCACCGGAACGCGAGCGCCTGCTGCTCGAACGCGTGCTGCCGCAGCTGCATGCCGGCGGTTTCGATCCGCCATGGGTGCGCACCCTGGCCACCGACCTGGGACTGACCGAGGATGAGGTCCGCGGGGTCATGCGCCGGGCCGCTGCACGCGGTGAACTGTTCCAGGTGGTGCCGGACCTGTTCTATGCACCCACGCGCATTTCGGAACTCGCCGCGATCGTCGCACAGCTGTCGCAGGCCACCGGCACGGTGGATGCGGCCGCTTTCCGCGATGCCATCGGCCTGGGCCGCAAGCGCAGCATCCAGATCTTGGAGTTCTTCAATCGCGTTGGCTACACTCGACGCGTCGGTGACCAGCATCGGCCGCGTGGCGACCTGCTGTGGAACCCAGCCCGCGACTGAGTCGACCGGTACCGCAGTACTTTCGGAAGGCATGCGCATCCGGGCATGCGGCTGGGCTTCAAACCCAGTAGGGGGCGTCGATCGTTCCCTGGTAGGTTCGACTCCTGCTGCCTTCCGCCATTCGTGTTTCCGCAGGAGATGTCGGCATGGCCACGCACGCGCAGTCCCCCGCCCCTTCGACGGCCGACGCTCCGCAACGACTGACGTCTCTCGCGCATGGCGGCGGCTGCGGCTGCAAGATCGCGCCGGGCGTGCTGACCGAACTGCTGCGTGGCGTTCCAGCACTTCCCGCGCCGGCCGAGCTGCTGGTCGGCCGCGAGACCAGCGACGACGCGGCGGTGTACCGCCTTGATGACCGCCAGGCGATCGTCGCCACCACCGATTTCTTCATGCCCATCGTCGACGACCCGTTCGACTTCGGCCGCATCGCCGCCACCAACGCGCTGTCGGACCTGTATGCGATGGGCGCACGGCCATTGTTCGCACTGGCCATCGTCGGCATGCCGATCAACACCCTGCCGCAGGACACCATCCGCGGCATCCTGCAGGGCGGCGAACGCGCCTGCGCCGACGCAGGCATCGTGGTCGCCGGTGGCCACAGCATCGATTCGGTGGAACCCATCTACGGCCTGGCCGCGATCGGTGTGCTCGATCCGCAACGCCTCAAGCGCAATGCCGATGCCCGTGCCGGCGATGTGCTGGTGCTGGGCAAGCCATTGGGCGTAGGCGTGTATTCGTCGGCACTGAAGAAGGAAGTGCTGGATGCCGACGGTTACCAGCAGATGCTCGAATTGACCACCCGACTTAACACCGTGGGCGTGCCACTGGCTGCGCTGGACGGCGTGCACGCGATGACCGATGTCACCGGCTTCGGCCTGCTCGGTCATCTGCTGGAAGTGTGCCGCGCCAGTGGGGTTTCCGCCGAAGTGGAGAGTGCCCAGGTGCCGCTGCTGCCACAGACGCTGGAACTGCTGCAGCGCGGCTGCGTGACCGGTGCCTCCCACCGCAACTGGGCCTCGTATGGCGCCGAGGTGCGCTTCGCCGACGGGTTGCCAGCACACTGGCAACCACTGCTGACCGACCCGCAGACCAGCGGCGGCCTGCTGGTGTCCTGTGCCACGGAAGCGGTGGAGGCGGTTCTGGCCTGCTTACACGAAGCGGGGTTCGGCCAGGCGGCCGTGGTCGGGCGATTGGGCGAAGGAGCGCCGGGCATCAGCGTGCGCTGAAGCGCTGAAACGACAGGGGCGCCCCAAGGCGCCCCTGCTGTAGCGCTGGATGCAACATCACTCGATGTTCTGCACCTGTTCGCGGATCTGGTCGATCAGCACCTTCAGCTCCACCGCCGCATTGGACGTGCGGCTGTCCACCGATTTGGAGCCCAGCGTATTGGCCTCGCGGTTGAACTCCTGCAGCAGGAAATCCAGGCGACGGCCGACCGGCTCACGCTGCTTGAGCACGCGGCGGATCTCGACGATGTGGCTGCCAAGACGGTCCAGTTCTTCATCCACGTCCAGCTTCTGCAGCCACAGTACCAGTTCCTGCTCGGCGCGGCCGGGGTCGACCGGGTGCGGCAGGTCGGCCAGGCGTGCGGCCAGCTTGGCGCGCTGGCCGTCGCGAATGGCCGGAATCAGCGTGCGCACTTCGCTGGCGATGCGTTCGATGCCGTCCACGCGCTCGCTGATGGCGGCCGACAGCTTTCCGCCTTCACGCTCGCGGGCCTCGACGAAGCCGTCCAGCACCTGGTCCAGCAGGGCCAGTGCCTCGACCTGCAGGGCAGCGGCATCAGTGGCCTCGCCACGGGTCACGCCCGGCAGCTGCAGCAGGTCGGTGAAGCTGACCTGCAGGTTGGGGAAATCCGAGGTCAGCCGGTGCGCCAGGCGTCCCAGCTGGCCCAGCAGGGCCTCGTCCACCTGCAGGTTGGCAGCCGCTTCCGGCGCGCGCAGGCGCATCACCAGATCCAGCTTGCCGCGGCTGAGGCGCGCGGCAATGCGCTCGCGCAGTTGCGGCTCCAGCGCGCGCAGTTCCTCGGGCAGGCGGGTGCCGACCTCCAGGAAGCGGTGGTTGACCGAGCGCAGCTCGCAGCCCAGCGTGCCCCACGGGGTGACCCGCTCGCCGCCGGCGTAGGCGGTCATGCTTCGAATCATGGATTGTGTCCGGTGCGTGCAAAGGGGGAATGGTACCCTAGCGACCTCACCAGAGCCCCCTCGCCCGCCCCGTGAAGGCCGCGGGCGTGGCGGCGTACTCCCTCGCCATTACGGAACCCGCACCATGTCCGATTCCCGCCCCAGCGGCCGCCAGCCCGACCAGCTCCGCCCGGTCGTCATCCAACGCGGCTTCACCCGCCACGCCGAAGGTTCGGTGCTGGTGTGCTTCGGTGAAACCCGCGTGCTGTGCACCGCCAGCGTCGAGAACCGCGTGCCGGGCTTCCTGCGCGGCAAGGGCGAGGGCTGGGTCACCGCCGAGTACGGCATGCTGCCGCGCGCCACCCACACCCGCAGCGACCGTGAAGCGGCCCGCGGCAAGCAGGGTGGCCGTACGCTGGAGATCCAGCGCCTGATCGGCCGCAGCCTGCGCGCCTGCGTGGACCGCAATGCGCTGGGCGAACGCACCATCACCCTGGACTGCGATGTGCTGCAGGCCGACGGCGGCACCCGCACCGCCGCCATCACCGGTGCCTACGTGGCCCTGGTCGATGCGGTGAACGTGCTGATGAAGCGGGGCGACATCAAGCGCAACCCGATCCTGGGCGCGGTGGCCGCCGTGTCGGTGGGCGTGTACCGCGGCACCCCGGTGCTGGACCTGGACTACGCCGAAGACAGTGACTGCGACACCGACATGAACGTGGTGATGAACGACGGCGGCGGCTTCATCGAGCTGCAGGGTACCGCCGAAGGCCATGCCTTCCGTCGCGACGAGCTGGACGCGCTGCTGGGCCTGGCCGAAAAGGGCGTGCGCGAGCTGCTGGACGCACAGCAGGCGGCACTGTCGGCATGAACCGCCGGATCGCCCTGACCACCCTGGTGGTGGCCGACTATGACGAAGCCATCGCCTGGTACACCGGCAAGCTCGGCTTCACGCTGCTGGAAAACATCGACCAGGGCCACAAGCGCTGGGTGGTGGTCGGTCCGACCGACGGCAGTGCCGCTGCCCTGCTGCTGGCCCGTGCCAGCGACGAGGAACAGCGCAGCCGCATCGGCAACCAGACCGGTGGCCGGGTCGCCTTCTTCCTCAACACCGACGATTTCCACCGCGACCACGCGGCGATGCTGGCCGCCGGCGTCGAGTTCCTGGAAGCGCCGCGCGAAGAACCCTATGCAACGGTCGCGGTGTTCCGCGATCTGTATGGCAACACCTGGGACCTGCTGGAGCCCCGTCAATGAAGAAACTGGTATTGGCCAGCCACAACACCGGCAAGCTGGTGGAGATGCAGGAGATCCTCGCCGATCTGCCGCTGCAGATCACCTCGGCCGCCGAACTGGGCCTGGGTGATGTGGAAGAGACCGGCCTGACCTTCGTCGAGAACGCGCTGCTGAAGGCGCGCGCGGCCAGTGAAGCGACCGGCCTGCCGGCACTGGCCGATGATTCGGGCCTGATCGTCGATGCCCTTGGCGGCGCGCCGGGCCTGTACAGCGCGCGCTACGCCGGCCACCCCACCAACGCGGCGGCCAACAACGCCAAGCTGCTCGATGCCATGGCCGAAGTGCCCGATGGCCAGCGCAGCGCGCGCTTCTATGCGGTGATCGTGCTGCTGCGCCACGCCACCGACCCACAGCCGCTGATCTGCGAAGGCCGCTGGGAAGGCCAGATCATCCGCGAGCTGCGCGGCACGAATGGTTTCGGCTACAACCCGCTGTTCCTGGACACCACCCACGGCCTGACCGCCGCGGAAATGGAGCCGGCGCTGAAGAACGCCATCAGCCACCGCGCCCTCGCCCTGCAGCAGCTCAAGCAGCAGCTGGCGACGCTGTACTGACGCCCTGCCCGATCGAACCAGGGAAGCCGGCCAGCGCCCGGCACTACCGAAGAAGCCCATGCCGCACGCCCACGACCACTGCAACCACCTGCCCGGCGAAGCCTGCTCGGCTGACCACGACACACCGCCGCGGCTGGTGCCGCCACCGCTGTCGCTGTATGTGCACCTGCCGTGGTGCGTGCGCAAATGCCCGTACTGCGATTTCAATTCGCACCAGGCCAAGGGCGAGCTGCCGTTCGATGCCTACATCGATGCCCTGCTGCGCGACCTGGACCAGGACCTGCCGCTGGTCTGGGGCCGGGTGGTGCACAGCGTGTTCTTCGGCGGCGGCACGCCCAGCCTGTTCCCGCCGGACGCCATCGACCGCTTCCTGCAGCAGGCCAGCGCGCGCCTGCGTTTCGCGCCCAATGCCGAGATCACCTTGGAGACCAACCCGGGCACCGCCGAGCACGGCCGTTTCGACCGCTACCGCGCGGCCGGCGTGAACCGCCTCAGCTTCGGCATCCAGAGTTTCGACGACGCGATGCTCAAGCGCCTGGGCCGCATCCACGACAGCGGCGAAGCCGAGCGTGCGGTGAAGATGGCGCAGGACGCGGGCTACGACAACTTCAACATCGACCTGATGTACGCGCTGCCGGAACAGACCCTGGCCGGTGCGGAGGCCGATCTGGAGCGCGCCTTCGCGCTGCAGCCGGCGCACATCTCGCATTACCAGCTCACGCTCGAGCCGAACACGGTGTTCTTCGCGCGGCCGCCGCAGGGCATCCCCGATGAAGACAACGCCTGGGACATGCAGGAACACTGCCAGGCGCTGCTGGCGCAGGCCGGTTTCGACCAGTACGAAGTCAGCGCCTATGCGCGCCCCGGCCGGCAGAGCGCGCACAACCTGAACTACTGGCGCTTCGGCGATTACCTGGGCATCGGTGCCGGTGCCCACGGCAAGATCAGTTCAGGCGCCGAAGAACACGTGCTGCGTCGCTGGAAGCTGAAACACCCGCAGGCTTACCTGGACAGCGCGGGTACCCCGGCCTCGTTCGGTGGCGACGATGTGATCGCGGCCGAGCGCCTGCCGTTCGAGTACATGCTGAACCTGCTGCGCCTGCACGAAGGTTTCAGCCTGCGCGATTTCGAATCGCGTACCGGGCTGCCGCGCAGCGTGCTGGACGCGCCCCTGGCCGAGGCTGTCCAACGCGGCTGGCTGCAGGAGGCCGACGGCCATGTACACCCGACCGAACTGGGCCGCCGCTTCACCAACGATGTGGTGAGCCTGTTCCTGGAGGAGTGATCCTGCTGCCTTGCATCCGCCGGGCATGTTCTCCCGTCCGGTAGCGCCGGGCCATGCCCGGCGGATGCGGTTCACGTTCAGCCTAAAGTAGCGCCGACATCGGCCGACACGGTAGATTCACCAGATCGATCCGCGGGAATCCGGGTACCGCTCGCCGATGTCAGCTGTTTTTTCCCCCACCGCTGCCGACAAGGCCCGCCTGGCCACAACCGACCTGCCGCCACGGGTGCGCGAGCTGCTGGGCGCGTTGATCGGTCTGTGCCGGCAGACGCTGGCCGCTCCCCTGATCCTCACCGTCGAAGCGCTGGAGCAGGCGTTGCTGCACGACGCTGATCGTGCGCGCAATCCCACGCAGCAGGCGGACCTGATGGCGCAGCGTGGCCAGCTGCAAGCCTTCGCCGGTCATTTTCCCGACCGCATGCTCGATGCCATCGCCGAGGCCCTGACGCGCCTGCGCGACCCTGCGGCGGTCCCCCCGACGCTTTCCACACCGCCACCGCTGCCCGGCATGCTGGGCCTGTCGCTGGTTGCCGAACACGACGTCGACCGCGACCTGCTGCTGACCGAGATGGTGCGACGCGAAACCCTGCGTTCGACCAACACGCTGAACCTGCTGGGGCAGCGGCTGGGGGTGCTGGCGGCCGCACCCGCATTCGACACCGACACGCTGCCCCTGGCTCCGCAGGCCCTGTGCGCGATGGTGCGCAGGCTGGCCGAGCAGGACACCCTCGGCATCGACGTCCAGCTGGCGCTTTACCGCAGCTTCGAACGCCACGTACTGGAGCGCCTGGGCGATGTACTCGACCGCGCCAATGCCCTGCTGGCCCAGCATGGCGTACTGCCGGGCCTGGTCTATACGCCGTACCTGGCGCGTTCGTCGAGCACGCGACGCATCATCACCCAGACCGTCGGCGGTGGCCGCGCCACGCAGCCGGCCAAGCGCGCCGCGGCGCCGTTGACGGGTTGGACAGGACCCGCCCCCACCGGCTCATGGTCGAACCTGCTGCAGGAGGCGGTGAGTGATACCGGCCCCGCCGTTCCGGGGCTGACCACGTCCGCTGGCAGTGCGCTGCACACGCTGCTGCAGCAGGCCCGGCATGCCACCGCGTCGGCGGCGCCCAGTGCTGCCGTGCCCAGCGCCGCAGTGGATGCCGTGCTCGCGCGCCTGCAGGCGCAGTCCAGCGCCGCTACCGGGGTTGCCGACCTGCAGACAGCCGTGGTCGCCCAGCTTCGCAGCGAACATGGCGACCAGGCGCAGCTGGCAAACCACGACCGCGACAACCTCGACCTGCTGCGCCTGCTGATGCAGCAGGTGCAGCAGCAGCAACGCCCCGACCCGGTACCCGCCGCCCTGCTGGCGCGGCTGCAGGTCCCCCTGGCGCGCGCAGCGATGGCGGACCCGGGCTTCTTCGTGCGCGATGAACATCCCGCCCGCGAGCTGCTCAACCAGATCGCCGAAACCGGCGCCAGCTGGCTGGACGATGATGACGTTGACCCGCAGCTGCTGCAGCGCATGGCGCAGAGCGTGCAGGATCTGCTCGCCCAGGATGTACGCACGCCGGACGTCTTTGCCACCGCCAACGAGGACGTGCAGCAGCACCAGCGTGCGGCGGTTCATCGCGCGGAGCTGGCCGAGCGCCGCCACGTTGAAGCCGCGCGCGGCAAGGAGCGCCTGGAACTCGCCCGGCGCCAGGCCAATGCGCAGATCGACCAGTGCTGCGATACGCAGGCGCCGCCGCGCTTCGTGCAGACGCTGCTGCGCCAGGCCTGGGCCGATGCTCTCACCCTCACCCGCCTGCGCCACGGCGATGATTCACCGCAATGGCAGGAACGCCTGCAGCAGACCCAGCGCATTGCAGCGGTGACCGCGCAGGCCGTGGACACCCCCGGTGGCACCGATGCCGCGCTGGCCGCCGATGTGGAAGCTGCACTGGTGCAGGTGGGCCACCACGCCGAGGAAGCCGCTGCGGTCGCACGCAGGCTGGCCACGCCCGGCGGCGAGGATGAGAGCACCTCGCGCACCGAACTCAGTGCACGCCTGAAGGCGCGCGCACGGCTGGGAGAGCACGCGGGCCTCACCAACACGGCCCCCTCCAGCCCGCGCAACGCTGCCGAGGAAGCCGCTTACCAGCAACTGTCCGCCCTGCCGTTCGGCAGCTGGTTCGACATCGACAATGGCGATGGCACGCTGCGCCGCCAGCGCCTGTCCTGGTACAGCCTGCTGACCGGCCATGCCCTGTTCGTCAATCCGCGCGGGCAGAAGATCGCCGATACGGACCTGGATACGCTGGCCCGGCAGATCAGCGCGGGCCGCGCGCAACTGGTCACCGAAGACAAGGGCCGGCTGGTCGATCGCGCCTGGCAGGCCAGCCTCGATGCACTGCGTGCACTGGCCGACGGCCACGCCGGGGAGGCGTCCGCATGAACACCCAACCGCCACAGGACACCCGTCGCGCGCCCCGCCGCCAGGTTTCGGACCTGGTGCCGGTCACAGACCAGATGCGCGAATGCGTGGTGGGTCGCCTTGGCAACGTGTCCGAAACCGGCATGCTGATGCTGGCCAGTGCGCCATTGCGCGAGGACGCGTTGTATCAGCTGCGTTTCCCGCTGCCGATGGTCGACGGCCGCCAGGAAGTCATCGACGTGGGCGTGCACCTGCTGTGGAGCGAGCCTGCGCACGCCCCCGGGCAGAGCTGGACCGGCTTCCGCTTCCTGACCCTGTCGCGCGAACATCGGCAGCTGCTACGGCAGTGGGTGGGTGAGGACTGCGACGAGGGACCGGTTTCGACGGCCTGAGTGCCGGTTCCGGCACAGCGGTTTTCTGCGGTATGCGGCAGAATCTAGGACCGTTTCCCGTGTCGAGCCACCGCAATGATCCAGCAAGACCCCGGCGCCCTGTATTCCGACCACCTGGCCGTGCTGTGCCGACGCGCCGAACAGGCGCTGGCCCGCGGAGGCTTCGACCACCTGGTGGTGCCCAGCGGCACCCTGCACTACCAGGTGTTCGACGATCGCGACTACCCATATGCGGTGAATCCGCAGTTCAAGGCCTGGTTGCCGCTGACCCGCGTGCCCAACAGCTGGATCGTGTTCACCCCCGGCAAGCGCCCGGCGGTGATCTTCCACCAGCCCTTCGACTACTGGCACGTGGTGCCGGATGCGCCCAGCGGCTGGTGGGTGGAGCACTTCGACATCCACATCATCCGCACGCCCGAAGAGGCGCTGGCCCTGCTGCCGGCCGATCCAGCACGCTGCGCGATCCTGGGCGAGCCGCAGAGCGCGCTGGGCGCCTTCGTGCCGAACAACCCGGCGCCGGTGGTGAACTATCTCGACTGGCATCGCGGCAGCAAGACCCCATATGAAATCGCGCTGATGCGCCAGGCGCAGGTGCTGGGCGTGCGCGGCCACCGCGCCGCCGAGGCCGCGTTCCGCAACGGTGCCGATGAATTCAACATCCACATGGCGTATTGCCAGGCCGTGGGCCAGGATGCCAACGAACTGCCCTACGGCAACATCGTGGCACTGAACGAGCACGCCGCGGTGCTGCATTACACCGAACTGGGCCGCACTGCACCGCAGCCGCTGCGCAGCTTCCTGATCGATGCTGGCGCCAGCGCGCACGGCTATGCCAGCGACATCACCCGCACCTACGCCGCCAAGGGGCATGACGAATTCGCCGCGATGATCGAGGCCGTGGATGCGGCCCAGCAGCAGATGTGCGCGGCGGTACGTGCGGGCTTCGACTACAAGCAGCTGCACGTGGACGCGCATCTTTCGCTGATGGGCGTGCTGAAGGACTTCGGCGTGATCAAGGTCTCGCCGCAGACTGCGCTGGAAACCGGCGTCAGCGCCGCGTTCTTCCCGCACGGCATCGGCCATCTGATCGGCCTGCAGGTGCACGACGTCGCCGGCTTCGCGGCCAGCGACGAAGGCGGCCGCATCGAACGCCCGGCCGGCCACCCCTATCTGCGCCTGACCCGCGTGCTGGAGCCGGGCATGGTGGTGACCATCGAGCCGGGCCTGTACTTCATCGACATGCTGTTGAACGAAGTGAAGGCCGCCGGCCACGGCGATGCGATCAACTGGGAGCGCGTGGACTTCTTCCGTCCGTATGGCGGCATCCGCATCGAAGACGAAGTGCTGTGCACCGAGGGCGAGGCGGACAACCTGACGCGGCCGGTGTTTGCGGCGGCGAACGGCTGAGCCCCTCGTGGTTGGGCGCTTGGAGCAAAAGCCGCGCTTGGCGGGGCGGGGTGGGTTCGCGGGGGACGCCGTGAATCCATCCTTGGAGGCTTGGCCGCGGCATCCATGCCGCGGACACCCCCGCGAACCCACCCCGCCCCACCTCTGACAGTTTCGGTGTGCGTCCAACCACGGAAGAAAGAAAGAAAAGCAAAAGCGGGTCGCCCGCTGCGCTCGCTCCGTGTCGACCCAGGTCGACACCTACCAACAGCCGCACGTCCCAACTACCGCCGTTACCCACCGCCGCGTGAACCTGTCGAAGGCGGGGTACTGTGGGTGTGCGGGGTGTGAGCGGCATGGATGCCGCGACGAAGCCCCCATGGATGGGTTTACGGCGCCCCCGCACACCCACAGTGCCCCGCCATCCCACGGACAGCCTGCTGTTGCTCTGGCTTGTAGCGGGTGCAGGGCTGCAAGCCCTGCCGAACCCCCTTACCCCGCCATCACCGCTTCGATCTCGTCGGCGCTGCGCGCCAGGCCTTCGGTCAGCACCCGATGGCCGTCGTCGGTGATCAGCACATCATCCTCGGTGCGGATGCCGATGCCACGCCAGCGCGGTTCCACCGTCGTGTCATCCACGCCCACATACAGCCCCGGCTCGATGGTGAAGGCCATGCCCGGCTCCAGCAGGCGCGAGTCGCCCGCCAGGCGGTAATCGCCCACGTCGTGCACGTCCATGCCGATCCAGTGCCCGGTCTTGTGCCGGTAGAAGCGCTGGTACAGGCCTTCGGACAGGTTCTTTTCCAGCGTGCCCTTCAGCAGGCCCAGCCGCAGCAGGCCCTCGGTCAGGGTCTGCACCGCGGCGAGGTGGCCGGCCTCGTACGGCACGCCCGGCCTGGCCTGGGCCAGTGCAGCAGCCTGCGCGTCGCCGACCAGATCGTGCAGCGCACGCTGCTCGGCACTGAAGCGGCCATTCACCGGGAAGGTGCGGGTGATGTCGCTGGCATAGCCGCGGTACTCGGCACCGGCATCGATCAGCACCAGCTCGCCATCGCGCGAACGCGCGTTGTTGTCGCGGTAGTGCAGGATGCACCCGTTGCGGCCGGCGCCGACGATGCTGCAGTACGCCGGCACGGCATCGTTGGCGCGGAACACGCGCTCCAGCTCGGCCTGCAGTTCGTATTCATGGATACCCGCCCTGGCCGCCCGCATCGCCGCCAGGTGCGCACGCACGCTGATCTGCGCGGCGTGGTGCATCAGCGCCACCTCCGCGCCCGACTTGAACAAGCGCTGCTCATGCAGCAGATGGCCCAGTTCGAGGAACTCATGCGGCGGCTGCGCGCCGTGGCGCACCTGCGAACGCACGCGGTTGACCCAGCCGATCAGTTTCAGGTCGAAGTCGGCATCGCGGCCGAAGTGGTAGTAGACGCGCGAGCGTCCCTCCAGCAGGCCCGGCAGGATGTCGTCCAGATCGTCGATCGGGTAGGCATCGTCCATGCCGTACTGCGCCACCGCTCCTTCCTGCCCGGCACGGCTGCCATCCCATGCCTCGCGCTCGGCATCGCGCTCGCGGCAGAACAGGATGGCCTCGCCGTGGCGACGGCCCGGGATCAGCACCAGCACCGCTTCCGGCTCCGGGAAGCCACTGAGGTACTGGAAGTCCGAATCCTGGCGGAACGGGTAATGGGTATCCAGGCTGCGCACCTTTTCGGCCGCGGCCGGCAGCACCAGGATCGCGTCTTCGCCGGCCATGTCCATCAGCTGGCGACGGCGACGCTTGTACTCGCCGGCCGCGATGCCGGTGCGCTGCTTGATGTCCATCAGTTCAGGCGCTGCCGATGGCGCGAGGCCAGCACCACGTCGCCATGCAGCAGCAGCACCGCCACCCGGATGAATTCCTCGATCTCCGACAGGGCTTCATCATCATCATCGCCACCGGCCTCGAAATCCTCACTGGAGGCACGGGCCAGGCTGGCCATGTCGGTCAGCGCTTCTTCGCCCTCCTCGGACAGGGTCGGGCGGCGGCCGCCGCTGCCCAGGCCGAAGCCGCCCAGGAACGAGCGGGTCCAGCTGAACATGGCATCGGCCTGCGCGGACACGTCGTCGCTGTCGGTCAGCAGCAGCTCGAAGGCGAAATCGCGGTCTTCCAGCTGCTTGATGGTGGCCTGCAGCAGCTGCTCCAGCACGCTGCCGGCGGCCACCGGCGGCAGGTTGTCGTCGGCCAGTACGCGCGCCGGCCAGTCGTTGCCGGGAGCGCCGCCGGCGGCCAACCAGCCGCACAGCGCACCGTGCAGCTCGGCAGCGGTGGCGCCCAGGCCCAGCGCCTGGCTGGCGTGGGAAACGTCGTCGACGGAGGGAAGTTCGGTCATCGTGCGGCTCGTTCGGAAAGGAAACCCGGAGCGCGCACGCGCGCGCCCGTGAGACCCCGTAGTGTAGCAACCCCACGGCATCCTCTCCGTGGCCGTCCAGCCTTGCTGCGACAACGCTTGACCGCCCTTACCCGGCTTGCCTATCGTGCCTGCATGGAACCCGCCGATCCCCTTGCCCAGCTGCAGGACTTCGCCGCCCGCGTGGAGGCGTTGCTTGAACGCAACCAGCGCCTGGCCGAGGAGAACCGCAGCCTGCGCCACCAGCAGGAACAGCTGGTGGCCGAGCGTTCGACGCTGCTGGCCAAGAACGAGCAGGCACGCTCGCGGGTGGAAGCGATGATCAGCCGGCTCAAATCCCTGGAGCAGCACACATGAGCGCCGAACCGGTCAGTGTCCGCATCCTCGATCGTGAATACACGGTGGGCGTCGGTGGCGACGAACGCGACAGCCTGATGGCCGCCGCGCGCCTGCTCGATGCGCGCATGCGCGAGATCCGCGGCAGCAACCGCATGGCCGCCGTCGACCGCGTCGCCGTGCTGGCCGCGCTGAACCTGGCCCACGAGCTGCAGCTGCTGCGCGACGAAAACGCCCGCCAGGCCGTGGCCCTGCAGCAGACGCTGGCCGACCTGAACCGGCGCCTGGACCGCGCCATCGACGGCGGCGCCTGAAGATCGCGCAGAACGCGTCTTCTCATATCTGAATTGGCACGGACTGTTGCCGACGAACGGCCTATCCAGATTCTGCACGCTGGCTATAATGGCCACGCGTTCTCTGCGGTACTCGACGGCATGTGCAAACATTCGCCTTGTCCCTTAAGAACGACACCGGGAGCGCGACAGCGCCGGGAGTGCAGGTCCGCCTTGTAGCGGGAAGCCCGATGGTTCTCCAGCGTTCCCACTTGAGCCCCCGGGTTCAAGGTCGTTTCGCATGCATCGACATTGCGGAGAATGCAATATTCCAGCAAGGGCGGCGTCTTCGGGCGTCGCCCTTGTTCTTTCCGGCACAATGACGGCTGATCCTTGCCGCACGCTGCCATGACCGACCCGCGCCAGGCCCTGCGCCACGACCTGCGGCAACGCCGCCGCGACCTTTCCGCCGTTGCGCGCATCGCCGCCGCCGAATCGCTTGCCGACGCCCTGCTCGCCCTGCCGTTCGCCCCGCGCGAAGGCGCCGTGGCCGGCTACTGGGCGCTGGATGGCGAGATCGCCCTGCACCGCTGGCAGCTGCAGCTGCCCGAGCAACTCACCTACTGCCTGCCGGTGCTGGCCGGCGAGGTGCTGCGCTTCGCACCGTGGCGGCCGGGGCAGCCGCTGACCAGCAACCGCTACGGCATTCCCGAACCGGACGTGGCGCTGGAAGACACCCTGGAACCGGCGCAGATGGCGCTGGTGGTGACCCCGCTGGTCGGCTTCGACAGCCAGTGCCGGCGGCTGGGCATGGGGGGCGGCTGGTATGATCGCAGCTTCGCCTTCCGCCACGATCGGCCGGCGCCGCCCTGGCTGGTCGGTGCTGCGTTCGCGGTGCAGCAGGTCGAGGCCTTGCCGGTGGCGTCGTGGGACGTGCCGGTGGACGCGATCTGCACCGAAGACGGCACCCTGTTCCCCTCCGCTGCCCCCGTGAACGCATGACCGCCCGCAAGCGCTACTGGCTGATGAAGTCCGAACCGGACGCTTTCTCCATCGATGATCTGGCCAAGGTCAAGGTCGAGCCCTGGAACGGGGTGCGCAACTACCAGGCACGCAATTTCATGCGCGATGGCATGCAGGTGGGCGACGGCATCCTGTTCTACCACTCCAATACCAAGGTGCCCGGCATCGTTGGCCTGGCCACCGTGGCCAGCCCGGCCTATCCGGACGACACCCAGTTCGACCCGACGTCCGACTACCACGACCCCAAGAGCACGCGCGAGAACCCGCGCTGGATGCTGGTGGACGTGGCCTTCGACCGCAAGCTCAAGCAGGTGATCGCGCTGGACGAGATCAAGCTGCACGCCGATGAGCTCGGCGAAGGCTTCCCGCTGGTTGCCAAGGGCAACCGCCTGTCGGTGTTCCCGGTGACCGCTGCGCAGTGGAAGCTGCTGCTGTCGCTGGAAAAGAAATCCTGATTCCCTGCCTGAGAGTTCTTCCCATGTCCGAAGCCAAGCGCCTGGCCGCCGAGAAAGCCATCGAGTACGTCGAAGACGGCATGATCGTCGGTGTCGGCACCGGTTCCACCGTGGCCTATTTCATCGATGCCCTGGCCCGAATCCAGCACCGCATCAAGGGTGCCGTGTCCAGCTCCGAGCAGAGCACCGCGCGCCTGAAGCAGCACGGCATCGAGGTGATCGAGCTGAACCACAGCGGCAACCTGTCGCTGTACGTCGATGGCGCCGATGAGTGCGACCCGAACAAGTGCCTGATCAAGGGCGGCGGCGCCGCGCTGACCCGCGAGAAGATCATCGCCGAGGCCAGCGAGCGCTTCATCTGCATCGTCGACCCGAGCAAGCAGGTGCCGGTGCTGGGCAAGTTCCCGCTGCCGGTGGAAGTGATCCCGATGGCGCGCAGCCTGGTCGCCCGCCAGATCCGTGACATGACCGGCGGCCAGCCGACCTGGCGCGAAGGCGTGGTCACCGACAACGGCAACCAGATCCTGGACATCCACAATCTGGAAATCACCGACCCGGAAAAGCTGGAGCGCGAGCTCAACCAGCTGCCCGGCGTGGTCTGCGTCGGCCTGTTCGCGCGCCGCCGCGCCGATGTGGTGATCGTCGGCGGCGAGCCGCCGGTCGTGCTCTGACCCTTTCGAAGGATCCTGACGATGTCGCTGTTGCGTTCGCTGCTGATGCTTCCGCTGCTGGCCCTGGCCGGCTGCGCCACCGACGCGGCCCGCCATTGGGTCGAGTTGGATGGCGCCCGCTACCAGGTGGAGCTGGCCACCAACGATGAAACCCGCGCGCGCGGGCTGATGTTCCGCGACCAGATGGCGGCCGACCACGGCATGCTGTTCATCCACGACCGCGAGGAAATGCAGGCGTACTGGATGAAGAACACCAAGATCGCGCTGGACATCCTGTACTTCGACAGCGAGCGCAGGCTGGTCAGCCAGCAGCGCAACGTACCGCCGTGCTCGGCCGGCGACATGTGCCCGCCCTATCCCAGCGGTGGCCCGGCCCGGTACGTGCTGGAGCTCAACGCCGGCCAGGCCGAGAAGCTCAAGCTGAAGGACGGCACCGCGCTGACCTTCGGCCCGGGCATCGAAAAGTAAAAGTAACGGTAGTGCCGGCCGCTGGCCGGCAATCCAACCCGGCCGGGGTCGGATCCCTTTCGCAAGCGAAAGGGATCCGACCCCGAAATTTTTCACGCGACACTGCTTGAAACCGTCTGCAATTGCCGCCAGTCTGTGGCCATGCAGGACCGGATCACACTCCCCGATTGGGATGCACTGGCCGACCTCGAAGACGAGGCGCTGCCCTTGTTGCCGACTGCGCTGCTGATCGCGCGCGATGAATACCCCGATCTGCAGCCGTCCACCTACGACGCGCTGATCCAGAGCCATGTCGACCACCTCCGTTCGGAAGTGGAAAGCATCGACAACAGCCCGTTGAAGATGGCGGCGATCAATCGCCACCTGTTCGACGAGCTGGGCTACAGCGGCGACCACGACGAGTACTACGACCCGCGCAACAGCTACCTCAACCAGGTCTTCGAGCGGCGCCTGGGCAACCCGATCTCGCTGGCGCTGGTGCAGATGGAAGTCGCGCGCCGGCTGGGCATCCCACTGGATGGCGTGTCCTTCCCCGGCCACTTCCTGGTACGCCTGCCGGTGGACGATGGCGTGCTGGTGATGGACCCGTTCAATGGTGGCCGCCCGTTGGACGTGGACGAGCTGCGTGAACGCGCCAAGTCACACCTGGGCGGGCAGATGCCCGATGACCAGGTGCTGGCGCAGATCCTCGACCCGGCCCCGACACGCGCGATCCTCATGCGCATGCTGCGCAACCTGCACGGTGTCTATGCCGAAGCCGGCGAGTGGGACCGCGCCGCGCGCAGCGCCGACCGCCTGTTGAAGCTGGCCCCGGAGCAGGACGACGCCCTTCGCGACCGCGGCCTGGCCTACCTGCAGCTGGAGTACCTGGCCGGTGCCCGCCACGACCTGGGGCAGTATCTGAAGCGCCATCCCGAGGCCAGCGACGCGCAGTGGCTGCGCGAAAAACTGATCGATCTGGGTGGACCGGTGCCGCGGTTGCATTGAGGTTATCGGTGTGCGGGCAAACGGTCCGCACCCACGGAAAGGCCTGCAGGCCCCACCGCTCAATCGACTTCGACCATCTCGAAATCGGCCTTGGTCACCCCGCAATCGGGGCAGGTCCAGGTCTCGGGAATATCCTCCCAGCGCGTGCCCGGCGCGATGCCCTCTTCCGGCAGACCTTCCGCTTCGCTGTACAGGAAGCCGCAGACCACGCACATCCAGGTTCGCAGGGTGGTGGGGGTGGCGTCGCTCATCGGATAATCAGGTCTGGATTCACGGGCCGCCATTGTCCCATCGCGGCCCACGCACCGGTAGCCATCGATGACTTCTGCTTCCCCGGCGCCCCGCGGCGTCTACCTGATCACCCCGGACGAGCCCGATACCGCGCGCCTGCTGGCCCGCACCGCGCCGCTGCTGGCTGCCGGCGCCACCTTGCTGCAGTACCGCAACAAGACCGCCAGCGATGCGCTGCGACAGGAGCAGGCGATCGCGCTGCAGGCGCTGTGCGCGGAATACGGCGTGCCGCTGATCGTCAACGACGACCCGGCGCTCGCCAAGGCCGTTGGCGCGGCGGGGGTGCATCTGGGCGGCACCGACGGCGACATCCCCAGCGCGCGCGCCCTGCTCGGCCCCGAGGCCATCATCGGCGCCTCCTGCTATGACCAGCTGGCCAATGCCGAGAGGGCCGTGGCCGCCGGCGCCAGCTACGTGGCCTTTGGCGCCTTTTTCCCGACCACCACCAAGATCACCACCAGCCGCGCGCATACCGACCTGCTGCGGCAAAGCGCCGCACTGGGCGTGCCGCGGGTGGCCATCGGCGGCCTGACGCCGGACAATGTCGGTCCCATCATCGATGCCGGCGCCGACCTGGTGGCCGTGGTCAGCGGCATCTACGCCGCGCAGGACCCGGTCACGACCCAGCGCGCCTACCTCGCCCAGTTCGCGTAATGCCCAGGAAAGCCCCATGAACCACGACCAGTCCCACGCCCTGTTCTCCCGTGCCCAGCAGCTGCTGCCGGGCGGCGTCAATTCGCCGGTACGTGCGTTCAAGTCGGTCGGCGGCGAGCCGTTCTTCGTCGAGCGCGCCGACGGCGCCTACCTGTATGACGTCGATGGCAACCGCTACATCGACTACGTCGGTTCCTGGGGCCCGATGATCGTCGGCCACAACCATCCGGCGGTGCGCCAGGCGGTGAAGAAGGCCATCGACAACGGCCTGTCGTTCGGTGCGCCGTGCGCGGCCGAAGTGACCATGGCCGAAACCATCACCCGGCTGGTGCCGTCGTGCGAGATGGTGCGCATGGTCAACTCCGGCACCGAAGCCACGCTGTCGGCGATCCGCCTGGCCCGTGGCGCCACCGGCCGCAACCGCATCGTCAAGTTCGAAGGCTGCTACCACGGCCACGGTGACTCGTTCCTGGTCAAGGCCGGCAGCGGCATGCTGACCCTGGGCGTACCGACCTCGCCGGGCGTGCCGGCCGGCCTGAGCGAACTGACCCTGACCCTGCCCTACAACGACTTCGACGCCGCCACTGCGCTGTTCGAGCAGCAGGGTGACGACATCGCCGGCCTGATCATCGAACCGGTGGTCGGCAATGCCAACTGCATCCCGCCGCGCGAGGGTTACCTGCAGCACCTGCGTGCGCTGTGCACGAAGCATGGCGCGCTGCTGATCTTCGACGAAGTGATGACCGGATTCCGCGTCGCCCTCGGCGGTGCGCAGGCGCACTACGGCATCACTCCTGACCTGACCACGTTCGGCAAGATCATCGGCGGCGGCATGCCGGTGGGGGCTTACGGTGGCCGTCGCGAGCTGATGCAGCAGATCGCCCCGGCCGGCCCGATCTACCAGGCCGGCACGCTGAGCGGCAATCCGGTGGCAATGGCCGCCGGCCTGGCGATGCTGGAGCTGATCCAGCAGCCGGGTTTCCACGCCGACCTGGCCGGGCGCACCGCACGCCTGTGCGCCGGTCTGGAAGCGGCAGCCGCCGACGCCGGCGTGGCCGTGACCACCACCCGCGTGGGTGCGATGTTCGGCCTGTTCTTCACCAGTGAAAAGGTGGAAACCTATGCGCAGGCCACCGCCTGTGACATCCCGGCGTTCAATCGCTTCTTCCATGCGATGCTGGACCAGGGCGTGTTCCTGGCACCGTCGGCGTACGAGGCCGGCTTCCTGTCGAGCGCGCACGACGATGCGGTGATCGAAGCGACGCTGGCCGCTGCACGCGTGGCGTTCAAGGCTGCCAAGGGCTGAGTCCGCGCCCGGCAGGTGCCAACCTTGGTTGGCACTGCCGCATCTGGTGGGTGCCAACCTTGGTTGGCACAGAGCAGCCGAGCATGGCTCGACGCTACAAACGGCATCAACCGAAGACGAACTTGCCCTTCATCATCGCGAAGTGGCCGGGGAACGAGCAGAAGAAGGTGTAGTCACCCCCCTTCTGCAGGCCCTGCGTGGAGAAGCGCACGCGCGTGGTCTCGCCGCCACCAATCACCTTGGTGTGGGCCAGCACGCGCTTGTCTGCCTTCGGCAGGTAGCTTTCGGCCAGGGTCATGCGCATGCCGGCCATCGCCACCGGCGGGTAATCGGCAGTGCGGGTCAGCACCCAGTTGTGGCCCATCGCAGTGACGGCCAGCTTGCCGGTGTGACGCAGGGTCAGGTCTACGGCGGTGCAATCGGCGGCGACCTTGATCTCGCGGCTGCTGAAGCTCATCTGGTCGGTGCTGTCGATGCTCACCGCACACACCCGCGCCATCGCCGACGGCGCCAGCATCAGCGCACCCAGTCCTACTGCCACCATCCAACCCTTCATCGTTGCGTCTCCTGCGGATTCAAGCGCCATTCTAGGCAGCCCCCTGTGGCCACGTCTGCGACCGTCTGTCGCATGGCTGCTCCAGGGTTTCCCGAGTGTTCACTGCAATGGCATGCTCGGCCGATGCGGATCGATCTGTTGCTGCTGGATGTGGACGGCGTGCTGGTGCAGTACCAGCGCGCGCAGCGTGTGCTGCGTCTTGCGCAAGCGCTGGGGGTTGCCCCTGCCGCAGTGCAGGCCGCGCTGTTCGACAGCGGACTGGAAGCGGCGCATGACAGCGGCGCGCTGGATGGCCCGGCCTATCTGTTGCGAGTGGGAGAGCTTCTGCACAGGACCGTCGACGTGGACACCTGGACGGCAGCGCGGCAAGCCGCCAGCCATCCGCAGCCCGCAGTACTGCAACGGCTGCAGGCCCTGCAGCTGCCGATGGCGGTGCTGACCAACAATGGCGCGTTGATGAAGCAGGCCTTGCCGTCCCTGCTGCCGGAGCTGTTCCCTGCCCTGCTGGGTCGCGTGTTCTGCAGCGCCGATTTCGGCCTGCGCAAACCGGCGCCGGAAGTGTTCCTGCGCACGCTGGAAACACTGGGCGTGGCGCCTGCGCACACGCTGTTCGTCGATGACCTGTTCGCCAACGTGCGCGGTGCACGCGCCGCCGGCCTGCATGCGGAAACCGTGCGCGATGGCCGTGGGCTGGGCAAGGTGTTGAAGCGCTATCGGATTGCGTGAACCACTGTAGAGCCGAGCCCATGCTCGGCTCACCGCCGTATCAGGCAACAGGAGCCGAGCATGGGCTCGGCTCTACAGATGCCTCTGCTGGCGTCAGCGCGCGGCAATGAACGCGGCAATCGCCGCACGCAGGCGCTTGAGGCCTTCGGCCACTTCTTCCTCGGTGATGTTCAACGACGGCACGAAGCGCAGCACGTCCGGGCCGGCCTGCAGGGTCAGCAGGCCCTGCTCGGCGGCGTGGTCGAGGATCGCACCGGCCTGGCCGGCGAAGCCCTCGCTCAGCACCGCGCCCAGCATCAGGCCACGACCACGCACGTCGCTGAACACGCCGAATTCTTCATTGATGCGCGCGAAGCCATCGCGCAGCGCCTTCGACTGGCGGCTGACATTGGCGGCGATCTCCGCCGAAGCCAGCTTGCGCAGTGCAACGCGCGCGACCGCAGCGGCCAGCGGGTTGCCACCGAAGGTGGTGCCGTGCGCGCCGAACTGCATGGTCTCGGCCACCTTGGGGCCGGCCAGCATCGCACCGATCGGGAAGCCGCCGCCGAGTGCCTTGGCCAGGGTGACCATGTCCGGCACCACGTCATCCTGCCAGTGCGCGAACAGGGTGCCGGTGCGCCCCATGCCGGCCTGGATCTCGTCCAGCACCAGCAGCGCGTTGTGCTGGTCGCACAGCTCGCGCACGCGCTTGAGGAAGCCGGTCTTGGCCGGCATCACGCCGCCCTCGCCCTGGATCGGCTCCAGCATCACCGCAGCCACGTCACCGGCGGCCATCGCGGTTTCCAGCTGCACCTCATCGTTGAAATCGATGTAGCGGAAGCCACCGGGCAGCGGCTCGTAGCCCTCCTGGTACTTCGGCTGGGCGGTAGCGGTCACCGCACCCATGGTGCGGCCATGGAAGCTGCCGCGGAAGGTGATGATCACCCGCTTGTCGGCCGGGCGACCCTGGCTGGAGGCCCACTTGCGGACCATCTTGATCGCCACTTCGTTGGCTTCGGCGCCGGAATTGCACAGGAACACGCGCTCGGCGAAGCGGCTGGCCTTCACCAGCTCCTCGGCCAGGTGCAGCGGCGGCGCGCTGTAGAACACGTTGCTGGTGTGCCAGAGCTTGCCGGCCTGCTCGACCAGCGCGGCCACCAGGTCCGGATCGTTGTGGCCCAGGCCGCACACGGCGATGCCGGCGGCCAGATCGATGAACTCACGCCCCTGGCTGTCCCACACGCGGGCGCCCTGCCCTCGCTCCAGCACCACCTGGCGGGGCTTGTAGACCGGCAGGTAGTAGTGCGAAAGGGAGATCAGCGGATCGGTCGCGGCAGTCATGGCAGTCGGCAGGGTTCAGGAATGCCCATTCTCGCGCCGGAACCCCTGCGGCACAATGCGCCCATGCGACCGTTTTCCGCCCCCCAGCTGAACCCCGCCACCGAAACCGGCTGGCGCCGTCGGTGGTTCGACATCATCTACCGCCACGACAGCCGGCCCTCGCGCAATTTCGACCTGATCCTGGTGGTGGCCATCATCGCCAGCATCCTGGTGGTGATGATCGACAGCGTGCAGCACCTGCATGCCGAATGGTCCACCGGCCTGTACATCCTGGAATGGGCCTTCACCCTCATCTTCACCGCCGAATACGTGCTGCGGCTGGCGGTGGTCAAGCGCCCGCTGCGGTATGCGGTGAGCATCTGGGGCATCATCGACCTGCTGTCGATCCTGCCCGCCTACCTGTCGATGTTCATCCCCGGCGCGCAGAGCCTGCTGGTGGTGCGTGCCCTGCGCATCCTGCGCGTCTTCCGCATCCTCAAGCTGACCCGATACATCGAGGAAAGCGGCGTGTTGATGACGTCGCTGTGGCGCAGCCGGCGCAAGGTGCTGGTGTTCCTGTTCACGGTGATCACCATCACCATCATCGCCGGCGCGCTGATGTACGTGATCGAAGGACCGGAACATGGCTTCACCAACATTCCGGCCAGCATGTACTGGGCGGTGGTGACCATGGCCACGGTCGGCTTCGGCGACATCGTGCCGCAGACCGTGCTTGGCCGCTTCGTCACCTCGGTGCTGATCCTGATCGGCTACAGCATCATCGCCGTGCCCACCGGCATCTACACCGCCGAACTGGCCAGCACGATGCGCGAGGCCGAGCTGGCCGCGCGCCGTGACGCACGTGGCTGCCCGCATTGCGGATTGGAAGGCCACGAGCCCGATGCACGGCACTGCCGCAAGTGCGGCGGTGAGCTGCCGGATGCGTTCAGCCATTGAGGCACATGCCGGCCAGCGGCCGGCACGACCTCTTGGCGCTTACGCATGGATGCGCGCGCGGCTCATCGCATGCGGTTGCTGGTCGTTACCAGATCGTTGTATGCGGCAAGGATCGTTGACTGCGCCCCTTCCGGGTCGGTGGTGAGCCAACTGCCTGACGCCTTCCGCTCTGCCGCCAGCGCTTCGGCGGTGATCGGCTTGTGCTGCTCCAGGCGCTCGACCCCACGTCCCGCGGTACGCACCAGCTTGTCCGCCGAACGCTGCACGTGGCCCCACATCGGGTCATCCTTGCCGACGCCACCGTTCTGGATCTCCGTCACCAGTGCCTGGAAGTCAGCCAGCTGCGCGCGCAACGCTGCAACATCCGGTGCGTCGCTCTGGAACGCCATGGCGAGCTGCTTGCCATCGCCCAGCAGGCGGAGATGGTAGTAGGCCAGCGAACGCCCTTCGCTTTCCTCGATCTGCTTCAGCTGCGCCACCCGGCGTTCGTTTTCGTTCTTTTCCAGCGCTACATCCATCGCTTCGCTGGCCTTGAAGAAATCAGCATAGGCCTGCATCAACGGGGCATGCTGGCTGCGCATCCCCTCACCGCCATCACGGCGATAGTCCTCGCGGGTGAAGTAGCCATCGGCGCGCTCGACCAGGGTGTTCAATGCCTGGAATGCCTGCTGGTAGTCTCGCGCGGCGCCATCCATCGGCAGTGCCGGGGTCTTCGCCAATGCATCGGTCACTGGCTGGCCGCAGGACTCGACGCGGTGCGACAGCACCTTGCCGGGCGAACGAGGTTGCGCTTCCTTGCCGGTCGGGCCGGCTTCGGGGTCCTTCATCCAGCGGGTGTAGGCCTGGAAGCCCTCGTGGACGGGCTGTTCAACGCCGTTGTAGCACTCGATGTAGGCGTTCACCTTTCCCAGGCTGGGGTCGGCCACAGCCAGCCCTGCCGATTTGTTGCAGCCGCTCAGGCCCGTCACAGCGCCGATCAGCAGCAGCGGCGCGATGCGCAGGCAGGACGTCGTCATGGTCCCTCGCATGGGTGCTGGCGCGCCGGTCACTGGCGGTTGCTCTGGAAAACGAGCGTGTTGTATTCCTGCATGAGCTTGCTGGCCGAACCGCGCGGCGCCATCGAGGGCGAATCCAGCATGCGTCGCTCGAAATCGCTGTAGGGCGTCTTGCTGCTGACCCGCTGCAGCCGCTCCTTGCCTTCGCGCCGGAAATTCTCGGCCTCACGTTCGAAGCCTTCCCAGTCCGACTTGCCCGGCTCCTGGTCGGCAACCTTGGCATGCGCTTCATCGGAAATGCGATTGAAGGCATCCAGGCGCTCGCGGGCCTTGGCCTGATCGAAATCATCGTCGCTCATCAGATCCATGATGGCCTTGGCCTCCAGCATCATCGCCAGCCGGTAGTACGCGCGCGTGCGGCCCTCGGCCTGCTCCAGCGCCTTGAGCTGCTCGCGCTGGGCGGCGTCGTTCTGACGCTCCAGCTCGGCATTGAACGTTTCGCTTGCAGCCACGAAATCCTTGAAGGCGGCCATCAGCGGCGCGTGCAGCTGCTTGCCCTTGGCAAACTGGTCGTCTTCGTAGTCCTGGCGATCGTAGTAATCGTGCGCGTCCTTGCTGAGCGGCACCAGCGCCTTCAGCGCCTGCTGGTAATGGGCCGCAGCAGCATCGAGATCGGCCAGCGCCGGCTTGGCAGCGATCGCCTCGGTCACCGGGGCGCCGCACTGCTTCATGTCGTAGTCGCTGATCTCGAACGGGCCGTACACGTGCGTCTCGCGCCCGGTCGGGCCAGCGTCGACATCCTTGATCCAGCGCGTGTAGGACTGGATGCTGCCGTGGGTTTTCGAATCCAGCGCGTTGAAGCAACCGATGTAGGCGTTGAGCTTGGCGGTCAACTGCTGCTGTGCATCGGACGGGGCCGCGCTGGCGTCCGGCGTGCCGGAGGAATCGGTGCCGCCCGCAGCTGTGGGAGCCTTGCCACCGCAGGCGGTCAGGATCAACGACAGCGAAGCGGCCAGCGCTGCGACGGAAAGAGTGCGTGACATGTGCTCACATCCCTGTTGGAAACGATTACAGCCGCGCATTCTAGCGCAGCAGGCCGAGTGTCGCAGCCCTCGGCCTCTTCCGGCAGTGGGATATCAATCCAGGAACAGATCCGGCAACAACGGCCGCGACGGATCCACCGCGTAGCCCGAAAGGTCGGTGGCACCGGCCTGCGCCAGCACCTCATCATCGATCAGGAACTGGCCGTGGAAACCGGCCGCTTCGCGCACCAGCACCGCGTGCGCGGCGTCGGCCATGATCTGCGGCGTGCGGCAACCGGCCGCATCCACGCCCGGAATCATGTTGATCGCATCGGTAGCGATCACCGTGCGCGGCCACAACGCGTTCACCGCCACGCCCTGCGGGCCGAACTCCGCCGCCAGGCCCAGGGTGACGAAGCTCATGCCCATCTTCGCCAGCGTGTAGCCGGTGTGTGGTGCCCACCACCTGGGTTCCAGGCTCGGCGGTGGTGCCAGGGTGAGGATATGCGGATTCGGCGCCTGCAGCAGGTACGGCAGGCAGGCCTGCGCGCACAGGAAGCTGCCGCGCGCATTGACCTGCTGCATCAGGTCGAAGCGCTTCATCGGCGTATCCAGCGTGCCGCGCAGCCAGATCGCGCTGGCGTTGTTGATCAGGATGTCGATGCCACCGAAGGTATCGACCGTGGCCGCGACGGCCGCCTGCACCTGCTCTTCCTCGCGGATGTCGCACTTCAGCGCCAGGCCCTGCCCGCCAGCAGCCGTCACCGCTTCGGCGGCGGTGTGGATGGTGCCGGGCAGCTTCGGATTCGGCACCGACGACTTGGCCGCGATGGCCACATTGGCGCCGTCGCGCGCAGCGCGCAGTGCGATTGCCAGGCCGATGCCACGCGAGGCACCGGTGATGAAAAGCGTTTTGCCCTGCAGACTGCCCACGATCCACACTCCAGCGTATGCAATGAGCCGCTAGTATGCCGCGCCGACGCGGAGTTCACCCGGCCTTGACGATACTCGGGCCTCCAGCCAACGCACGAGGTCCACGCCATGCGCCGTTCCCGCCTGTTGCTGCCTGCCCTGGGGCTTGCGCTGCTGACTGCCTGCCAGGGCCGTTCGCCGGAACCCGGAAAGGCGCCGCCCGCCGGTGACGCGCCCAGCGCGGAGAAGGCTGCCGCCGACGGCAGGATGCGCTGGAGCGAGGCCGTGGTCTGGGATGGCGATCTGAACGCGTGCCGCCAGGGTGAGAATGCGGCCACCCGTGACTGCCTGCGCGATGCGATGCGTGCCGGCGGTGCAAGCGCCGATGCGATCACCGCCGCCGAGCAACTGTCCAGCGCCGGGGAACTGGCGTATGTCACCGCGTGGCATGAGAACGAGGGGCTGGGCATTGCCACGGTCGAGTATCCCTTCCGCGCCAACACCAACGAAGGCACCCGCCTGGTCGACGCCAGCGGCAAGCGCATCGATGTGGACGCCGTGCAGCTGGACGACACGCTGCGTGCCGACCCGACCGTGCAGGAGCTGCTGAAGGCCAACCCGCAGGCGACGCCGTTTGCCCCTGCGCAGTCGGCCGGAGCGACACCGCTGGAGGGCGGCGGCATCCGCCTGCTGTACCGCACGCCGCTGCGAGACTGCCACGCCTGCCCGGACGTGGGCCAGCTGCAGATCGCCTATGACTTCGATGCCAAGCGCAACTTCATCGGCCAGCAGGTGGTGCCGGCGACGCCGTAACCCGGAAACACCGCGTATCGCCGGGCATGGCCCGGCGGACGCAGTGTCGCGTCATCGATAGGCCTGCACCTGCTTCTGCAGCAGATGCGGCACGATCAACCGGTGCACGGGCGCGACCGGTAGCATGTAAAGGCGGCCGAACGCGTTGTGCGTATGCACCACCGTCGCCACTTCCAGCACGTCGCCCTGCCATTGCAGGGCCAGCTGTACGCGAAGGTGGCGATCATCGTCTTCCAGCACGATGGCATCGTCATCCAGCGACTGCAGGGTGAAGATGCCCAGCCGCTGGCCGGGGGCCGGATCGACGCTGTCCTGCACCGCCCGCAGCGAGCCCAGATGTTTCATGCCGAGCAGGCGCATGCCCTGGTTGCGCAGCGCCATCAGGCCGTCGAACCAGCCGGGAATGATTGCCGCCATGTCGCGGTAGGCCTGCAGTGCGGTACGCCCGTCGCGCCGGGTGGTGGCCTGGCAGGCGTGCACGAAGTCGGCGCCGGGCAGCTGTGTACGCAGCACGCTGCCCGCGCTCGGCGGGGCGCTCATCACCTGCGATGCACTCACGGCTTCGGTCCCTGCCCTTCGTTGTCTTCCCAGTGCAGGATGCGGCGGGTGACGAAGCGATAGACCGGTTTGCCGGTGGCGAACCAGAGCTCACGCACCCACGAGGTGCGCTTGAGCACGCGCTTCTCCACCGGGGTGAGCGATTCACGGCAATACATGCGCTTGTGCTTGAGCAGGTGGCGCAGGTCCTCGCGCGCCAGCAGGCGCATCCAGCGCGAGCGCGGGT
Organism: Stenotrophomonas sp. YJH_SMC_17; assembly: GCF_059371655.1. Taxonomy (NCBI): domain Bacteria; kingdom Pseudomonadati; phylum Pseudomonadota; class Gammaproteobacteria; order Lysobacterales; family Lysobacteraceae; genus Stenotrophomonas; species Stenotrophomonas sp. YJH_SMC_17. The sequence goes on along the minus strand of NZ_JCAFUU010000003.1, from coordinate 595,239 downwards.
TGCCGATCACTGCCAGCTGGAAGTCGATCAGCGCCGGGCGGCCGTCCTCGGTGACCAGCCAGTTGGCCTCCTTGGCCAGATCGTTGTGGGCCACGCCGTTCCGATGCAGCTGCTGCAGCAGCCGGCGCGCGGAACGGAACCAGGCCACATCGCCGCGTGGCGGGCGCTGGTACATGGCATCGCCGGCCATGAAGCTGCGGTCGAGGTGGCGGGCATCCCATGCAAGCAACTGCGGCACGTCGGCCATGCCGTGGATATGGCGCAACGCGCGTGCTTCACGCCGCGCCAGCCACCACGCGGGCAGCCGCAGCCACAGCGGCGTAGCGCCCAGATCGCGGCGCACGAACCGGCCGCTGGGCCCTTCAACCAGAAGGATCCGGCCGAAACTGTCGGCCTTCAAAGCACGGTGGGGGGCGTCTGGTGTATGCAGCATGGCTCCATTCTAGGCGATGGCGCCGGTTGCAAACGGTCACCAAGCGGCTGGGAACCAGTCACCTTCACGCCCCTATAATCGGGCAATGGACTCTTCATGGATCGACGCCACGCTCGCGTGGATTGCCGCCCACCCCGTGCTGGCGGGCGCCGTTATCTTCCTCATCGCCTTCTGCGATGCGGTGATCATTCTCGGTGCCATCGTGCCGGCCCTGCCGCTGCTGTTCGCTGTGGGTGTGTTCATCGGCCTGGGCCAGATCTCCGGGCCGTACGCGGTGGCGGCGGCGGCACTGGGTGCGTTCGCCGGTGATGGCATCAGCTACTGGATCGGCCGCCGCTGGGGCGATCGTCTGCGCGGTATCTGGCCGTTCAGCCGCTACCCGCAGCTGCTCGACCGCGGCGAGAACCTGTTCCGCCGCAATGCGTTCAAGAGCATCCTGGTGGCGCGCTACGTGGGCGCGATCCGGCCGTTCGTACCGGCCATCGCCGGCATGATGAAGATGCCCGCCAGCCGCTACGTGCAGGCCAGCGGCATCGCCAGCATTTCCTGGGCGGTACTGTTCCTGGCCCCGGGCTGGATCCTCGGCGAAGCGTATGACGCGGTGGCTGCCGTGGCCGGGCGGCTGGTGGTGGTGGTCGGCCTGCTGGCGGTGATCCTTGGCCTGGTCTGGGCCATCGTGCTGTACGGCTACCGCTGGTCGGCCGCGCGCATGGACAACTGGCTGGCACGCCTGCTGGACTGGTCCAACCGCCACCCGACGCTGGGCCGCTACACCGTCGGCGTGCTGGACCCGAAGCGCCGCGAATCGGTGCCGCTGGCGATGCTGGCGCTGATGCTGCTGTTGCTGGGTTGGGGCTGGTTCGCGCTGCTGACCGTGGTGGTCGCACACGGCGAGCCACTCGCCATCGACCTGCTGGTGCACCAGGCCATGCTGGCGCTGCGCAATCCACTGGCCGACTACCCGATGGCCGCGCTGGCGTCGCTGGGGGCGTGGCAGGTACTGCTGCCGGCCACCGCCGCAGCGATGGGCTACCTGATCTGGCGCCGGCGCTGGATGGCGGCCGCACACTGGCTGGCCGCCCTCGCCTTCGGCCTGGCGTTGACCATGCTGCTCGGCGCCACCGTGGACGTGGTGCGCCCGGTCGATGCCAGCAGTGGCTTCGGCTTCCCGTCGGTGTCGGTGACCATGGCCACCATCACCTTCGGCTTCTTCGCGGTGCTGATCGCGCGCGAGATGCCCGGCCGCACCCGCGTCTGGCCGTACTTGGTGTCGGGCATCGTGGTCAGCCTGATCGGCTTCTCGCGCCTGTACCTGGGCGCGCACTGGCTGAGCGATGTGATCGGCGGCATGCTGTTCGGCACGTTCTGGCTGCTGGTGCTGGGCATCGCCTATCGCCGCCGCTTCAACCGCTCGTTCTGGGTGAAGCCGGTGGCGTGGCTGTTCTACGGCGTCTTCGCCGTGGCAGCGATGTGGTACGCGCCGCGCAACATCCCGGTGAAGCTGGAACGCTTCGAGCCGACCCTGCCGGCACCGCAGGCAATGGACATGCAGGCCTGGTGGCAGCACGACTGGGCGCAGCTGCCAGCACGCCGCAACGAATTCGACGACGATCAACGCTGGCCGCTGGACGTGCAGGTGGCCGGCCCGCTGGCACCGCTGCAGGCGCAGCTGGAGGCGCGCGGCTGGAAGCGGCAGGAACAGGCCGGCTGGCAGCAGGCGCTGCTGATGCTGGACAAGAACACCGGCGCCGATGAACTGCCGGTGCTGCCGGCCACCCTGGATACGCGCGTGGAAGCGCTGCTGATGGTGCGCCAGGGTGCGCAGCCGGATGAGCGTTACGTGCTGCGGCTGTGGCCGGCGCCTGCACAACTGCAGCCGGGCAACACGCCGCTGTGGCTGGGCAGTGCGCAGACCCTGCGCTACGAGCGCCACTTCGAGTGGATCGGCATGTGGCACCCGCTGCGTGGCGTCGATCCGGCATTGAATGCCGTGAAGGACGCCGTGCAGAACCTGCCGCAGCGCGAGGACGTGCACAGCGAAACCGGGTTGCCGGTGCTGCGGTTGAAGACGCAGCGGTGATGGTTTCGCCGGGCAGGGCCCGGCGCTACCGGAACGCGTTCCGGAGCGTGTAGAGCCGAGCCTGTGCTCGGCTGATTTTCGCGCGGTCCAGCAAGGCGAGCATGGGCTCGGCTCTACAGTAGATCCACGCAGCGCGTGGATGGCCCTACGGCATCCAGCCCAGCAACTGCTGCAACCGCTGGTGCGGGTCGTCCATCTGCAGCAGCTGCAGCCGCTGCTGCTCGCTCAGCGGCAGCAGCTCGGCCAGCCGCCAGCCGACCCAGCTGGCCTGGTCCAGCAACGCCGGATTGGCCGGCGCATAGGCCTCACCGGCCTGCTCGATGATGTGCCCCAGCACCGTGGCCAGCAGGGCATGCTGCGGCCGCAGTTCGTCATCGGGGTCTTCCTCGCACCAGCGCACATCCGCCACCACCAGGCCGTTGTCGCGCACGCGGGTGCGCTCGACATGGAAGCGGCGGGTGCCGCGCAGGCGCAGCTGCAGCACACCATCGGCGCCGACATCGAAGTCTTCGATGCGCACCTGTACGCCAAAAGCCGCCGGCGTTGCCGGGGCGCCCACTTCGTGGCCATCGAGGATCAGGCAGACACCAAAGCCTTCGCCACTGCGGCCGCTGTCGCGGACCAGATCCAGATAGCGCCGCTCGAACACGCGCAGGCCCACCGCCGCACCCGGCACCAGCGTGGTGTGCAGCGGAAACAGCGGCAGCGCGCCATCGACGCTCATCGGGCCTGCAGCGCAGCGAGGAAGCGGCGCGGCGCGCCGTCGAAGCCACCGTTGGACATGAACACCACGTGGTCGCCGCTGCGCACACTGGACTGCAGCTGCGCCAGCAGTGCATCGGTGTCCGGCACCGCGTGCGCTTCACCACGCACCGCGGCGATCACAGCGGCGGCATCCCAGGCCAGTTCCGGACGGTGCAGGAACACCACCTCGTCGGCCAGCGCCAGCGACGGGGCCAGTGCCTGCGCGTGCGCACCCAGACGCATCGAGTTGCTGCGGGGCTCCATCGCGACCACGATGCGCGCATCGCCGACCTTGGCACGCAGGCCTTCCAGCGTGGTGGCGATCGCGGTCGGGTGATGGGCGAAATCGTCGTACACGGTGATGCCCTCGTGGCTGCCGATCACTTCCATGCGGCGCTTGACGCTGCGGAAGCGCGCCAGCGCCGGAATCACCTCGGCCGGCGCCACGCCCACGGCATGCGCCGCGGCCAGCGCAGCCAGACCGTTGAGCACGTTGTGCCGGCCCAGCAGCGACCACTGCACGTCACCCAGCGCCTGCCCGCGATGGTGCACGCGGAACGCGCTGCCATCGGCGGCCAGCAGCTCCGCATGCCATTCGAGCGAGGGATCGAATCCGAAACGCTCGACCGGGGTCCAGCAGCCCATCGCCAGCACGTCGGCCAGGTGCTGATCCTCGCCGTTGACGATCAGGCGGCCACGCGCCGGCACCGTGCGCACCAGATGATGGAACTGGCGCTGGATCGCCGCCACATCGGGAAAGATGTCGGCGTGGTCGTATTCAAGGTTGTTGAGGATGGCCACCAGCGGCCGGTAGTGCACGAACTTGCTGCGCTTGTCGAAGAACGCGGTGTCGTACTCATCGGCCTCGACCACGAACTCCCGGCCCTGGCCCAGGCGCGCGGAAACGCCGAAATCCTCGGCCACGCCGCCGATCAGGAAGCCCGGCGAACGCCCGGCGCTTTCCAGCAGCCAGGTGAGGATGGTGGTGGTGGTGGTCTTGCCGTGGGTACCGGCCACGGCCAGGGTATCGCGCCCCGGCAGCACCTGCTCGGACAGCCATTGCGCACCCGAAATGTAGCGCTGGCCGGCATCGAGCACGGCCTCCACGGCCGCGTTGCCGCGCGAAAGCGCGTTGCCGATCACCACCTCATCGGTCCCGGCCGGCACGCTGTCGGCGCGATAGCCCTGGTCCAGAGTGATGCCCAGCTGCTCGAGCTGGGCCGACATCGGCGGATAGATGGCCTGGTCGCTGCCGCTGACCGAATGGCCGAGTTCCCGCGCCAGGGCGGCCACGCCGCCCATGAAGGTGCCGGCGATTGCAAGGATATGTACGCTGCTCATGACCGAGGATTGTGACCGATGACGGCTGTATAGGGCCAATGTCCGCTCCCGGGTAAGACAAGTCCTACACGGGATGTGAGAAAACTCCAATCTTCTGTCAGGGAATTCCCGATAGCGATGTTCTGTGAACCCGGACACAATTCGAACTGCCAGCCGCAGTACCCGAACCGGTCCTACTCCCCAAGAGGCCATCCCCAAGGGAGCTCATGCTGCGGGGCCCTGAGCAAGCCCTCTGCTGGCGCCTATCAAACGACACAGGCCTGATCCTCGCGGACCAGGCCTGTGCTTTTTTGCCCGAAGGGCCGGCAGCAGGCCGGCCCGGCCGGGTCAGGCCTTGATCGCCGCCAGGATGCGGGCTTCGATCTCGTCCAGTTCACCGACGCCGTCAACGCGGGCCAGAGTGCCACGGCCGGCGTAGAAGTCGACCACCGGGGCGGTCTGGTCGTTGTAGACCTGCAGGCGCTGACGCACCGCTTCCGGATTGTCGTCGGCGCGACCCTGCTCCTTGGCGCGACCGGCGATGCGGTCGACCAGCAGCTCGGTGGCCACGTCCAGCTGCACCACGGCATCCAGCGGCTGGCCGATCTTGGCCAGCAGGCCGTCCATCGCATTGGCCTGGGCCACATTGCGCGGATAGCCATCGAGGATGAAGCCCTTGGCGACATCGGCCTGGGTGAGGCGCGACTCCAGCATGCCCAGCAGGATGTCGTCCGACACCAGGTTGCCGGCATCCATCACCGTCTTGGCCTGCTTGCCCAGCTCCGTGCCCGCGGCGATTTCCGCGCGCAGCATGTCACCGGTCGAAATGTGGGCGATCCCCAGCTTTTCCTTCAGGCGCGTCGCCTGTGTCCCCTTGCCCGAACCGGGCGGTCCCAACAGAACCAATCGCATTGACCTGACTCCAACGTGTTGAAAACAAAGAAGGTTCGCGTCCCGGACGGACCGGTATCGCTGCACCGCAATAGCGCCACTTTACCGCATCCGGGTAATGTCCCTGCAATGTCCTTTCCCCCGAGCAGGTAGACGCATGCGCAACGGTACTCTCCTCTACGCCCAATCCGGTGGTGTCACCGCGGTCATCAACGCCACGGCGGCGGCGGTGATCGAGCAGGCCCGGGCCAAGGGCATCAAGGTCCTGGCCGCGCGCAACGGCATCCTCGGCGCGCTGCGCGAGGAACTGATCGACACCAGCAGGGAGAGCGCTGCGGCCATCCGTGCCCTCGCCCATACCCCGGGCGGCGCCTTCGGATCGTGCCGGGTCAAGCTGAAATCGCTGGACGCCGACCGCGCCCGCTACGACCGCCTGCTGGAGGTGCTGCGTGCCCATGACGTGCGCTGGTTCCTCTACAACGGCGGCAACGACTCGGCCGACACCGCACTGAAGGTCTCGCAGCTGGCCAGGGCCTCCGGCTACGACCTGACCTGCATCGGCGTGCCCAAGACCATCGACAACGACCTGGCGGTGACCGACACCTGCCCCGGCTTCGGCTCGGCGGCCAAGTACACCGCCGTGTCGGTACGCGAAGCAGCACTGGACGTGGCGGCGATGGCCGAAACCTCCACCCGCGTCTTCATCTACGAGGCGATGGGACGCCACGCGGGCTGGCTGGCCGCGGCCGCCGGCCTGGCCGGCAACGGCGATGACGAAGCTCCGCACATCATCCTGCTGCCCGAGCGGGCCTACGACGAGGCGGTGTTCCTGGCTAGGGTGAAGGCGGTGGTCGAGCGCGTCGGCTACTGCGTGGTGGTGGCCTCGGAAGGCATCGCCACCGCCGACGGACGCTTCGTCGCCGACGCCGGTGGTGGCAAGGATTCCTTCGGCCATTCGCAGCTGGGCGGCGTGGCCGCGCACCTGGCCGGCCGGGTCAAGGACCAGCTGGGCCTGAAGGTCCATTGGGCGCTGCCCGATTACCTGCAGCGCTCGGCCCGCCACCTGGCCAGCAGGACCGACTGGGAGCAGGCGCAGGCGGTGGGCAAGGCTGCCGTGCAGCTTGCGCTGAAGGGCCAGAACGGGGTGATGCCGGTGATCGTGCGCAGCAGCGACGCGCCCTACCGTTGGAAGATCGAAGCGGCGCCGCTGTCGAAGATCGCCAACCATGAGAAGAAGATGCCGGCCGGCTTCATCCGCCGCGATGGCTTCGGCATCACCGCCAAGGCGCGCGCCTACCTGTCGCCGCTGATCAAGGGCGAAGCGCCGCTGCCCTACGGCGCCGACGGCCTGCCGAAGTACGTCACGCTGAAGAACGTGGCGGTGAAGCAGAAGCTGCCGCCGTTCGAGGGCTGACCCGAAAAAGGGGACGGAGGAACACCATGGCACTGCGCGTTGTTCGATTGGGTACACCGCGTGCGCCCGGCGAGGGCCTGCGCATCGGCACCGTGCGGCGGCCGCCGCGCGGTGTGCCGCGCAGCGAGTTCGCCCGGCAGGACTGGTACGACGTCTGGTTCCCGACCCTGTCACCCAGCGCGGCACTGGTGAAGCAGGCGCACGAAGCGAAGACGGCCGCCGACTGGCATGCGTTCTTCCGCCACTTCACGGCCGAGATGAAGGCGCCTGATGCCGCCCACGCGCTGGACCTGCTGGCTGCGATGTCACAGCACAGCGACATCAGCGTGGGGTGCTATTGCGAGGACGAGGCGCACTGCCACCGCAAGGCCCTGCGCGAGCTGCTGGTGGCGCGTGGAGCGACGCTGGCGGATTAATTGCAATGGATCCACGCCACGCGTGGATGCGCCCTGCCACATGGGCTCAATTGCAGGCCTTGCCTTCCACCTGCAACTGCGCCGCAAACATCGTCACCTGCGGAATCTGGCCGGCCGCCGCCTGCTTCTTCGCCTCTTCCAGGTAGATCCGCGATTGGCCCTGCCCGTCCAGCTCCACCTTGTTGCTTGACGGCAGCCGCCACACGCGCACCACCGCCTGCTGCGCCGGGCACGCGGCGTTGGGCACGCGGATCACATCATTTAGCTTCCAGCCCTTGTCGGCACTCGGCTGCGCCTTGGCGTAGTCCACGAAGCGCGCGCGTGGCTGGCATTGTTCGCTGGTGCGCACCGCGGAGAAGCGATACGGCTCGGCGGCCTGGCCGGTGAACGCACCTTCCAGGCGCGCACAGGCCTCGGGGATCTGCCGCAGCGTGTGCACCGCGCCTACCGCCTGTGGTGCACCGACTGCGCGCTGCAGCTCGGGGGTTTCTGCAGCGAAGGCCGGCAGCGCCGGGACCAGGGCGGCAAGCATCAGCAGGGACAGGCGCATGGGGGATCTCCTTCAGGACTGAGCGCAGGCTTGCAGAGATTGGCTTAACGGGGTGCAAAGGCGCGTGGGTCGAGCAGCCGCTGTGCTCGCCGGGCGCGGCGCGGCCCGGCCCTACCATCCAGACGCGGGCGCACGCATACTGCGGGCACCAGGGAATGCTGAACACCGCCATACGTCGGACGACCGCCAAGGTCGGTACGGGTTGGTTCCAGGCTGCAGCCCGTCGTCCCCCTCGTGGTGCCGTTCATCGCCACTGGATGCCTACATCCATTCTGCGGAGGGGTCTAATGCTGGAACGTCACGGGCTGTCATTGGCGCTGGGCTGCGCCATCCTCGCAATCCTGTTCGGAATCGTCTCGGCGCGCTGGATCCTGCGCCAACCCACCGGCAATGAACGCATGGTCGCGATCGCCACCGCAATCCAGGAAGGTGCGCGTGCCTATCTCAACCGCCAGTACCTGACCATCGGCGTGGCCGGCGTGGTGCTGTTCGTGCTGGTAGGGGCGTTCCTCAGCTGGTACACCGCGATCGGCTTCGCCGTCGGCGCAGTGCTGTCCGGTGCTGCCGGCTACATCGGCATGAACGTCTCGGTACGCGCCAACGTACGCACTGCCGAAGCTGCTCGCCACGGCATCAGCGCAGCGATGGACGTGGCGTTCCGTGGCGGTGCGATCACCGGCATGCTGGTGGTCGGGCTGGGCCTGCTGGGCGTGGCCGGCTACTACGCACTGCTGCTGCGCATGGGCCTGCCGATGGAGCAGGCGCTGCACGCACTGGTCGGCCTGGCCTTCGGTTCGTCGCTGATCTCGATCTTCGCGCGGCTGGGCGGTGGCATCTTCACCAAGGGCGCCGACGTGGGCGCCGATCTGGTCGGCAAGGTGGAAGCCGGCATTCCAGAGGATGACCCGCGCAATCCGGCGGTGATCGCCGACAACGTCGGTGACAATGTCGGCGACTGCGCCGGCATGGCCGCCGATCTGTTCGAGACCTATGCGGTCACCGTCATCGCCACCATGCTGCTGGGCAGCCTGATGCTGGCCGAAGCCGGTGCCAATGCAGTGCTGTATCCGCTGGTGCTGGGCGGCGTATCGATCATCGCTTCGATCATCGGCGCACTGTTCGTCAAGGTGAAGCCCGGCGGTTCGATCATGGGCGCGCTGTACAAGGGCGTGATCGTGTCCGGCGTGCTGGCCGCCATCGCGTTCTACCCGATCACCACCGGGCTGATGGGCGACAACGTGCACGGGCCGATGGCGCTGTACGGCTGCGCGCTGATCGGACTGGTGCTGACCGGCCTGATCGTATGGATCACCGAGTACTACACCGGCACCCAGTACAAGCCGGTGCAGCACGTGGCGCAGGCGTCGACCACCGGCCACGGCACGAACATCATTGCCGGCCTCGGCATCTCGATGAAGTCCACCGCGCTGCCGGTGGTGGCGGTGTGTGCGGCGATCTGGGGCGCATTCGCGCTGGGTGGGCTGTACGGCATCGCCATCGCCGCCACGGCGATGCTGTCGATGGCCGGCATGATCGTCGCCCTCGATGCCTACGGGCCGATCACCGACAACGCCGGCGGCATCGCCGAAATGGCCGAGCTGCCCTCGGAGATCCGCGACATCACCGATCCACTGGATGCGGTGGGCAACACCACCAAGGCGGTGACCAAGGGCTATGCGATCGGTTCGGCGGCACTGGCCGCATTGGTGCTGTTCGCCGACTACACCCACAACCTGCAGGCGGCACATCCCGGGCAGGAATTCCGCTTCGACCTCAGCGACCACACGGTGATCATCGGCCTGCTGATCGGCGGCCTGATTCCGTACCTGTTCGGTGCGATGGCGATGGAGGCGGTCGGCCGCGCGGCAGGTGCGGTGGTGGAGGAAGTACGCCGCCAGTTCCGCGAGATCCCCGGCATCATGCAGGGCACCGGAAAGCCGCAGTACGACAAAGCGGTGGACATGCTGACCCGCTCGGCGATCCGCGAAATGATCGTGCCCTCGCTGCTGCCGGTGGCGGTGCCGGTGGTGGTCGGCCTGCTGCTCGGGCCGCGCGCCCTGGGCGGCCTGCTGATCGGCACGATCGTGACCGGCCTGTTCGTGGCCATCTCGATGACCACCGGCGGCGGCGCCTGGGACAACGCCAAGAAGTACATCGAGGACGGCCACTTCGGCGGCAAGGGCAGCGAGGCGCACAAGGCCGCGGTGACCGGCGATACCGTCGGTGACCCGTACAAGGACACCGCTGGCCCCGCGATCAACCCGCTGATCAAGATCATCAACATCGTGGCGCTGCTGCTGGTGCCGCTGCTGTAAAAGCCTTCTGTAGGGCCGAGCCCATGCTCGGCGCTTCGGCTTCGCGGGATCGGAGAACAGCCGCGCATCGGCTCGGCTCTACAAGGTCAACGCCCGCGCAGGAAGAAGGACACCGGCACCATCACTTGCACCGGGTCGCCGGCCACTTCGGCCGGCGGCGCCGGTACGGGGCTGGCGCGCTGCACCGTATCCAGCGTCTCCTGGTCGAGCAGCGCGAAGCCACTGCTACGGCCCAGCGCCAGTGCGGAGACGGCGCCATCGCGGGCGACGGCGAAGCGCACGTACACCACCCCCTGCTGGCGCAGCCGCTCGGCCTGGCGCGGATAGCGCCGGTGCTTCTGCAGGTGCCCCAGCAGGCGCCCTTCCCAGGTCGCCTCGGCACGGCTGCGCTCGCCGGCCGTGGTCTGCGGCGCGGTATAGCGCGTGGCCGCATCGGCAGCGACCTGTGGCAGTGCGTGGGTCTGCGCGACATTGGCGTCGGCGGTATCCGGCGAAGGCGTCGGCTCAGGCGCACGCGGCGGCGGCAGATCACCCTGAGGTTGCACCGGTGCCTTGGGTTGCTCCTGCACGGCCGCCTTCGGCGCCTGTCGCTGCTGTTGCTGCTGCAGGGGCCCGGTTGCCACCTCGCGCGGCGGTGCCGGTGGCGCCTGTGCCATCGGTGCCAGCTCCAGCATCAATGCAGCGGGCGGCGCTGCGGCGGCCACCGCCGGTGCGCGCGCCGCCCACCAACAGGCCACGCCGACCAGCAGCGCATGCACCAGCAGCACGATCACCAGGCTGATCGCCCAGCGCCGCAGTCCGCTCATCGCGCGCCCTGCTCCAGTCCAACCAGTGCCACCTTCAGGTAGCCCGCAGCACGCAGCGCATCCAGCGTTGCCATCAATTCACCGTAAGGCACGCGGGTGTCGGCACGCAGGAACAGGCGTTGCGAGGTGTCACCGTGGGTGGCTGCCTGCAGCGCAGCGGCCAGCCCGTCGCGTGCCACCGCCTGCTCGCCGACGCGCAGCGACAGATCGGCCTGCACGGTCACATACACCGGAGCCTGTTCCGGCGGCGTGGCACTGGCACTGCTGGCCGGCAGCTGCACCGGTACCGACACGGTGGCCAGCGGTGCCGCCACCATGAAGATGATCAACAGCACCAGCATCACATCGATGAAGGGCGTGACGTTGATCTCGTGCGATTCTTCCGGTGTGTCGTCGCGGTCGGACGCGGTCCTGATGGCCATCGCCGCCTCTCAGTGCACCGCACGCAGCGACGCCGCGGCAGCGCGTGGAACGGCGTGGTCGAGATCGCGCGAGACCAGCTGCTGCACGGCCGCCGACAGATCGCCGAGCAGGCCACGCAGACCGGCCAGCACGCGACTGAAGTGGTTGTAGACCAGTACCGCCGGGATCGCGGCGACCAGGCCGAGCGCGGTGGCCAGCAGTGCCTCGGCGATGCCGGGTGCGACCACCGCCAGGTTGGTGGTGTTGCTGTGGGCGATGCCGATGAAGCTGTTCATGATGCCCCACACTGTGCCGAACAGGCCGACAAACGGCGCCACCGCGCCAATGCTGGCGAGCACGCCGATACCACGTCGCTGCACGCGCGCGGTTTCCAGTTCGATGCGGTCCAGGCGGGAGGCCACGCGTTCCTTGATGCCTTCGCGGCCGTCCAGCGCCTGCGACAGGCGCAGTTCGGTACGCGCGGCATCCAGCATCGCCCGCGCGGTGCCCTGCTGCAGGCTTGCCGCTTCGCTCTGCGCCGGCAGCTGTGCGGACTGCAGCAACAGCGCGCGCGCCGCACGCAGCTGCCGTGCCTGCCGGGCCAGTTCCCAGCCCTTGGCCAGCAGCACGGTCCAGGTGGCCAGCGACGCCAACGCCAGCGCGATCATCACTGCCTTCACCACCACGTCGGCGGCCAGGTACATGGCCCACGGGGTCAGCGCAGGGGCGGCCACAGGGGCCAGGTCAGCAGGCAGCATCGTCTCGGGTTCCATCGGTATCGGGGGATGCGGCACGGCGGCGGGCCGCGCGCAGATCGCTGGCGTCGTCCACCTCCACCAGCGGCGTGGGTTCAATGCGTGGCGCGGGTCGACTGAGCACATAGCCGGCGCTGACCGCGAAGAACAGGCCCACGCCCAGCAGCAGGCGCCAGGACGGCTGCGCGCCCCAGCAGAACATCGCGAAGCCGACCGCCATGCCGACGCTGGCAAAGGCCTTGCCCTTGCGCGAAACGGCGCCCTGCTCGCGCCACAGCCGCAGCGATGGGCCATAGCGCGGATGTGCCAGCAGGCGCTGCTCGAACTTCGGCGAGCTGCGCGCGAAGCAGCCCACGGCCAGGATCAGGAAGATGGTGGTCGGCATCACCGGCAGCAACGCACCGATCACCCCGAGGCCAACCATCACCCAGCCCAGCGCGAACCAGAGCCAGCGCATCAGCACTGCACCGGCGGGTGGCGGGCGTTCATCAGGCGAATTCCACTTCAACGTGGCCGTGCACGCTGCGGAACGCGGCATCGGCGGCGTCGATGACCTGCTGTTCCTGCTCGGCGCTCAGCGGCACCGCGTCCAGCGCGGCGGTGAACTCGCGCCAGTGTCGGGCGGCGCCATCCGGATGCGCGGCCAGGTGGCGGGCACCGAAGTCACGGTCCAGGCCGAGCTTGGCCGCCATCTTGTACAGGATGGTACCGCCCAGGTTGGAGCCTTCGGCCACGTACAGCCAGCCCAGCGCGACCGGCAACGCGAGATCCGACGGCAGCGCGGCGATGTCCGCCCCCGGCAGGGTCTGCTCCAGATCCTGGAGGTCGCGCGCGACCTGGGGCAGGCGGCGGCGCTCGCCGAGATCGGGCAGCAGTGCGTCCAGTGCAGGGTTGGCGTACAGCGCGTCGATGCTGCGGTGGAAGCGGTACTGCACGCGCAGGAAACGGGCAAAGTTGCTGCGGTCGGCGAAGATGTCGCCGGCCATGATGCGCTTGTCCAGGGCGCCGTGGCTGTCGCGGGTGGCAGCCTTGAGCCGCAGGCTGCGGCTGTCATCAGGGGCAATGTGTGCGTTCATGGGGGATGCCTAAGGGGTCGTCGTGCTGTAGACGTTCGCCGCGGGGCTTTCCCCAAGCGCGTCTGTGCCGATAATGAGGCATCCCTTCTTCCCGCAGGAACCGACGATGATCACCACCGAACCGCGCATGACCAACCTGTTCCTGCAGCTGGGCCTGGATGCCAGCGCCGAGGGCATCGCCCGCTTCATCCGCGAGCACCAGCTGGCCACCGATGTGGAAGTGGTCGAGGCGCCGTACTGGAACGACGCGCAGCGCCAGTTCCTGTCCGAATCGCTGCAGGCCGATGCGGCATGGACGACCGTGGTCGATGAGCTGAACGAATCGCTGCACGAAGATGCGGTGAAGGCCGCGACCGGGCTGTAAGCGCTTGCCGGGCATGGCCCGGCGCTACCCCGTAGCTCCACGCCATGCGTGGATGGCCAGGCCCGATGGGGTCAAAGCCCCTTCCGCAGGAAAGGGATCCGACCCCGCTGGCAGATCACCCGTCGATCAGTACTTCCAGGTCAACGCCAGGCGCGCGGTGCGGCCCGGGGCCGGCATCACGCCCAGGGCGAGCGGGTCCAGGTAGTAGCGGTCGGTCAGGTTGTCCACGCCCGCTTCCACCGACCACTGGTCGTTGAAGTTCCAGCTGGCAAACAGGTCGACCAGCGTGGTCGGACGGTACAGCTGCTGGATCGCCGACAGGCCGACGTTCCACTCCTTGTCCAGCATGCTGATCGGGCCGGCATTGTGGATCACGCGGGTGCCGAAGGTCAGGCGCTCGTCGAACAGGCGCGAGCCCAGGGTCAGGTTGACCATGTAGCGCGGCGGGTTCTGGGTGTTGGTGTACGAGCCCTCGAAGCCGCCATCCACGCAGTCCGGCGTGCCGGCCAGCTCCGCATTCCTGCGCTGCACGCCATAGGCGCGGCGCTCGGCGGCGATGTCCGGCGCACAGGTCTTGGCCTTGAAGTAGTAGTGCGCGGACAGATCGGCGAACAGCTTGCCGCTGTCATAGCTGGACTGGAACTCCATGCCCGAGACCTTGAACTGGTCGACATTGCGGATCAGGCCCGCCGACAGCGTGCGGTAGTCGCGGGTGATCAGGTCATCGATGCGGGTATCGAAGTAGGCCAGCTTCAGCGCCAGGCGATCGCCAGCGGTGAACAGGTCGTAGCGGAGGGTGCTGGCACCGATCTCCCAGCTGCGCGCACGCTCTGGCTTCAGTTCGCCCACCGGCTTGGCGGCAGTGAACAGGCCCAGCGTGGTCTCGAACAGGCTCGGCAGCTTGGTGCCTTCGGCGTACTTCACGTAGACCATGGTGTCTTCGCTGAAGCGGTAGGCGACGCTGGCGGTCGGCGAGAACGCGGTGTCGCGGCGGCGGATCGGCTGCGACCAGGTCCAGCTGACCGGCACTTCAAGGTCCTGCGGCTTGCCGGCGTCGTAGAAGTTCCAACCGGTGATGTCACCGACCGTGCCCTTCTTGTACGGCGAGGCCAGCAGCGATTCCTGGGTGAAGTTGCCGTTGGCGTCCGGGTACCAGTTCAGCAGCGCGATGCGCTTGGCACGCCACGACGGCAGCGCCGGGTTGCCGTTGAGCAGTTCGGTGTAGCGGTACTGGCCCTGCACTTCATAGGCATCCGGCGTCGCCAGTCGGTTGCGGTCATGCACATCCACCCGGTTCCAGCGGCCACCGGCCAGCAGCTCCCAGTGTTCGTCGGGCTGCCACTTCAGCGACGCCACGGCGCTGTATTCCTTGCGCTCGGCGTTGCGCAGGAAGCGGTTGTTGACCAGGTCATCGTGCATGACCGGGCCGGAGCTGCCCGGCGCGATGTCTTCATCGCTGTAGGACAGTCCGTAGTCCAGCGTGAACACACCGGCACGGGTGTCGAACGTCGACGTGTTGCTGGCATCCAGATTCAGTCGCTTCTGCCGCAGCGGGTTGCGGTAGGCATCCTTGTAGCCGGGGTCGCCGCTGAAGCTGGGGGCGTCATACCACTCGGTGCGGCGGTCGAAGTACCACGGGGTGATACCGGTCAGGCTGTTGTACATCACGCTGTCGGTATCGGTGTAGGCAGCGTTGACACGCAGGTCCACCAGATCGCTGTCCGGGTTGAAGCGGTAGCGCAGCGTGTAGCTGTCCATGTCGACATGGCCCGGGTCCCACTGCGGAATGCGATCGCGGTCGACGCGGATGATCTGCGACGCCATGATCTCGCCGGCGGTGCCTTCGTAGCGGCGGTATCCGGCTTCCAGCGTCTGCGCGTCATCGATGCGCCAGGTGCCCTTGAGCAGCGCCGACTTCGAACGCGACGAGGTGTTGAACACTTCGGTACGCGGCGGATTCAGCGGTGCCAGCGTGCGACGGGTCTGCGGGAAATCATCGTAGCCGTGCTTGCCGGAGAAGTAGTTGCCGTTGTCGCGGTAGGCATAGGCGGCGACCAGATCGAATCGGTCCCAGTGGCCGGCGCCGGCCACGTTGAAGAACTGGCTGCCGGTGGCGCTGCGGTCGCTGCGTGGTGCGCCACCGTAGGCCGGCAGGTTGTTGGCACTGGCATTGGCCAGGCCACCACGCACGCGCACGCCGAAGTCGCGGCCTTCGCGCAGTACGTCACCGATCTTCAGCGTCTCCATCTCGACCACGCCACCGATGCCACCGGAGGCATTGGCCTGCAGGCTCGGGCCCTTGGTGATGGTCAGGCTGGAGATAAGGTCCGGGTCGAGATAGGTGCGCTGCGACTGGCCGGCATAGCCACGGTAGGTGTCCATGCTGGACTGGCCGCCGTCGATGATGACCGGTACGCGGCCCTGGCCCTGGATGCCGCGGATGTTGACGTCGAAGCCATTGCCCACGCGCGGGTCGCCGGCGGTGACGCCGGCCACGCCCTTGACGATGTCGCCATTGGAGGTGCCACGGAAGCGCTCCAGCTGCGTGCGATTGAGCGTCGTGGTGGACCCCACGCTGCGATAGCTGTCGAGCAGTCGCGCTTCGTCGCTGCCTGCGCCGCCGTCGACACGGTCGCCGGCCACGCTGAGCGTATCGGTGACGATCACACCGCTGTCGGCCTGTACCGGCGTTGCCGCTTCCAGGGTGACTGCGTCGGCGCTGATCCGGCGCATCGCCAACCCGCTGCCCTGCAGCAGCTGCTGCAGCGCCTCGTTGGCCGACAGGCTGCCGTTGACTGCTCGCGAGGTCACTCCCTGGGCGAGGGTGGCCGGATACACGACCTGCACGCCGGACTGGCGCATGAAGCTGCGCAGTGCTTCGTCCAGCGGCTGCGCCGGAATGTCGAAGCGCTGCACGGCAGCGTGGTTGCCGGTGGCGCTCTGTGCCAGCACGGATGGTGCGGCGCTGGCCAGGCCGGCGGCCAGCAGGGCGATGCACAGGCGGGACGGGCGCAGCACGCGGCCCGGGCGGTGGGAGTCGAACATGGGGAACCTGTCAGGTAATCGGTGCCGCAGGCGCGGCGTCATCCACGGGGGGCGTGGACACGGCGACGTACGTGGCGGCGGCGGGTACGTTCGCGGGGTAAGACGGTTGGGCACGCGACAACCCCAAGATGAATCTGCAGTCGCGGCAGTTGCCAACCGTTGGTCGCCCGGTTGTAGCGGTGGATGCCGACCGTTGGTCGGCACAGCGGCCATGATCATCCGCGCGTGGCGTGGATCTACTGCACGATGGCGACGCCGAATGGAAGGCGGGTGACCTGGAGACCGGCCGTCGCTGCCAGCGCGTCCAGCGCCTGCTCCGGGCGATCAATGCGCAATGCGGCACTCACTGCGGGTAGTCGCGACAGATCGCCGCGCACGAAGGTCGGGCCGGCGCGGTAACGCCCGACCCACTGCACGGCGTCGGCGACACTGGCCTGCTCCAGCAGCAGCTCGCCCTGCCGCCACGCGCCGACACTGTCGGCAGCCACGTCCTGCAGGCGCGTCACGCCACTGTGTTCGCCATAGATCGCACGCTGGCCCGCCTGCAGATACGTCCAGCCACCGTCAGCCGGACTGGCCACGCGCACCCTGCCCTGTCCGACCTGGGTTTCCACCTGGTCGCTGTCGCGTGCGACGGAGAACGCGGTCGAGATGTCCTCGACCACGCCATCGCCCGCACGCACGCTGAAACGCCGCTGCGCATCCGGGCTGACCTCGAACCAGGCGCGCCCGCGCAGCAGCTCGATCTGGCGTGCGTGCGCGTCGAAGCGCACAGCGATCGCGCTGTCCGCATCCAGCACCGCCCGGCTGCCATCGGGCAGCTGTACGTGCTGCACGGCATGCGTACTTCGGTGATCGGCCTGCAGGCGCAACCAGGCTTCCGGCCATGCCACCAGCATCGCCAGCGCTGCCGCCGCAGCCATCGCCCATCGCAGCCGCTTCGGGGGCCGGCGTTCGACGCGCCCGGCCTGCGGCCGCGGCCCGACGCTGCGCCACAGCGCACGCTCGTGCTCGAAGGCGCGACGGTGCCCCGGCTGCTGCAGCCAGCATTCGAACTCATCCATGCGCACATCGCTGATATCGCCTGCGGCCAGCCACGCGATCCAGCCCCGGGCCTGTTCGGCCAGGGCATCGTCATTGGCAGCGGGCAGCATGTTCGGCGGGCTCATCGGCTGGCAGACAGGCGCGTTCAAGCGCGGGCGGGGAAACTAGACCGCATCCACGGTCCAGTGATCAAGACGTTTCAGCGCGGGCCAGCCCCAAGCCGGGGCGATCATCGGCCGCTGCGCGCCCAGGCCAGGCGCTGCAGGGCAGCGCGCACATGGTTCTCGACCGTGGTCACCGACACGCCCAGGCGGCGCGCGATCTCGGCCTGGGTCAGGCCCTGCAGGCGGTTGAGCCGGAAGATGGTGCGGGTCGGCTCCGGCAGGTGTCCCGCCGCGTCGAGCACACGCTGCAGCTCATCCTGGGCCATCGCCTGTTCCTCGGTCGAGATCACCTCGTCCGGCCCCCACAGGTAGTGGTAGGCCAGCACGCGGTTGCGCCGGGTCGATTCTCTGCCATGGTCGGTCGCCAGATTCGCAGCCAGCCGGTACAGATAGGCGCGCGGGTTGTCGATGGTCTGGCTGTCGTCAACCCCGCGGGCCTTGAACCACACGGCCTGGATCACGTCCTCGGCACCGTTGTCGCCCCCAAGGATGCGCTGCACCCGGCGCAGCAGCGCAGGGCGCTCGCGGATCAGCAGTTCAGTGAGGGAGGCGGCATTGGAGGACATGCGCGGAACCGGGACGACAGGCGGAAGGCGCCGCGCATGCTACTCCGTTAATGAGAATCAGTCACGTTTGCATCAGTGGATGCAGCCGGTCAGCCCGTCATAGACGCTCTCCGACGTGCCAGGCAACGGATCATGCAGCGGATTGCGGGCCGCCAGCGCCGCATGGAAGTCCTCCACCGGGGTACCAGGCACCAGTGGCAGCCGGCACAGCCAGGTCGGCTGCCGGGCCACGATCTCACCGTCATGCCGCGACACGGCCAGATCACTGGCGGCAAATGCCCAGAGGCACTCCTGCACCGTGCCGCGCACCGCATCCACCGAACACCGCAGGCGCAGCGCCTGGATGTCGCTGTACTCGCCCTCGCAGAAGGTGTCGCCGCAGATTCTGTCGAAGCCGTGTTGCAGACGGCCCTCCAGGGCAAAGAAGCGATCCCAGTTGGCTTCCTGCCGCGGGTAATCGATCAGGTCAACGTAGGGGAAGGCCTGGGCGGCGGGCGCGATCAGCAGCGCGCAGAACAGGCCGAGTGACAGGGCGGATGGCTTCATGCGGGAACTCCTCGGGTAGGTGCATCCAGCCTGCGCGCGCACGCCGCCCGGCCCCATCGGTCAACGCCGGCCTGCCGGGTCGGCGCCTTCCTCGCCCTGCGGTCAGCCCCCTCCCCTGCACAGCGCCCGGCAAAGGCATAAAATGGGGGGCTATCCGTCTATATCCCCTACCTGGAGCACGACCATGGGTCTGGAACTCGTCTCGCCCGGCAAGAACCCGCCGGAAGAAATCAACGTCATCATCGAGATCCCGAAGGACTCGGAGCCGGTGAAGTACGAAGTGGACAAGGAAACCGGCGCGATCTTCGTCGACCGCATCCTGTCCACCCCGATGCGCTACCCCTGCAACTACGGCTACGTGCCGAGCACCCTGTGCGGCGACGGCGACCCGGCCGACGTGCTGGTGGTGCTGCCGCTGCCGCTGGTGCCGGGCTCGGTCGTGCGCTGCCGTCCGGTCGGCGTGCTGAAGATGAGCGATGAGGCAGGCAGCGACGAGAAGATCCTGGCTGTGCCGGTCTCGAAGATCTTCAGTGGCTATGCCCACGTTGAAGACATCGCCCAGGTCTCGAGCCACTGGCTGGAGCGCATCGGCCACTTCTTCGAGCACTACAAGGACCTGGAGAAGGGCAAGTGGGTCAAGCTGGACGGTTGGGGCGGCGCGGCTGAGGCCAAGCAGATCCTGATCGAGGCGCACCAGCGCCATCTCGACAGCAAGGCCTGAGCCTGAACCGGATCGCTCCGGCATGCCCTGCCGGAGCGATGCGGGTCACGTTTCATGATGACGGCACATCACTCTTGCCGTCGTATTAGGTAAATTGCGTCACTTCACACGTCGTCGACATCCACCGTCGAGACAGCCAGGGGAATGTGTCGTGCGTATTCTGCTTGTAGGGGATGCAGCCAGCCTGCCGGCTGAGCTGACCGAATTCATTGCCGATCTTGGGGAAGACTGGCAGCCGCTGACCGCCACCGACGGCCACACCGCGATGACTGCGGTGGCCACCCAGGGCGTGGACGCGGTGATCGTCTGCCCGCAGCTGCCGGACCTCAATGCCACCACGCTGCTCGGCCAGATCCGGACCCTGCGTCCGGAAGCCATCCGCATCGCGCTGGTGGACGCCCAGCATGGCAACCGGCCGCCACCGGCACGCCTGATCGGCGTTGCCCACCGCTTCCTGCCGTTGCCGCTGGCGCCGGAAGTGCTGCTGGAAGCACTGACCAGCCTGGAAGAGCTGCGCGAAGTGCTGGACAGCCCGCGCCTGCGCGATGCCATCGGCCGCATCGAGAAACTGCCGTCGCCGCCGCACCTGTACCTGAGCCTGACCCAGGCGCTGGAGCACGATGACGATGCCGACAGCGCCGATGTCGCCAAGCTGGTCGCCGCCGATCCGGCGATCGCCGCCAAGGTGCTGCAGCTGTCGAACTCGGCGTTCTTCAGCCAGGGCCGCACCATCGCCGACCTGCGCACCGCAGTGACCCGGCTGGGATTGGCCACGCTGCGCGACCTGGTCCTGGCCAGCGAAGTGTTCTCGGCACCGACGCTGTCGGCCGCCGAACGCAACTCGCTGCAGCAGCGTGCCCTGCTCGCCTCGCGCCTGGCTGCGCGCCTGCTGCCCGAATCGAGTGCCGAACTGGGCGCGACGGCAGCGCTGCTGGCCGACATCGGCCTGCTGTTGCCGGGCGTGCGCAACGAGCGCAGCGAACAGGCGCTGGACGGCGACCTGCGCCCCGGCCACGCCGAAGCCGGCGCTTATCTGCTGGGCCTGTGGGGCCTGCCGATGCCGATCATCGAGGCCGTGGCGTTCCACCTGCAGCCGCAGCGTGCCAACACCCGCAGCTTCTGGGTGACCGGCGCGGTGCACGTGGCACTGGCACTGGTCAATGGCGACCCGGTGGATGAGGACTACCTGCAGCGCGCGGGCGTGCTCAACAAGCTGCCGCAGTGGCGCGAGCATGCCAACGCGTTGATGGGATGGGTACCCAGCGAGGTCTGAGCCGTCACCGCAGGAAGAACCTCGAAGGCGCGCCCAAGGGCGCGCCTTTTTTTGCATCAGCGCGCGCCGCAGGCATCCTGCACGCAGTGGCGATACTGCAGATCGCACAGAACCTTCGACTTGCCTGCAGCCAGGCATTCCTGACGCAGTTCCTCGCAGTACAGCCCGCCCCCACAGACACCACCGGTCTGGGCGAACACCGCCCCCACCAATGTTGCATAGATCAGTGCAGCGGCAGACAGTTTGTGCAACAGCGTGCTCTTCATCGCTCTCTCCATGTGCAAGTGTCCGCAAGTGGACCTCGCAACTGTGTTGATTGCGACACGACAGGAACGTGACTCCGCTCACCTTCCAGGATATTTCGGAATTCCCTTACAAAAAAAAAGAGGGCGGACCTTGCGGTCCGCCCTCCCGGTACTGCTATCGCACTTCGAACAATCAGAAGCGCTGGGTGTACTTCATGTAGTAGAAGCGACCGATATCGAAGCCACCGTAGTAGGAGAAGCTCGAGTTCGGCTGGCTGTACATGACCGGGCCTTCGTGGTTGAACACGTTGTTGGCGCCCAGCGAGACAGTGGCTTCCCACGGCAGGTTGTAACGCACCTGCACGTCGTGGAAGGTGTTCGAACCCACCTTGCGGGTCGGCTGCGCCAGGGTGTAGGCCGAGTTGAAGTCAGGCAGGTTGCACTCGGTATCGTAGGAGCACGGCTCCTTCATGCCCGAGTAGTAACGCACGCCCCAGTTCACGCCCAGGTTGCCGTAGGTCCAGTCGACGTTGAGGTTCGAACGGACGCGGAAGTTGGCACCCCAATCGCCGGTCGCCCAGCTGGTGTGCTGCTCGACCGGGGTTTCGGCTTCGTTGTCACGCTTGTACTCGAGGTAATCGACGTAGGTGGTCTTCCAGTCGATGACGAACTTGCCGAAGGAGAACTCCGGCAGACGGTACTTGACGCCCAGGTCGTAACCTGCGGTTTCCTGGTAACCACCGTTGATCAGCGTACGGGTGACGTCGACCACCTGGTTGACGGTACGGCCTTCGGTGCCGCGATCGAAACGCTCACACGCCGATGCCACGCCCAGCACGTAGCACTGGTTGAGGATCGAGGTCACCGACTCGGCGGCGATCACGTTGTTGATGCGGATCTTCCACCAGTCGAGGCTGACGTCCAGGCCCTGCACGAAGTTCGGGCTGTACACCAGGCCGGCGGTCCAGGTCTTGGAGGTTTCCGGCTTCAGTTCCGGGTTGGAGCCCGACTCGAAAGCACTGTAGGACTGGGTGCCCGGGCCGGTCGACTGCGCACCGCCGGAGGTGATCTGGCGGAAGTTGGCCGGAACGCCGCGCGCCTGGCAGGCTGCCGCCACCGAGGCGTTGCGCGCGGCCGAGCCGAAGCTGCTGTCACACGGATCGGTGTAGGCGTCGAAGGTCTGCGAGGTGCCGCCGTACATGTCGGCGATGCTCGGGGCGCGGAAGCCGGTCGAGTAGGTCGCACGCACCAGCAGGTCGTCGATCGGCTTCCACTTCAGGCCGAACTTGCTGTTGATGGTATCGCCGAAGGTATTGTAGTCCGAGTAGCGGCCGGCCATGTCGAGCGACAGCTCCTTGGCGAACGGCATGTCGGCCAGCACCGGCACGTTCAGTTCGACGTAGAACTCGTCGAGCTTGTAGCTGCCCTTGGTCGGCTTGCCGGCCAGGTCGGTGCTCAGGCCCGACTGCAGCAGCGCATCCGGGTTGTACTCACCGCTTTCTTCGCGGTGCTCGTAACCGGCCGCAATGGCCAGCTCACCGGCCGGCAGCGAGAACAGCGAGCCACCGATGTTGGCGCTGTAGGCCTTGGTGGTGTTGGTGTAGGTGTCGTGGCTCGGCAGGAACAGGTAGGCCTGCAGGGCCGGGTCGGCCAGCGAGCCGTTGCCGGTCGAGCCGTACGGTGCCAGCGGGTTCCACGGGGTGCAGCCGGCGATGACGTGGCCCGGGGTGCCGCAACGGGCGACGTCGCCGTCCATGAAGGACGGGCCGACCGCGTTCTGCACGTTCGGAATGAACAGGTTGCCGGTGCCGGTCTTCACGCCCTTGTTCTGGTTGTAGACGTAGCCCACGTCCCAATCCCAGAACTTGTCGCCGAACTCGAACGAACCTTCCAGGCCGGCCGAGAAGCGGAAGGTCTCCTGCTCGGATTCGGTCTGGCGCGGGACTTCGGAGGTACGACGGATGAAGTTCGCGTCCGTGCCCAGCGGGTTGTAGATGCTGTTGGCCGACAGCGGGGTCTCATAGACCTCGGACTGGTACGGGTAGCCGGCAATCTGCTGGGTGGCCGTACGCTTGGTGTACAGCACGTTCGCGGTGGCGCGGATGTTGTCGGTCAGGTCGTAGTTGCCATTGGCGAACACCGAACGACGGGTCAGCTTGTTCTGCAGCCACATTTCCTGGCTGGCATTGGTGTAGTCAGCCGGGCCGAACTCGCGGAAATCGGCCATGGTGTTGCCCGTGCCGTTGTTGGCGCGGGTGTACCAGTTGTCGTTGCTGTCGATCAGCACGCCATGGTTGGATGCCGGCGACCAGCCGTTGGCATCCGTATCCGTCGGGTTCGGGTGGAACGGGCCATTCGGGTAGCGGCTGAAGGCACGATCCTTCGCCCAGACCGGATCTTCCTTGCTGTACTCGGCGCCGAAGGTGATCGAACCACGCTCACCGGTCTGGCCGTAGACGAAGTTGTAGACCTGCTTTTCGCCGTCGCCCTTGCTGTACTGGCCGCCGTAGACGCTGGCTTCCAGACCGTCGAAGTTCTTGCGGGTGATGATGTTGATCACGCCGGCGATGGCGTCGGAACCGTAGATTGCCGAAGCGCCGTCGGTCAGCACTTCAATGCGCTCGACCACCGAGGTCGGGATGGAGGCCAGGTCGGTGTAACCGCCGGTGCTGACGCCCATGCGCTTGCCGTCCAGCAGCACCAGGGTGCGCTCCGGGCCCAGGCCACGCAGGTCGACGTACTGGCCGCCCACTTCTTCGCCCGAGCTCAGGGCATCGGCGCGGCTGATGGCCGGCGAACCGGTGGCCGACAGGTTCTGCACGATGTCGCCGACACTGGTGAAGCCCTGCTTCTCGATGTCGGCACGCTGCAGCGCGATCACGGGCTGCGCCGTTTCCATGCTCGCCTGGCGGATGCGCGAGCCGGTGACCGAAATGCGGTCCAGGTCGGTCGTCGCCTTTGCTTCCTGGGCGGAAGCAAAGGCCGGCGCCAGCGCCAGCGCGATGCCGGCAGGCAGCAGGCCGAGCCGCACTGCGGGATTACAAACGTTCATCTATCTCTCCAAGGTACGTGTTAGCAGCGTGTTAAAACACCCCAGCACGTTACGATTGCGTTGCGACCCTGCATTTGCGCGACCCAACCGGAGAGTTTGCAGAGTGTGGCGGCAGCAGGCCGCCGTTCTCGCGGAATCGCGACGCCGACTGCCCGTAACGGGCGCGGAAGGCCCTGGCGAAGCTGCAGCAGTTGTCGAAACCGCTGGCGGCGGCGACTTCGCCGACCATCATGTCGGTATCGCGCAGCAGGTCGGCCGCCCGTTCCAGGCGCAAACGTGCCGAAAGCGACTGCGGACTTTCCTCGTAGAGGCTCTGGAAGGTCTTGGAGAGATACCAGCTGGAGAAGTTGGTCAGCTCGGCCAGTTCGCCGATTCGCACCACGCGGTGGCTGTTGCCTTCCAGATAGAGGCGGGCGCGCTGCATGCGGCCGAACACCTGACGCTTGCGGCTGCGCGAACGCCCGGGGCAACGCTGCACGTTGTCCGCCAGGCCACGCTGAAGGCTGGCCAGATGCAGCAGCAACGGTCGCAGTACATGCGCCGGCTGGCCGCTTGCCAGTGCATCGCGCCACAGCCGCAGGCCCACCCGTGCATCGCTGCGGCCCAGGCGACCGCGTCCCGCGTACAAGCCGCAGTCGGCCATTTCGGTCAGCACCCGCAACGCCTCGGCGTTCAGGTTCAGGCCCACGCAGAGTCCGTTGCGACCCGCCTGCACCAGCGGGCGCGATTCCTTCTCGAAGGCGATCCACTCCCCCTGGCGCAGCCGGAAACGCCCTTCCTTGGCCTCCACCCAGGAGCTGCCTCGCACCTGCATCCAGACGGTGAAGTGGGTCCCTGCGGTCTGCAGGCTGCCCAGCCGGGCAACGGCAAGGCAGGTCGGCGCGACGTCGTCGAGGGCCTTGTCGAGGGAGATGGTTTGGCCGCGATCGGCCAGCGAGAGTTGACGCATGGGGGCACCACGGATTTGCCTAGTACAGGCCTCCGTTTTGCCCAATCAGGCGGGACCGCGTCAGGAAAGACTGCCGAGATCGCCACGAATTCGCGGCGAGAACCACACGAAAGAATTACGAAGAGAAATTCTTCTTCAGAATCAATATCCTGGAGAAGGCCGGGAACAGTGCCGGGGCTTGCTCGGGCAACGGCATGATGCCGATGTCAGCGCCGTCGCTGACCGCCAGCGCCACATAGAGATCGCGCCCGTCGGCGCTGGCACTGAGTCCATTGCCTGCACTGAGCCGCTGCGGATCGAGGCAGCGCTCCGGCACTTCGGTACCGCCCTCGATCAGGACCAGGGTCGTGCCGCATTGCGTGGACGTGCCGAGGTAACCAATGCCACCGTTCCCGGCAACGGTCCAGGTGCGATAGCGCCAGCGACTCGGCAGGTCTTCAGTGACCTGTCGCACACTGCCCGGCGACAGTGCAGGATCGACCGACCACAGCCCGCCCGCGGCGAGGCGTGTGAACAGGACCCGCCCGCCGGCGCGATCGAAGCGTGCCTGCGACACGCCATCGATGCTGGCCAGCCGCCGCCAGGGTTGAGAGGTGCGATCAAACAGGCTCAAGCGCGTGCGCTGGTCGGCATCGCGCTCGACCACCAGCAGCTGGTCATCGCTGGCACCGTACAGCGCCTGCAGCGGTTGTTCGGCGGGCACCGGCAGCGGCTGCAGCCGCTCGTCACGCGGCGAGATCTCGTAAACCACGGTACGTCCGTGGTCATCGCGGCCAACCACCAGCAGGTGCCGGCTGTCGGCGGCCCAGTCCGGTGCCTGCCGGCCTTCCGGCCGCAGGCCTTCGACCAGCCGCAGCGAATCCGGCCGCTGCATGTCGGCCCACCACAAGGCAAAACTGCCGGAACGATCGGAGGTGAAGACCAGCTGGCGTCCATCGGGCGCGGCCATCGGCTGACCATCACGGCCACTGGACGCAAACAGTCGTTCTGCAGGTCCTCCCTCGATGGGAACCTTGAACACGCCGAACTGCGCGCGCCGGTGGACAAACGCCAGCACATCGCCATGCCGGGATACCGCGGGCCACTGCGCATCATCCAGGCCGGCGTCGCGCAGCGTGCGGCGCTCGACGTCGAGGTAATACAGGCGTACTTCGCTGTCCACGCGACGGCCGAACACGATGGTGCGCCCATCTCCCAGCCAGGCCCAGCCCCGCTGCTCCGCCGCTTCATTGGTCAGCTGCTCGGGGGTTCCGCCACCAGCGGGCATCCGCCACAGATCACCCATCTGTGGATTGCGCACGAACACCAGCCACTTGCCGTCAGGCGAGTAGCGCGGCGCATAGTCGAAATCATCGGCACCAACGCGGTAGTCCAGTTCACGCCATTGGCCACTGGCCAGGTCCAGCACGCGGATGCCGCGATGCGCGTAGCGTCCGACCATGCTGCCGAACACCAGCCCGCGGCCATCCGGGGTCCAGTCGAAACTGAGCAGCTCGGTGCCGTCGCAGCGGGTTGCCTGGCGCAGGGCACCGCCGGTGGCACTGGCGATCAGCACCTGGCAGCCGCCACCCGCGCTGAACCGCGCAAACGCGATCTCGCGCCCATCCGGCGACCAGCTCGGGAAGCGGTCGTTGGCACCGGCCGGAGGCGCCAGCAACTGGCGCGCGGGCGCATTGCCCGAGGTCTGCACCTTGATCGCGCCGCCGCCCTCCCCGTCCTCGTTGGCACCTTCGTAGGCGACCTGGGAGCCGTCGGGCGAAAGCGTTGGATACGTCTCAAAACCACTGGTCGCGGTGATCAGCCGGTAAGGCCGCTGCGGGCTGCCGATCACGCGAACGCCGTTCTCCACGGCCGCATCGACCGGTGAACTGACTTCCGGAGCCCGCCGCAGCAACAGCATCGTCAGCACGATCACCGTAACAAGCATCAACGCGCCGATTGCCAACAGCACCTGGCGCCGGACCTGTCGCCACGTCCGGCGAAGCCCCGGCACCGGCGTCGGCAACGCAGCATTGACCTGCGCCCTGCCGCCGGCGTCTGCGGGCGACAGCGGAAGATCGGACAGCTCACCGCTGTCCACCGCAGCCTCGGGCGCATCCAGCGCCTGTACCGGCACCAGCAGCCGATAACCGCTCTTGGCGATGGTCTCGATGTAGGCCTGGCCGTTGTCGTCGTCGTTGGCGAACGCCTTGCGCAGCTGCGTGACGGCCTGGGTCAGCACGTCATTGGTCGGCAGCGTGTCAGGCCACACTTCGGCAAACAGCTCTTCGCGGGTGACCACGCGGCCCGGCTGTCGCAGCAGAACGCGCAGCACACCCAGCGCTTTCGGCGTAAGCCGGCGCGGACGACGCGCACCTGCAACTTCGACCTCTCGCGAGGACAAAGTGACGACGCATTCGCCAACCTGGATACGGTCAGCGTCGGGCGGCTGGATTTCGCTGCTGTTCATTTTCCGATATACAGTAGGGACGGGCCTGGGCAGGTTTGACCAGCAATACCGCCCCCCTGCGGGGACAACAAAAAGCCAGATTCCGCACAAAGCATCGGCGCATACCGCAAAAACAATAACGCCCGCGGATATTAGCCTAAGCCGGTTACCCCGCCTATGACGGGGTCGACACTCAGGCTCTCTCTCGCCGACGCATTCACATAATCTGCATCACTATTCGCGCCCCTTTGGGCGCGAAATTTTTATCTGGCGTTCATTTTCACATTCGCCGAAGCATGGTCAAACCGACCAGTCGCGACACGACAAGGCCGATGTACATGACGCCTGCGAACTGCTCCAGCATGACCAGAGCACGTGCCTGCGGATGGAGAGGCACCACGTCGCTCAACCCTACCCCGGACAGCAAGCTGAAGCTCAGATAAAGCAGCTCCATCCAGCTGCGCTGATCACCGCCGCTGGCGCCGTGGAAACTGCCGGGATACCACTGCTGGCACACCGCGAACGCGAAAGCGAACGCCCAGGCCAGCAGGGTGAAGGTTGCCCCGGCGGCAAACAGTTCGTCGCGGGTGACTTTATGGTCCTGCAGCATGTAGGCGATCAACGCGCCCGCCGTATAGAAGTACAGCAGGCTCTCCAGCAGCTGGGCGGTGGTCAGCAGCCCGCTGCGGTCCAGCAGGGCACCGGCCAGTGAGAACACCACCGAGGGAATGGCCAGCAGCAGTGCCAGCCAAGTGCCCAGCGGGCTGCGCTGGACCACCCACAGCGCCAGGCCCAGTACCGCCATGCCGAACATGCCCAGCGCTGCACGGCCAGCGGCAGTGTCGTCGAGCGCCGGGTACAACAGCACCGCCAGCAGTTGCGCACCCAGCAGCCAGGCCGAGGGATGGCGGCGGGCGATCGCCAGCCAACGGGTGGTCAGAGCAATGGGCATGGTGTCCTTTCCACGGGGCGATGGCCGGAGCATAGCGGGTGGCGCCGGGCCACGCCCGGCGGCTTTCCGGGACCGATGCGCCCGCCGGGGCGGCGCCCGGCGATACCTGCCCGGCATCACCCCTGGTGGTAGACCTCTGCACCTGCGGCGCGGAATTCGGCGGACTTCTCCTTCATGCCGGCCTCGGCGTAGTCACGCACATCCTGGGTGATCTTCATCGAGCAGAAGTGCGGGCCGCACATCGAGCAGAAGTGGGCCAGCTTGTGCGCATCCTTCGGCAGTGTCTCGTCGTGGAATTCCTTGGCCTTCTCCGGATCCAGCCCAAGATGGAACTGGTCCTCCCAGCGGAACTCGAAGCGCGCCTTGCTCAGCGCGTTGTCGCGCACCTGCGCGCCCGGGTGTCCTTTGGCCAGGTCCGCCGCGTGCGCGGCAATGCGGTAGGCCATGATGCCGTCGCGCACATCCTGGCGATTGGGCAGGCCGAGGTGCTCCTTCGGCGTCACGTAGCAGAGCATGGCCGTGCCAAACCAACCGATCATCGCCGCACCGATCGCGCTGGTGATGTGGTCGTAGCCCGGCGCGATGTCGGTGGTCAGTGGCCCCAGCGTGTAGAACGGCGCTTCGCCACACTCACGCAACTGCTTGTCCATGTTCTCCTTGATCAGCTGCATCGGCACGTGGCCAGGGCCTTCGATCATGGTCTGCACATCATGCGTCCAGGCAATCTTCGTCAGCTCACCCAGCGTTTCCAGCTCACCGAACTGCGCGGCGTCGTTGGCATCGGCAATGCAGCCCGGACGCAGGCCATCTCCCAGCGAGAAGGTCACGTCGTAGGCCTTCATGATTTCGCAGATCTCTTCAAAATGCGTGTAGAGGAAGTTCTCCTTGTGGTGCGCCAGGCACCACTTGGCCATGATCGAACCGCCACGGCTGACGATGCCCGTGACCCGCTTGGCGGTGAGTGGCACGTAACGCAGCAGCACGCCGGCATGGATGGTGAAGTAGTCCACGCCCTGCTCGGCCTGTTCGATCAGCGTGTCGCGGAAGATCTCCCAGGTCAGCGCTTCGGCGCGGCCATCGACCTTCTCCAGCGCCTGGTAGATCGGCACCGTACCGATCGCCACCGGCGAGTTGCGGATGATCCACTCGCGCGTTTCGTGGATGTGCTTGCCGGTGGACAGGTCCATCACCGTGTCACCACCCCAGCGGATCGCCCACACCAGCTTTTCCACTTCCTCGGCAATGCCCGAGGACACCGCACTGTTGCCGATGTTGGCGTTGATCTTGGTGAGGAAGTTGCGGCCGATGATCATCGGCTCGCTTTCCGGATGGTTGATGTTGTTCGGCAGCACCGCACGGCCGCGGGCGATCTCGTCCCGCACGAACTCGGGCGTGATGATCTTCTGGATCGACGCGCCGAACGCTTCACCCGGATGCTGCTGCAGCAGGCCCGCATCGCGGATCGCGTCCAGCCGCTGGTTCTCGCGGATGGCGACGAATTCCATTTCCGGGGTGATGATGCCGCGCCGCGCATAGTGCATCTGGGTGACGTTGGCGCCGGCACGCGCACGTCGCGGCAGGGTACGCGCGGGGAAGCGCACGGCATCGAGCTTCGGGTCGTGTTCGCGATCGCGCCCGAACGAAGAGCTGAGGCCATCGAGCTGTTCGGTGTCCCCGCGTTCCTCGATCCACGCACGGCGCACTGCCGGCAGGCCCGCGGAAAGATCGATGCGGGCCTGCGGATCGGTGTACGCGCCCGAGGTGTCGTAGACGGTGACCGGTGCATTCTCTTCGCCGCCGAACAGCGTGGGCGTGCGGGTCAGCGCGATCTCGCGCATCGGCACCTGCAGGTCCGGGCGCGAGCCGGGCACATGGATCTTGCGCGAACCGGGAATGGGCCGGGTCACGGATTCGGAGAGTTGCTGGGCCTGTTGCTGCAGGGCGGAGAGCTGAGCGTTCATCGGGCATCGTCCAGGAGGGTCAGGGACGAAGCGGCGGCGCACGGCACCCGCGCACGGACGGTCCTTGGGCGGAGTCCGGGCACGGCTGCATTGCAAAGCTTCCCTACGCCGGTATGAGCCGGATCAGGTTCCAAGGGACTGTCTCAACCGTGGCCGGATGGCCGCGGTACCCCCGCTTCTTGCTGCGCATTAGAGCATAGACCGCCCGCCTACGGGGTCGGATCCGCTTTCCTGCAGAAAGCGGATCTGACCCCAAACCGCATTCGTTAACGGAACCATGACGTCGCGTTCAGTAAGGTGCACGTCCGTAGCGCTGCCGCGACCGATGCTTCCTTCGCCGCCGACGCGGCCCTTGCCCGGTTCGCGCTGCATGCCGCCGGCCCCTCGCTGCAAGCTCTGCTCGCTCCCCTCAATCCCCTTGATCGGAGAAGCTCCTTCATGGTGTTTCGCGTTTCCATCGCACTGGTTCTGCTGCTGGTGCTGCTGGCCGGCATCGCGCCCGGCCCCTTCAATACCGTGGTGCAGTCCATGCTGGCGGAGGTCATCCGCAGTGTCGGCTGGCTGTACCTGCTGGTGGTGTTCCTGGCCCTGGTGTTCCTGATGTACTTGTCCTTCGGCCGCTTCGGCAACCTGCGCATCGGTGGCGAAGATGCCGAGCCCGAATTCTCGCGTGCCAGCTGGATGTCGATGCTGTTTGCCGCCGGCATGGGCATCGGTCTGGTGTTCTGGGGCGCGGCCGAGCCGATCTCGCATTTCAGCAAGCCACCGGAAGGACTGGCACCGCAAAGCATGGACGCCGCGCGCGCCTCGATGCGCTACGCGTTCTTCCACTGGGGCCTGCACCCATGGGCGATCTATGCGCTGATCGGTCTGGCGATGGCCTGGTTCCAGTTCAACCGCAATGGCCGCGGCCTGGTCAGTGACATGCTGCAGCCGATCATCGGCCGCCACCATCGCGGCTGGATCGGGCGCGTGGTCAATATTGCCGCGGTGGTTGCCACCGCGATCGGTGTCGCCACCACGCTCGGCTTCGGCACCATCCAGATTGCCGCCGGTATCGAACGCGTCTTCAGCGTGCAGGCCACCGTCGCAGTGCAGATGATCATCATTGCCGTTGCCTTCGTGCTGTACATGGCCTCCACCGCCAGTGGCGTGGAACGCGGAGTGAAATGGCTGTCCAATTTCAACCTGGCATTGGCCGCGCTGCTTGCGGCGACCCTGCTGGTGCTGGGGCCGACCGGATTCATCTTCGATACGTTCACTACCACGCTGGGTTCCTACCTCAACCAGCTGGTGACGATGAGCCTGCGCATGTCACCGTTCTCCGGCAGCACGTGGGTGGCGGACTGGACGATCTTCTACTGGGCCTGGTGGATCTCGTGGGCACCGTTCGTGGGATCGTTCATCGCGCGCATCTCGCGTGGCCGCAGCGTGCGCGAGTTCGTGATCGGCGTAGTGCTCGCCCCGACGCTGCTGGGCTTCCTCTGGTTCGCGGTGTTCGGCGGCACCGCGCTGTGGGCACAGATCTTCGGCCACGCCGACCTGGTGCAGGCGCTGGGCAATGGCTATGAGACGGTGCTGTTCACCCTGTTCGACAGCATGCCGCTGCCGCTGTTGCTGTCGTGCATCGCGCTGGTACTGCTGATGATCTTCTTCGTGACCTCGGCCGATTCAGCGGTACTGGTGCTGGCCAGCATGTCCACCGACGAGGCCGGCGATCCACCGTTGAAGCGCAAGCTGGCCTGGGGTATCGCGGTGGCCCTGATCGCAGCCGCCCTGCTGCTGGCGGGTGGACTGGATGCGCTGCAGGGGATGATCACGATCGCGGCATTGCCGTTCGCGTTGCTGATGGTGCTGGTGATGGTGTCGCTGCACCGGGTGCTGGACCAGGAATACACGCGCGAGCGGCGGCAGGCGCAGCGCCAGCGGCACATGATCGATGCGTGGATCGCGCGCGAGATGGCGGCGCAGGAGGAGACCCAGGCCGAGGCCGCACGCGCGCACGATCAGGATTGAGGGTGTTTTGCAGCCTGCGGCTGCACTGCTTTTTTCAAGCAACGGCAACGTCTAAACCGGCTCTGGGATGCTGAGGGTTTGGCGGGGCGGTGTGGGTGGGCAGGACACGCCGTGAACCCATCCTTGGGGGCTCGATGGCGCCATCCATGGCGCCAACGGTCCTGCCCACCCACACCGCCCCACGCCCGACAGATTTTCGGTGACGGTTGGTTTTCCACGCTTTGCGGGGAAGATGTGTATCGGAAAACAAGAAGGGGTCGGATCCGTTTTCCTGCGGAAAACGGATCCGACCCCAACCCAAAGCCCGCGGCTGTTGCCGTTGCCTTTGCTCTTGCTCTTCTTTTTCTTTTCCTGCGGTGACGGACACGGAAACTGTCCGTGGCCGGGCGGGTGGGTTGGCTGGGGGCGTGAGCCGCATGGATGCGGCGACCGAGCCTACAGGGACGTATTCACGGCGTCCCCCAGACAATCCACCCGCCCGGCCAAGCCAAGCATCGCTGAACCATCACCGCAGAGGGGGCTGCGCCCGGTGGCCGGGAACCCTCAATACCCCGCCGCCTGCCCGTCCTTGCGACTCTCCGAAGCTCCGTAATAAACCCCGCTCTCGGGGTCGCGCATGATCGCCTGGTACCCGCCATAAGGCCCATCGGCGAACACGATGCGATGCCCCTTGCGCATCAGCGCACGCACCGTCTCATACGGGAAGCCGGTTTCCAGATTCACTTCGCCACCGTCGGTCATTGCCGTCGCCTGCCCGGTCGGCTCGGTGGAACCTTCATGCTGGATGCGCGGTGCGTCGCCGGCCTCCTGCAGGTTCATCCCGAAGTCCACCAGGTTCATCACGATCTGCGCATGGCCCTGCGGCTGCATCGCCCCCCCCATCACGCCGAAGCTGGCGTACGGCTTGCCGCCCTTGGTGATGAACGCCGGGATGATGGTCTGGAACGGGCGCTTGCCCGGTGCGTAGCCGTTGGGATGGTTCTTCTGCAGCACGAACATCTCGCCGCGGTCCTGCAGGATGAAACCCAGTCCCGGCGGTGCCATGCCACTGCCCATGCCACGGTAGTTGGACTGGATCAGCGAGACCATCATGCCGTCGGCATCGGCCACGGTCATGTAGATCGTGTCGCCCTCCTCCAGCTGCTTCGGCGTACCCGGCTGTACTTCCTTCAACGCCTTGTCCATCGAGATCAGCGCGCGGCGCTGCGCGGCGTATTCCTTGGAAATCAGTTTCTGCACCGGTGCCGGCTGGAACGCCATGTCAGCATAGAAACGCGCACGGTCGGCGAAGGCCAGCTTCTTCGCTTCGACGAACAGGTGCACATGTTCGGGTGAGCCGAATGGAATCTTCGAGAAGTCGTAGCCTTCCAGTACGTTGAGGATCTGCAGCGCGGCAATGCCCTGGCTGTTCGGCGGCAGTTCCCACACATCGTAGCCACGGTAGTTGCTGCTGACCGGTTCGACCCACTCGCCGAGGTGGTCGGCCATGTCCTGGTAGCTCAGGTAGCCGCCGTTGGCCTTGAAGTAATCGCCGATGGTGTGGGCGATCTCGCCCTTGTAGAACGCATCGCGGCCGCCATCTGCAATCTTCTGCAGGGTGCTGGCCAGGTTCGGGTTCTTCCACATCTCGCCCTTGCGCGGGGCGTGGCCGTTGATCGTGAACTGCTCCTTGAAGCCCGGGTACTGCGAGAGCTTCGGCACCGAGCGGTCCCAGTAGTAAGCAATCACCTCGGCGACCGGGTGGCCTTCACGGGCATAGCGGATGGCGGGCGCCAGGTTGTCGGCCATCGGCTTGCGGCCGAAACGCTCGTGCAGCGCGAACCAGCCATCGACCGCGCCCGGCACCGACACCGGCAGCGGACCGGTGGCCGGGATGTCCTTCAGGCCGCGGCGCTGGAACTCGGCCAGGGTGAGCGACTTCGGCGAGCGGCCCGAGCCGTTGTAGCCGTAGAGCTTCTGTGTCTTCGGATCCCAGACGATGGCGAACAGGTCGCCGCCGATGCCGTTGCCGGTCGGTTCCATCAGGCCGAGCGCGGCGTTGGCGGCAATCGCCGCGTCCACTGCCGAACCGCCGCCTTTCATCACATCGAGCGCGATCTGGGTGGCCAGCGGCTGCGAGGTCGCGGCCATCGCGTGCGGGGCGATCACCTCCGAACGGGTGGCGAAGGTGTGGCCGGTGATGCGGTCGGCGGCGAAGGACAGTGCAGGCACGGCAGCGAGCACGGCGGCAGCGAGCAGGGAACGGGCAAGGCGTCGGGACACGGTCGGGTTCCGATGGAAGGGTGGTTCCCCGATCTTCGCCGCTGCGGCCTTCACGCGGTATCGGGCAGAGGTCATGGGCCATGCCCGGCGAGCGAACCGGTAGAGATACCCTCATTCCCGCGCAAAAAACGCGCTGAAAAGAGTGAATTCGGGTTCACCGAAACACTTTCAGCAGCAACCATCCTTGTGCCACAAGCGATTGCGCTGGATGCAGCGGAAACCGATAAAAAATCTGCCGCCAGGGTTGACACCGCCGAAATGGCTGTGTTTCTCTCGATCACATGTTGCATCACAACACGCCACCGCGAACCCACATCGAAGCCGCCGACACCGGCGCCGCCTCGCTGCGTTCGATTCTTGTGCTCGTACTTATTACCCAGCCAACAGGTGCGGGACGAGCCAGCGTGTAAGCAACAAATACACCGGAACTCATCAAAACCCGCACCCGCCCCGGTGCGGGTTTTTTCATTTCAGGACCTGGTTTCAGACGCAACCACCATGCACACCGCCACCTTCAAAACCCGGACCCACACCACCACGGCACCCCGTGGCGGGTGTCCGTGTGCGATGCATGGCGCCTCCCCCACCGCTTTCCCCTGACCGGCCGGCACGTCACCTCGACGACCGGCCGTTCTTTTTTCTTCCCACCGCAAGGAACCTCCCCCATGAGCACCAACGACCTGCCCCAGACCAAGATCGCCGTCATCGGCTACGGCAGCCAGGGCCGCGCCCACGCACTGAACCTGCGCGAATCCGGTTTCGACGTGGTGGTAGGCCTGCGCCCGGGCGGCCCCACCGAGGTCAAGGCGCAGGCCGATGGCTTCACCGTCAAGGCCCCTGCCGATGCAGTGAAGGATGCCGACCTGGTCGCCGTGCTGACCCCGGACATGGTGCAGAAGAAGCTGTACGACGACGTGCTGGCGCCGAACATGAAGCAGGGTGCGGTGCTGTTGTTCGCGCACGGCCTGAACGTTCATTTCGACATGATCAAGCCGCGCGACGACCTCGACGTGGTGCTGGTTGCACCGAAGGGCCCTGGCGCGCTGGTGCGCCGCGAGTATGAAATCGGCCGCGGCGTGCCGTGCATCTGGGCGGTCTACCAGGACAAGAGCGGCAAGGCCGCCGACTACGCCCTGGCCTATGCCGGTGGCCTCGGCGGTGCCCGCGCCAACCTGATCCAGACCACCTTCAAGGAAGAGACCGAGACCGATCTGTTCGGCGAGCAGGCCGTGCTGTGCGGCGGTGCCTCGGCGCTGGTGCAGGCCGGTTTCGAGACCCTGGTCGAAGCCGGTTACCAGCCAGAGATCGCCTACTACGAAGTGCTGCACGAACTGAAGCTGATCGTGGACCTGTTCTACGAAGGCGGCATCTCGCGCATGCTGGAATTCATCTCCGAGACCGCCCAGTACGGTGACTACGTCAGCGGCCCGCGCGTGATCGACGCCGGCACCAAGGAGCGCATGAAGGAGGTCCTGAAGGACATCCAGGACGGCACCTTCACTAAGAACTGGGTGGCCGAGTACGAAGCGGGCCTGCCGAACTACAACAAGTTCAAGCAGGCCGACCTGGAACACCCGATCGAGAAGGTAGGCAAGGAACTGCGCGCCAAGATGGTCTGGTTGCAAGGTCAAGCCGCGTAACAACGCGGCATCCCCACCCGCTCTGCAAGGTTCCCCCATGAACTCTCCCACACACCGCAGCGCGCCGCCCAACGGCGCGCGCTGGCTGACCCAGGCGCTGGAGGCCGAAGGTGTCCGCACGCTGTTCGGCTATCCCGGCGGCACCATCATGCCGTTCTACGACGCGCTGGTGGATTCGTCGCTGAAGCACATCCTGGTGCGCCACGAGCAGGGCGCAGCACTGGCGGCCAATGGCTTCGCCCGCGCCAGCGGCCAGGTCGGCGTCTGCGTGGCCACCTCCGGCCCGGGCGCGTCGAACCTGGTCACCGGCATTGCCGATGCCATGCTGGATTCGGTGCCGATGGTCTGCATCACCGGCCAGGTCGGCACGCCGCTGCTGGGCACCGACGCCTTCCAGGAGCTGGATGTGTTCGGCCTGACGATGCCGATCGTCAAGCATAGCTGGCTGGTGCGCAGCGTCGATGATCTGCCGCGCGTGGTGGCCGATGCCTTCCGCATCGCCCGCGAGGGCCGCCCCGGCCCGGTGCTGATCGACCTGCCCAAGGACGTGCAGCTGGCCGATGCCAGCCATCTGCCGGTGCACCTGCCGAGCAGCGTCGAACCACCGCCGGCACCGGCCGACGCGGCCATCGCCGAGGCCATTGCGGCGCTGGCGGCAGCAGAGAAGCCGGTGGTCTACGCCGGTGGCGGCATCGCGCTGGGTGACGCGGTGCAGGACCTGCGCGACTTCGTCGAAGCCAGCGCGATTCCCACAGTGATGACCCTGCGTGGACTGGGGGCCCTGCCGGCCAACCACCCGCAGTCGCTGGGCATGCTGGGCATGCACGGCACCCGCGCGGCCAACATGGCCGTGCAGGAAAGCGACCTGCTGCTGGTGCTGGGCGCGCGCTTTGATGACCGTGCCACCGGCAAGCTGGCGGAGTTCGCGCCGTTCGCCCGCGTGGTCCACATCGACGCCGACGCCTACGAGATCTCCAAGCTGCGCAGCGCCGATGTCGCGGTGCCGGGCAATGTCAGCCATGCCATCCGCGCCCTGCGTGCGGCCTTCCCCTCCCCCCAGGCCCACCAGGACGCATGGCGCAAGCGCTGCGCCCAGCATCGTGATCGCTTCGCGGCCCGCTACGACGCACCCGGCCAGCACATCTACGCGCCGGCCCTGCTGAAGCGTCTGAGCGAACTGGCGCCGGCCGATGCGGTGATCGCCTGCGACGTTGGCCAGCACCAGATGTGGGTGGCGCAGCACTGCCGCTTCAACCACCCACGCAACCACCTGACCAGTGGCGCGCTGGGCACCATGGGCTTCGGCCTGCCGGCTGCGATGGGCGCGCAGTTCGCCTGCCCCGACCGTACCGTGGTGCTGGTCTCCGGCGATGGCAGCTTCATGATGAACGTGCAGGAGCTGGCCACCATCGCCCGCTGTCGCCTGCCGGTGAAAATCGTGCTGCTGGACAACAGTTCGCTGGGCATGGTGCGGCAGTGGCAGGAACTGTTCTTCGCCGAGCGCTACAGCGAGATCGACCTGTCCGACAACCCGGACTTCGTGGCCCTGGCCAAGGTGTTCGGCATCGCCGCCACCCGCATCGACGCGCGTGATGACGTCGAGGGTGGACTGGCCGCGCTGCTGGCCGAACCGGGCCCGGCACTGCTGCACGTGGCCATCGATGCACGCGCCAACGTGTGGCCGCTGGTGCCGCCCAACACCGCCAACAGCACGATGCTGGAAAGCAACCCCGCCCATGCCCGCCAGGAGACCCCCAATGCACTACCGGCTTGACCTGGTGCTGCACCCGGCCGAAGGCGCGCTGCTGCGCGTGATCGGCATGGCCGAGCGTCGCGGCTTCGCGCCGCGCGCGATCAGCGGCGCGCCGGTGGCCGCCGACGATGGCCGCTGGCACCTGCAGCTGGTGGTGGATGGCCAGCGCCCGGCGGAAACGCTGTGCCGGCAGATCGAGAAGATCTACGACTGCGTGTCCGTGCAGGTCACCGCCGTGGAAGGAGTATCGCCATGAACACCCGTACCGTAGCGACCACGGTGCCGGTACGGAGGCGTCTTCTTCGGCGCCCGTGCCCGCATGCGGCGCTCGACCGCAGCGCGCTGGTGGCCCATGCCGGCCGCTGATGCCAGCCAGGAAAGCGATGTCGGCGACGTAAGCGTCGCCGACGTCCTGGCCGCGCAGGCCCGCCTGCGCCGCTTCCTGCCGCCGACCCCGCTGCACCATGCCGAGCGTTTCGGCACCTGGCTGAAGCTGGAGAACCTGCAGCGCACCGGTTCCTACAAGGTACGCGGCGCATTGAACGCTCTGCTGGCCGGCCGCGAGCGCGGCGACAGCCGGCCGGTGATCTGCGCATCGGCCGGCAACCACGCCCAAGGCGTGGCCTGGGCAGCCTACCGTCTGGACGTGCCGGCCATCACGGTGATGCCGCATGGCGCGCCGGCGACCAAGATCGCAGGCGTCGCCCACTGGGGCGCCACCGTGCGCCAGCACGGCAACAGCTACGACGAGGCCTACGCCTTCGCGGTTGAACTGGCGCAGCGCCACGGCTACCGCTTCCTGTCCGCGTTCGATGATGCCGACGTGATCGCCGGCCAGGGCACGGTCGGCATCGAGCTGGCCGCGCATGCCCCTGACGTGGTGATCGTGCCGATCGGCGGCGGTGGTCTGGCCTCCGGCGTGGCCCTGGCGCTGAAATCACAGGGCGTGCGCGTGGTTGGTGCACAGGTGGAAGGCGTTGACTCGATGGCGCGCGCGATCCGTGGCGATGTCCGTGAGATCGCCCCCGTCGCCTCGCTGGCCGATGGCGTGCGGGTGAAGATCCCCGGCTTCCTGACCCGCCGCCTGTGCACCTCGCTGCTGGACGACGTGGTGATCGTGCGCGAAGCCGAGCTGCGCGAAACCCTGGTGCGGCTGGCGCTGGAAGAACACATCATCGCCGAGGGCGCCGGCGCGCTGGCGCTGGCGGCCGGCCGCCGCGTCGCCGGCCGCCGCAAGTGCGCGGTGGTGTCCGGCGGCAACATCGACGCCGGCGTGCTGGCCGGCCTGCTCACCGACATCCGGCCGCGCCCGCCACGCAAACCGCGGCGACGGCGCAGCGAAACACCCCGCTCGCCTGCCAAGGCCACCGCGCCGCCCTCCCCCACCTCTTCCCCTTCCCACCTGCAAGCCGCAACGCCCGCTGTCGAGGAGATTTCCCTGTGACCACCATCGAACGAATTACCACCCCGCGCATCCGCATCTTCGACACCACCCTGCGTGACGGCGAGCAGTCCCCCGGCTGCAGCATGAGCCCGCCGCAGAAGCTGGTGATGGCGCGTGCGCTGGACGAACTGGGCGTGGACATCATCGAGACCGGCTTCCCGGCCAGCTCACAGTCCGACCGCGAGGCAATGGCACTGATCGGCCGCGAACTGCGCCGCCCGAGCCTGAGCCTGGCGGTGCTGTCGCGCTGCCTGCAGGCCGACATTGAAACTTCCGCACGTGCGCTGGAAGCGGCTGCCAATCCACGCTTGCATGTGTTCCTGTCGACCAGCCCGCTGCACCGCGAGCACAAGCTGCGCATGACCCGCGAGCAGGTACTGGAGTCGGTACGCAAGCACGTAGCACTGGCGCGTTCCTACATCGACGATGTCGAATTCTCAGCCGAGGACGCCACACGTACCGAGCTGGACTACCTGATCGAAGTTTCGCGCGTGGCGATTGCCGCCGGCGCCACCACCATCAACCTGCCCGACACCGTCGGCTTCACCACGCCGGAAGAGATCCGCGCGATGTTCCAGCAGGTCATCGCCGGCGTCGCCGACGTGCCGAATGCCGCCAACGTGATCTTCAGTGCGCATTGCCACAACGACCTGGGGCTGGCCGTGGCCAACTCGCTGGCCGCCATCGAAGGCGGTGCTCGCCAGGTCGAGTGCACCATCAACGGCATCGGTGAACGTGCCGGCAACTGCTCGCTGGAAGAGATCGCCATGGTGCTGAAGGTGCGCCAGGCCTTCTACGAGCAGGACAGTTCGATCAACACCCCGCGCATCGTCGGCACCTCGCAGCTGCTGCAGCGCCTGGTCGGCATGCCGGTACAGCGCAACAAGGCCATCGTCGGCGCCAATGCCTTCGCCCACGAATCGGGCATCCACCAGCACGGCATGCTGCGCCATCGCGGCACCTACGAAATCATGCGTCCGGAAGACGTGGGCTGGGAGGACTCACAGATGGTGCTGGGCCGCCACAGCGGTCGCGCCGCCGTCGAAGCGCGCCTGCGCGCGCTGGGTTTCTGGCTGGACGAAGAGGAACTGAAGCTGGTGTTCGAGCAGTTCAAGGGCTTGTGCGAGCAGCAGCGCGTGGTCACCGATGCCGACCTGCAGACGCTGATGCAGGGCGGCTCCAATGCACAGGGCTACCGCCTGGCCTCGATGACCATCAGCGATGTCGGCAGCCGTGCCAATGCGCTGGTCGAACTGTCCGACCCGGACGGCAACCGCGTGGCCGAAACCGCCCAGGGCGACGGCCCGGTCGATGCCCTGTTCGGCGCGCTGTCGGCCGCCACCGGCGTGCAGCTGATGCTGGACAGCTACCACGTGCACAGCGTCGGCATCGGCGCCGATGCGCGTGGCGAAGCCAACCTGAGCGTGCGCCACGAGGGCGTGGAGTTCGACGGCACCGGCACCAGCAAGGACATCATCGAAGCCTCCGCGCTGGCCTGGCTGGATGTTGCCAACCGCCTGCTGCGCCAGCGCCAGGCCGCCGCCCACAGCAGCACCGACGTTCCCACCCCTGCCACCGCCTGAGGAACCCGAGATGAGCGCCTTCGACACTCCCACCCCGACCAGCGCCGCTGGCCAGCAGTGGAACGCCCAAGACTATGCGATCGATGCCGGCTTCGTGCCGCTGCTCGGCGGCGCGGTGGCGCGCCTGCTCGATCCGCGCGCCGGTGAGCGCATCCTCGACCTGGGCTGTGGCGATGGCGTACTCAGCACCGAGCTGGCGCTGAGCGGTGCGCGCATCCACGGCGTGGATGCCTCGCCGGAACTGGTGATCGCCGCCCGCGCGCGCGGCGTCGATGCGCAGGTGATGGACGGCCACGCGCTGGCCTTCGACAGTGAATTCGATGCGGTGTTCAGCAACGCCGCGCTGCATTGGATGAGCAACCCCGACCGCGTTCTGGAAGGCGTGCGTCGCGCATTGCGCCCCGGCGGCCGCTTCGTCGCCGAGTTCGGCGGCCATGGCAACGTGGCCACGATCATCGCCGCGCTGCAAGCCGCACGCGTGGCCCACGGCCATGGCGCCAGCGCCTTCCAGTGGTACTTCCCGACGGCCGATGCCTACGCCGGCCGCCTGCGCCAGCATGGCTTCCAGGTGCAGCTGATCGAATGCACGCCGCGCCCGACGGCGCTGCCGACCGGCGTGGCCGGCTGGCTGCGCGTCTTCGCCGCGCCGCTGCTGGACGACCTGACCAGTGAGGTCCGCGCCACTGTGCGCGACGCCGCCGCTGCACTGCTGGCCGATCTGCCGCGCAACACCGCCGGCCAGCCGCTGGCCGACTATGTGCGGCTGCGGGTCCTCGCCCGCCGCCGCTGACATGACCTTTTCGCTATCTTTCCTGATGTCCGCTATTTCGTACTTCCGCCAGGCACACGCATGACTTCCGCACCCCGCACCCTGTACGACAAACTGTGGGACGCCCACGTGGTGGTTCCCGAATCCGACAGCGCGCCCGCCGTGCTGTACATCGACCTGCACCTGATCCACGAGGTCACCTCGCCGCAGGCGTTCACCGAGCTGCGCGAACGCGGCCTGTCGCCACGCCGGCCGGACCGCACCAAGGCGACGATGGATCACTCCACGCCGACCCTGCCAGCCGCCGCCGACGGCACGCTGCCCTACGCCAGCGCCGCCTCCGAGGCACAGGTCGCCACGCTGGCGCGCAACTGCGCCGAGCATGGCATCGAGCTGTTCGACATGGCCTCGGACAACCGCGGCATCGTCCACGTGATCGCGCCGGAACAGGGCTTCACCCAGCCGGGCATGACCATCGTCTGCGGCGACAGTCACACCTCCACCCATGGTGCGTTCGGTTCGCTGGCCTTTGGCATCGGCACCAGCGAAGTCGGCCACGTACTGGCCACGCAGTGCCTGCTGCAGCGCAAGGCCAAGACCTTCGCGATCACCGTTGATGGCCCGCTGGCGCCGGGCGTCGGTGCCAAGGACGTGGTGCTGCACATCATCGGCGTGATCGGCGTCAACGGTGGCACCGGCCACGTCATCGAGTTCCGTGGCAGCACCATCGAAGCGATGGACATGGAACAGCGCATGACGCTGTGCAACATGTCGATCGAAGCCGGCGCGCGTGCCGGCATGGTGGCGCCGGACCAGGTCACCTTCGACTTCGTGGCCCGCACGCCGCGTGGCCCCAAGGGCGCCGACTTCGACGCCGCCGTCGCACGCTGGCAGCAGCTGCGCAGCGATGACGGCGCACGCTTCGACAGCGAAGTCCGCATCGACGCCGCCGACATCCGCCCGACCCTGACCTGGGGCACGCATCCGGGCACGGCCATCGCCGTGGACGCGCCGATTCCGGCGGCCAACGATGCCGCTGCACAGAAGGGCCTGGACTACATGCACTTCCAGGCCGGCAAGGCGCTGGCCGGTACGCCGGTGGACGTGGTGTTCGTCGGTTCGTGCACCAATGGCCGCCTGAGCGACATGCGCGAAGTCGCGCAGGTCCTGCGCGGCCGCCGCGTCGCTGACCGCGTGCGCATGCTGGTGGTGCCGGGCTCGGAGATCGTCAAGCGCGAGGCCGAAGCCGAAGGCATCCACGAAATCGTGCGCGCGGCCGGTGCCGAGTGGCGCGAGCCGGGCTGCTCGATGTGCATCGCCATGAACGGCGATCTGGTCGCGCCCGGCCAGCTGGCCGTGAGCACCAGCAACCGCAATTTCGAAGGCCGCCAGGGCCCCGGTTCGCGCACGCTGCTGGCGTCGCCGATGAGCGCGGCGTGGGCCGCTGTGAACGGGCACGTTGCCGATACCCGCGAACTGTTCGCACAGGAGGTGGCGTGATGGCCGGTTTCCGTACCCTGACCTCGGCCAGTGTGGTGCTGCGCCAGACCAACATCGACACCGACCAGATCATCCCGGCGCGGTTCCTGTCCACCACCGAACGCGCCGGCCTGGGCCGCAACGCCTTCAATGACTGGCGCTGGCAGGCCGACGGATCGCCGGTGACCGACTTCGCCTTCAGCCAGCCGCACAACGCCGGCCGCAGCATCCTGCTGGCCGGCCGCAACTTCGGCTGCGGCTCCTCGCGCGAGCATGCGCCGTGGGCGCTGACCGACC
The DNA here is from genome assembly GCF_059371655.1 of Stenotrophomonas sp. YJH_SMC_17. NCBI lineage: Bacteria > Pseudomonadati > Pseudomonadota > Gammaproteobacteria > Lysobacterales > Lysobacteraceae > Stenotrophomonas > Stenotrophomonas sp. YJH_SMC_17. Next base: position 551,484 of record NZ_JCAFUU010000003.1, on the reverse strand, counting down.
TCGGCCTGCGCGCCATCGTCAGCAGCGAGATCGCCGACATCTTCCGCGGCAACGCGCTGAAGAACGGCCTGCTGCCGATCGTGCTGGACGAGGCCGACGTGCAGGTGCTGATGCAGCGCCCGGACGATGAACTGACCATCGACGTGGCGGCGCGCGAGCTGCGCACGCCCGATGGCCGGGTGTATTCCTTCCCGCTGGATGGCTTCTCGCAGACCTGCCTGCTGGAAGGTGTCGACCAATTGGGTTATCTGTTGGGCCGTGTCCCTGAAATCGAACGTTACGAGAGTGAGCATGCACGCTGAAATTGTTGTCCTGCCCGGTGATGGCATCGGCCCGGAAGTGGCCGCCGCCGCGGTTGCTGTACTGAAGTCCGTCGCCGGACGCTTCAACCACACCTTCACGTTCAGCGAGCACGATATCGGTGGCATCGCCATCGACCGCCATGGCGAGCCGCTGCCGGCGTCGACCCTGGCCGCCTGCCAGGCCGCCCATGCGGTACTGCTGGGCGCGGTCGGCGGCCCGAAGTGGTCCGACCCGAACGCCAAGGTGCGCCCCGAACAGGGCCTGCTGGCGATCCGCAAGGCGCTGGGCCTGTACGCCAACCTGCGCCCGGTGCGCACCCACGAGGCCGCACTGCACGCGTCGCCGATCAAGGCCGAGCTGCTGCAGGGCGTGGACTTCGTGGTGGTGCGCGAACTGACCGGCGGCATCTACTTCGGCGACAAGACCCGCGATGCCGGCAGCGCCAGCGACCTGTGCCGCTACAGCGTGGCCGAGATCGAGCGCGTGCTGCGCAGCGCCTTCCGCCTGGCGCAGCAGCGTCGCGGCAAGGTCACCTCGGTGGACAAGGCCAACGTGCTGGAAACCTCGCGCCTGTGGCGTGATGTGGCCGCGCGCATCGGCCGCGAGGAGTTCCCGGACGTTGCCCTGGAGCACCAGCTGGTCGATTCGATGGCCATGCACCTGCTCGCCAAGCCGCGCGAGTACGACGTGATCGTGACCGAGAACATGTTCGGCGACATCCTCACCGACGAAGCCTCGATGCTGGCCGGCTCGCTGGGCCTGCTGCCGTCGGCTTCGCTGGGCGAGCCGGGTGCGGTCGGCATCTACGAACCGATCCATGGTTCGGCACCGGACATCGCCGGCAAGGGCATCGCCAATCCGTACGCAACGATCTTCAGCGCGGCGATGCTGCTGCGCCACTCGCTGGGATTGGAGGCCGAAGCGGCCGCAGTGGAAGCCGCCGTGCATGCGGTGCTGGACGATGGGGTGTTCACCGCCGACCTGGCCGCCAAGGGCCAGGCCGTGAGCACCGCTGCAGCCACCGACGCGGTGCTGGCCAAGCTGCGCTGACCCGTCGGGCAACGCCTGTAGAGCCGAGCCATGCTCGGCTCATTCAACAGCAGTCGAGCATGGCTCGACGCTACAGATAGCAGGCAGCCAGGTAGGAGGCAGCCACGCCATGCGTGGCTGCCTTACTTGGTGGTGTACCCACCATTGACCAGAATCGTCTGCCCGGTCATCCACCAGCCATCGGTCACCAGGAATCGGATCCACGGCACGATATCGGCGATATCGGTCAGGCCGGTGCGGGTGAATGCGGACAGCGCCGCCGCGGTCTTGTGGTACGCCTGCGCGTCGGCACTCTCTGCCGGGTAGAAGAACGGCGTGTCCATCGGACCGGGGCCGATCGCGGTCACCGAGATGCCGCGCTCGCCAAACTCCTTCGACGCCGCGCGGGTGAAGTGCTCCACCGGCGCCTTGGTGCCGGCGTAGCTGGAGTAGAACGGCGTGTAGGCACCCAGCAATGAGGTGACCAGGGTGCAGATGCGGCCACCGTCGTTGACGTGACGGCCGGCTTCCTTGAGGAAGAAGAACGCCGCCTTGGCGTTGACCGCGCTCATCTCGTCGTACTCGGCCTCACTGATCTCCAGCAGCGGCTTCTTCAATACCTTGCCCACCGTGTTGATGGCGATGTCAGGACGACCGACTGCGGCCACGGCGTCGGCGAACAGGCGCTCCATCGCTGCCGCCGACGTCAGGTCGCCCTGCAGGGCCACCGCCTTGCTGCCGGTGGCCTGCACCGCAGCGACGGTCGCCTCTGCATCGGCGTGGGTGGCGGCACTGTTGTAGTGAACCACGATGGCCCTGGCGCCTTGTGCGGCGAAGTCGCGGGCGATCAGTCCGCCCAGATTCTTGGCGCCACCGGCAATCAGCACGGTCTTGCCCTTGAGGGAATGGTCGGTCATGGCCTAGGTCTCGGAAGGGGGCTGCCCGGGGTGGCAACCCTGCCCTGACGACGATATCGTGCAGAAAAGGCGGATAAAGCCCGCCACATTGACTTGACTTTCCAGAGCCAGCGAACAATGGACCGGATCGATCGCTTCCGCATCTTCACCCGGGTGGTGGAGTGCGCCAGCTTCACCCGCGCCGCGGATCAGCTCGGTCTGCCCCGCTCAACCGTCTCGGCGGCGGTGGCGGACCTGGAGCAGCGGCTCGGCACCCGCCTGCTGCAGCGCTCGACCCGCCGCGTCTCCACCACCCACGACGGCGATGTGTTCCATGCGCGCTGCCTGCGCCTGATCGCCGAAGTCGAGGACGCCGAAACGCTGTTCCGGCAGGACGATGCGCAGCCGATGGGCCTGCTGAAGATCGACGTGCCCAGCCGCATCGGCCGCCGCATCATCGCCCCGGCCCTGCCCGACTTCTTCGCCCACTACCCGCAGGTGGAAGTGGACCTGGGCATGACCGACCGCGCGGTGAACCTGATCGAAGACGGCTGCGATGCCGTGCTGCGGGTCGGCCAGCTGGGTGACTCCAGCCTGGTGGCGCGCACGCTGGGGCAGCTGGATTTCGTCAACGTTGCAGCGCCGGCATACCTGCGCGAACACGGCATACCGCAGCAGCCTGCCGACCTGCAGCAGCACCGTGCGGTGAACTATGCGTCGCCGACCACCGCGCGGGTGGAACCGTGGGAGTGGCAGGAGGGCGGCCAGCTGCGCACATTGCCGATGCCTGGCTGGGTGCGGGTGAACAGCGCAGAAGCGTCGATCGCGTGCTGCGTGGCCGGGCTGGGGCTGCTGCAGATTCCGCGTTACGACGTGCAGGTCGAACTGCAGTCAGGCGCGTTGGTGGAGGTGATGCCGCAGCATGTGGCGCAGCCGTTGCCGGTAACCCTGCTGCAGCCGCATCGGCAGCACCGTGCGCAACGTGTGCAGGTATTTCTGGAGTGGCTGCTACCGGTGCTGCGAACCGGCCTGCAATTGAAGTAGATCCACGCCATGCGTGGCGGGATGCCCCCGTGCCCACCAAGGTCGGCCCCCCCGGGAAGGGACCAACCGGCATGGGTGGGGCCAGAGCCCTTTCCCCGAGGGAAAGGGATCCGACCCCGGTCGGGTATTACGCCCCGGCTTCGTCCGGCTTCACCCGGAACCACGCCGCGTACAGCGCCGGCAGGAACACCAGGGTCAGCACCGTGCCCACGATCAGCCCGCCCATGATCGAGATCGCCATCGAGCCGTAGAACGCACTGCGCGACAGCGGAATCATCGCCAGCACGGCCGCCAGCGCGGTCAGCACGATCGGGCGGAAGCGGCGCACGGTGGCGTCGATGATCGAATGCCAACGGTCATGCCCGGCATCGATGTCCTGCTGGATCTGGTCGATCAGGATCACCGAGTTGCGCATGATCATGCCCGCCAGCGCAATCGTGCCCAGCAGTGCCACGAAACCGAATGGCGCGCGGAACAGCAGCAGGAACGACGTCGCACCGATGATGCCCAACGGCGCGGTCACCAGCACCATCGCCGCGCGCGAGAAGCTGCGCAGCTGCAGCATCAGCAGCGTGGCCACCACCACCAGGAACAGCGGCATGCCGGCCTTGATCGAGTCCTGGCCTCGCGCCGAATCCTCCACAGTACCGCCGGTTTCCAGCAGGTAGCCGCTGGGCAGCTCGGCACGGATGCCGTCCAGCGTCGGCAGGATCTGGTGCACCACGTCCAGCGGCTGCATGCCATCGCTGATGTCGGCGCGCACGGTCACCGTCGGCAGGCGGTTGCGGTGCCAGATGATGCCGTCCTCGAAGCCGTACTCCATCGTCGCCACCTGCGACAGCGTGATGCTGCCGCCGTTGGTGGTGGGCATCGACAGGCTCGACAGCAGCTCCAGCTGGTTGCGCTCGTCGGCCGGGCCACGCAGCAGCATCTCGATCTGGCGGTTGCCTTCGCGATACACGCTCACCGACTGCCCGGCCAGCGAACTGGACAGGAACTGGCTGACCTGTGCGCTGCTTACGCCCAGCGCGCGGGCACGCTCCTGGTCGATCACCAGCCGCACCACCTTGCTCGGCTCACTCCAGTCCAGGTTGACGTTCATCACGTGCGGGTTCCCGCGCACCTTGGCCTCGACCTGGCGTGCGATCGCCTGCACCTTCTCGATGTGCTCGCCGGAAATGCGCATCTGCACCGGATAGCCGACCGGCGGGCCGTTCTCCAGGCGGGTCACGCGCATCTGCACGTCCGGGAACTTCGGGATCACCTCGTGCAGCAGCCAGTCGCGGGTGCTTTCGCGCGATTTGATGTCCTTGGCCAGCACCACGAACTGGGCGAAGTTGGTGGCTGGCAGCTGCTGGTCCAGCGGCAGGTAGAAGCGCGGCGAACCGGTGCCCACGTAGGACACATAGTTGGCGATGCCCTCGCGGCTGGACAGCAGTTTCTCCAGCTTCTCGGCCTGGGCCTGGGTCGAGCGCAGCGACGCGCCCTCGGCCAGCTCGATGTCCACCATCAGTTCCGGCCGGGTCGAATCCGGGAAGAACTGCTGCGGCACGAAGCGGAACAGCATCAGCGAACCGATGAACAACGCGATGGTCGCTGCGATCACCCACCAGCGATGGCGCAGGCAGGTATCGAGGAAGCGGCGGAAGCTGCGATAGAACGGGCGCTGGTACGGGTCATGGTCATGCCCGTGCTGCGGCGGCGCGATCAGATTGGCCAGCGCCGGGTAACGGTCGGCCCACTGCTGGCGCTTGGCGTGCCAGCGCGCAGGCAGGCTGCCCGGCTTCGGCGGCTGCGGATTGAACAGGTCCGGCAGCATCTTGTCGCCCAGGTACGGGATGAACAGCACCGCTGCGATCCACGACACCACCAGCGCGATGGTCACCACCTGGAACAGCGAGCGGGTGTATTCACCGGTACTCGATGCCGCCGTTGCAATGGGCAGGAAGCCTGCCGCGGTGATCAGGGTACCGGTCAGCATCGGGAACGCAGTTGATTCCCAGGCAAAGCTGGCCGCGCGCAGGCGGTCATACCCCTGCTCCATCTTGGTGGCCATCATCTCCACCGCGATGATCGCATCGTCCACCAGCAGGCCCAGCGCCAGCACCAGCGCACCCAGCGAGATCTTGTGCAGGCCGATGTCGAAGTAGTGCATGACGAAGAACGTCATCGCCAGCACCAGCGGAATGGTCACGCCCACCACCAGGCCAGTGCGCAGGCCCAGCGAGAAGAAGCTGACCAGCAGCACGATCACCACCGCCTCGGTCAGTACCTGCACGAACTCGCCGACCGACTCTTCCACCGACTGCGGCTGGTCGGACACCTTGCGCAGCTGCATGCCCGCCGGCAGGGTCTTCTGCAGGCGCTCGAACTCGGCATCCAGGTTGGCGCCGAGTTTGAGGATGTCACCGCCATCCTTCATCGCCACCGCCAGGCCAATCGCCTCCTCACCCATGAAGCGCATCTTCGGCGACGCGGGATCGGCAAAGCCGCGCTTGACCTCGGCGATGTCGCCCAGGTGCACGGTGCGCTCACCGGCGCGGATCGGGAACTGGCGGATCGCTTCGATGTCATTGAACTGGCCGGTCACGCGCAGCTGCACGCGATCGGTGGCGGTCTCGAAAAAGCTGGTGCCGGTCACCGCGTTCTGGTCGGCCAGTGCCTGCTGTACCTGCTGCATCGACACGCCCAGCGTGGCCAGCCGGGTGTTGGACAGCTCGATCCACACCTTCTCGTCCTGCAGGCCGACCAGGTCGATCTTGCCGACGTCGGGCACGCGCTGCAGTTCCAGCTGGATGCGGTCGGCGTAGTCACGCATCACCGCGTAGTCGAAGCCTTTGCCGGTCAGCGCGTAGATGTTGCCGTAGGTGTCGCCGAACTCGTCGTTGAAGAACGGACCGACGATCTCACGCGGCAGCGTCGCGCGGATATCGCCCACGCGCTTGCGCACCTGGTACCACAGGTCAGGAATCTGCCTGGAACGCAGGCTGTCGCGGGCCATGAAGATGACCTGCGATTCGCCCGGGCGCGAGTACGAGCGGATGAACTCGTACTCGCCGGTGTTCATCAGCGCCTTCTCGATCGGCTCGGTCACCTGCCGAGAGACCTGCTCGGCGGTGGCGCCCGGCCACAGCGTGCGCACCACCATCGCCTTGAAGGTGAACGGCGGGTCTTCGGACTGGCCCAGGTGCTTGTACGACCACGCGCCGATGAGGGCGAAGGCGAGCATCGCAAACAACACCAGCGGACGATTGGCCAGCGCCCATTCGGAAAGATTGAAGCGGCGCACCGGCTTACTCCTTGGCCTTGGCGGCGGCAGCCGGCGCGGCCGGCTTCAGCACCGGGCGGTTCTGCCGGTCCACCGCAATCACCGGTTGGCCGGCGCGCAGCAGGTGGCCACCGGCGGCGACCACCCAGTCACCGGCACCGACGCCCGACAGCACCGGCACCGATTCGCTGCCATAGGCACCGATGGTGACCGATGCAGCCTTCAGCGTGCTGTTGGCCGGATCGACCACCCACACGCTGGCGGTACCGTTGGCACCGCGCTGCAGTGCGCCCAGCGGCAGCTGCAGGGTGCCGTGGCGGCCGGCGCTGCTGTAGACGCGCGCGCTCTGGCCCAGTTCTACATCGGCCAGCGCATCGGCGGCCAGGCTGACGCGGGTGGCATAAGTGCGTGCCTGCGGATCGGCGGCGGCGGCGATCTCACGGATCGTGCCCGGCAAGCGCTGGCCCGGGCGGTTCCACAGCTCCACCTCGACCGGCTGGCCCACTGCGTAGTCGCGGATGGTGGCTTCGGGCAGGTCGATCAGCACTTCGCGGCCACCGTCGGCGGCCAGGTTGAAGATGGTCTGCCCGGCGGACACCACCTGCCCGGCCTCGGCCTCGCGGCTGGCGATCACGCCATCGGCCGGTGCGCGCAGTTGTGCGTAGTCGGCCTGGTTGCGCAGCACATCAAGGTTGGCACGGGCGGCATTGGCCTGGCCCTGCGCAGCCTTGAACGCCGCGGACTGCTGGTCCAGCTGCGAGCGGCTGACCAGTTGCTGGTCGGCCAGCACCTGGTAGCGCTTGAGATCGTCACGGGCGCGCACCAGGTCGGCTTCCGCCGCCGCCAGCTGGGCCTGCGAGGCACGCGCCTGAAGCGCGAAGTCGGCCACGTCCAGTTCGGCCAGCACGTCGCCCTTCTTCACCCGCTGGCCAGCATCGACATGGCGCTTGACCAGGTTGCCGCCGACGCGGAACGACAGCGGGCTTTCCTGGCGGGCACGCACGGTACCCGGGAACGCCGCCGGCGCCTGACCGGCCTGTTCGCCGGGGTGAACCACCAGTACCGGCACGGCCGCCTGCGGCGCCTGCTCCTGTCCCGAACAGGCTGCCAGCGCAGCCACCCACACCATACCGCCCATCCAGCGCACGATCTTCATCGGTCAACGTCCTGAAAACGCAGGGTTGCAACAAGGGGGAGCCGCGACTGCCGGCCCGATTTAATAAACCGGCCGGTATAGTATAAATATCGAACCGCTTGGTCTAGTATTGTTGCGATGAGTTCTTCCACTTCCCGCAAGCCGTCGGCCAAGCCTGCTGCCAAGGCCGCCGGACCCGGGCGCCCCAAGGATCTGGGCAAGCGCGCGGCGATCCTTGAAGCAGCCAAGGCCCTGTTCATCGAACAGGGCTATACCGGCGTGAGCATGGACGCCATTGCCGCCCAGGCCGGCGTCTCGAAGCTGACCGTGTACAGCCACTTCGGCGACAAGGAAACCCTGTTTTCCGAGGCCGTGCAGTCCAAGTGCATTGAAATGCTGCCCGACGCCCTGTTCGTGGCCGACGCGGACGGCCCGCTGCGCGACCAGCTGATCGGCATCGGCCTGGCCTTCTTCGAGCTGATCACCTCCGATGCGGCGATCTCGATCCAGCGCATGATGATGGCGCCGGAGACCGACGAACGCCTGCGCGAGCTGTTCTGGCGGGCCGGTCCGGAACGCACCTGCGAGGCCCTGGCCGACTTCCTGCGCGCCCGTGGCGAACGCGGCGAGCTGGCGATCCCCGACTACTCCCTGGCTGGCCAGCAGTTCCTGACCCTGGTGAAGGGCGAAGTGCACATGCATATGATGTGCGGAATGCCACTGTCACCGGTGGAATGCGATCCTCTTGCCCATGTGACCGCCAGCATCGACTTCTTCCTGCGCGCCTATGCGCCACGAGGGGCGGGAACCGGCTGAAACGGCAAACCTGAATGAACCGGAGGTCGCGATGACTTCCGGCACTGCGACCCCGGCCCCCCGGCAGCTGATGCTCTGGGCGCGCCGCCGGCCTCCGGCACCGGTAAAATGGCCGGCCCACTGCGCTGGATTTGAACCTCATGACGATTGATTACGCCCACGCCCGCGAACTGATGGTGGAACAGCAGATCCGTCCCTGGGACGTGCTGGACATCAAGGTGCTCGACGTCCTGGCCCGCCTGCCGCGCGAGGCCTTTGTCGCCGATGCACACCGTGCGCTGGCCTACGCCGATGTCGAACTGCCGATCGGCAACGGGCAGAAGATGATGAAGCCGGTCATCGAGGGCCGTACCCTGCAGGCACTGGATCTGCAGCCGGGTGACGAAGTGCTGGAAATCGGCACCGGCAGCGGCTTCCTGTCCGCCTGCATCGGCGCGCTGGCGCGCGACGTGCTGAGCCTGGAGATCGACCCGGAGCTGGCCGCCGCCGCGCGTGCCCGCCTGGACGCCTCCGGCCTGGGCACCAACGTCCGCGTGGACGTGGCCGACGCCCTCTCCTGGCAGACCGAACGCCGCTTTGACGTGATCTGTGTCACTGGTGCCGTCGACGTGGTGCCGTCACAGTTCGCCTCGTGGCTGCGTCCGGGGGGTCGCCTGTTCGTGATCCACGGCCGCTCGCCGGCGATGGAGGCCCTGCTGGTCAAGGCCGACGGCAGCACCGAATCCCTGTTCGAGACCGATATCGATTACCTGCGCGGTGCCGCCCCGGCACCCCAGTTCCACCTCTGAGTCCAAGGAAGCCGCAATGATCCGCCGATCCCTCGCTGTTGCGCTGGCCACTGCCCTGCTGCCGTTGTCCGCCCATGCCGCCGACCTGCTGCAGGCCTACGAGATGGCGCGCAACGGCGATCCGCAGCTGTCCGCCGCCGAATCGACCCGGCTGGTCGACAAGGAAGGTGCCGTGCAGGCGCGCGCCGCCCTGCTGCCGCAGATCAACGGCCAGGCCACGCTGAACCGCACCCGCAGCGAGCCCAACGCCGATGCCAATTCGGGCTCGTTCACCAGCAAGCGCCGCACCTACACGATCGATGGCAGCCAGACGCTGTTCAACTGGACCCAGATCAACAACCTGCGCTCGCAGCGTGAGCTGAGCAAGGCGGCGGATTTCACCCTCGATTCGGCCAACGACAGCCTGATCGTGCGCACCTCGGCGGCTTACTTCAACGTGCTGGTGGCGATCGAATCGCTGAACGCCGCACAGACCAATGAAGCGGCCGCGAAGAAGCAGTTCGACTTCGCCGACAAGCGCCTGGAAGTGGGCCTGGCGCCGATCACCGACGTGCACGAAGCCCGCGCCCAGTACGACCAGGCACGCGCCAACACCATCGTGGCACAGAACACCCTGGCCGATAACTACCAGGCCCTGACCGAACTGACCGGCCAGCCGGTGGTCAACCTGCGCGGCCTGCCGGCCGACTTCCGTCCGGAAGTGCCGGCCAACCGCGGCAACATCGACGAGCTGGTGCACCAGGCCACCACCCAGAATCCGGCGCTGAAGGCGCAGGAACTGAAGGTCAGCGCGGCCGAAGCCGGCGTGCAGGCCGCCCGGGGTGGTCATTACCCCACCCTGTCGCTGGGCGGAAGCTGGGGCAAGTCCGCCACCTGGGGTGACAGCACCGGTGCCGGCTCGCTGTCGCCGGATGCACGCACCAACAGCATCGGCCTGACCCTGAGCGTGCCGATCTTCGCCGGCGGTGCCACCCAGTCCGGCGTGCGCCAGGCGTTGGCCCAGCGTGACATCGCCCAGGACGGCTACGAGCAGCAGAAGCGTGCCCTGGACCGCAACACCCGCAATGCCTACCAGACCCTGGTACAGGGCATCAGCGAAGTGGAAGCGCGCCGCCTGGCGGTGGTCTCGGCACAGAGCGCCTACGACGCCTCGCAGGTCGGCCTGGAAGTCGGTACCCGTACCGTGCTGGACGTGATCCAGAACCAGCGCATCCTGTTCTCGGCGCAGCTGGACTACGCCCAGGCACGCTACACCTTCCTGCAGAACCGCCTCCTGCTGAGCCAGTCGCTGGGTGCGCTGGACGTGGCCGAGCTGCAGGACATCAACCGCCTGCTGACCCAGGACGCGGGCAACCCGGCCACGACCACGCACTGAGTCGTCAGCCTGCCGGCAACGAAGAAGCCACCCGCAAGGGTGGCTTTTTTCGTGGGCGCTGCACGGCCCTCAGCCGGGCCACGCCAGCACCCGCGCCACGGCAGCCAACAGGCAGAGTGCGGCGGCCACAAGCGCCAGCACCGCGCGGGCACCTGCCACCGGTGACTGTCCGCGCAGTACGGCCAGGCACAGGGCCGCCATCACCAGCAGCACGACCGGGCCGGGCAGCACCGGCAGGATGCCCACAGGAACGCCCAACGCCAGCAGCGCCGCTGACAGGACCAACGCGACCGGCACCGTCCGCGCACGCATGCCGAATGCTTCTTCGCGGAGCGCGGTCCACAGCTGCATCGCCAGGCACATGGCCACCCGCAGCAGGACCAGCAGCAGCGCGGCCAATCCGGCTGCGCCGGCCAGCGGCAGCAACGGCATCATCCAATGCAGTTGCGGGTGCTGTTGAAGCGCTACCGACAGCGGTCGCGTGCTGCCCAATGCCGGGAACTCGACCAGACCTGCCTGCAAGGCAGCAACCACGATCAGCAACAGCATGGCCAGCAGCAGCACACCCGGCAGCAGCAGCGACTGTCGCGCCCTCGCCTGCCCGTCCATGCCAGGAAACCCAAGTGCCAGGCCAACGGTGGCGAACACCCCCAGCAGCGGCACGCTCGCTGCCAGTACCCCGCCGGGCCCGAAGCGATAGGGTGCCGTTGCCTCCGGCAGCCAGGGAATCCAATGCGCGTACTGCACGTGGCGGGCTGCCAGCGCCACCAGCAGCAGACCGGTGCCGAGCTTCACCGTCAGCAGCGCACACGCCGCCAGAGCCGCACCTCGTGGCGGCAGCCACCCGACCACACCGATCAGAAGCAGTGCGAGGCTGGCCATCAGCGGATCCGGCACCGCGATGCCCGCATCGATGTCGCAACAGGCGAGCAGCGCGCGCAGATGACGGGCCAGGGACTGCGCCACGCCCCCCAGGGTCGCCACCAGTTCCAACAGCAGCGCGCCGCCGAGCAGACCGGCGGATACCCGGCCCCAGCGCGCCCGCAACACTCCGTGCAGGCCATCGGCAGCCGGCAGCTGCCGGCTCAGGGCATGCAGGCAATACAGCAGCGGCATCGCACCCAGCGCGGCCAGCAACAGGCTCAGCACGATGGCCGGCCCGGCCTCGGCCGCCGTGTGCTGGCCGACCAGCGCGATCACATTGCTCCCCAACAGCAGGGTCAGCGCCACCACCGCAAGATGATCCATGCCGGGCCGGACATCATCGATGCCCTCCGGCCTGCTGTCGCCATCCATCGCAAGCTCCCTTGATATCCGTCCAAGCGCGGTCGACAGCAGGCTGGCAGCCTGCGCCAAGGGGCGGTATCAGATTCGGTGCCGCGCACGCCGCGGTGTGACCGCAGACACGCCCGATGGCGCGCGCCCGGTCCTGTCGCGACAGGAATACGCTCGCTAAGCAGAATTGATGCAGTCGATCACGTCAGTCGACGGCTTGACCGCAGGCTTGTGCGGCCCGTGGACTCAGCTGCGGGGCGGCGGCAGATGCGGTGCCACCAGGGCCAGCGTGCGCTGCAATGCGCCGCGGCCGTTGCTGACCAGGGTGCAGCCCGCGCGCGCCATGTCCTCGCGTACCTGCGGGTCATCCAGCAGGTGCTGCAGCAGGTCGCCGACCGCCTGCGCGTTCTCGCCGATCAGCAGGGCCCCGGCTTCGCGCATGCGCCGTGATATCTCGGAGAAGTTGTGCAGGTGCGGACCAGTCACCGCGGCGGTGCCCATGGCTGCCGGCTCCAGCAGGTTGTGGCCGCCGATGGGCTGCAGGCTGCCACCGACGAACGCCACCTGCGCACACGCATAGAACGGCATCAGCTCGCCCAGGGTGTCGATGACGAACACGTCGGTGTCCGTGTCCGGCCACTGCTTCGCGCGCCTCGTCGCCACGTTCCAGCCCTGCTCGCGCGCCAGTGCCTCCACCTTCGGGAAACGCTCCGGGTGGCGCGGCGCCCACAACAGCAACAGATCCGGATGCTGCTGGCGCAGCCGCCGGTGCAGGTCGATCACCGCCTGCTCCTCGCCATCATGGGTGCTGGCGGCGATCCACACCGCTCGCCCGACGGGCACCCGGGCATGGAACTGCTCGACGAAGTCCTGAACCTCCGGCGTGGCGATGTCGAACTTCAGGTTGCCCAGCGCCTGCACCTGCTCGGGCGCAGCGCCCAGCTGCACGAAACGGTCGGCATCGTCCTGCGACTGCGCGGCCACGCAGGTCACCGTGCGCAGCGCGCGGCGGATCAGCGCCGCCAGCAGCCGGTAGCCACGCAGCGAACGTGCCGACAGCCGTGCGTTGAGGATATAGACCGGAATGCCACGGTCACGGCAGCCGAACAGCATGTTCGGCCACAGTTCGGTTTCCAGGATCAGCGCAAGGCTGGGCTGGAAGTGGCCGAGGAAGCGGTTGACGCTGCCGGGCACGTCATACGGCAGGTAGACATGGTCCAGCGCGTCGCCCCACAGCGCACGTACCCGCTCAGAACCGGTCGGGGTGATGGTGGTGATGACCCAGCGGATGTCCGGGCGCTGCTTGCGCAGGGCGTTCACCAGCGGCGCGGCGGCGTTGACCTCGCCCACCGAAACCGCGTGCAGCCAGACCCGGGGCTGCCCGGTCGGCTGCGGATAGGAGGCGTAACGTTCGTCCCAGCGCCGGAAGTATTCACGGACCCGGAAGCCGCGCCAGACCAGGTGGTACACGGTGATCGGCAGCAGGATGTAGAGCACGACCGAGTACAGGCCGCGCAGGATCCATTCGACAGGGTCTTTACGCATGCGGCAAGGATACGGGAGCCCCCCGGGAAAGACACGCGGCCGCCTTGGTAGAATGGGGCAATGTCCGATGCCACCACTGCCGTCCGCCCGTCGCTGCGCGATCCCCGCAACTGGCCGATGTTCGCCGCCATGTTCGGCGCCTTCGCCATCGCCCGCCTGCCATGGATGCTGCAGCGCGCACTGGGCCGGGGCGTTGGCTGGATCACCTGGCGCCTGCTGGGCAGCCGCCGCCGCGCCGCCGAGGTCAACCTGCAGCTGTGCTTCCCCGAAAAGGACGAGGCCTGGCGCCAGCGCCTGGTGCGCGACAGCTTCGATGCGCTGGGCGTGGGCGTGTTCGAGTGCATCCGCGCCTGGTGGGGCAGCATCGACAGCATCCGCCCGCAGGTGCAGATCGAAGGGCTGGAACACCTGCGGCAGATGCAGGCCGAGGGCCGTGGCGTGCTGCTGGTGTCGGGTCACTTCATGACCCTGGAAATGTGCGGCCGCCTGCTGTGCGACCACGTTGATCTTTCGGGCATGTACCGCAAGCACAAGAACCCGGTGTACGAGTGGGCGGTGAAGTTCGGTCGCCTGCGCTATGCCAAGGCGATGTTCGCCAACGAGGACATCCGTGCCACCGTGCGCCACCTGAAAAAGGGCGGGTTCCTCTGGTATGCGCCGGACCAGGACATGCGCGGCAAGGACATCGTGTTCGTGCCGTTCTTCGGGCACACGGCGTCAACCATCACCGCCACCCACCAGCTGGCGCGGATGACCGGCTGCGCGGTGATCCCGTATTTCCATCGCCGCGAAGGCGGGAAGTACTTCCTGAAGATCGGTGCACCGCTGGAGAATTTCCCCAGCGAGGATGTGGAAGCCGATACCACGCGGGTCAACCAGGCCATCGAAGAGATGGTGCGCGAGGCCCCCGACCAGTACCTGTGGATCCACCGCCGCTTCAAGCGGCAGCCGGGTGGGCGGAGCGATTTCTACAAGTAACGGTGGGACCGGGGGGCGTCATCCACGCATGGCGTGGATTCACCCTGGCAATGTTCGATTGGCACGGGCGCTAGGGCCACGCCATGCGCGGATGTGCCGTTACGTCTCCGTCGGTGTGTCATCCGCGTCCCGCGCCAGCAGGCTGCCGGCGAACAGTGCGGCCAGCAGCACGGTCAGGCCGCCCCAGAACGCCGAATAGAAGGCCAGGTGGGTGTTGAGCGGAAACACGGTCACCGCCAGCGCCAGCATCGCCGGGCGGGCGCGATCACGCGCAGCCGCCGGCGCATAACGCCAGGCCCGCCAGGCCTGGGCCACCGCCGCCAACCACAGCAGCAGGCCGAGCACACCGGTTTCGGCCAGGATTTCCAGCACGATCTGGTGGGCGTGCAGCGCAGGGGCAGTGCCCCACACCGCGGGGCCTTCATCGGCCACGCAGCCCGGATAGGCGTCGCGGAAGCCACGTGCGCCCACACCGTTGATCGGGTGTTCCTCGATCATGCACGCCGCGGCTTCCCAGATCCGCGCGCGCCCGGACAATGCCTGGTCGACACTCCGCTCGCCCTCATCCCAGGCCATCGCCGTGCGTGCGAAGCGTTCGCGCAGCTGTGGCACGCTGGCGGTCAGCGCGCCCGCGCCGAGCACCGCCACCAGCGCCAGCACGGCCAGCCGTTTCCAGCCGAACTGGCGCACGCCGCTGTAGGCCAGCACCAGCGCGAAGGTGATCCACGAGGCCCGCGAACCGGCCAGCAGCAGCACGCTGCCCAGCGCAGCAGCCGCAAGCAGCCAGCCGACGTTGCCGAAGCGGCGCGCCACGGGCAGCAACAGGAACGGCGACAGGCTGGCCAGCACCTGGCCGAACTTCAGGTTGCAGGGTCCCAGCGCGCCACTGAGCCGGTCGGCCACGGCGGCCTCGTCGGCCGGGCACAGGGCATGGCCGCTCACTGCCAGCTTCAGCTGTTCCAGTGACCAGAACCATGGGCTGGTACCGGCCACGGCCTGCACCAGTGCATCCAGCGTCCAGGCGCCAGTGATCAGCGCCAGGCCACCGAAGGTCAGCCGTCGCCGTTCCGGTGTGGCCACCGCGATCGCCACCAGCCACATGAAGGGCAGATAGCGCAGACCGGCGGCCGCTTTGGTCCACGACGCCGCCGGATCGATCGCATCGAACGCGGAAAACGCCTGCGGCAGCCAGTAGCCGAGGAACAGGATCGAGGTCAGTGCCCAGGCTGCCGTGCTCAACAGATGCGGACGACGCTGCAGTCGGCGCATGACCATGCGCGCGGCGGCGTAGACCGCGCCAAGACCGAGAATGGTTTCGGCGATGCCCGGCAACGGCCACATCGCCACGTACGCCAGCACCCACCAGGGCGCCCAGCGTCCGGCGCGGTCGTCGCGCACGATGACGGCAGGGTCAGCCGGCGAGGTCGGCATAGAGGCGGAGGGTATCGCGCTGCATGGCCTGCAGGGTAAACGGGATGCGGGTCGGCAAGGACGGCGGCTGCGCCAGCAGGGCCAGCGCGCGTTCACCCAATGCGTGCGCATCGCCCAGCGGCACGGCACCTGCGGGCTGCAGCTGCCGCAGCAGTTCGCCGACGCCACCGTGGTCCCAGCCCAGCACCGGGCGGCCCACCGACAGCGCCTCGACCACGGTGCGGCCGAACGCTTCGGGCTTGTCCGACAGCTGCAGTACCAGATCGCTGGCCGCGTAGGCCTGAGCGATGCGCGCGGTTGGCGTGCTGATCTGCACGGCGTCGGTCACGCCCAAGGCAGCGGCCTGCCGGCGCAGGTCGGCCACGTAGGCTTCACGACCGGGTTCATCGGTGCCCAGCATCCACAGCTGCGCCGGCACACCCGCGGCGCGCACGTCGGCCAGCAGCTGCAGCGCATGTGCATGGCCCTTCAGGCGGGTGCCCCGCCCCGGCAACAGCAGCAGCGGGCCATCCACCTGCGCCAGCCACGGGTAATCGGCTGCCAGCGCCAGACGCGGCCGGCGGTCGGCGCGCGCCACCCGCGGGAACTGGGCGACGTCGACGCCACGCGGGATCACCTGCAGCGTCTGTTCGGGCACGGTCGGGTAGTGCCGCTGCACGTATTCGCGCACGGTGTTGGACACGCAGATCACGCGTTCACCGCTGGTCATCACCGCGCTGTAGCGGCTGGGCGAATTCAGCCCGTGCACGGTGGTCACCCAGTGCGGGCGCTGCGCGGCGGGCAGGGCGCGGATCGCGTACAGCCCCAGCCAGGCCGGCAGCCGTGAGCGGGCATGCACGATGTCCGCGCCCACCTCGGCAAACAGGCGGCGCAGGGTCGGCAGATGGCGCAGGGTCAGCAGCGACTTTCGGCCGATGTCCAGAGTGAGGTGCTCGGCACCGCTATCGAGCAGCGGCTGCACCAGCCGGCCGCCGGCCGACACTACCAGCGCGCGATGGCCGGCGGCGACCAGGGCCGCAGCGATTTCCAGGGTCGAGCGCTCGACGCCGCCGGAGTGCAGCGCCGGCAGCAACTGCACCACGGTCAATCGGCGCATCGAGGGGGCAGCCGCTTAGTCGGCCAGCACGAACACGGAACCGCAGTACGGGCACTGCGCTTCGCCATTGGGCTCGTCTTCGATCGGCAGGTACACGCGCGGATGCGAGTTCCACAGCGCCATTTCCGGGGTCGGGCAGCTCAGCGGAAGATCGCTGCGGTGCACGGTGTAGCGCTTCTCGGCGTTGGCGGGCGCGGTGGCGGTATGGCTCATGGCGGATGTCGATGAACGGGTTGCGAGGCCTGTGATTCTAGCATCCGGGCCGCCCGGACATGGCGCCACGACAGGTCTTTGGGCGCGCAGGGGCGATTCCCCATGCCATTGGCTGGCACCGCGAGACGGGCCATCGACGGGAATTGCCCGGCCAATCCCGCAGGTTCACGCCGAAAAACGGCTGACCGCGATATTTACTGCATTTGGATCGAACTAAATGGCACTTGTCAGGTCGCTGCCGCTGTTGCAGGATCGGGCCCGGGTCGTGCAGCGACCCGTCCTATCGACCCGATCGCATGGCCCGCCCCCCCCGGACCGGCATCGTCTCTTCCACTGCCATCCCGGCGGGCGGAGCGTTGCTGTCCGTGGTGTCCGCCGATGCGGGTTCTGCCCGCCGCCTGCCCTTCCGGGAGACCCCTGCATGACCCTGTCCGATCCACGCCGCGCCCTGCTTCCGCTTGCCCTGGCCCTGGCCTGTGCAACCACTGCGATGCCGGTGCTGGCACAGGGACTGCAGACCTCGTTCGAACCCGGCGAACCTGCACCGGCGCAGGCCGCTGGCGCGCTGCAGGTGAGCATCGGCAACGGTCCGGCCGCGCCTTACACCGCCAAGCGCAACGCCGGCTACAGCGGGCTGCATGCCCTTCGCTACAGCAGTGCAGGGGGCAACGCGCGGCGCGAACTGTTCAAGACCGACCTGCCGATCGAGGCCGATACCACCCTGTCGTGGCTGGTGCTGCCGGAAATCGTCGGCAAGGACAGCGTGGCCTCGACCTATGTCTCGCTGGACCTGCGGCTGGACGATGGCAGCCGCGTGTCGGCCGGTGCGGCACGCGACCAGCACGGCGTGGCGATCGGCGCACGCGCGCAGGGCGATTCGAAGACGCTGTACCCGCAGCAGTGGGCGCGCAAGGCGGTACGACTGGGCGACGTGCCCGCGCTGAAGGGTCGCCGCGTAGTGGCGATCGAACTGGAGGTGGCCAGCGCCGATGGTGCGCCAGTGTCCGGCTGGATCGACGACGTACGCCTGGATGCTCAGCCGCGACAGCGACCGCAGCGCGTCTCCGACTGGGTGCTGACCACCCGTGGCACCCAGGCCAACGGCACCTTCTCGCGCGGCAACAATTTCCCGGCCACGGCGGTGCCGCACGGGTTCAATTTCTGGACCCCGGTGACCGATGCCGGCGCGCTGAACTGGCTGTACCGCTGGAACGAGCAGAACGATGCGCAGAACCGTCCGCAGCTGCAGGCGCTCGCGCTGAGCCACCAGCCCAGCCCGTGGATGGGCGACCGCCAGACCTTCCAGGTGATGCCCTCGGCCAGCCGCGGCGTACCCGAGGCCGACCGCCGCAAGCGCGCGCTGTCGTTCGACCGCAGCCACGAGAGCGCCCGCCCCTACCGATACGACGTGCGCTTCGACAACGGCGTCGCGGCATCGATCGCGCCGACCGACCATGCCGCGCTTTTCCGCTTTGATTTCCCCGAGGGCGGCGACGCCAACCTGCTGTTCGACAACGTCGATGCACGTGGCGGCCTGACCCTGGACGCCGCCACGCAGACGCTGTCCGGCTACACCGACACGCGCAGCGGCCTGTCCAACGGTGCCAGCCGCATGTACGTGGTCGCCAGCTTCGACAGACCCTGGCGCAGCAGCGGTCGCATCGACACCGGCCGCCCGACGGGCTACATCAAGTTCGATGCCGGCAGCCAGCGGCAGGTGACCATGCGCATCGCCACGTCGCTGATCTCGGTGGAGCAGGCACGACACAACCTGGCGCTGGAAATCGCTGCTGCCGACACGCTGGAGAGCGTGGCCGGCCGCGCGCAGGATGCGTGGGATGCGCGCCTGGCCCGCTTCGATATCGGCACGGCCAGCGACGACCAGAAGACCACGCTGTACTCCAGCCTGTACCGGCTGTACCTGTACCCCAACTCCGGCCACGAGAACGTGGGCAGCGCGGCTGCACCCGACTGGCGCTACGCCAACCAGGCCAGCGCCAGCGACGACAACACCGATGGCAGCGCGACCCGCACCTTTGCCGCCGTGCGCGATGGCAAGGTGTTCGTCAACAACGGTTTCTGGGACACCTTCCGCACCACCTGGCCGGCCTACGCGCTGTTCACGCCCGCCGATGCCGGCCAGATGGTTCAGGGCTTCATCGAGCAGTACCGCGCGGGTGGCTGGATCGCACGCTGGTCGTCGCCGGGCTACGCCGACCTGATGGTCGGCACCAGTTCGGATGTGGCGTTTGCCGATGCGTGGCTGAAAGGCATCGGTGGCTTTGATCCGGCCGAAGCCTACGCCGCCGCAGTGAAGAACGCGACCGTGGTACCGCCGGACCGCCATGTCGGCCGCAAGGGCATGGACCGCTCGACCTTCCGCGGCTACGCCAGCGCCGACGTGCATGAGGGCATGTCGTGGACGATGGAAGGCGCGCTCAACGACTTCGGCATCGCCAACATGGCCGACGCCCTGGCCAAGCGCGCAACCTCGCCCGCCGCACGCGAACGCTACAGCACCGAGGCCGACTACTTCCGCCACCGCGCCGCCAGCTACGCGACGATGTTCGATGCGGCGGCAGGCTTCTTCCAGGGCCGCACGGCCGACGGCCGCTGGCGCGTGGATGCCAAGGATTACGACCCGCGCGTGTGGGGCCACGACTACACCGAATCCAATGGCTGGACCTTCGCCTTCACCGCCGCCCACGACGGTGAAGGCCTGGCCGCCCTGTACGGTGGCCGCGACAAGCTGGCTGCCAAGCTCGACACCTTCTTCGCCACACCGGAAACCGCCGACGCGGCGTTCGCCGGCTCCTACGGCGGCACCATCCATGAAATGACCGAAGCGCGCGACGTGCGCATGGGCATGTACGCGCACAGCAACCAGCCGGCGCACCACATCCCGTGGATGTACCTGTATGCCGGGCAGCCGTGGAAGACCCAGCAGCACGTGCGCGAGATCCTGTCGCGGCTGTACGTGGGCAGTGAGATCGGCCAGGGCTATCCCGGTGACGAGGACAACGGCGAGACCTCGGCCTGGTACGTGCTGGCCTCGCTGGGCCTGTACCCATTGCGCATGGGCGCCCCTGAGTATGTGATCGGCTCGCCGGCATTTGAGCATGCGCGGGTGGAACTGCAGGGCGGTGCCGTGCTGACCGTGAACGCGGCCAACAACTCGCGTGAGAACGTCTACGTGCAGTCGCTGAAGATCAACGGCCAGCCCTGGACCAAGACCTGGGTGCCGCACGAGCTGATCGCCAAGGGTGCGACCCTGGACTTCGTGATGGGCCCGCAACCTTCGCGCTGGGGCAGCGGCGTGGATGACGTGCCGCGCTCGCTGACTGCCCGTGGCCAGCGCCCACAGATGCTGCACGACCTGCTGGGCAGCGGCGCGAAGGCCACGCTGGCCGATGGCCGTGACCTTGCGGCACTTGTCGATGACGATGCGGCCACGACGGTGGGCCTCGGCGGCGGCGCGGCCATCGCGCTGACCGGCCTGGCCGACGGCACCGCGACGATGTACACGCTGACCAGTGGTGACGGCCGCATCCGTGGCGGTGAATGGACGCTGGAGGCGCGCAATGGCAGCGGCAGCTGGACCGTGCTCGACCAGCGCAGTGGCGAAGACTTCGAATCTGCCCGCCAGACCCGTCCGTTCCGCATCGCCAAACCCGGTCGCTACAGCGAGTACCGCCTGCGCTTGGCAGCCCCAGGGCGGCTGCCACTGGCGGAGATCGAACTGCTGGCGGTCGGCACCGTACAATGAGCCGCATGCGCTACCGTCTTCTGCCCCTGGCCCTTGTTGCCCTGTCCTTCTCCAGCTTCGGCCAGACCCAGGCGTTCGATACGCAGCTGACCCGCGACGGCGTGACACTGAACTACCAGGACGCGCGTGGCGCCCTGTCGGCGCCGCAGCGCAAGCGGGTGATCGATACGTTCTTCTTCGCCTACCTGCGCGAGCGGGCTGACTTCCATCCCACCGCGCCGTCGAGGGTGCGCATCGTGATCGATCCGGCCTACACCGGCATCGCCTTCGTCGGCGACAAGGACCAGGCCGCAACCATCACCATCAATCCCGGCTGGTTGGCGCAGCATCCGAACGACATCGACCTGGTCACCCACGAGGCGATGCACATCGTGCAGGGCTATCCCGGCTACGGCGATGCACGGGTACCGGGCTGGCTGGTGGAAGGCATCGCCGACTACGCACGCGACCGCTATGGCATGGACAACGCCGCCGCCGGCTGGGCGTTGCCGGTCAAGGTCGAGAAGGGGCAGAACGTCGACAGTGGCTACCGGGTGACCGGCGCCTTCCTGAAGTGGGCGGAGAGCGAGCATCCCGGCCTGGTGCTGGCGCTGGACAAGGCCCTGCGTGATGGCCGCTATACGCCTGCGCTGTGGCAGAAGCACACCGGAAAGGCACTCCCGGCATTGTGGTCGCAGTACGCCAAGCCGCGTTCGGATGCACCACCGCCGGCCCCGGCACGCCGCGGCAAGCGGCACTGACGCCCAGGCACCACGCATTCGCCGGGCATTGCCCGGCGCTACCGCATCGCTGCCTCAGCGCGACTGCACGAAACCTGCGTACAGCGCGAAAAGCTGCTGGAAATACCGCCGGGTCACTCGATTGCGCATGACACTTTCGCCGATGGGGAGGTGGTCGGGCCCAGGGTGGGAAGGCCGGTCCGGTCCCTTCCCACGGCCGGGCCGCGTGGGCGTATTGGGCCGCAACGGCGTTGCAGGGAAATGACCGGGTTGCGTAGCGTGTGTGGCAGCGATGGCATCGGCATCGGGACCGGCGTTGGGACCGGCGTTGGGACCGGCGTTGGGACCGGCGTTGGGACCGGTAGAGTCGACTGTTAGTCGACTATCGCGCGATCGCGCGGGGTTTTCGGCGTCCGAATCAAGAGCAGTCGACTAACAGTCGCCTCTACCCGTTTCCGCTGCGCGGAAACAGAAACGCGCCCCGTGGGGCGCGTTTCTGCAGATCGAATCGGGAAGAAGGCCTCAGGCCTTCTTCTCCGCTTCGATCTGCTTGCGGATCTGCGCATCGACCGCGGCGATCGCGGTCATGTTCAGGATCCGGCGCGAGGTCGCGCTGGTGGTCAGGATGTGCACCGGCTTGTTCACGCCCATCAGGATCGGGCCGATCGCCACGCCGTCGGTGAACACGCGCACCAGGTTGTAGGCGATGTTGGCCGCTTCCAGATTCGGCAGCACGAACAGGTTGGCGCGGCCCTGCAGGGTCGAGCCCGGCAGCAGCTTCTGGCGCAGCGCTTCGTCCCACGCGGTGTCGCCCTGCATTTCACCGTCCACGTTCAGACGCGGGTTGCGCTTGAGCAGCAGCTCACGCACCTGGCGCATCTTCAGCGCGTCCTTCGAATCATGGCTGCCGAAGTTGGAGTGCGACAGCAGCGCCACCTTCGGCTCGATGCCGAACAGCTTCATGCGGTAGGCCGCCTGCAGGGTCGCTTCGCACAGCTGCTCGGCGGTCGGGTCTTCCTGCACGTGGGTGTCCACGAAGAAGAACACGCCCTGCTGGTTGATCACGCCGGTCATCGCCGAGGTCGAGGTGACCTTCGGCTCCAGCGGCAGCACGCTGCGCACGTAACCCAGCTTCTTGTGGAAGCGGCCGACGATGCCGGTCAGCATCGCATCGGCTTCGCCACGGGCCACCATCACCGCCGCGATCAGGGTCGGGCGCGAACGCATCAGGTTCTTCGCCGCGGCCACGGTCACGCCACGACGACCGGTCAGGCCGTGGTAGTACTGCCAGTATTCGTTGAAGCGCGGGTCGTCGTTGATGTTGGTGACTTCAACGTTCTCGCCGATCTTCAGGCGCAGGCCGAGGCGTTCGATGCGTGATTCGATCACTTCCGGGCGACCGATCAGGATCGGGTGCGCCAGGCCGTCGTCGACCACGTTCTGCACCGCCTGCAGCACCACTTCCTCTTCACCTTCGGCGTACACAACGCGCTGCTTGTCGCTGCGCGCGCGGTCGTAGACCGGCTTCATCATCAGGCTGGTGCGGTAGACGAACTGGGCCAGCTTGTCGCGGTAGGCGCCCATGTCCTCGATCGGGCGCGAGGCCACGCCCGAGTCCATCGCGGCCTGGGCCACAGCGGCCGACAGCTCCACCAGCAGGCGGCGGTCGAACGGGCGCGGGATCAGGTATTCACGGCCGAAGCTCGGGGTCTCGCCGCCGTAGGCCGAGCCCATGTCGGTGGCGGCACGGCGTGCCAGCGCGGCGATGGCGCGCACGCAGGCGATCTTCATTTCCTCGTTGATGGCGGTCGCGCCCACGTCCAGCGCACCGCGGAACAGGTACGGGAAGCACAGCACATTGTTGACCTGGTTCGGGTAGTCCGAACGGCCGGTGCCGATGATCGCGTCCGGACGCGCGGCGCGCGCCACCTCCGGCATGATTTCCGGAGTCGGGTTGGCCAGTGCGAAGATCACCGGGTCCGGCGCCATGGTCTTGACCATCTCGGCGGTCAGGATGCCCGGGGCCGACAGGCCCAGGAAGATGTCCGCGCCGTCGACGATCTCGGCCAGGGTGCGCTTGTCGGTGTCGCGCGCATAGCGCTGCTTTTCCGGATCCAGGTCGGTACGACCGGTATGGATCACGCCCTCGCGGTCGAAGGCCAGGATGTTCTCCGGCTTCAGGCCCAGCTGCACCAGCATGTTCACGCAGGAAATGCCGGCGGCGCCCATGCCCGTGGTCGCCAGCTTCACGTCCTCGATCTTCTTGCCGGTGATCGCCATGGCGTTGAGCACCGCTGCGCCGACGATGATCGCCGTGCCGTGCTGGTCGTCATGGAACACCGGGATCTTCATGCGCTCGCGCAGCTTGCGCTCGACCACAAAGCATTCCGGAGCCTTGATGTCTTCCAGGTTGATGCCGCCGAAGGTCGGCTCCAGCGAGGCGATGATGTCGACCAGCTTGTCCGGGTCGGTTTCATCCACTTCGATGTCGAACACATCGATGCCGGCGAACTTCTGGAACAGCACGCCCTTGCCTTCCATCACCGGCTTGCCGGCCAGCGCGCCGATGTTGCCCAGGCCCAGCACCGCGGTGCCGTTGGAGATCACCGCCACCAGGTTGCCGCGCGCGGTCAGCTCGCTGGCCTGCTGCGGGTCGGCCTTGATCGCTTCACAGGCGTACGCCACGCCCGGCGAATACGCCAGCGACAGGTCGCGCTGCGTCAGCATGGGCTTGGTAGCGGAAACCTTGATCTTGCCGGGCGGAGACATCCGGTGGTAATCGAGGGCGGCCTGTTTGAAATCTTCGTTGGACATCGATGTGGGTTACATGAATGGGCAGAAGGGACAGGGGATGATACCCCCGTTGGAGCGTCTGGACCTGTCGCTATCCTGTCGCAGGCATGCTGCGACCGCACAATCCTGTGCCGTATGCGACGGTACCGCGAGACCAGCTTCGGCGCCTCCCGTGACAGCCGTGGGACGCCTTGAAACGCCGCGGGGCCGTACCACTTTCGTGATCGGCCCCGCGGTACCACACACCTGTGTCAGCCCTTGGCGGGCAGAGCCTCCGGCACGGCATCGACCGGCGGCGGCAGCTCGCTCTCGCGGCCGTCCAGCGCCAGCTTCAGGCGGTCACGGTCCAGCGCGCCTTCCCAGCGCGACACCACCACCGTGGCCACCGCATTACCGATGAAGTTGGTCAGCGAGCGGCATTCGCTCATGAAGCGGTCCACGCCCAGGATCAGCGCCATGCCGGCCACCGGCACTTCCGGCACCACGGCCAGGGTGGCGGCCAGGGTGATGAAGCCGGCACCGGTGACGCCGGCCGCGCCCTTGGAGCTGAGCATGGCGACCAGCAGCAGGGCGATCTGGTGGCCCAGGGTCAGTTCGGTGTTGGTGGCCTGGGCGATGAACAGCGCGGCCAGGGTCATGTAGATGTTGGTGCCGTCCAGATTGAACGAATAGCCGGTGGGGACCACCAGGCCGACCACCGACTTGCTGCAGCCGGCGCGTTCCATCTTCTCCATCAGCGACGGCAGCGCCGATTCCGAGGACGAGGTGCCCAGCACCAGCAGCAGCTCGGCCTTCAGATAGCGGGCCAGCTTGAACACCGAGAACCCGCACAGGCGGCAGACCAGGCCCAGGATCACCGCCACGAACAGGAAGGCGGTGAGGTAGAACGAGCCCACCAGCCAGGCCAGGTTGATCAGCGAGCCGACGCCATACTTGCCGATGGTGAAGGCGATCGCGCCGAAGGCACCGATCGGGGCGGCCTTCATCAGGATGTGCACCAGCTTGAACACCGGGGCGACCAGCGCCTCCAGGAAGTTCAGCACCGGCTTGCCCTTCTCGCCCACCATCGCCAGTGCGATGCCGAACAGCACGGCCACGAACAGCACCTGCAGGATGTTGCCGTCGACGAAGGCGCTGAGCAGCGTCTTCGGGATGATGTCCATCAGGAAGCCGACCAGGGTCAGGTCATGCGACTTCTCGACGTAGCTGTGCACCGCGGTCTGGTCCAGCTCGGCCGGGTTGATGTTCATGCCGGCGCCGGGCTGCACCACGTGCGCCACGATCATGCCGACGATCAACGCCAGCGTGGAGAAGAACAGGAAGTACGCCATTGCCTTGGCAAACACGCGGCCCACCGTGCGCAGGTGGGTCATGCTGGCGATGCCGGTGACGATGGTCAGGAAGATCACCGGTGCGATGATCATCTTCACCAGGTTGATGAAGGCATCGCCCAGCGGCTTCATCTTCTCACCGATCAGCGGTTCGTAGTGGCCGAGGATGGCGCCCAGGACGATCGCCACGATCACCTGGAAATACAGCTGGCGATAGATCGGCAACGGCTTTGCAGGCGCCGGGGCTGCGGACGGGATGTGCATGGCGGACTCCGGAAGGGGCGTTTTCAGGCACGTACGGACCCGGGACAGCGCGGGAACCGTTACCGTGGAAACTGATCGCAGGCCCTGTGCACGACGCGCAGCGGGTGCGACCAATGGACGCCTTTGTACGCGCCGGGCACGCCGGCGCAGATAACCTATTGGTACTAGCCCCCCGGTTCAGCTGGCGGCGATGCCTACACTGGCGACGCACCGCCCGATCCTGGGGGAGGCCGGTGGCCCAGGCTGAACGGCCGGGCGTGTCCTTGCGAAAGTTTCGGCCCCGACGGCCGTTGTTGTCCTGTCCACACGCAATCTGAGAGAGCCGCACCCAACATGCGCCCGATTCCCACCTTGCTGGCCCTGTCCCTGGCCGCCCTTCCCGCCTTCGCTTCGGCTGCGGATTTCGACAACTGGCCGACCAAGTACACCTTCGGCAACGGCACCGAACTGGCCGCCACCGCCAACATCGCCTACGACTACAACGACTTCTCCTCGGGCAGCGGCCTTGAGGACGACGACGCCGTGCGCCGCAAGGAGTTCGGTGCGACGCTGAAGAAGAAGGGCGTCTATGACGCAATGGTCTACTACGACTTCCAGTCCGACACCTGGCTGGACGTGTTCGTGCGCGTCGAGAGCAAGGCCCTCTTCGGCCGTGACGTCGGCCGCTTCCGCTTCGGCTACATGAAGACCCCGGTCGGTCTGGATGCGAACACGTCCTCGCGCGCCGGCACGTTCCTGGAGACCGCGTTGCCCGTGCAGGCCTTCTATGCCGGCCGCCGTACCGGCGTGGAATGGGTGCTGGAGCGCCCGCAGTACCTGCTGCAGGCCGGCGCCTACGGTGGCAAGGACCTGCAGGGCGACAACCCCGGCACCACCCAGGCGGTGCGTGCGGTGTGGACGCCGGTGAAGGCGCCGGGTGACGTGATCCACCTGGGCGTGGCCTATTCGCAGGAAAATCCGCGTGGCTACAGCGATGGCCGTGATGTGCACCATGAGGCCAGCGCACGCCTGCGCGCACGCCCGGAAGCTGGCCTGACCGACATCCGCTTCGTCGATTCCGGCGCGCTGGTCACCGCCGACCAGATCCGTCGCACCGGCCTGGAAGGCATCTGGATCCGCGGCCCGTTCTCGCTGCAGGCCGAAGCGCTGCAGGCCACCGTCACCCGCAAGGGCCTGCCGGATTACACCGGCAGCGGCCAGTACGCGATGGCCAGCTGGGTGCTGACCGGTGAATCGCGCCCGTACAACGCTGGTGCCGTGGCCAACATCAAGCCGGCGCATGACTACGGCGCGGTGGAACTGGTGGCCCGCTACAGCCGCCTGGACCTGGACGACGGCAGCATTCTCGGTGGCCGCCAGCACGGCCTGACCCTGGGCGCGAACTGGTACCTGACCAGCCACTTCAAGTTCCAGGCCAACTACGTGAAGGTCGACGCCAGCCGCCGTGGCGTGCACAGCACGCCGGAGATCTTCGAACTGCGCGCGCAGATGCACTTCTGACCCCTTCCACGTCAGATCCCGGCGGGCGTGCATGCCACGCCCGCCGGCCCTGCGTAGACTGCCGCCATGTACTGGCTCAACCGCCATCGGATGCTGTTGCTGACCGTCCTGGTGATGGTCGGCGGCACCGTGCTGTGTGCCGTCGCCGCAGGCCACTACGCCTGGCGCCGCGCACTGGGCCAGGAAAGCAGCCAGGTACAACGCCAGCTGCAGTTGTATGGCCAGGGCCTGCAACAGCGCATCGACCGCTTCGGCACGCTGCCGCAGGTACTGGCGCTGGACCCGGACCTGCTGCATGCCCTGCGCGTACCGCCCTCGCCTGCCGAACGGCAGCGGCTGAACCTCAAGCTGCAACGCGCCAATGAGGTCACCCGGGCCTCGACCCTGACCCTGGTCGGCCACGACGGCGTGGCGGTCGCAGCGAGCAACTGGGACCAGCCGACCACCAATGTCGGCGAGAACTACAGCTACCGTCCCTATTACCGTCAGGCGCTGGCCAAGGGCCGTGGCCGCTTCTACGGCATCGGCATGACCACCGGTGTGCCCGGCTACTACCTGTCGCAGGCGATCGAGGAAGATGGCCAGCGGCTGGGCGTGGTGGTGATCAAGGTCGAGCTGTCCGCACTGGAACAGGAATGGTTGAGCAGTCCGGACGTGGTGCTGGCCAGCGACGATCACGACGTGATCTTCCTCGCCAATCGCGACAGCTGGCGCTACCGGCTGCTGCGCCCGCTGGGCGCCGACGAGCGCCGCGAGATGCTCGATGCCCGCCAGTACGCCGACCGCGCATTGCAACCACTGCGTGCGCGTACCGAAGACGTGCTGGCCGATGGCGGCCGCATGGTGCGCCTGCTGGACCCGACGTTGCCGCAGCCGATGCTGTGGCAGAGCCTGCCGCTGCCCGCCGAAGGCTGGAACCTGCACCTGCTGCACGATGCCAGTGCAGCCACATCTGCCGGGCGCGCGGCCGCACTCACCGGCGGTGCCGCATGGCTGGCGCTGGGCTTCCTGGTGCTGTTCGTGCAGCAGCGCCGGCGCCTGGCCAAACACCGCCTGCGCAGCCGCCGCGAACTCGAAACCCTGCTCAAGCAGCATGCACAGGAACTGCGCACCGCACAGGATGGCCTGCTGCAGGCTGCAACCGACGCTGACAGCGGCCTCAGCCGCAGCCTGGCGCACCTGCCGCAGGGCGTGGTGGTGATCGACCGCGAGCTGCGGCTGGTGGCATGGAATGCGCGCTATCTGGAGTTGTTCCGGTTCCCGGCAGACCTGGTTCGCGTCGGCCGGCCGATCGAGGAACTGTTCCGTTTCAATGCACGCCGTGGCCTGCTCGGTCCCGGCCCGGTGGACGAAGCCATCGAGCGTCGCCTGAACCACCTGCGCAGCGGTCGCCCGCACATGCGCGAAAGCGAGAAGGACGACGGCACGGTGCTGGAGATCCGTGGCAATCCGCTGCCCGACGGCGGTTTCGTCACCAGCTATGCCGACATCACCAGCTACAAGAACGCCGCGCGCGAACTGCGTTCGCTGGCCGATGCGCTGGAGCACCGCATCGCCGAGCGCACCCGTGACCTGGACGAAGCACGCCGCGAAGCCGAACAGGCCAACCGCTACAAGACCCGCTTCGTCGCCTCGGCCGTGCACGACCTGCTGCAGCCACTCAACGCTGCACGCATGTTCGTCTCGGTGCTGCGCGGCAAGCTGAGCGACCCGGCGCAGCAGCAGACCAGCGACCACATTGATGCCGCGCTGGCTGCGCAGGACGCCATCCTCAACAGCCTGCTGGATATCGCGCGACTGGAATCGGGCAGTCTGCCCACGCGCGTACAGGCGTTCCGGCTGGGCCCGCTGCTGCAGACGCTGGCGCGCGAGTTCGGCATCGCCGCACAGTCCCGTGGCCTGGTAGTCGACTGGGTCGATACCGCTGCGGTGGTGGTCAGCGATGAAGCGCTGTTGCGTCGCATCCTGCAGAACTTCCTGTCCAATGCCCTGCGCTACAGCGAGCGTGGTCGCGTGCTGCTTGGCTGCCGTCGCCGTGAAGGGTTGCTGTGGATCGAAGTGCACGACCAGGGCCCTGGCATTCCGGACGCATTGCAGGGCGAAATCTTCGAGGAATTCCGCCGCCTGCACGACGGCCAGCAGCGCGGCGCCGGTCTCGGCCTGGCCATCGTCGACCGCATCGGCCGCCTGCTCGGCCATCCGATCCGGCTGCGTTCACAGCTGGGCCAGGGCAGCGTGTTCGCGGTGGGCGTGCCGTTCGGCGAGGCCAGCGCGATTCCTGCCAAGGCACCGGCGCCGGTGCTGGTGCAGGAACCGGCTGCGGACAATCCACTGCGCGGGCGCCGGGTGTGGGTGATCGATGATGATCCGCACGTCTGCGCAGCCAGCCGTGCACTGCTGGAGCGCTGGGGCTGCGAGGTGATGCTGGCCGATGGCCCGCAGGCCGCGTTGCAGCTGGCCAGTGTCGAAACGGTGCCGGAGCTGGTGCTGCTGGATGTGCGCATGGGTGATCACCACGGGCCGGTGTTGTACGAGACCTTGGCTGAGCTGTGGCGGGCGCGCCCGCCGGTAGTGCTGGTCACTGCAGAGCGCGATGCCGGGCTGCGCGAGATGGCCGCCGAGCGCGGTTGGGGAATGATGGCCAAGCCGGTGAAGCCGCCGGCGCTGCGGGCGCTGATGAGTCAGTTGCTGATCCGCCATCGCGGGTAGTTTCCAGCCAACGGCGCAGCCCCTCGTGGGTGGTGTCTGGTTGGTCGTGGAAAGCAAAAGCCGTGGGTGGACCGGTCGGGCTGGGTGCGCGGGGGGCGCCGTGAATCCGTCCCTGGAGGCTTGGCAGCCGCATCCATGCGGCTGACACCCCCGCGCACCCAACCCGACCGGCCTCCGACAGATTTCGGTGGCCTGCACCCACGAAGAAGAAAATAAGATCAAAAGCGGGTCGCGCGCTGCGCTTGCTCGTGTAGAGCCGAGCCCATGCTCGGCTTCGCGGATCGGCCGCAAAGCAGCCGAGCGTGGGCTCGGCTCTACAAAAGGCGGCCTGCCAGGCTGCTTTTGCTTTTGATTTTCTTTTTCTTATCCGCGGGTGACGGGCCACCGAAATCTGTCAGCGCTGCGTCCCCCGCGCACCCAACCCGACCGGCCAGGCATGGCCACGCACGGCGCAAGTCGACTAACAGTCGACTGTATCGACTCACCACCCACAAGGGGCTGCGCCGTTGGCTGGAAACTACAGCCCGGCGCCGGCGTCGCCTTCCGGCTCCAGCGCCTTCACCAGCACCGCCGCCTGTGTGCGGCTGTGGCATTCGAGCTTCTTCAGGATCGCGGTGACATGCACCTTCACCGTGTTCTCGGCCAACCCCAGCGTGTAGGCGATCTGCTTGTTGAGCAGGCCATCGGCCAGGCACAGCAGCACCCGGAACTGCTGCGGCGTCAGCTGCGCCAGGCGGCTGGCCAGCAACGCATCAGCCTCGGAACGTTCGGCGGCCATCGCCGGGAACCACAGGCCACCATCAAGTACCGCCTGCACCGCCTCGCCGATGGTCTCGGCGGGGGCCGACTTCGGGATGAAGCCAGCGGCGCCGAACTGCTGGGCGCGGCGGATCACCCGTGGATGATCGTTGGACGAGAGGATCACCACCGGAATGTCCGGATGCGAGCCGCGCACGTGCAGCAGCGCGGAAAAACCGTGTGCGCCGGGCATGGTCAGGTCGAGCAGCACCAGGTCCACATCCGGGTGCGCGTCGAGTGCTTCGGCCAATGCCTCGGCGCTGGCGACCTCGCGCACCTGCGCCAGCGGCAGGCTCTGCCGCAAGGACTGCACCACCGCCGAACGCAGCAGCGGGTGGTCATCGGCGATCAGGATGGTGTATTCGCTCATGAGGCAAGTTTGGCACGTCTCCCACCACCAAGTCGTCCTCCACCGGCTGATCAGTTTCCGGAGGACGAGAGATGGCCATGCTCGCGGTATGCGCCAACTGCTCAATGCGGACAACCACAGCGACATAGAGCAGCAGCTGCACTGCCATTGCCAGAGCCACACCGAGAGGACTTACCAAGGCTTTCATCCACTTCCCATGAACCCCTGAAATGTGATCCCTGTCCCACGCCATCTCGATCCGCCGCAACTGCTGCAGATAGTCCAGCACCATTGCCGAGTAAGCCTTCGCAGCCAGTACTTCCTGGCGACGTTCTTCGAGTATCCCCAGACGCGCCTCCGCGTATAGACGTTCTGCAGCTGGGCAGTGAACTTCAGCATCTGTCGATCCTGACTGACGTGCGATGGAACACTGTTCTGCAGATTCCATACCCGCCTTTACAAGATCCTCCTGCAAGGCTCGCTCATACCGCTCTACCCCTTCAGCCCCTTCCTGAGTCGATTGGTGGAATGACACCAGAAGAATCACGCAGTAGCCGGATACCAGCAGCGATGCGAACGCGAAAACAATGCACAGACGCCGCCAACGATGAAGCGCTGCCCAGCGTAGAAGGACATCGAACCTTCTGCCGGACTCGATGGCAATCGTGGCCAACCTGCTTGCATCCATCCTCGTTCCGCTTCAAAGGGAAGGATCATGGATATCGGCCGACAGCTCCATTCATGAAGCGATAGGTCAGCGCCCGGCCGGCTCCACGCTGCTGCGCCAGGCGTCCAGGAACTGGCGGCGCTTGAGCGCATCCAGGTACACCAGCAGGCCCGGGCCGAGCTGGATCGGGCGGCGGCTGCGGCCGGGGGCATCGTCGCCGCGCGCGTTGCCGGTCACGATCGGCATCAGCCGCGCTTCGCGCGACAGTACCTGCTGGCCGCGCGGCGACAGCAGGTAATCGAGGAAGCGCCGGGCTTCTTCCGGGTGTGGGCCGGTACGCGGGATCACTGCGGTGCGCAGTACCACCAGCGTATAGTCCTCGGGCTCGACGATGGCCAGCGGCGCGCCGGCATCGACACGCGCCTGCGCGTAGGAGCCGAGCACGTTGTAGACCAGTGACAGCTGGCCGCTGGCAACCTGGTCCAGCAGCACGCCGGTGCGTTCCTCGCGCACCACTTCGTTGTCGCCGAGTGCGCCCAGCAACGCGCCGGCGATGCTGCCGCGCTGTGCATCCTGGGTCGCCAGCAGGTAGCCGACGCTGCTGCGCTCGATGTCATAGGTGCCGACCCTGCCGCGCAGTGGCGCGCCTTCGGCACGCAGGCGGTCAAGCAGCTGGCGGCGCGTGTGCGGCACCTTCGCCGCGGCCATCGCGCGGGTGTTGTAGACCATCACCACCGGCTCGTAGCTGATGCCGAACGCCTCGTTGCGCCACTGCGCCCAGCCCGGCAGCGCAGCGGTCTGCGCCGAGCGATGCGGCAGGGCGTGGCCATCGTTGACCAGCTTGGTCTGCAGGTCCATGCCACTGGAGATCAGCAGGTCCGGCGACGCCGGCCCGGCGCGGTCATGCAGGTAACGCGCGTACAGGTCCTGGGTGATGATGTCCTCGTACACCACTTCGGTGCCGGGATGCAGGCGCTGGTAATCGGCGATCACCACCGCGAACACTTCGATATCGGTGGTGCCGTGGATGCGCAGCTGCGCCGTCGCGGCCCCCTTCGCAGGAAAACGGCGCACGTCGCCGGGCGCGGCCAATACCGGCAGGGCCAGCAGCAGGGCAACGGCAGCGACGAACAGGCGGATCATGGCGTACTCCGGGGCAGGCGGATGGTGGCGATCAGCCCCCCCTGCGGGCGATTGCTCAGATCGATACGGCCGCCGTGGCTGTCGACCACGCGCTTGACGATGGCTAGGCCCAGCCCCGCGCCTCCAGACGGTGCTCCGTCGCCACGTGCGAAGCGTTCGAAGACGCGCTCGGCATCGGCGGCCGCGATCCCCGCACCGTGGTCGGCGATGGTCAGCACCGCTTGTCCGCCGTCGACGGTCAACGCGATCTGCAACGGACCGTCGCCGCCGTACTTCAGTGCGTTGTCGACCAGGTTCTTGATCGCCTCGCGCAGCAGCAGCGCGTCGCCATGCACCTGCACCGGCTCGGCGGTCATCGCCAGTTGCACGCGCGGCGCCGGTCCGGCCTGCGGCAAGGCTTCATGCAACGCCTGGTGCACGGTATCGGCCAGGTCCACCGCGGCAAAACGCTGCAGGTGCGAACGGTGGATCACACTGGCATCGCTGAGCAGCTGGTTGAGCAGGCGGCTCATATGGGTGGCATTGCGCTCGATCGCCTGCAGGCTGCGGCGCATGTCGTCCGGATCGTCATCATCGAGCGCCAGCTGTGCCTGCGCACGCAGCGCCGCCAACGGCGTGCGCATCTGGTGCGCGGCCTCGGCCATGAACGCGCGCAGTGTCTCGTTGCTGCTGGACAGGCGCTCCATGAAGCGGTTCAACGCTGCCACCATCTGGTCCATCTCGCGCGGCACGCGCGCGTCGAGGGGCTTCAGGTCGGACGGTTCGCGGCGCGACAGCTCGCGTTCCACCCGCACCAGTGGGCGGAACGCGCGGTGCACGCCAAAGGCCACCAGCGCCAGCAGCAGGCCGGACAGCACGCCGATCGCCAGCAGTGCGCGATTGACCATGTCCTGCGCGACCGCTTCGCGCGCGCGTCGGGTCTGGCCCACCTGCACCTGCACTTCGCCCTGCGCCGACGCCGCGGCGAAGCTGCGGCCGACCACCACGAAGCGCACGGTCTCGCCGCTGTAGGTGGCATCGAACAGTTGCGGCTGCGTGCCGGGGCGACGCGGCGGTGCCGGCAGCTCGCCATAGCCGGTGATCAGGTTGCCGCGGCTGTCGGCCACGCGATAGAACACGCGGTCTTCCGGGGCCATCGCCAGCAGATCCAGCGCGGCGTAGGGCAGATCGACCTGCCACTGGCCGTCGACCAGCGCCACCGAATCGGCGATGGACAGCGCCGAAGACACCAGCAGGTGATCGTAGGAACGGTTCGCCGCGCGCTGGCCATAGTCGCGCGCGGCGAACAGCAGTGCCACCGCGAACACTGCCAGCAATGCACCGAGGTAGAGCAGCAGCGTGCGGCGCAGCGAGCCCGGTGCCGCGTTCGCAGCGCGTACGTCAGCCATCGGCGTCGGCGCTGCCATCACTGGCTTCCAGCAGGTAGCCGACGCCGCGCACGGTAGTGATGCGCAGCGGTGCGCCGGCCAGTTTCTTTCTCAGGCGACCAACATACAGCTCGATGGCATTCGGCCCAGCCTCGTCATCGAAGCCGAACAGGCCGTTGCCGATCTCGTCCTTGCCCACCACCTGGCCCAGCCGGCCGACCAGGATCTCCAGCAGCCGATATTCGCGGTTGGGCAGCTCGATCGGCTCGCCGTCGAGCGTGACCCGGTGCGCTGCGTTGTCGAACTGGAAGCCGCCGATCTGCACCACTTCGCTGGCCTGGCCACGCGCGCGCCGCAGCAGCACGCGGCAGCGCGCTTCGAATTCACGGAAATCGAACGGCTTGCCCAGGTAGTCATCTGCACCGACGTCCAGTGCCTGCACGCGGTCTTCGATGCCATCGCGCGCGGTCAGCATCAGCACCGGCGTACTGTCGCCGCGCTCGCGCATGCCGGCCAGCACGCGCAGGCCGTCGAGCTTGGGCAGGCCGATGTCCAGCACCACCAGGTCGAAGCTCTGGTAGCGCAGCACGCTGGCGGCGGCCAGGCCATCGGCCTGCCAGTCCACGGCATGCCCACTGCGACGCATGCGACGGATGATCGCATCGGCCAGATCCGGGTTGTCTTCGACCAGCAGCAGGCGCATGGGCACGACGGTGGGAGGGGAAGCGAATGCTACCGCATGGCGCCGGGTCCGCCCGCCGGTCATGGACCGGCGCTCCCGGGATACACCACATGGGTAGCGCCGGGGCGTGCCCGGCGGCCTTTTACGCTGCACCGCACAAACCGCTGACAGGACGATGACAGCTACGGCGACCCAGACTGCGGCCGCGCACCGTCCGGTGCCCACGATTGCCGCGCGCCTGGCGCGCACCTGGGAGGGTTTGTGGAATTCACGTTTGCCTGGCGGCGTCCTGCCGCCATGATGGCGCTGGCGGCCCTGTCGGCGCCGGCCTTCGCTGCCGAAGACGATCGTCCGGTCACCGCCACCCTGGGTGGCCGCCTGCACCTGGACTTCGCCACCTTCGACAACGACAACCGCGGCGCCCCGAACAAGGACGACACCGAAATCCGCCGCGCGTGGGTTGACGTGTCCGGCAAGTTCTTCGTAGTCGACTACAAGCTGGAGGCCGATTTCTCCGGCGACCGCGTCGAGGCCAAGGATGTATACCTGGCGCGCAGCTTCGGCAAGGCCGGCAAACTCACCGTCGGCCAGTTCAAGCAGTATTTCTCGCTGGATGACCGCACCAGCTCCAACTACGGCAGCTTCCTGGAGCGCGGCAACGCCGGCACCACGCTGGCACCGCTGTACCGCCTGGGCGCGTCGTGGCAGGCCAATCCGGGTGACTTCACCTGGGCGGCCAGCATCTACAGCCTGGAAAGCATCGATGCCTGGCAGGTGAAGGGCCGCGCCGCCGGTGGTCGCGTTACCTGGGCGCCCTCGCCCGCCGACGGTGACGTGCTGCACCTGGGCCTGTCGCTGGCCCGCGAGGCCTATGACAACCCCGGCGCTAACGGCGTTCCGGGCCTGAAGATCCGCCCGCGCCCGGCCGGCCACCTGTCCGACAACAGCCGCCTGACCCTGGTCGACTTCTCCACCGGCCGCGATACCGACGTCAACAAGTGGTCGCTGGAGTACGCGCAGGTGCGCGGCCCGCTCTCGTGGCAGGGCGAGTTCAGCGGCGCCACCTTCGATGACGGCGCGCAGCGTGGCGACGTGATGGCCGCCTACGGCATGGTCAGCTGGTTCGTCACCGGCGAAAGCCGCGCCTACGACCGCAAGACCGGCCGCTTCGCGCGGGTGAAGGACATCCGCCACAAGGCCGGCGCCTTCGAAGTGGCGCTGCGCTATGACCAGATGTGGGGCGCGCAGCATCTCGATGGCGCACCGGACCTGCGTCGCGGCAGCACCGAAGCGTGGACGCTGGGTGGCAACTGGTACCTGCGCGACAACCTGCGCTTCATGCTCAACCTGATCGAAAGCCGCAACCGCGACCGCCTGGCCGGGGTGACGGTGGATCGCACGCGCGCGGTCACCGGCCGCCTGCAGTACGACTTCTAAGCCCGGATTCCCGGGCATGCCGCCCGGGCCCCTTCCACTCACCCACGTCCTGTTTTCGCAAGGAGTCCGCAGATGATGCTGAGCATCCTCGGCTTTGGCATGGTCATTACGTTCATGTACTTGATCATGAGCAAGCGCCTGTCGCCGCTCGTCGCCCTGATCACCATCCCCATCCTGTTCGCGCTGATCGGCGGGTTCGGCGCCGGCATCGACGAGATGATGCTGGAGGGCATCAAGAAGATCGCGCCCACCGGCGTGATGCTGATGTTCGCCATCCTCTACTTCGGCGTGATGATCGATGCCGGCCTGTTCGATCCGCTGGTGCGGGTGATCCTGCGCTTCGTCAAGGGCGATCCGATGAAGATCGTACTCGGCACCGCGGTGCTGGCGATGCTGATCTCGCTCGATGGTGATGGCTCGACCACCTACATGATCACCGTCTCGGCGATGCTGCCGCTGTACCAGCGCCTCGGCATGAACGCGCTGAACATGACCTGCGTGACCATCCTGGCCGGCGGCGTGATGAACCTGACCCCGTGGGGCGGCCCGACCGCACGCGCGGCCACCGCGCTGCACGTGGACCCGGCCGATGTGTTCGTGCCGCTGATCCCTTCGATGGTGATCGCCTGTGCCGGCGTGCTGCTGCTGGCCTGGTACCTGGGCCTGAAGGAACGCCGCCGCCTGGGCGTGGTAACCCTGCCGCAGGGTGGCAGCTGGATGGACAACAGCGTGTCCGATGACAACAACGCGCTGCCGTCGGTGGAGGACGCCGAAGACATCAAGCGGCCGAAGCTGCTGTGGGTGAACCTGGCCCTGACCGTAGCGCTGATGACTGCGCTGATCATCGGCGTGCTGCCGATGCCGGTGCTGTTCATGGTCGGCTTCGCCATCGCGCTGGTGATCAACTACCCTAACCTGGCCGAACAGCGCCGCCGCGTGGTCAACCACGCCGGCAACGTGCTGTCGGTGGTGTCGCTGATCTTCGCTGCGGGCATCTTCACCGGCATCCTCAACAACACCGGCATGGTCGAAGCGATGTCCCACAGCTTCCTGGCCGTGATCCCGGAATCGTGGGGACCGTACCTGGCGGTGATCACCGCTGTGGCGTCGATGCCGTTCACCTTCTTCATGTCCAACGATGCCTTCTACTTCGGCGTGCTGCCGATCCTGTCCGAGGCCGCCGGCAACTACGGCATCACCCCGGTGGAAATGGCGCGCGCCTCGCTGGCCGGCCAGCCGGTGCACCTGCTCAGCCCGCTGGTGCCGTCCACCTACCTGCTGGTGGGCCTGGCCAAGGTCGAATTCGCCGACCACCAGAAGTTCACCCTGAAGTGGGCCATCGCCATCTCGATGCTGCTGATGATCGGCAGCCTGCTGTTCGGCCTGTATCCCCTCGCCGCCTGACCCTTTGCCAAGGAGCCTTCTGCAATGACGCTTCGAATCGCTTACGTCACCAGTGGAATGGGCAGTGTCGGCACTGCCATCTGCCAGAGCCTGGCCCGCAGCGGCCACACCGTGGTTGCCGGCTGCGCGCCGAACTCACCGCGCAAGGCCAACTGGCTGCGCGAGCAGCGCGAACAGGGCTTCGATTTCATTGCCTCGGAGGGCAACGCGACTGACTGGGCCTCGACCAGTGCCGCGTTCGCCAAGGTGCGTGCAGAAGTCGGCGAGGTGGACGTGCTGGTCAACAATTCCGGTGGAAGCCGTGATCTGCTGTTCCGGCAGATGAACGTGGAGGACTGGAATGCGGTGATCGCCTCCAACCTCAATGCGCTGTTCAACCTGACCAAGCAGGTGGTTGACGGCATGGCCACGCGTGGCTGGGGCCGCATCATCAACATCGGTTCTGTCAGCGCCCACAAGGGCCAGATCGGCCAGGTGAACTACGCCACCGCCAAGGCCGCGATGCACGGTTTCAGCCGTGCACTGGCTGCCGAAGTTGCGTCGCGCGGCGTTACCGTCAACACGCTGTCGCCGGGCTACATCGCCAGCCAGGCGATCAGCAGCTTCCCGCCGGATGTGCTGGACCGGCTGGCGGCGTCGGTGCCGGTGCGTCGCCTGGGCCGCCCCGAGGAAGTGGCCGGCCTGTGCGCCTGGCTGGCGTCGGATGAAGCCTCGTATGTGACCGGTGCCGACTACGCCGTCAATGGTGGCCTGTACATGGGCTAAGCCCTCCCCCACGGAGTGCGCCGGGGCCGGAGAACCTTCGCATGCGAGGGGGATCCGGCCCCTTTTTTCTGCCTGTACTGCGCCCGTGCTATACCGGCGACGAGCCAGGCACCGGGAGTGCGCGCATGCAGCGCTGGGGGTGGACCATCGCGATGATGCTGTTGCCCGCGCTGTGCGTGGCGGCTACACCGGCTGCGATGACCATGGCTGATGAGATGCAGGCCGACCGGCTGGTGGAACTGAGCCGGCGCTGGGCGGCGCCATGGCCGCGCACACCACGGCTCGCCGACCTGCATTCGGTCATTCCTGCGCCAGCGGCGGCCATCGAAACGCGCGCGGCGCCGCCGCACCTGACATTGCCTTCGATGCCGCTTTCACCGCCGCTGCGGGTCACGGCCGGCGTGGTGACGCTGCACCCGGACCATCAACGCGTGCAGTCCGTGCGCCTGGACATCGGCGGTGCCTGCGTGACCCGCCGGCAGATCAATCAGCGCCTCGGCCTTGCTGACCGGGTGCTGCCTCCCAGCGGCCATGCACCGGAACAGGCATTGACGCTGAGCTACGCCAAGCCCGACCGCTGGATCAGCTACCTGTTCCCCGGCGTGGATCACCGCTGTGTCTCGCAGGTGGTTCTCAGGCCGGCGGAGGCGTCTGCTCCGTGACAGTGATGTTGCGGAACACGCATCACGCCCCTGCATCGTTCGTTGGTTTTTCGTAAAGAAGGTTTCATGTTCCGTTCGCATAGTGGCCATGCACCGCGCACGCGTGCCGGTGACCACCCCCAATGCAACGGACCACCATGCAGACCCGACACCTGACGATCGCCGTGGCGATCGCGCTCTCCGCCGCCGCCAGCGCACATGCCGCCACCGTGGCCGACACCGGCGCCAACGCCAGCACCGACACCGCGCTGAGCGCGCAGACGCTGGATACCGTCTCCGTGATCGGCCAGGGCGAGACCCGCCAGGTGCAGCGCATCACCGCCGTCGACAAGCAGGTTCTGCCGCCGGGCACCAGCGGCCAGAAGATCCTCGATCGCCTGCCGGGCGTGTCGGTGCAGTCCAACGATGCCTTCGGCGCCAACGAGGAATCGCAGACCATCAGCCTGCGCGGCTTCGACAAGAGCCGCCTGGGCTATACGCTCGATGGCATTCCGCTGGGTGACAACAGCTACGGCAACTACAACGGCCTGAGCATCGCCCGCGCGATCATCGCCGAGAACCTGGCCGGCGCCGAACTGTCGCAGGGCATCGGCTCGCTGGGCGTGGCGTCGACCAGCAACCTGGGCGGCACCATCCAGTACTTCTCGATGGACCCGTCCACCGAATTCGGTGGACGGGCCAGCGTCACCGTGGGTGACAACAACCAGCGTCGCGGCTACCTGCGCGTGGATACCGGCGACATCAACGGCTTCTCGGCCTATGTCTCCGGCGTGCACCAGGACCAGGACATGTGGGCCGCGCCGTACCAGAACCAGACCACGCGCCAGTTCAATGCCAAGGCGGTGTGGAATGTCGGCGACCACCGCTTCGGTGCGTTCGTGGCCACCTCGCGCGCCAGCCAGGCCAACTACGCCTACCTGTCCAAGGACATGCTGGCACGCGGGCTGGGCTACGACTGGAACATCTATGCACCGGACTGGGACCGCGCCGTCGCTGCCGCGTACTGCGCACCGGGCACCTACAACAAGGCACGCTGCAAGTTCAGCGGCGGCGTCAACAGCATCGACGATGCCTACTACCAGAGCCGTGCGCTG
Source organism: Stenotrophomonas sp. YJH_SMC_17 (assembly GCF_059371655.1). Lineage (NCBI taxonomy): Bacteria > Pseudomonadati > Pseudomonadota > Gammaproteobacteria > Lysobacterales > Lysobacteraceae > Stenotrophomonas > Stenotrophomonas sp. YJH_SMC_17. Next base: position 510,842 of record NZ_JCAFUU010000003.1, on the reverse strand, counting down.
CGCGACGACAACCTGTACTCGGTCGATGCCGATCTGCGCCTCGGCGAGCAGGGCCGCCTGAAGCTGCTGGCCTACCACCATGACAACCGTGGCCAGGGCCACTGGTGGGCCCCGGGCCAGCCGTCCTACCCGGGCACCGACAAAATGCTGCCGATCTCGATCCGCAGCACCAACTACACGATCAACCGCGATGGCCTGACCGCCGCGCTGTCGTGGACGGTGGGCATCCACGAGCTGGAGGCCGGGCTGTGGTACGAGCAGAACGACCATAACGTCTCCCGCAACTTCTACTACATCAGCGGCCCGTTCCTGGACGACCTGTACCTGAAGAACCCGGACCGCCTGCTGTTCAACCAGGACTTCGACATCCGCACGCGCCAGTTCTACGTGCAGGACCGCATGCGCTTCCTGGACCAGCGCCTGACCGTGGATGTCGGCATCAAGAGCCCGAACACCCGCATGCGCGCCACCGCCAAGCCTGGCGTGGAAACCAGCATCGCCTCGGGCACGCTGACCGCCAAGGAATCGGTGCTGCCGCAGGTGGGTCTGGGCTTCAAGCTCAACGCCAACAACGAGCTGTTCGCCTCGTACGCCGAGAACATCGCCGCGTTCGTCGGTGGTGGCAGCGGTGGCCCGCTGCAGGTGTCGCCGGAATCGTTTGCGGCCAGCGCCGGCCTGGAGCCGGAGAAGTCCAAGAGCCTGGAAGCCGGCTTCCGCACCTTCGGTGAGAAGTACCAGGCCTCGATCGCCGCCTACAACGTGAAGTTCGACAATCGCCTGCTGTCGCTGAACCCGTGCTCGAGCATCGAAGTCGGTACGCGTCCGGAGTGCGTGACGCGCTTCATCAACGTCGGTTCGGTGAAGAGCCACGGTGCGGAGCTGACCTTCATCCTCAAGCCGATCGACGGCCTGCAGTGGTACAACGCGCTGTCCTGGAACAAGACCACCTACGAGGATGACTACACCTCGGGCGGCGCGATCGTGCCGGTAGCCGGCAAGATCACGGTGGATACGCCGCAGCGCATGGCCTCCAGCGAGATCAGCTGGAACCGCGACGGCTTCTTCGCCAGCCTGCGTGCCAAGTACACCGGCAAGCGCTACTACACCTACACCAACGACCAGTCGGTGCCGGGCGTGACCACCTTCGACGCCGGCGCGGGCTACGACTTCGGCCCGGGCCTGGGCCTGCGCAACGTGCGGGTGTCGTTGAACGCGACCAACCTGACCAACAAGCGCTATGCGGGCCAGCTGAGTTCGTTCGCGCCGACCGATCCGAAGGGCACGCGGTATGCGATCCATGCGAGCGCGCCGCGGCAGTTGTTCATGACGGTGGCGGCGGAGTTCTAAATCGAAAGCGTTGCCCCGCGGCGTCTTGATTACCGCTGCGGGGCAGGGCCGGATGGGCCGGCGCAGGACACGCCGTAAACCCATCCATGGGGGCTCGATGGCGCCATCCATGGCGCCAACGGTCCTGCGCCGGCCCATCCGACCCTGCTCGACGGTTTCCCGCGCCACGGTGCGGAGGACAAAGAAGAGCAAAAGCAAAGGGCCGGGCATTGCCCGGCTCTTTGCTTTTCAAGATTTTCAAGCGCAATCCCTTCGGTGCGGTGATGTGCTGCCGCCCGCGCGGGAATCTGTCTGGCGGCGGTGGGACACCCTGGCCAGGACCGTGAGGCGCATGGATGCGCCGATCGAGCCCCCATGGGTGAGGGCGCTTTGCTTGCGAAGCACTGCTTCGCAAGCGCCCGAACGCCCAGCCGCCAGCGGCTGGGCCGGACCGCGAAGCGGGGTTTACGGCGTGTCCTGGCCAGGGTGCGCCACCGCCGCCCAGCGATATCAATCGAGGCGCCAGCGCATCATCCCGCCAACGCCTTTCATTCCGGCGCCAGCTGGTCCATCCGTATCCGGTTGGCGAACAGCGAGAACGCCAGCATCCCGGCCAGGCCGTTCGCCCGGCTCACCCAGTGCGGCAGCCAGCGCGGCGGCTTCAGCACAGCCGCTTCGAACAGCGGCGCGAACGCGATCGCATCGGCCAGGCTCATCTTGCCGGCGAACAACCAGCGGCAGACCTGCAGGCGGTCCTCGGCCAGCATGTGGCGGAAGAAAGTGTGCACGGACACCAGGCCGCGCAGATACACCGTGTCTTTGGTAAAGGCCAGGCCGCCACTCGGCGGTACCCCACGGAACACGCGCTGCGCCGAAGCGAAGCTCTCCTCGGCGTTCTGCCCGGCATCGCAGAAGTAGTGGAACACCTCGATGAAGTCGGCGCCTTCGCGGGCCATCGCGATCGCTTCGGTGCGCAGGCTGATGCGCTTCAGGCGCTCGATGTCGATGCTGCCGGTGATCTGCTCGGCAAACGTCGCCAACCCTTCCTGGGTAGCGGTCACTCGCGGCGACGACAATGCCAGGCTGGGCAGCACCGGCTGTTCCCGACCGTTCAATGCGGTCAGCGAATGCACCAGTGCTTCATGGTGGAACAGCTGCGCGCGGTCGTAGGCGCTGAAGCGCGCACTGGTGCGCAGGCGGATGCGGGTCGGGCCGGCAGCGGCCTTGGACACCAGCTCCGGATCCAGCTGCACCTGGATGATGCGCGATTCGAAGAACGCATCGAGGTCGTTCTGCAGCTGCAGCTGCAGGGCAATGGCCGAGACCGGCACCTGCTCTTCCGGCGCCAGCAGTTCGTGATCGAGTTCGGCAGCAATCTGGATGAAGTGACGCGCGGCTTCGCGCGTGCTCGGGCCGTTGCCCGGCAGCGGCTGCTCGGGCGCGCCGAACAGCTGTACTGAACAGGTATCGACCGCCGCGGTTCCCAGACCTTCCAGCAGCTGCGCGGCCAGATCCCAGCTCTGCGCCGACTGCCGCACGTAGTGGCCCAGCGGATGCGTGTCATCGCAGTCGGCGGCAATCGCGGCCAGCGCGCGGCGCTCTTCGCTGAAATCCAGTCGCGGGTAGTCCACCTTCGGCAGCACCGGTTGCCCACGTGCCACACTTTCCAGGAAAGGTGCCTGCAGCGTGGCCGGCCAGCTGGTCAGGCCGAGCAGGCGGATGCCCCCGACGGCCTCGACCAGGCGCGCGTCGAGCGCTGCATGGTGGGCCACATCACGATCCAGCGTTGCGGTCGGTTCCATGGGCGGACTATAGCGCCCTGCCGTATCCGGCGCAGTGCGCCGCCGCCCGAGCATTGGCTCGGGCGCTACAAGGTGTCCCGGGATGCAACCCTTGTAGAGCCGAGCCCACGCTCGGCCGCACTGTCAGCGCCGGCGCGGCTTTCCGGCCGGACGGAACTGCTGGCCCTTGCCCTTCCTGCCACCACGCTCCTGCGCGGTCTCGGCCTGGCGCACGGCCAGCTTGGCCGCGGCGGCGGCCACTTCTTCCTTCAGCTTGAAGTAGTTCAGCAGGCGGCTCTCTTCGATCTCGCCAGCCTCGATCGCGGCACGTACCGCACAGCCCGGTTCCTGCTGGTGCTTGCAGTCGTTGAAGCGGCACTGTGCGGCCAGCGCTTCGATATCGGCGAAGCCACCTTCGGACAGCGTTTCTTCACCGGTCGGCTTCAGCTCGCGCATGCCGGGGGTGTCGATCAGGCAGGCACCCGTCGGCAGCGGCATCAGCGCGCGATGGGTAGTGGTGTGGCGGCCGCGCGAATCGTTGGTGCGCACCGCGTTGGTCTTCATGCGCTGCTCGCCGAGCAGGGTGTTGGTCAGCGTGGATTTGCCAGCACCCGACGAACCCACCAGCACCACCGTGCGGCCCGGCCCCAGCCACGGTTGCAGCACGGCAACGCTGTCGGCATCCAGGCCGTTGATCGCATGCAGGGCAATGCCCTGCATCTCCAGCTCTTCCAGCACCGCCAGTGCGTCCTCGCTGTATTCGGTCTGGTCGGCCTTGGTCAGCACCACCACCGGTTCCGCGCCGCCACCGCCAACCAGCAGCAGGTAGCGCTCGATGCGGCGCGGATTGAAGTCGGCGTCCAGGCCACAGACGATGAACACCGTATCGATGTTGGCCGCGATCACCTGCTGGTGGTAATGCTCGCCGGCCGCACCGCGCTTGATCGCGGTACGCCGCGGCAGCAGGGCGACGATGCGGATGCCGTCGAGCAGCACCCAGTCGCCCACCGCCGGCCGTTCATGGCTGGGGAAACGCGGGCGCTGCCATTCGGGCAGCGACTCGGCCTTGATCGAGGCGTCCGGGCCATCGGCCACCACGTAGTGGGTGCGGTGCTGTTCGATCACCCGCGCCGGGCGGGCCTGCGGGTGCGCGGCCATCGCGGCCTGCCAGTCGGCCTGCTGCGCCGGGCCAGGCCAGGGCCAGCCGATGGTCTGCAGGGCGGTGAAATCGGGGGTCTGGGTCATCGCCACCATTCTACCTGTGCCGATGCCCTGCCAGCCCAACAACGGCAAGCCCTGCGCCCTTGCCATGCAGTGCAGCAATTCCGGTAGGATGGAAGTCCCATGCCTTTTGACGGCCCAGCGCCCATGTCCACCAACTCGCCCAAGCCCCTGGCCATCCGCGAGCGCCTTTCCGAAGTGCGCTACGAAATCCGCGGAGAACTGGCGCGGCGAGCCCGGGAGCTGGAGGCGCAGGGTCGCAAGCTGATCAAGCTCAACATCGGCAACCCGGGCGCTTTCGGTTTCCGCGCGCCCGAGCACCTGCAGCGCGCGATCGCCGACGACATGGGCCGCACCGACCCGTACACCCACCAGCAGGGCCTGCCGGTGGCGCGCGAAGCCATCGCCAGCTACTACGCCCGTCGTGGCGCGCCCGATGCGCACCCTGACCGTGTCTTCCTCGGCAACGGCGTCAGCGAGCTGATCGACCTGTCGCTGCGCGCGCTGCTCAACCCGGGCGACGAAGTGCTGGTGCCCTCGCCCGACTACCCGCTGTGGTCGGCCTCGACCATCCTCAACGATGGACGGCCGGTGTACTACCGCTGCGCGCCGGAGAACGGCTTCCAGCCGGACCCGAGCGAGATCGAGACGCTGGTCTCTTCGCGCACCCGCGCCATCGTGCTGATCAATCCGAACAACCCCAGCGGCGCCAGCTATCCGCGCGAGCTGCTGGAGCGGGTGGTGGAAATCGCGCGCCGCCACAACCTGCTGCTGCTGGTCGATGAGATCTACGACCAGATCCTGTACGACGACGCGGTGTTCCAGCCGGTCGCGCCGCTGGCCGGCGACCACCCGTGCCTGACCTTCAGCGGCCTGAGCAAGGTGCACCGCGCCTGCGGCTGGCGCGTGGGCTGGGCCCACCTCAGCGGTGACGATGCCCGCCTGGGCGACTTCCGCGCCGCGCTGGACCTGTTGGGCGCGCTGCGCCTGTGTGCCAACGTGCCGGGCCAGTACGCCATCGAGGCGGCGGTGAACGGTCCGGACACCATCTCCGAGCTGTGCACGCCAGGCGGCCGCCTGTATGAAACCCGCCGCGCGGTGATCGAAGCCTGCGAAGCCAGCGAGCACCTGTCGCTGGTCGCACCGGCCGGCGCGCTGTATGCGTTCCCGGCCGTGGTCGGTGCCGCTGCGAAGGGCTTCGACGACCACAACTTCGCGCTGGACCTGATGAACAACGAAGGCGTGCTGGTGGTGCCGGGCTCGAGCTTCAACGTGCCCTACCGCCATCATTTCCGCGTGACCCTGATGCCGGAAGCTTCGGTGATGCGCGATGTGTTCGCCCGCATCGACCGTGTGCTGGCGCGCCGTGCCGAGGATGCGACCAAGGTCGTGCCGCTGAAGCCGCGCCGTTCGGTGGCCTGAGCCGTGGCATTGTCCTACCTGGCTCTCGGCGATTCGTACACCATCGGTGAAGCGGTTGCGATCGAAGGCCGCTGGCCGCACCAGCTGGCCGCGGCGCTGCGTGCGCAGGGCATCGACCTGTCCGATCCGCAGACCATTGCGACCACCGGCTGGACGACCGACGAGCTCGATGCCGGCATCGACGCGGCCGCAGCGCAGGGCCCGTTCGATTTCGTCAGCCTGCTGATCGGCGTCAACAACCAGTACCGCGGGCGTCTGCTGGACGAGTACCGTCTCCAGTTCCAGGCCCTGCTGCAGCGGGCAATCGGCTTCGCCGGTGGCCGCCCCGAGCGTGTGCTGGTGCTGTCGTTTCCCGACTGGGGTGCGACGCCGTTCGGTGCCGGCAGCGGCCGCGACCTGGCCGCGATCGAGATCGAAACCGACGAGTTCAACGCCGCCGCCGAGGTGATCAGCACCCAGCAGGGCGTGGCCTTCGTCGACATCACCGATATCAGCCGTGCACAGGGCGACGATCCGGCGATGATCGCCGACGACGGCCTGCATCCCTCGGCGCGGATGTACGCGTTGTGGAGCGCGCGGGCATTGCCGGTGGCCGCGCATCTGCTTGGCGGCACGGACTGAGTCGATGGGCGGCACGCCACGGAACGGCCCGCCCCTGCCCTGCACGCCACTGTCAGCCCTACAGGCCCGTTCGATTGCCGAGGCGTTCCGCCCGGCACACGCCTTGGGCAACCGTCGCGATTACTACTACACCCTCAGCAAGCTCTGCAGCGACCCACTCTACGACGGCGTGCTGCGACACCTTCCGGATGACGCGCAGCCGGTACTGGACCTGGGGTGCGGGCTGGGCCTGTTCGCCCATGTGCTGCGCCAGCGCGGCGGCACCCGGGGCTACGTCGGGGTGGACGTGGATGCCGGCAAGATCACCCGCGCGCAACGTGCCGCCGTCGAGCTGCCTGACGTGCGCTTCGACTGCGCGGACGTGCAGGCGCCACTGCCGGCGCAGGCCGGGCATGTCCTGCTGCTGGACGTGCTGCACTACCTGGACGCGGGCCGACAGCAGGCACTGCTGCGCGTGGCCAGTGCGCGGGTGGGCCCCGGCGGCCGTCTGCTGCTGCGTACGCCACTGGCCACCGGCGATGGCCGCGACCGCACCACGCGGGTGGCCGACCGGTTGGCCTGGCTGGTCGGCTGGATGCGCACGCGGCCGCGGCACTACCCCGATCCGGACGTGCTGCAGACGACGCTTGCCGAAGCTGGATTGCAGGTGACCGCCCCCCGGCCGCTGCATGGGCGTACGCCGTTCAACAGCTGGCTGCTGGTGGCCGAACGCCCCGCGCTGTAGAGCCGGGCTGCGACGTTTTTCCGGTGCTGCGTACCGCCACCCGAGCATCGGCTCGGGCGTTACAGTAGCGCCTCCCTTGTAGAGCCGAGCCCATGCTCGACTGCTCTACATCACCAGGGCCGGCGTTACGGGACCGGCAGCTGCGCTTTCAGCCCGCGTTCGTCCAGCGCCTGCAGCACGCGCGCGATGATCACCAGGTTGTGGCCGTGGGCGGCGCCTTCATGCAGCAGCACGATCGCGCCGGGGCGCAGGTCAGGCAACAGCCGCGCCAGCACACCCTCCGGCGTGCAACCAACGCCGTCATAGCCACGGGCACTCCAGCCCACGCGCACCAGGCCGAGCGCCTTCAACACCGGCGCCACGAACGGGTTGGTCATGCCCACCACCGAGCGGTACCAGCGCACCGGATGCCCGCTCAGGGCCTGCAGCGCATGCTGGCAGCCTTCGATCTCCGCCCGCATCGCCGCTGGACCCAGGCGCCAGAATCGGGCCTGCGGGTGGCTGAGACTGTGATTGCCGAGATCGTGGCCACGGCGCAGGATCTCGGCCACCAGTTCAGGCTGCGCCAGCGCGCGCTCGCCCACCAGGAAGAAGGTGGCACGCGCCTGATGGCGGTCCAGCAGATCAAGCACGGCAGGGGTTTCCGCGCTGGGGCCGTCATCGATCGTCAGCCAGACACTCTTGCCGGGGTCCGGTACCCGGCTCAGTACCGGCGCATAGAAACGGCTGTTGGGCAGGAACACCGGCACCATGAACAGTGCATGGCTGGCCACCATCAGCATTACCGCCCAGGCCCAGCCGGCCAGGGCCCAGACCAGGATCACGGCCAGCTGCGACGCTACCAGCCAGGGCAACCAGCGCCAGGGCCGGCCGGGGATGCGATGCAATGTTCCTGCGTTGCTCATCCCCCATGATGCCATGGGGGGTAGAATTGATGATTCGAATTCCCGGAACCCCGACGTCCATGTCCCTCGATCCCGCCCTGCGTTCGCGCATCGAATCCATCCTCAACGCCAACCGCGTCGTGCTGTTCATGAAGGGCCAGCCGTCGATGCCGCAGTGTGGTTTCTCGGCCAAGGCCGTGGGCGCCCTGCAGGACCTGGGCGTCGAGTTCGCCCACGTCAACGTGCTGGCTGACCAGGAAATCCGTGAAGGCATCAAGGCCTACGGCGACTGGCCGACCATCCCGCAGCTGTACATCAACGGCGAACTGGTCGGCGGCAGCGACATCGTGCTGCAGATGGCCGCCAGCGGCGAGCTGAGCAGCGTGCTGGGCCTGGCCGCACCGGACCGCACCCCGCCGAGCATCACCGTCACCCCGGCCGCCGTGGAAATGCTCAAGGGCGCGCTGGCCGACGCCCCGGGTGCCGCCCTGCAGCTGACCATCGATGCCGGCTTCCAGCCGAACTTCCAGCTGGCCCCGCATGACGAAGGCGCGATCGCTGCCGAGTCCAACGGCCTGCGCGTGCAGTTCGACCTGTCCAGCGCCCGTCGCGCCAACGGCATCACCATCGACTGGGTGGACGACATCCGCGGCAAGGGCCTGGCGATCGACAACCCGAACGCGCCGAAGCCGGTGCAGGAAATCAGCGTGCGTGATGCCGATGACCTGGTGCGCGCCGGCAACATCACCCTGGTGGACGTGCGCCCGGCCGACGAGCGCGCCATCGCCGCCGTCGGCGTGCCGTTCAAGAGCTTCGACGGCAATGGCCGCGCCGAGCTGGAAGCCCTGCCGAAGGACACCGCACTGGCCTTCCTGTGCCACCACGGCGGCCGCAGCGCACAGGCTGCCGAGCAGTTCCGTGCACTGGGCTTCACCAAGGTGTTCAACGTCACCGGCGGCATCAATGCCTGGTCGGAAGATGTCGATAACGGCGTGCCGAAGTACTGATCGGCCGCAGCATGGGGTCGGATCCCCTTTCCGCAGGAAAGGGCTCTGACCCCACCACAGAAAACGCCGGCATTCGCCGGCGTTTTCTGCATCCACGCCTGGCGTGGATCTACCCGGCGAAACCACCTTCGGCCAGGTAATCCAGCTCTTCCGCCGTCGGGAAGCGACCGAGCACGGCATTGCGATGCGGGAAACGGCCGAAGCGGCGGATGATGTCGCTGTGCAGTTCAGCGTACTGCAGGTATTCCTTGTCACCCAGCACGTCGAACATCGCCACCGAACGGTCCTGGTCCATCGGATCCTCGGAGTGCTCGAATGGCAGGTAGATGAAGGCGCGCAGCTTCGGGACCAGCTGCAGGTCCAGGCCTTCCTCGATCGCACGCATGGCGTAATGCCGCGCCAGGCCATCGGTGGCGTAGGAATGGGCGGTCCCACGGAAGCAGTTGCGCGGGAACTGGTCCAGCAGCAGCATCAGCGCCAATGCCCCTTCGGCACTGCCCAGCCAATGCTCGCGCGCGCGCGACGCCGCAGCGAAATGCTCATCCAGAAACAACTGGCGGAACTGCGCGTCGAACGCATCGTCGCGGGCGAACCACTTCGCAGGGCCCGCTTCTTTCCAGAATTCCACCACTTGCGCGGCAACGTCCATCACCTACTCCCCAGGGCCGGCGCGCCGCGCCAGGCCATCATCATCATTCGTCGAAGCGCAGGTGGCGGACCGACTTGCCGTTGCGCCGGATAAGCTTAAGCGCCTCGATACCGATCTGGATATGGTTTTCCACGAACTGGGAGCTGACCTTGGCATCGGAGGCCTCGGTCTTGACCCCGTCGGGGATCATCGGCTGGTCCGACACCAGCAGCAGCGCGCCACTGGGAATATGGTTGGCAAAGCCGGCGGCGAACACCGTGGCGGTCTCCATGTCGATGGCCATGCAGCGCATCGCCCGCAGCCGTTCCTTGAACGCCTCGTCGTGCTCCCAGACCCGGCGGTTGGTGGTGTAGACCGTGCCCGTCCAGTAGTCGTGGCCGAGGTCGCGGATCATGGTCGACACCGCCCGCTGCAGCGCGAACGCCGGCAGCGCCGGCACTTCCGGCGGCAGGTAGTCACCCGAGGTACCCTCGCCACGGATCGCAGCGATCGGCAGCACCAGGTCGCCCAGCTGGTTCTTGCGCTTCAGGCCACCGCACTTGCCCAGGAACAGCACCGCCTTGGGCATCACCGCCGACAGCAGGTCCATGATGATCGCGGCATTGGGGCTGCCCATGCCGAAGTTGATCATGGTGATGCCATCGATGGTGGCACTGGCCATCGGCCGGTCCAGGCCGATGACGGGGGCGCCGGTCAGTTCGGAAAAGGTGTGCAGGTAGCCCCCGAAGTTGGTCAGCAGGATGTGCTGGCCGAACTGGTCCAGGGGCACGCCGGTGTAGCGCGGCAGCCAGTTGTCGACGATTTCCTGCTTGCTCTTCATGGGCGGTCCGGTACGGCGGGGGCGGCTATTTTCGGCCAGCCGGGAGGCGCCGTCGAGCCGCCGTCGGCCAGCCTGTGAAGAAGGTCACTTGGCAAGCCCACCGCCGCCCGGCTAGCGTCGACGGCTGAACCAAGCTGCAAGGGGAACTGCATGGCATCGACGTTGTTGCGCGCCGGGGTGGCACTGGCACTGCTTTCATTGAGCACGGTGCCGGCGGTGGGGGCCTCGCGCTTCGTCGTCGACCCGTACCCCAGCACCTACCAGGCCCATCCTGATGCGCCGGTGCTGATCCAGAACGCCACCGTGCTGACCGGCACCGGCCAGCGCCTGGACAACGCCGACGTGCTGCTGCGCGACGGCCGTATCTTGGCCGTGGGGCCCCGGCTGCAGGCCGACGCCGGCGTCACCCGCATCGATGCGCAGGGCAAGTGGGTCACCCCCGGCCTGATCGACGTGCACTCGCACCTGGGCGTCTATCCCAGCCCGGGCGTCGGCGCGCACAGCGACGGCAACGAGATGACCGCGCCGGTCACCGCCAACGTCTGGGCCGAGCACTCGGTGTGGCCGCAGGACCCGGGCTTCGCCACCGCGCTGGCCGGCGGCGTGACGAGCATGCAGGTGCTGCCCGGCTCGGCCAACCTGGTCGGCGGTCGCGGCGTGACCCTGAAGAACGTCCCGGCCATCACCTACCAGGCGATGAAGTTCCCCGGTGCGCCGTGGGGCCTGAAAATGGCCTGCGGCGAGAACCCCAAGCGGGTCTATGGCGAAGGCAAGGGCGTGGCTCCGGCCACGCGGATGGGCAACGTGGCCGGCTACCGCGCCGCCTTCATCGATGCCGCCGACTACATCGCCAAGAACACGCCCAAGCCGGCCAAGCGCAAGGGCTGGTTCGGCAGCGACAAGGGCGACAGCGCCGGTGATGCCGGCGGCAAGCGCGATCTCAAGCTGGACACGCTGGCCGGCGCCATCCAAGGCGACATCCGCGTGCACATCCACTGCTACCGCGCCGACGAGATGGCCACCATGCTCGACCTGGCCAAGGAATTCGGATTCAAGGTGGCCGCCTTCCACCATGGCGTGGAGGCCTACAAGCTGGCCGACAGACTGGCTGCCGACGGCGTCTGCGGCGCACTCTGGGCCGACTGGTGGGGCTTCAAGATGGAGGCCTTCGACGGCATCCAGGAGAACATCGCGCTGGTCGACCGCCCGAAGAACAGCTGTGCCATCGTCCACTCCGATTCGCCCGAGGGCATCCAGCGACTGAACCAGGAAGCGGCCAAGGTGATGGCTTCCGCGCGCCGTGCGCGCATGCCGGAGATCACGCCCGAGCACGCCATCACCTGGATGACCGCCAACGCCGCCAAGGCGCTGGGCATCGAAGGCCAGACGGGCACCCTGGAGGCCGGCAAGATGGCCGATGTGGTGGTGTGGAACGGCAATCCCTTCAGTTCGTATGCGCTGGCCGAGCAGGTCTTCATCGACGGTCGCCGCCTGTACGACCGCAGTGCGCCGGCAGCGACGCCGCGTTCCGATTTCCAGCTCGGCCAGGAGGTGCACTGATGGGCGCGGTGAACAAGCGTCGCCGGGCATGGCCCGGCGCTACCGTAGTGGCATTGCTGTTGCTGGCAACCACGGCATCGGCGCAGGACCTGCTGGTGCGCAATGCCACGGTGCATACCGCCAGCGCGCGCGGCAGCCTGCAGAACGCCGATGTACTGGTGCAGGGCGGGATCATCCGCGCGGTCGGCCCCGGCCTGTCCGCGCCGGCCGGGGCCAGCGTGATCGAGGCCGAAGGCCGCCCACTGACGCCGGCGCTGTTCGGTGGCATCACCGAGATCGGCATCGAAGAGGTTTCCGGTGAAGCGAGCACGGTCGACAGCACCCTGAAGATGGGCGAACAACCGTTGCGCCCCGAGTTCGACGTCACCCTGGCCTACAACCCGGCGTCGGTGCTGATTCCGGTGACGCGGCTGGAAGGCATCGGCTTCACTGCACTGGGTGCGGCCACCGGCGGTGGCTTCGTGGCCGGCCAGGGCGGCGTGATGCGCCTGGACGGCAGCGTTGACCCGCTTGGTCCGCGCGCGCTGTTCCTGCGCATCGGCGCAGCCGCTTCCGAACTGACCGGTCATTCGCGTGCCGCGCAATGGATGCTGCTGCAGCAGATGATGGACGAAGCACGCGGCCAGGTTGCGGCGGATTCGCCGCACGCGCTGCTGACCCCGGCCGGGCGTCGCACGCTCAGCCGCTATCTGGCCGGCCAGGGCCGCATCGTGGTGGAGGTGGACCGCGCATCGGACATCCGCCAGCTGCTGCGCTGGTCCGCCCGCGAGAAGGTGAAGATCGCCATCGCCGGTGCCAGCGAAGCCTGGCAGGTGGCGCCGGAGCTGGCCGCCGCCCACGTGCCGGTGTTCGTCGATGTGCTGGCCAACCTGCCGGCCAGTTTCGACCAGATCGGCGCCACCCTGGAAAACGCGGCGCGACTGCAACGCGCAGGCGTGGCGGTTTCCTTCGTGCAGCGGGGTGATGCCAGCCACAACGCGCGCAAGATGCGCCAGCTGGCGGGCAACGCCGTGGCCAACGGCCTGCCCTGGGCCGACGGCCTGGCCGGGCTGACCCGGGTGCCGGCACAGGCCTTCGGCGTAGCCGACCAGATCGGCAGCATCGAGCCGGGCAAGCGCGCCGACCTGGTGCTGTGGGAAGGCGACCCGCTGGACGTAGCGCACTATGCCGAACAGGTCTGGCTGGACGGCCGCGCGATGCCGATGCGCTCGCGCCAGACCGACCTGCGCGACCGCTACCTGCAGCGCAACGCGCAGCCCTGATCGCATTGGATGACCCACCCATGACAACACTGCGCTGGTACTTCGATTTCGTCTCGCCCTACTCCTACCTGCACTGGCAGAAGCTGAAGCAGCTGCCGCAGTTCGCGCAGATCCAGACCGTACCGATCGCCTTCGGTGCGGTGCTGCATCACCTGGGCAACCTGGGTCCGGCGGAAATTCCGGCCAAGCGTCGCTTCGCCTACCGCCACCTGCAATGGACCGCGCAGGCCGAAGGCACCCCGATGCGCTTCCCGCCCGGCCATCCGTTCAATCCACTGGCTGCGCTGCGCCTGTGCCTGGCCGCGGGTGCCAGCGCGCGGGCAGTGGACGTGCTGTTCGACTGGATCTGGCGCGATGGCCACGCCGGCGACAGCGCCGAAGCCCTGCGCGAACCCGGCGCACGGCTGGGCATCGAGGATGTCGCATCCGCCATTGCCGGGCCTGCGGTGAAGGAGCAGCTGCGGCGCAACACGGAGACCGCGATCGCGGCCGGCGTGTTCGGCGTACCCACCTTGGCCATCGGCGACGAACTGTTCTGGGGCAACGACGCACATCCGCTGATGGCCGCGGTGCTGGCCGATCCGGGCATGCTGCAGCAACCCGCCTGGCAGCACCTGGACAGCCTGCCTGTGGCGGTGCAACGCAATCGCTGAACAGGGCGCGACGCCTTTCCCTCGCGCGCCCGGCCAGGTTTTGAGATAGTTTTCACATTTCCGAACCTACAACCGCCCTGGAGGGGGAGCTGCGGATGCGCATCGGAATCGTCGTCGACTCGGCCTGCGACCTGCCGCAGGACTTCATTGCCGAGCACAACATCGTGCTGCTGCCGATCACTGTACGCATCGGCGAAGCGGTGCTGGCCGATCACCGCGATGAGCAGGCCACGCTGAGCTTCCTGCACGCGCATGTGGCCGAACATGGGGCTGAAGCGGAGACCATCCCCTTCAGCGTCAACCAGATCCGCGACCTGTTCCTGCAGCAGCTGGTGATCGATTACGACCACGTATTCTGCATGACCATCACCAAGACCCGCAGCCCGATCCACGACAATGCGCTGCAGGCCAGTTTCGCCATCCTCAACGACTACAAGCCGGTGCGGCAGGCGGCGGGCTACAACTCGCCGTTCGCGCTGCGCGTGCTCGACACGCAGAACCTGTTTGCCGCGCAGGCCGTGACCGCGGTGGAGGCGGTGCGCCTGCGCGACAGCAACGCCAGCGTGCAGCAGATCCGCGAACGGCTGGAGGAACTGGCCGGCAACGTACACGGCTACATGGTCACCCGCGACCTGTACTACATGCGCGCACGTGCGCGGCACAAGGGCGACCGCAGCGTCGGCCTGCTCAGCGCGGCGCTGGGCAGCGCGCTGGACATCAAGCCGGTGCTGCACGGCTACCGCGGCGAGACCGGGCCGGTGGCCAAGATCAAGGGCTTCGACAACGCCGTGCAGAAGCTGTTCGCGGTGGTCGGCCAACGCGTGCGTGCGGGGCTGATGACACCGACCGTGTGCGTCAGCTACGGCGGCGAACTGGACGAACTGCGCACCCTGCCTGGCTACGCACAGCTGAAGGAGGTCTGCGCCGGCCACGGCGTGACCGTGTACGAATCGGTGATGAGCCTGACCGGCATGGTCAACGTCGGCAAGGGTGCGGTCACCGTGGGCTTTGCCGATGGGCCGCATCGGTTTGAATGAAGGCCGACCGTGGCGGGAATCTGCACATCGATTCCACCGCGACTGTGCCAGCCTTGCCGCACTTCAAGGAGAACACCATGCCTGCGCAGTACCACATCAGCCTGCCCGACCCGTCCAAGGCCCGCGGCAACGATCCTGACCTGTCCTTCCATTCGCAGGGCGCCGCCGGTTTCGCCGAAGAGCTGCAGGACGCCCTGCGCAGCGGCACGCTGTTCGAGCGCTGGAAGGCCAAGCAGCCCGACCCGGATGCGGTGGAGCCGCAGTGGGGGGCAACCGATCCGGATGCCACCGTGACCGGCGAGCAGAAGGATCTGCGCATCAACCTGGTGGCCACCACCCGCATCGACAGCGACGTGTTCAAGCAGCGCCTGCGCCTGCTGGCCGGCCACCATTGGGAACTGCGCGACGTGCGTTGAGGCATCCGCCGGCGTCGCCGGTGAAATTTGGCGCGCTCGACTCTTCCGGTCGAGCGCACTGTCGTGCCGCCCCCCATGCAGGTTGCACGGAGTGCACACAGCCACTAGCCGGCGCGGCCAGAGTGTCCAGCGTGATGCGCTGGGGGACGGCACTTCAAGCAGGTCGATTCTGAGCGACCAGAGCAGGATGCGGTCCGGAGGCAATGCGCCGTCAGCGCGTCACCGACGGATCCGGATCAGCAATCCATCGTGCCGTGCGTGCTGCCTTCGTCATCCAGCACGTGCGCATGCAGGATCACCTGGTTGCGGCCGGCCCGCTTGGCCGCATACAGGCCGGCATCGGCATCGGCCAGCAGCTGATCGGCACTGGCCATCGCTGGCGGATGCAGGTACCCCACACCGATGCTGATGCTGACCGATCCTTCCGCCAGTGGCAGCGCTTCCACCGCCTCGCGCAGGCGCTCAGCCAGCGCCAGTACGCTGGACAACGGGCTTCCCGGCACGATCACCGCGAATTCCTCGCCCCCGTACCGCGCAACACTGTCGCCCGCACGGCCCGCGCCTGCCTTCAGAATCGCAGCAACCGCCTGCAGACAGCGGTCCCCCGCAGGATGGCCGTGCTGGTCGTTGAAGGCCTTGAAGTGGTCGATATCCAACAGCAGCAGGCCCAGCTCGGTGCCACTGCGCCGTGCGCGGTTCCACTCGGCCAGCAGCAGCGCGTCGAACTCGCGCCGGTTGGCCACGCCGGTCAGGCCATCCTGGCGCGCCAGCTGGTCCAGCGACGCCTGCCGTTCCATCAGGTCCACCTGCAGCAGGATGCTGCGCAGGCCGAAGCCCAGCGTCGCCACCACGAACCCGCTGACCGCCAGCGGTCGCGCATGGTCGACCACCAGGGTGCCGACCACCAGCAGCAGCAACGGCAGGATCATCGGGCCGGCCGCCTGCACCGTGCGCGCCATCCGCGGATGCGGCGCAAGGATCCGCGCGGGTGCCTGGCTGAGTGCGAGCAGCGCCAACAACAGTAACGGCAGATCGATCAGCAGGTCGGCATAGGCACCGAACGCATCGTCGGAGGTGTAGTGGTTGATGTAGTACGCCACCAACAGGTAGGTGACCGCATACATCGCCAGCGCACGGAAAAAGGTGCGCCGCTCGGGAACGTCGCCGGCCAGCCAGCGCACCACCGCGAACATGGCGATGCACAGGTTCTGGATATCGAACATGCGCTGCATGTTGGACAACGCGTGGTCGTCGATGTCAACACGGGCGGCAAACGACTGCGCGTGCACGAAGAACAGCACACCCAGCAGCGCCGCCATCGCCGCATCGATCAGGCTGATGCTGACCCGTTCCCGGCGCGCCCGGGCCAGGATGAACACCAGGGGCACACCGTAAAGCACGTAAAGGAACAGGCTAGCCCGCGGGGTGAAATCGGCACGGCCGGCGCCCAGAGCGTCGATCATGTTGAACGCCATGCCGCCGGCCCACAGCAGCAGCGCCAACGCCGTGGCCCGCCACCCCAGCGCCGCGCGGTCGCGGCGGGCCCGCCACAGGCAGGCGACCGCAGCCAGCAACGGGGCGCCGGTCAGGAAAACGAAGGAACCCGCCCCGGCGGGACCGGGCCACAGGGCCAGCACCACGCCATGGCACAGCACATACAGCAGCGCCAGCACTACCGGCATGCCTTCCCCCATCCGCAAGGCCGTATGGGCGCACGATAGCGCGCCGGCACGCTACAGCGGCGTGATCCACTGCGGCAAAACAACACGCCGCGGGCACCGCCCGGTAGTGCCGGCCAGTGGTCGGCAACCTGCAGTTCCGTATCTCCCTGGGGGGGCCGGCCAGCGGCCGGCACTACCGCAGACGCCTCAGGCGTTGAGGGCGCGGGCGTGGTGGGCGATGTGCTCGCCGATGAAGCTGCCAATGAAGTAGTAGCTGTGGTCGTAACCAGGCTGCAGGCGTAGGGTCAGCGGATGGCCGGCGGCCGCGCAGGCCTCCTGCAGGCGCTGTGGCTGCAGCTGGGTCTGCAGGAACTCGTCGGCCTCGCCCTGGTCGACCAGCAGCGGCAGGCGCTCTTCGGCGGTGGCCAGCAGCGCACAGGCATCCCACGCTGCCCAGTCGGCGGGGTTGTCGCCGAGGTAAGCATGGAAGGCCTTTTGACCCCACGGCACGTGGCTGGGCGCGACAATCGGCGAAAACGCCGACACGCTGCGATAGCGCCCCGGGTTGCGCAGCGCGATCACCAGCGCGCCATGGCCGCCCATCGAATGGCCACTGATCGCGCGGGCATCGGTCACCGCGAAGTTCGCTTCGATCAGCGCCGGCAGCTCCTGCGCCACGTAATCGTGCATGCGGTAGTGCGTCGCCCACGGCACGCGGGTGGCATTGAGGTAGAAGCCAGCGCCCTTGCCCAGGTCGTAGCCCTCGGCATCGGCCACATCGTCACCGCGCGGGCTGGTGTCGGGTGCGACGATGATCACCCCATGCTCGGCCGCATAGCGCTGCGCGCCGGCCTTGGTGATGAAATTCTGCTCGGTGCAGGTCAGGCCGCTCAGCCAGTACAGCACCGGCAGCGCCTGAGTATCCGCCTGCGGCGGCAGGTACACGGCGAACTGCATGTCGCAGCCCAGCGTGGTCGAATGATGGCGGTAGACGTCCTGCCAGCCACCGAAACAGGCGCGGTGTTCAATGCGTTCCATGGGACTCTCCTGCGTGCCGGCGTCAGCCGTCACGTGTGTTGATCAACTCATCCAGCTGCGACAGCAGGCGCAGCAGCGGCTCGACGCCGGGCTGGCCATCCAGGTTGCGGTACGCGGCCACCGCCACATCGCTGCGCGGTGGCCATCGGCCATCGGCGCGGGCCTCGTGCAGCCGCGGCAGGAAGACCTGCGCCAGCCAGTGCTCGAACGGCATCTCATCGATGCCGAACGGTGAATCCACCGGGCGCGGGGCACCGACCTCGCCTTCGACCCAGCCCAGCGCGCGCAGCACCTGCTCGATCGGGGCGACCAGGGCCGCGCGCGGGTCTTCCGCACGCGGCCGGCGCAGGGCATCCAGCCAGCCCATGCCGTGGCTCAGTAATGCACGACCGAACGGATCGACTTGCCTTCATGCATCAGGTCGAAGGCTTCGTTGATCTTGTCCAGGTCCATGGTGTGCGTGACGAACGGGGCGAGCTCGATATCGCCCTTCATCGCGTCCTCGACCATGCCCGGCAGCTGGCTGCGGCCCTTCACGCCACCGAAGGCGGTGCCCATCCACTTGCGGCCGGTCACCAGCTGGAACGGACGGGTGGAGATCTCCTGGCCCGAACCGGCCACGCCGATCACCACGCTCTGGCCCCAGCCACGGTGCGCGCATTCCAGCGCCGCGCGCATCACGTTGACGTTGCCGATGCACTCGAAGCTGTGGTCCACGCCCCAGGTGGTCATCTCGACGATGACCTGCTGGATCGGCGTGTCGAAGTCCTTTGGATTGATGCAGTCGGTGGCGCCGAATTCGCGCGCCAGTTCGAACTTGGACGGGTTGGTGTCCACCGCGATGATGCGGCCGGCCTTGGCCTGGCGCGCACCCTGGATCACCGCCAGGCCGATGCCACCGAGGCCGAACACCGCCACGCTGTCGCCTTCCTGCACCTTGGCGGTGTTGTGCACCGCGCCGATGCCGGTGGTGACACCGCAGCCAAGCAGGCAGACGTGTTCCGGGTTGGCGTCCGGATTGATCTTGGCCAGCGAGACTTCGGCCACCACGGTGTACTCGCTGAAGGTCGAGCAGCCCATGTAGTGGTACAGCGGCTCGCCGTTGTAGCTGAAGCGGCTGGTGCCGTCGGGCATCACGCCCTTGCCCTGGGTCGCGCGCACCGACACGCACAGGTTGGTCTTGCCGCTCTTGCAGAACAGGCACTCGCCGCACTCGGCGGTATACAGCGGAATCACGTGGTCGCCCGGCTTGACGCTGGTCACGCCCTCGCCCACGTCCACCACGATGCCGGCGCCTTCATGGCCCAGCACCACCGGGAACAGGCCTTCCGGATCATCGCCGGACAGCGTGAACGCATCGGTGTGGCAGACACCGGTGTGGGTGATCTTGACCAGCACTTCGCCTGCCTTCGGCGGGGCGACGTCGATCTCGACGATCTGCAGCGGCTGACCGGGACCAAAGGCGACGGCGGCACGGGACTTCATGGTGGTTTCTCCAGAGACAGGCAATGACAGGATGGGCGGCGCCATGTTGCGCCACCGTTTACTTCAGGTACGAGCGGATCAACGCGCTCATGTCGCGCACGCGTTCGGCGCGTTGTTCATCAGAGGCCGCGGGCTGGCCGAATTCCTCGCGCAGATGGGCCTCCATCACCTCGGACATCAGGCCGTTGACCGCGCCACGGATGGCCGCGATCTGCTGCAGCACCGGCCCGCAGTCAGCACCGGCTTCCAGCGCGCGGTCCAGCGCATCGCACTGGCCACGGATGCGGCGCACGCGGGCCAGGACCTTCTTTTTCTCTTCGGGGGAGTGCGGCATGACGGAGGCAGCTCGGAACTATACTGGGGGATAGTATACACGCCAGGTTTCCTGACTCAATCCGGGGGGCCTCAGTCGAACGCTCCCCGACCCGCCAGCCGCGCCAGTTCATCCACCACATAGCGTACCTTCGGTCGCAGGTGGCGGGTCGGTGGCCACAGTGCGTGGATGTCGATATGCCGCTGCATGTGCGCATCCAGCACCGAGTGCAGCGCGCCGGACTCCAGATGACGGCGCACCAGTGAGATGGGCATCTGGCAGATGCCGAGCCCAGCGATGGCCGCGTCGATCACCGCGTCGCCGTCGTTGAGCTGGTAGGCCGCATTCGGAATGAAGGTTCCTTCCGCATCATCGCTACCGATCCGCCACGCCACCGGCTGGCCGTGGCGGAAGCCGACGATGCTGCGGTGCTGCGCCAGCTCCTCGACAATGTGCGGGGTACCATGTGCCTGCAGGTACGCTGGCGATGCACAGGTGACCAGCCGCTGGCGCCCCAGCCGGCGTGCCACCAGATGCTCGGCCTGGTGCAGCCCACCGAAGCGGATCAGCAGGTCGATGCCTTCCTCGACGGGATCGATGAAGTGATCGGTGAAGGTCATCGTCAGCTGCAGGTCCGGGTACTGCCGGCACAGCCGCAGCAGCACCGGCAGCACCACCAGCCGCCCGAACGAGGACGGCATGTCGATGCGCAGCCGCCCGCTGGGCAGCCCGGCCGACCCCAGGCAGGCCTCGGCGGCGGAGATTTCTTCGAGCGCCGCCGCACACGATGCGTAGTACGCCTCGCCGTCGGTGGTCAGCGCGATGCGCCGCGTGGTGCGGTGGAACAGGCGCACGCCCAGCCGCGCTTCCAGCCGGGCGATGGCTTTGCCCACCGCCGAGCGCGAGATGCCCAGCGCATCGGCGGCTTCGGTGAAGCTGCCCGAGCGCGCTGTGGTGACGAAGGTCACCAGGCCATTCAAGGATTCCAGTGGCAACAACTTTCATGCTCCATTGGGGACAAATAGTCCCCAGCTACGGGAAATCGAAGCGCTTTATGCGCCCGCTTGTCAACGCCATCCTGTGTGCATCGCGCCGCTGGCGCCTCCCCGCACCGAGATGACCTACATGACCGCCGCCCTGTTCCAGCCGTTCGACCTGTCAGGCACCGCCCTGCGCAACCGCATCGCGATGGCCCCGATGACCCGCGCCCGCAACCCCGGTGCGGTCGCCAACGAACTCACCGCACAGTACTACCGGCAGCGCGCCAGCGCCGGCCTAATCATCAGTGAAGGCACGCCGGTATCGCCGCAGGGCCAGGGCTACATCGATGTGCCCGGCATCTGGTCGGCCGAGCAGGTCGCCGGTTGGAAGCTCGTCACCGAGGCGGTGCATGCCGCACAGGGCACGATCTTCGCGCAGCTGTGGCACGTGGGCCGCATGTCGCACAGCTCGCTGCAGCCCGATGGCGGGCAGCCGGTCAGTGCCGGCACCCGCCCGGTCGCCAGCGCGCCGAAGAACACCTCGTTCGTGTACCTGGACGACGGCAGCCGCGGCCACGCCGATCCAACCCCGGCACGTGCGCTGGCCACCGACGAAATCCCGGGCATCATTGCCGACTTCGCACGCGGCGCCGACAACGCGATCGCCGCCCGCTTCGACGGCATCGAACTGCACGCCGCCAACGGCTATCTGTTCGAACAGTTCCTCAACCCACTCATCAACCAGCGCGACGACCGCTATGGCGGCTCGCTGGCCAACCGTGCGCGGTTGATCCTGGAGACCGTCGACGCCATGGCGCAGCGCATCGGTGCGCACCGCATCGGCGTGCGCCTGGCACCGAACAACCTCACCTTCGACATGCCGTTCTATGCCGGCAACGAGGCCACCTATCTGTACCTGGCCGAGGAACTGGGCAAGCGCGGCCTGGCCTACGTGCACCTCAACGACAACCTGCAGCAGGGCGAATCGGTGCTGGGCGAGGCATTTCTGCAGCAGTTCAAGCAGTCCTACGGCGGCACGCTGATCCTGGCCGGCGGGATGACGCGCGCACGTGCACTGCAGCTGGTCGAGGCCGGTACCATCGATCTGGCCGCGTTCGGCCAGCCGTTCATCGCCAACCCGGATCTGGTTGAACGCCTGCAGCGGGACGTCGCGCTCGCCACGCCGGACCGCAACACCTATTACGGTGGCGGCGAGGCCGGTTACCTCGATTACCCGCGCGCACAGTAGAGCCACGCCCTGCATGGATGCGATGCAACTCTCGCTGCGGAACGCATCACGGCGCCTTTTCTACCTTGGTCGAGTCCGAATCAAAGGTCAGCACACGGGTGCTGATCTCGCCCCTGGCCGAGTCCTTCCGACTCAGCTCCAGCCGCCCCTGGTTGCCCTGCGCCACCAGGCTGGCGGCAAAGCTGCCCTCGTTGGACAGTGCTGTGATCACGGCGGTGCCATCGGGCGCGACTCTCATGCCCACCCGATCGCGCACCTTGTATCCCACGCCAACCGGCGCATCCAACGCCATTACCGCGCTGCCATTGGCCATGGTGCCGATGCCACCGCGCTCATCGCCCTTCGCGTCGTAGATGGTCATGCCCGTTGCGCGTGAGTTGCGGGCAATGTCACTGGCATCCTCGGCAATCTGCACGCGCGTGCGCCCTTCACTGTCGAGCACGGTCAGCTTGTAGGTACGGATCTCCGGCACCACGCCGGCATCGGGCGTGGCCACGCTGGTTCCGACCAGGGCCAACGTCGCACCCAGCACGAACATCCAGGCGGCGAGCAGATTCCTGCGGCGCAGCCTGCGCTCCAGACGCTCCAATCGTACGGCTATATCCTGCTCATGCATGTTGCGCTCCCTGGTTGGGTCTGTGGTTGTTCCGTCACCTGCCCTCTGCCTCCACATGGATCACACTGGTGGAGGCTCCGCCCGGAACGGGCATTGCCAATCGCAGCCAGCGCCATCGGCCGACGTGGTACCCCAGGGTGCGCGCCCGCGCTTTCTCTTCCCGCCCACGCATGGAATCCTCCCTGGCAACGGAGCCACCGGTCGGAACGACTACGGCACCCGGTCTGGCACTGCAGTTCGATCCTAGATGGCACCTTCGAGCCCAACAACATGACGAAAGTCCCCATGAACTCTGTCACCACGTCGTTCATCGTCAACCTCGACGTCCCCCATCTTGCGGCCGCTGAAACGTTCTACATGCAGGCATTCGGGCTGCGCGTCGGCCGCCGTCTCGGACCAGAGGCCGTGGAACTGCTCGGCGGGCCAACGCCGCTGTACCTGCTGCAGAACGAAGCTGGCAGCGTCGCAACTGAAGATGGCGACGTTCGCGACTACGAGCGCCATTGGACGCCGCTGCACCTGGACTGGGTGGTGGATGACATCGAAGCTGCAGTGGCACGTGCGGTTGCGGCCGGGGCGACACTCGAGCAGTCCGTGCGCGAGCGT
This sequence comes from Stenotrophomonas sp. YJH_SMC_17, assembly GCF_059371655.1. Taxonomy (NCBI): domain Bacteria; kingdom Pseudomonadati; phylum Pseudomonadota; class Gammaproteobacteria; order Lysobacterales; family Lysobacteraceae; genus Stenotrophomonas; species Stenotrophomonas sp. YJH_SMC_17. Next base: position 487,511 of record NZ_JCAFUU010000003.1, on the reverse strand, counting down.
CGCTGGGGGTGCATCGCCGTGCTGGCCGATCCGTTCGGCCATGGCTTCTGCCTGATCCAGTTCAGCAGCGAAGGCTACGACGTGCTGGTCGAATGACCATTGCACCACTCACCACGGCAACGGCACCGCTTCGCCGTTGGCACGCTCGCCGTAGTACAGCGACGGCAGCAGGCGCGAGAGGAAGCTGAACTCGGTGTAGCAGTGCTTGAGCAGGCCCAGCCCGACCGCATCGCTGGCATCGCGGTGCGGATCGGTGCTGTCCAGGCCGAGCACGAAGCGGCTGCGCAGCACGCAGCCAAACGGCGTATCGCGCGCCACGTGCAGCATCTGCCCGTCGCAGGGATCACCGTTTGCATCCAGGCGGACGTGGTCGCCGAAGCCGATGCGCGCGGCGATCACCGCCGATACATCGCCTGCATCCTGTACCGCCTGCAGTCGCTCGGGCGCCAGCAACGTGCGCGGGTCATGGAACTTCAGGCGCGCCGCCACCGGCGGAATGTCGGCCAGCGATTCCACCGCATGGATGCTGGCGCCGTGGTAGCTGTGCCCGCGCTGCCAGGCCTCGTCCCAGCCGCGATGCTCGACATGATCGACCGGATGCCACCAGCGGATGTGCTGGGTGGTCTCGAAGAAGGTGAACCACCAGTCCAGCATGCGGCCCTTGCAGCCGTGCAGATCGGTGCGCACCGCCACCAGCAGGGTGCCGTCTTCGCGGCGCTGGATGCCGGTCTCCAGATGCATCGGCGCCGGGTCCAGCAGATCGTGGTGGTCCAGCCAGGCGCGAGCGTTCACAGCGGTATCCATCGGGGTGTCCTACGGGTTGGGAGACCTGACAATACGGAAACGTACATCGTTTCGCAATTAGATGGGTGCGGTAAGATGGGCGCAATGAACAGCCCCCCCCTGCCCGAACCCACATCACCCACCCGCCGTCGCGGCCGCCCTGCACGACCGGAAGCCGAAGTCCGCCACGCCGTGCTGCAGGCCACGCTGGAGCTGCTGCTGGCGCAGGGTTACGAGGCCACCACCGTCGAAGCGGTGGCGGCGCATGCCGGGGTGGCGAAGAAGACCGTCTATCGGCATGCCAGCAACCGCGAGGAACTGGTCGGGTTGGCGGTGCGTGAGTGGACGGACGGCTTCGCGCCACAACTGCAGCGCGATGCGCGCAATACCGACGAGGTGCTGCCGTTGCTGCAGGACATCCTGCACGCGGTGTGCGCACAGGCGCTGTCGGCGCAGGCGGTGCAGGTGTTCCGCCTGCTGGCCACCGATTTCCCCGGCAAGGACGCGCTGCTGCAGGCCTACCTGGACAACGGCATTGAACGCGGCCGAGCGCTGCTGGCTGACTGGCTGGCGCGACAGCAACAACGCGGGCTGCTGCGCGAGGGAGATCCTGTTCGCATGGCGCGATTGCTGCTCGCGATGGCCGTGGCCGAGCCACTGCGCGAACGCGTGATCGGCGTGGTGGCCGAGGATGCGCCGGTGGACGCGCACCTGCGTGAGTGCATGGCGTTGTTGGGGCCGGTGTTGCAGGGGGCGTAGGGTTGCTCCATCCACGCATGGCGTGGATCTACCGGCCGATCCCGATTCGTTGGTCGGCAATGGCCTGCCCCGGTGGGTGCCGACCGTTGGTCGGCACGCCTGCAGCACCTCACTCGCGCAGCATATCCACGAACGCGCGCAGCGCACCGGGCATCTGCCGCTGCTTCGGGTAGTACAGCGCGAAACCAGCGAACGGTTCGCTCCAGTCTTCCAGCACCGCCACCATCTGCCCCGATTCGATGTACGGTCGCGCGGTGTCTTCCAGCACGTAGGCCAGGCCGATGCCATCGAGTACCGCTCTGACCACGGTACCCTGCTCGCACAGGGTCAGCCGCCCGGGCACATCGATTTCCAGCGCCTGCCCATCGCGCTCGAACTGCCACTTGTACAGATGCCCGCTGGCGAAGCGGAAACGGATGCACTCGTGTGCCGCCAGATCACGCGGATGCTGGGGAGCCGGACGTCGCTGCAGATACTCTGGCGAGCCGACGATCAACCCGCGCAGCGGCGGTCCCATCGGCACCGCCACCATGTCCTCGGGCACGAACTCGTGCAGGCGCACGCCGGCGTCATAGCCCTCGGCGACGATGTCGACCAGGCCATCGTTCTCGGTCAGTTCCACCCGCACGTCCGGATGGGCGTGCAGGAAGTGGGCCAGCCGCGGCCCCAACTGGGTCGCCACGGCAGCGCGCGTCGCATTGATCCGCAGCAGGCCGGCAGGGGCGGCGCGGAACTGGTTCATCTCCTCCAGCGCGTCATGCACCTGGCCCAGCGCCGGCTGCAGGCGCTCCAGCAGGCGCTGCCCAGCCTCGGTCAGGGCCACGCTGCGGGTGGTGCGATGGAACAGGCCGACGCCCAGCCGCTCCTCCAGCGCGCGGATCGCATAGCTCACCGCCGAGGTCGACAGGGCCAGTTCGGCACCGGCACGGCGGAAACTGCGATGGCGGGCCACCGCGGCGAACGCGGCCAGATGGGTGAGGTTGTCACTGGCCATGATTGTGCAGTTCCACTTGATGAATCATGCCGATATCCGCGCTTCTTGCCGCTGGGAACGGGGCGTATTGTAAAACGCCTTTCGACAAACCCTGCCAAGGATTCTCCATGTCCCTCGCCCGTGGTTACGCCGCCCATTCACATACCGACCCGCTGGTTCCGTACGAGTTCGAACGCCGCGCGGTCGGCCCGGACGATGTGCGCATCGAGATCCTCTACAGCGGCATCTGCCACTCCGACCTGCACCAGGCCCGCGACGACTGGGGTGGCTCGATCTACCCGATGGTGCCGGGCCACGAGATCATCGGCCGCGTGACCGAGGTCGGCAGCAACGTCACCCGCTTCAAGGTGGGCGACCATGCCGGCGTCGGCTGCATGGTCGACTCGTGCCGTCACTGCGATGCCTGCGAGCACGACCTGGAGCAGTACTGCGCCGAAGGCGCGACTTGGACCTACAACGGCCGTGAACGCGAAAGCGGCGCACCGACCTACGGTGGCTACTCCGACCACGTGGTGGTCGAACAGCGCTTCGTGGTGAAGGTGTCCGACACCCTCGACCTGAAGGCGGCCGCCCCGCTGCTGTGCGCCGGCATCACCACCTGGTCGCCGCTGCGCCACTGGAAGGTCGGCCCGGGCCAGAAGGTCGGCGTGATCGGTCTGGGTGGTCTCGGCCACATGGGCGTGAAGTTCGCCAAGGCACTCGGCGCGCACGTGGTGATGATCACCACCACCCCGGAAAAGGGTGCCGACGCCAAGCGCCTGGGCGCCGACGAAGTGCTGGTCTCGCGCGATGCCGCGCAGATGAAGGCGCATGCCGGCAGCTTCGACTTCCTGCTCAACACCATTCCGGTCGGCCATGACACCAACCCGTACATGGGCCTGCTCAAGCGCGAGGCCACCATGTGCCTGGTCGGCGTGCTGACCGAACTGGACCCGCCGCTGACCGGCGGCAGCGTGATCTTCGGCCGCAAGCACCTGACCGGCTCGGCGATCGGCGGCATGGCCGAGACCCAGGAAATGATGGACTTCTGTGCCGAGCACGGCATCGTCAGCGATGTGGAGATGATCGACATCAAGAACGTCAACGAAGCCTGGGAGCGCATGGCGAAGAACGATGTGCGCTACCGCTTCGTGATCGACATGGCGACGATGAAGAACGCAGCCTGATCCAGGGCAGATGTAAAAAATGAAAAACCCCGGCAATGCCGGGGTTTTTCTTCTGGGATTGCCGGCCAGCGGCCCGCACTACCGCAAGGCGATCAATACGCGAACTCGCGGAAGACCGGATCCACATCGCCGTGCCAGCGGCCATGGAACAGCGCCAGCTTGCGCTCGGCCGGGGTCAGGCCGGATTCGACGATCTCCTGCAGCACGTCCAGGAACTTGCTCTCGTCCTGGCCATCGGCATTGCGCGCGGCACGGCGCTTGAGGCCTTCCACCGAAATCTTCACCGCCTCGCGGGCCAGGTCGCGCACCGTGCCGTTGCGGAACGGCAGGTTCATCGCATGCTTCGGTACACCGTCGCGCAGCGCATGGCGCTCGGCCAGGGTGAAGTCGCGCACCAGGTCCCAGGCGGCATCCAGCGCGGTGTCGTCGTACAGCAGGCCCACCCAGAACGCCGGCAGCGCACACAGGCGGCTCCACGGGCCGCCATCGGCGCCGCGCATTTCCAGGTACTTCTTCAGGCGCACTTCCGGGAACGCAGTGGTCATGTGGTCCGACCAGTCGCGCAGCGTCGGCAGCGCACCCGGCAGCACCGGGAGCTTGCCCTGCATGAAATCGCGGAAGCTCTGCCCGCTGGCGTCGTGGTAGATGCCATCGCGGTAGGAGAAGTACATCGGCACGTCGAGCAGGTAATCGACATAGCGCTCGTAACCGAAGCCCTCCTCGAACACGAAGTCCAGCATGCCGGTGCGGTCGGCGTCGGTGTCGGTCCAGATGTGCGAGCGGTAGCTCAGGTAGCCATTCGGCTTGCCTTCGGTGAATGGCGAATCGGCAAACAGCGCGGTGGCGATCGGCTGCAGCGCCAGCGACACGCGGAACTTCTTCACCATGTCCGCTTCGGTGGCGTAGTCCAGGTTCACCTGTACCGTGCAGGTGCGGGTCATCATGTCCAGGCCGAGCGAGCCGACCTTGGGCATGTACGAGCGCATGATCTTGTAGCGGCCCTTCGGCATCCACGGCATCTCATCGCGCTTCCACTTCGGCTGGAAACCCATGCCGAGGAAACCCAGCTGCAATTCGCCTGCCACCTGCGCCACTTCATTGAGGTGGGTGCCGGTCTCCACGCAGGTCTGGTGGATGGTCTCCAGCGCTGCACCGGACAGTTCCAGCTGACCGGCCGGTTCCAGCGTCACCGAAGCGCCGTCGCGCAGCAGGGCGATGGTGTTGCCGTTTTCCTGCACCGGCGTCCAACCAAAACGGACCAGGCCGTTTAGCAGCGCTTCGATGCCCCGCTCGCCTTCGAAGGTCGGCGGGCGCAGGTCATCCAGGCGGAAGCCGAACTTCTCGTGCTCGGTACCAATGCGCCACCGCGCGCGGGGCTTTTCGCCGGAGGCGATCTCCGCCACCAGCTGCGAGCGGTCGGTAATGGGGGTATCGGCGACGTGGCTGGGGCTCGACAAGGGGGTGGCTCGCTGGACAGTGGCAGGGGATGTGGGGCCCAGGGCCTTCCATCGCAAGGGCGCACTATAGCGTGGCACTCTGCTGCGTCATGCGACGGTGACGGGTTTCAGCATCCTACCGACGCCCTCTTGACCCTCGTACACTCAGGGTCATGAGCCGCCATTCACGACACCCCGAACTGCACCGCTCCGAGCGCGTCGGCTGGCTGCGTGCCGCCGTGCTGGGCGCCAACGATGGCATTGTCTCGGTGGCTGGCCTGGTGGTTGGCGTGGCCGCCAGCGGCGCCTCGGCCAGCACGATCCTGGCCACCGGCGTGGCCGGCACCGTGGCCGGCGCGATGTCGATGGCCGCCGGCGAGTATGTCTCGGTGCAGACCCAGGCCGACACCGAGGACGCCGACCTGGCGATGGAAAAACGCGAGCTGCGCGAAGACCCGCATAGCGAGCTGGAAGAGCTGGCCGCGATCTACCGCCACCGCGGACTGGAACCGGCGCTGGCACGGCAGGTGGCCGAACAGCTCACCGCGCACGACGCGCTCGGTGCCCACGCCCGCGACGAACTGGGCATTACCGATACCCTGCGCGCACGCCCCCTGCAGGCGGCGCTGGCCTCGGCCGGCGCCTTCACCTGTGGCGCCGCACTGCCGGTACTGACCGCCCTGCTCGCACCGGTGGACAAGGTCGCGGTGATGACCACGGCCAGCACCCTGCTCGGCCTGTGCCTGACCGGCGCGATGGCGGCCCAGGCCGGCGGCGCACCGCCGGTACGCGGCGCGATCCGGGTGATGTTCTGGGGCGCGCTGGCGATGGCCGCGGCCGCAGGCGTCGGTCGCCTGCTCGGTGCCCACGTGTCATGACCGCCATGCTGCCCCCGGCCACCGCGCTGCTGGCCGAGATGGCCAGCCTGGCCGGCTGTGAACGCGCCGAGAGCTATGCCTGCATCACCGCACGCCGCGAGCATGGCGCAAGTTCGGTGGAGATTCCGCAACCGCAGTTCGCGATCCTGCTGGAAGGCCGCAAGCAGGTGCGTACCGCTCATCAGTCTCTGGCGTTCGTTCCCGGCGACATCCTGCTGCTGACCCAGCGCTGCCGCATCGATGTGGTAAACACCCCCGATCCCCGCAGCGGCCGCTACCTCAGTGCCATCGTGCCGCTGTGCGCCGAAGTGCTCGCGGCAGCGCGCACGCTGTGGAGCGAAGCACTGCCCAGCGCCGGCCCGGCGATGGCACGGCTGCCCCTGATCGAACATGGCGCGGTACTGCGGCAGTGGCGGCAATCGCTGCAGGACGGGCGTTACAGCGAAGCACGGCTGGCGCTGGCGTCACTGGTGCTGACGCTATGCCGGCAGGGGCATGGCAACCTGCTGCTGCCACAGGCCCCGAGCCTGGGTGAACAGATCCGCGACCGCATCGCCGCCGAACCGGCACGCGACTGGCAATCGCGCGATGTGGAAGAACAGTTCGCGCTGAGTGGTGCGACCCTGCGTCGTCGCCTCGCCGCCGAGGACACCAGCCTGCGCCAGCTGCTCACCGAGGCGCGGCTGGCGCATGGGATGCAGCTGCTCTACACCACCGACCTGCCGCTGAAGACCGTAGCAGCACGCGCGGGCTACCGGTCTACGGCGAGTTTCAGCAGGCGCTTCGCCGAGCAGTATGGGCTGGCGCCCACAGACATCTGAGGGGGTTCTGCAGGGCTGCGCCCTGCACCCGCCGAAGCGAGTGCAAGAGCCGTAGCAACAGCAACAGCATGCATTCCGTGGGATGGCGGGGGGCGGTGTGGGTGGGCAGGACACGCCGTAAACCCGTCCCTGGGGGCTCGATGGCGCCATCCATGGCGCCAACGGTCCTGCCCACCCACACCGCCCCACCTTCGACAGGTTCACTCGGCTGTTGGCAACTGCGGCTTTGTTCCGCGCGGCTGTTGGTAGGTGTCGACCTTGGTCGACACATCTGTCAGATATCGAATGAGTCATCCACGCATGGCGTGGATCTACTGTGTCGACCAAGGTCGACACCCACTAAGGCAATACGTCGTTCCGACAGATCGCGGCCAACTGTCGAAGGCGGGGTGGGTCCGGTTGCGGGAGTGTCCGCGGCATGGATGCCGCGGCCAAGCCCCCATGGAAGGGTTTACGGCGTCTCCCGCAACCGGACCCACCCCGCCATCCCACAGGAAACCAGCTTTTGCTTCGGCCGTTGCCGTTGCCGTTGCCTCTGCGGGTGCAGGGCGCAGCCCTGCAGCCCCCCCCTTCCCTGAGCATTCCACGTAGTGGTTTGAGCGCCGCGCACACGCCAGCCACGGCACGCTAGGCCAACGGAACCACCCGTCATCCACCGAGAACCACCATGACCCTGCGCCACCTGCCCCTGCGCTCCGCCCTGCTGCTGGTCCTGTCTTCCCTGCCGCTGGCCGCGCTGGCCGAGGCTACTTCACCCGCCCCCACCCAGCAGGTGCCTGGCGTCTATCACCAGCGCGTCGGCGCACTGCAGGTCACCGCCCTGTTCGATGGCGTGGTCGCGCTGGGCCGGCAGGAAGTGGTGGACGTGCCGCCCACCCTGGTCAGCCGCCTGCTGGAAGGCCGCTACGTACCGGAGGACAAGAAGGGCCTGCAGACCGCGATCAATGCATTCCTGATCCGCCAGGGCAACCACCTGACCCTGGTCGATACCGGCACCGCGCAGTGCTTCGGCCCTGGCCTGGGCCAGGTGCTGGGCAACCTGCGCGCGTCCGAGGTGGACCCGGCCGAGGTGGACGACGTGCTGCTGACCCATGCCCATCCGGACCACCTGTGCGGCGTGCTCGATGCGCAGGGCAAGCCGGCCTATCCCAACGCCACGGTGTGGCTGTCCAAGGCCGATGCCGACTACTGGCTCAACCCGGCCAGCGAGGCCACCGCGCCGCAGGGCGTGCGCTTCGCCTTCCCGCTGGCGCGCAACGCGGTGGCGCCGTACCAGGCCAGCGGCCATCTGCGTACGTTCAACCCCGGCGATGCCCTGCCTGGCGGCGCCGTGGCGATGGATACCCATGGCCATACGCCCGGCCATGTCTCCTACCGGTTCGACAGCCAGGGCCAGTCACTGCTGGTATGGGGCGATGTGCTGCACTTCCATGCGGTGCAGTTCGCGCACCCGGAGGCCGCATTCGAAGCGGATTCTGACCGCAACGCGGCCACCGCCAGCCGACGCGGCCTGCTGCAGCAGGCCACCACCAGGGGCTGGTGGGTGGCCGGTGCGCACCTCCCGTTCCCCGGCCTGGGCCATGTGCGTGCCGAGGGCGAGGCCTATGCGTGGGTGCCGGCGGAGTATTCGCCGTTGAAATGAGCCGATGAGCCCTTGTAGGGCCGAGCCCATGCTGGGCTACCGGGCCTGGCCGCGCTGCGCGCGGCAGCCGAGCGTGGGCTAGGCGCTACAGGAAAACCGGAAGCCTTATTCCAGCCCCAGCCAGCCGCCGATCACGCCACGGGCTTCGTCCACGCCGGTACGGTCCTCGCCGGAGAACACCTGCACGCTGACGCTGTCGCCGTAGGCCGAGTGCAGCTCCTTGCGCACCTTCTGCAGGGTCTGCATCTGCTGGCTGCGGCTGAGCTTGTCGGCCTTGGTCAGCAACGCGTGCGCGGGCATGCCACGCTGCACGGCATAGGACAGCATCTGCCGGTCGTAGTCCTTCAACGGATGGCGGATGTCCATCACTACCACCAGCCCCTTCAGGGCCTCGCGGGTGCGGAAATAGCGGTCGATGAAGGCCTGCCAGTGGGCCTGCAGGTCCAGCGGCACCTTGGCGTAGCCATAACCGGGCAGGTCGACCAGATGCGCTTCCGGGGTGATCTGGAAGAACACCAGCTGCTGGGTACGGCCGGGCGTCTTGGAGACACGGGCCAGCGCGTTCTGGCGGGTCAGCGCGTTGAGCGCACTGGATTTGCCGGCGTTGGAGCGGCCGGCAAAGGCCACTTCGGCACCTTCGTCGGGCGGCAGCTGCCGCACGTTGTGGGCCGAGAGGTGGTAACGGGCGCGTTCGATGAGCAATGACATATGCCTAGGATCGCATGTTGCGGCGCCGCGCGCCCGTGCCGGCGGCCCCTGCGGACATTTTGCTGCACTGCTGCGTTGACCGTGCGCGGAAACGCCGTTGATAATCCGGGCGATGCCGGCGGCCACCGCCCGGCCCGGTCCATACGGAGCTTCAGCATGCGCCACGCTCGCGTTCTTGCCGTATCCGCCCTTGCCACTGCCGTAGTCGTTGCCGCTGCTGCGTTCGCGCAGACCACGTTGACCCCGCTGCCCGACAACGGGCCGATCAACACCGCCTCGCTGGAGGTGGACTTCAGCAAGACCCACTGGGGCGATGCCAAGGCCGGCCAGACCAAGGCCTCGGCCTGCGCGGCCTGCCATGGCGCCGATGGCAATTCCACGGTCGAGATGTATCCGTCCATCGCCGGCCAGAGCGAGCGCTACGTGGCCCAGCAGATGGCCCTGATCGCCAACGGCCAGCGCAGCTCGGGCGCCGCGGTGGCGATGGTCCCGTTCGTGCAGAACCTCACGCCGCAGGACATGCGCGATATCGGCGCGTTCTTCGCCACCCAGAAGGCCACGGCCGGCATCGCCGACGATACGGCGGTCACCGACGGCCCGTACAAGGGCATGAAGTTCTACGAGATCGGCCAGCAGCTGTACCGCGGCGGTGATGCCAAGCGCGGCCTGCCGGCCTGCATGGCCTGCCACGGCCCCAGCGGTGCCGGCAATCCCGGCCCGGCCTACCCGCACATCGGCGGCCAGCACGCCAGCTATGTCGCGCGCCGCCTGCAGGAATACCAGGCCGGCCAGACCAACGAGACCGACAAGGCCCACTTCCAGATCATGGCCACGGTGGCGCAGAAGCTGAGCGAGCAGGAAGTGCAGGCGCTGTCGAGCTACCTGCAGGGCCTGCACAACAAGGCCGACGACATGGCCGCCACGGTCGCGCCGACGCAACCGGCTGCCGCCCCCTGACCGCCACTGGTCGGCCCGGGCCGCCACCGCGGCCCTCGCCTGCGGTATGTTTCGTTCACGCCGGCGGCTGCGCCGGCGTTGCTTTTTTCAACGGAGATGCGTGTCGATGAGGTTGATTTCCCGCCTGCTGTTGTCCCTGCTGGTCGTGCTGCCGCTGGCGGCCAGTGCCGCCGCCCCTGCCAACGCACCGCTGGTGGAAGGCAAAGACTACGAACGCATCGCCCAGCCGGGCCCGTTCCAGCCGCTGGCCGGCAAGATCGAGGTGGTCGAGGTCTTCGGCTACACCTGCCCGCACTGCGCCCATTTCGAACCGCAGCTGGAAGCCTGGGCGGCCAAGTTGCCGGCCGACGTGCGTTTCACCCCGGTCCCGGCCGCCTTCGGCGGTGCCTGGGATGCCTGGGCCCTGGCCTATTACGCTGCCGATGAAGTCGGCGTGGCCAAGCGCAGCCATGCCGCCGTGTTCAAGGCCCTGCACGAACAGGGTTCGCTGCCGATGCAGAACGTCTCGGCCGATGAGCTCGCCACCTTCTACAAGGCCTACGGCGTGACCCCGGATCGTTACCTGCAGGCCCTGCGCGGCGACGCCGTGCAGAAGAAGGTTGACGCCGCCCGCGCCTTCGCCCAGCGCACCAAGGTGCCGGGCACCCCGGCCATCATCATCAACGGCCAGTACCTGGTGCGTGGCAACAGCTTCGACGATCAGCTGCGCATCGCATCGGCGCTGATCGCCCAGGCCCGCGCCGCCCGCGGCCGCTGAACCAACACCCACCACCGACACGGCGCTGTCGCCGCCGCGTGTCATCATTTCCCCCTGGCCCGCGCATGACGCCGGCCCCACCATTCCAGATGCTGGAGACGTTTCCATGAAGATCCGTTACGCCCTCGCCCTCGCAGCGCTGCTGCCGATCCTGGCTGCCTGCAAGGCCGACGACGGCAGCACCAACACCACCGCAGCCCCGGCCGAACCGGCTGCCGCTCCGGCGACCTCCGAACCGGCCGCTCCGGCTGCGGGTACCGAAGGTGCCGCCCCGGCCGCAGCCGAAGGCGAGAAGGCCGCGGCTGAAGCCGCACCGGCCGCCGCACCGGCCCCGACCACCGCCGCACTGACCGGCCCGGCCCCGGTGGAAGGCGCCGACTACCAGGTGATCCCGAACGGCCAGCCGTTCCAGCCGGCCGCTGGCAAGATCGAAGTGACCGAGATCTTCGGCTACGTCTGCCCGGCCTGCGCCGCGTTCCAGCCGCTGGTCGGCCCGTGGAAGGCCGGCCTGCCGAGCGACGTGAACTTCGTCTACGTGCCGGCCATGTTCGGCGGCACCTGGGATGATTACGCCCGTGCCTTCTACGCCGCGCAGACCCTGGGCGTGCAGGAGAAGACCCACGAAGCGCTGTACGCCGCCATTCACTCGCAGAAGACCCTGAAGGGCGAGCGTGGCCGTGACTCGGTGGAGGACATCGCCAAGTTCTACAGCGCCTACGGTGTGGACCCGAAGCAGTTCGCCGCCACCATGGGCAGCTTCGCAGTGAATGCCAAGACCAACTCGGCCAAGCAGTTCGCGCAGCGCAGCCAGATCAGCGGCACCCCGTCGATCATCGTCAACGGCAAGTACCTGGTGAAGGGCAAGAGCTTCCCGGACATGCTGCGCATCGCCGACCACCTGATCGCCCGCGAACGCGGTGCGGCCCAGGCTCACTGATCCAAGAGAAGCGTTTCCCGGCCGTGAATTCCCCCCGTACACGGACCCTGCGCTTGCTGACGGCCAACATCCAGGCCGGCTCAAGTACCCGCCGCTACAGCGACTATGTGACCCGCAGCTGGTCACATGCGCTGCCGGCGGGCCGCAAGCGCAGCAGCCTTGACGCGATCGCCACCCTGGCGCGCGAACATGACATCGTCGGCCTGCAGGAGGCCGACCCGGGCAGCCTGCGCTCGGGCTTCACCAACCAGACCCACTACCTGGCCCAGCGCGCCGGCTTCAACTACTGGAGCCACCAGCCGAACCGGCGTATGGGCGGGGTCGCCTCCAGCGCGAACGGGTTGCTGAGCAAGCTTGAACCGGTGGAAGTGCAGGACCACGCCCTGCCCGGCCGCATCGGCGGGCGTGGCGTGCTGCTGGCCAAGTTCGGTGACGGTGCCGACGGCCTGGCCGTGGCGGTGGCCCATCTGTCGCTGGGCGCGGGCTCGCGGATGTCGCAGCTGGGCTTCATCGCCGAGCTGCTGTCCGACCACCCCAACGCGGTGCTGATGGGCGACTTCAACTGCCTGGCAGAACGCCCGGAAATGCAGGTGCTGTACCAGAAGACCCGGCTGCAGCCGCCCGGCTGCATCGTGCCGACCTTCCCCAGCTGGCGCCCGGACCGCGCCATCGATCACATCCTGGTCAGCAGCGGCCTGCAGACCCGCACCGTGGAAGCCTTACCGGCCGCGTTCTCCGATCACCTCGCCCTGGCGATGCAGATCGACGTCCCGGCTGACGCCCTGCGCTGACCACTGCTGGTGCGTGCCAACCTTGGTTGGCATGTTGCCCAAGGGCTGCGGACAGCTGCTCTTGTGGGTGCGGACCGTTGGTCCGCACGCTCTCGGCCGCGCATGGCCCGGCGCTACCCGGCCTGCACCACCGGCACCTTCAACCGCCTTGCCGTCATCGTGCTGCCCACCGACGCCAGCACCGTGCAGCCGATCGCCAGCCACTGCAGCCCATGCAGGTGCTCGTGCAGCAGCAGCATCGCCCACAGCGCGGCCACCGCCGGTTCCATGCTGATCAGGATGCCGAACGTCTCCTTCGGCAGGCGCTTGAGCGCCATCATCTCCAGCGACATCGGGATCGCGCTCGACACCAGCGCGACCAGCAGGCCCGCCGCCAGGATCGTCGGATCGAGCAGTGCGGCGCCGGCATGCACCACGCCCACCGGTACCACCACCAGCGATGCCGCCAGCAGCCCCAGCGAGACCGAGTGCCCGGCATGCAGATGACCGGCACGCTTGCCGAACACGATATACAGGCCCCAGCACGCCGCTGCGCCCATCGCATACAGCACGCCGGCCGGGTCCAGCGCCGGGCCACCGCCGATCGGCAGCAGCAACAGCAGCCCCACTGCCGCGCAACCCACCCAGAGGAAGTCGATCGGACGTCGTGATGACAGCATCGCCACCGTCAGCGGCCCGGTGAACTCGATGGCCACCGCAATGCCGAAGGGAATGGTGCGCAGGGCCATGTAGAACAGCAGGTTCATCAGGCCCAGGGTGAGGCCGTAGCGCAGGATGGTGATCGCATCCACGCGACTGGTCTTCCAGCGCCACGGCCGCCAGAACAGCAGCAGCAACAACGCGGAGAAGCCCACGCGCAGCGCGCTGGTGCCTTGGGCACCGATCAGCGGGAACAGGTGTTTGGCATAGGAGGTGCCGATGGCCAGCGAGGTGACCGAGCCGAGCACCGCCAGCGCCGGCAACATCGGCGCAAGTCGTGAGGTCTGCATGCGCAAAGTCTATTGCGCCCGCGCCGAGCACTTGGCTCAATTGGCAGCCTGTTCGTGCAACTTCTGCTCACCATGGCCACCGCCCCCGTGCTCGACAGCTTCGACCGCGCCATCCTCGACCTGCTGCAGCGGAACAACGCCCTGCCACAGCGCGAGATCGCCGAGACCGTGCACCTGTCCACCCCGGCCGTGCAGCGCCGCATCAAGCGCCTGCAGGACAGTGGCGTGATTGCCGCCAACGTGGCAGTGGTCGCTGCGGCCAAGGTCGGGCGGCCACTGACCATCATCGTCGAGGTGCGCGTGGTCAGCGAGCACCGTGAACGCGTGGCACCGTTCAAGCACCGTGTGCAGGACGATCCGGCGGTGCAGCAGTGCTACTCGATCACCGGCGACGGCGATTTCCTGCTGCTGCTTTCGGCCGCGTCGATGGAGGAGTACGAGACGATCACCGAGCGCCTGTTCGGCGGCGATGACAACATCGAGCGGTTCCGCACGTCGGTGGCGCTGGGCACGTTGAAGCGGAGCTTCGAGGTGCCGCTGCTGTAGCGTCGGGCCGTGCTCGACGGCATTTGGACTGCATGGCAACAGCCGTCGAGCATGGCTCGACACTACAATCGAAAACCATGAGCACAACACCGTCCCGCGCCCGTCGCCTGCGCCGCTGGTTGCTGCGCGGCCTGTTCCTGGCCATCGCCATCGTTGCGGCGATGGCGTTGTGGAACAGTCCGTGGGCCGTCGCGCCGAGAATGCTCTGGTCGCTGGCCCGGATGCCGCCGGCCACGCAGCTGCCGGTGCCGGTGGACGGCGTGCGTCCACGGCAGATCGCCGATACGTTCGGTGCGCCGCGTGGCCGTGACCGTTCCCACGCCGGCATCGACATCTTCGCCAAGCGCGGAACGCCGGTGCGCAGCGCAACCGCCGGTGTCATCGCCGACGTCCGTGAAGGCGGGCTGGGCGGCCGCCAGGTGTGGGTGATCGGTCCGGCCCGCGAGCGCTACTACTACGCGCACCTGGAGGATTGGGCCGAGGGCCTGGCGCGCGGCCAGGTGGTGCAGCCCGGCGACCTTCTCGGCCACGTGGGCGACAGCGGCAACGCCAAGGGCACCCCGCCCCACCTGCACTGGGGCATCTACGGCACCGACGGCGCGCGCGACCCGCTGCCGCTGCTGCGCTGACCCACCGGTCCCGTGAACGATGGGCTGCGTGCTCATGATTTGTAAATAGGAATAGTTCGTATTACGATTATTTCGTTTCCGGTAGCGCCAGGACGGCCTGCCCGCCCTCTCGCTACCCATAGCGCCTCGCCTCCTGGATGCCGGCTGATGGCGCGTGCTCGCCCAGGACCCCCATGATCCGTTCCGCCTTCCGTACCCCGCAGCCGCAACGGCTGTCCGTTGCCGTGCTCGCCGTTCTCTGCGCCGTCGCCCCGGCCGCCTTCGCCGAAACCGCCGCCGACCCGACCACCCTCGACAAGGTGGTGGTGAAGGGCGAACGCGCCGAAGGCTATTCGGTGCGCCGCACGTCGGCCGGTACCCGCTTCGACCTGGCCCCGCGCGAGATCCCGCAGTCGATCAGCATCATCAGCCACCAGCGCATCGAAGATCAGAACCTGGACGACATCATCGACGTGCTGGCCAACACCACCGGCGTGACCAGCACCCAGTCCGACAGCGAGCGCACCGAGTTCTATGCGCGTGGCTTCTACATCGATGCCTACCAGTTCGATGGCCTGCCCACGCAGATGGTGCAGAACTGGAGCTATGGCGACTCCGGCCTGGACTTGGCGCTGTACGACCGGGTGGAAGTGGTGCGAGGTGCCACCGGTCTGCTCAGCGGTGCCGGCAATCCGTCCGCGTCGGTGAACCTGATCCGCAAGCACGCCGACAGCGCCGAACTGGCCGGCAGCGTGTCGGTGAACGTCGGCAGCTGGGGCCGCACCCGCACCACCGTTGACGTGGGCAGCGCGCTCAACGCCAGCGGCACCGTGCGCGGCCGCGTGATCGGAAGCTACCTGGACACCGACGGCCAGATGGACCGCTACAACCAGCGAAAGACGCTGGGCTATGCGGTCATCGACGCCGACCTGACCCCGGACACGCAGCTGAGCGTAGGCTACGACTACCAGCACAAGAAGGCCACCGCCCCCACCTGGGGTGGCTTCCCGATGTGGTTCTCCGACGGCACCGAAACCAACTATCCGACCTCGTTCAATCCGTCGCCGGACTGGACCTTCTGGGACACCACCAGCAAGCGTGCGTTCGCCACCCTGCAGCACGCCTTCGGTAACGGCTGGAAGTTCAAGATCGGCGCCACCCACGACCGCACCGATGCCGACGACAAGCTGTTCTATCCGTTCTATGGCGGCGGCTTCAACAAGACCACCGGCGCCGGCGTGCTGCCGATGGCCGGCTACTACAAGACCCACCGCAAGGTGGATGGCGTCGATGGTTACGTTGATGGCCCGTTCCAGCTGTTTGGCCGCGAGCACCAGTTCATGGCGGGCCTGAGCTACAACAAGCGCGAGTACGTGAACACCGGCGACTTCCAGTCGGCCTGGGCGCCACTGGACAACTACCTCACCTGGACCGGCAGCTTCCCGGAGCCGAACTGGGCGGCCACGCTGCCGACCCAGAGCCAGGGCACCATCAAGCAGAAGGCCGCCTACGCCGCCACGCGCCTGTCGCTGGCCGATCCGCTCAAGCTGATCCTTGGCGCGCGCTACACCGACTGGAGCCTGGACGGCACCGAAGGCGCAACCCTCAGCCGCTTCAGCCACAAGGTGACCACGCCGTATGCCGGCCTGGTGTTCGACATCAATGACACCTGGTCGACCTACGCCAGCTACACCGAGATCTTCCAGCCGCAGACCTACCGCAACCAGCAAGGCCGCTACCTCGATCCGGTGGACGGCAAGAGCTACGAAGTGGGCGTCAAGGGCGCATGGTTCGACAACCGCCTGAACGCCTCGCTGGCGGTGTTCCGCATCGAGCAGGACAACGTCGCCCAGCAGACCGGCGGCTTCGTCGACGGCTCGGCCAACGAGTACGCCTACGTCGCCGCGCGCGGCACCGTCAGCCGTGGCGTGGAGTTCGAACTGAACGGCGAACTGGCCCCGGGCTGGAATGCCACCTTCGGTGCCTCGCGCTACGTGGCCAAGGACATCAATGGCAGCGACATCAACACCCAGCTGCCGCAGACCGCGATCAAGGCCTACACCAGCTACACCCCGCAGTCGCTGACCGCGCTGACCTTCGGCGGCGGCGTGAACTGGCAGAACGGCATCTACTACACCGACCCGGTGTATGGCCGCTTCAACCAGGATGCCTACGCCCTGGTCGGTGCCTTCGTGCGCTACCGCATCGCACCGCAGTTCAGCGTGCAGGCCAACCTCAACAACCTGCTGGACAAGAAATACTACGCGCAGATCTACGGCTATGGCGGCTATGGCGAAGGCCGCAACGGCTCGCTGACGTTCACCTGGTCGTTCTGAGTAGGCGCAGGGCACGATCGGCTCCGCACCAGTAGAGCCGGGCCCATGCTCGGCTCAGAGCATCAGCCGAGCGTGGCTCGGCTCTACACCCGCAAGGCGGCGCCGGGCCGAGCCCGGCGCCACTCGCTCATCAGAAGCGCAGATCCGCGCGCAGGTACCAGTAACGGCCACGCGGGATGTCGTACGTCGAGGCGTCGTAGCCGTTCAACGAGCACGACAGGCAGATCGGCGGATCCTTGTCGAACACGTTGTTCAGGCCGGCGGTCAGCTGCAGCCCCTTCATCCAGTCGATCTTGTAGCCCACCTGCATGTCATGGAAGGTGGTGGCCGACAGCGTGTTGGTGCCCGCAGCCTGGTTGCTGCACACCGGGAAGGCCGCAGCATCGCCACAGTTCTCGGTCAGCTCGGAGATGTGGCGCACCGTCCAGTTGGCGCTCCAGCGGTCCATCGTCCAGCCGATGCTGGCGTTGCTGGTCCACTCCGGAATCGAGCTGTCAGCCACTTCCACGCCCGGCTTCTGCGGCTGCTTCTGCCCGGCCGCGCCGGTGGCCTCGTAACGGCCGACGAAGGTGTTCTTCCACGCCAGCTTGAACTGGCCGATGGCGGTCTGTGGCAGCGTCCAGAACAGATCCACGTCCCAGCCGTCGGTCTTGATCGACCCCAGGTTGGTCAGGCGGTTGTTGAAGCTGCTGACCGCACCGGTGCTGGCACGGGTAATGCCGTTGCAGTAGATCGGGTCCAGCGTATCCACGCACAGGTCCAGCTGGGTCTGCGCGTTGATCGCCTGGATCGCGCCGTCGATGGCATGGCGGTAGAAGGTCACCTCCACATCGAAGCGCTCCGACCACGAGGCGTTGTTGCCGAACCACGGGCTCCACACGAAGCCGGCACTGAAGCTGCGCGAACGTTCCGGGTCCAGCTCGCGGTTGCCGCCGGTGGTCACCGAGATCTGCGAGTTGGCCTGCTGGAAGCCGGCCGGCACGCCCAGCGCGGCACAGTTGGCCGCGCTGCCACGCGGCGGCGTACCGCCCAGGCCCACCGAGCACGGGTCGAACAGCTGCAGGTCGGCACGGGCCGCCGAGCCGTACAGTTCACCGATCGACGGCGCGCGGAAGCCCTCGGCGTAGGTGGTGCGCAGCACGAAGTCATCGGTCACCTGCCAGCGCAGGCCGTACTTGGGCGTGAACTCGCCGCCGAAGGTGGAGTAGTCCGAATAGCGGCCGGCCAGGCTCAGGTCGAGCTTCTTGCCGAACGGGGAGTCGGCGAAGATCGGCACGCTCAGCTCCAGGTAGGCCTCGTTGACATCATAGGAACCGGAGGTCGGCTGCGACGGCACGCCGTTGTAATGGCCGATCACCGTCAGCGGATCGGGCTGGTAGGAGCCCTTGTACTTGCGGTACTCGAAACCGGTGGCGAAAGACACCGGGCCGGCCGGCAGCGAGAACAGCTCGCTGGACAGGTTGGCGGTGAACAGGCTCAGCTCGTTCTGGCTGCGGTCTCGCACCACCGGCTGGATCCACTCCAGCATGTCCGGGGTGATCGAGCCAGCGCCGCCGAAGATGTTCAGCGGCACGCAGCCCGGCGTGGCCGCGCACACCGCCGGGTCGCCCAGCGCCATGTTCACCTTGTAGATGTCATAGCTGCCGTAGTTGGTCTGTTCGGCCTTGTTCTTGCTGTACATGCCGTTGACGTCCCAGTACCAGCTGCGGTCAGCGGCGTGGAAGTCACCCAACAGGCCGGTGGCGAAGTAGGTGGTGTCCACCTTCTGCTTGAACACGCGCGCACCGCCTTCCACCGGGCGACGACCGATCAGGCTCATGTTGTCGCCGGAAACCAGATCGAAGCCGAACGGGTTGTACGGGTTGAGGGCGGAAACGGTGATGTTGTCGGCCAGCGGATTGCCGGTTGCGCCATCGGGACCGAAGAACAGCGGCTCGGGGCCGGCCTGGTTGGTCGACTCGCGACGGTTGCCAAGCGCCTTGACGTACCACTGCACGTTGTCGGTGATGTCGAAGCGGAACTGCCCGAACAGGCCTTTGCGCTCCGACGGCGTCAGCACCATGTTGTATTCGGCGAAGTTGAAGCGGTCGGCGGTGGTGAAGCAGTGGTAGTCATCCGTGCGGCTGCAACCGGCACTGCCGTCGTAACGCGGATTGCTCACGCCGGTGTTCGGCACGATGTTCTGCACCGCGCCGGTGTTCGGGTCTGTGAACATGAAACGGCCCTGCGGGATGCCACCGCTGCCGAACGCCAGGCCGGTACCGGGAATCGGGAAGCGCGACTGCTCGCGGTCCTTGGCGAAGACCGGGTCCTGCTTGGTCCAGCTGGCGCCCAGGAACAGGCTGAAGCGATCCCCGCTCTTGCCCCAGGCCAGGTCCACGCCCTTCTGCGTGCCGTCGCCCTTGCTGTACTCGCCGTAGTTCAGCGTCACCTGGCCACCATCGAAATCGCGGCGGGTGATGATGTTGACCACGCCAGCGATGGCGTCGGAGCCGTACAGCGACGACGCGCCGTCCTCCAGCACTTCAATGCGCTCGACGATGGCCAGCGGAATGGTGTTGAGGTCGGTGGCCGAGCCCACGCCGGACGCCGAGGATTCATTGACCCAGCGGATGCCATCGACCAGCACCAGCACGCGCTTGGCCCCCAGGTGGCGCAGATCGACCTGCGCCGAACCGGCGCCCACGCCACTGCCATCGGGCGGGAAACCGAAGTTGCCGGACGAGTTGAACTTGGCGTTGAGCGCCGAGCCGGAGCCGGTCAGCTGCTGCAGCACCTCGCCGATCGAGGTCAGGCCGGTGCGTTCGATGTCACCGCGCGTCAACGTCTGGATCGGCACCTGGCCTTCGACTTCAGCGCGCTTGATGCGGGTGCCGGTCACTTCCACCGCGTCCAGGTTGGTGGTGGATTGTGCAGCGGCACCGAGCGGTGCCAGAGCCGTCACGCACAGCGCAACGGCAACCGCCAACGGGCGGTGGTGCAGGTGAATCATTCGCTCTCTCTCCAAAGGAATGTCGGGACATGGACTGCCGCGCTCCCCCCTGCATGGCGGCAGCGTCTCCTTTGTAAACAAACGGTAAACGCCATGGCGTGATGATCGACACTCTTTCACGCAGATTTGACGTAGTTGGCAACCAATCGCGTCAGATGCATGCCGCCGGATACCGGACGGTACTGTTCGAGGCGACGGGTTTCATGCCGGGCACGACAGCACACGCCGAACTTTGCCAGCGGTCATCAAGCGCTCTCGCAAGTGCCGATGCTAGTAACCCTGCGCTGTGACGCGAAGGCCACGCCCCTCGATGGCGAGCAGCACCCGCACCATGTCGCCGTAATCGGTGCTGTCGGCGGTGGTCAGGTGCAGCGAAGGCTGGAGCGCCGGCGGCAACTGCTGGAGCTGAGCGAGGGCGTGCTGCAGTGACGGGTCGTCCAAGGGGCGGTCATTCCAGTAGACGGCACCGGCCGCGTCGAGGCGCAGCGCGATCGATGCCGGTGGCGTGTGCCCGGGCCCCGGAGGACAGACAGTGCGCTGGTGGAACGGGCGCACCGCCGTCGTCTGCGCCATCGGCAAAGTGGTGACCACCAGTGCCAGCACTACCAGCAGCACATCCACCAGCGGTGCCAGATTGATCCCGGACATCAGCGCACGAGCCTGCACGGATGAATAGCGCATACCACGCTCCTTCGCGGATACAGCGGCCCACGTCGGGCAGACCGCGCTGTGCGGGAATCATCGCACGATCGCGATCCGCGCCAAGGTTGTCGCTTCTGCCGCCCCCCCGCATGCGCACCGTCCCGGCAGGATCCATCGTCTACCCATTCCATCCGCGGCGTGCACACGATGCGAAACTGAATTCAGCCAGCCCCCGCTATGCTCATCGCCATGACCCGACGCACTCCCACTACCCTGTCCCTGCTGCCCTTGGCCACCACGCTGCTGATCGGTTGCGCCAACGCCCAGTCCCTCGACGCGCAGAACGCGCAGCTGAAAGCCGCGATCGCTGCCGCCGAACGCGGCCAGTTCGATCCCGGCCAGGCCGGTGCGCTCAGTCGCCACCCGGCCTATGGCTGGCTGGAGTACGCGAACCTGCGTCGCAACATCGACACCGTCGATACCGCGCAGGCCCAGGCCTTCCTCAAGCGCTACGACGGCCAGGCCGTGGCTACTACCTTCCGCAGCGTGTGGCTGCCCTCGGTCGCACGCCGCCAGGACTGGCCGACCCTGCTGGCCAACTGGGCGCCCACCGACAATGTCGGGCTGCGCTGTGCGCAGCTGACCGCGCGCCAGGTCACCGGCAAGATCGATTCGCAGTGGATCAGTGAGGCGCAGGACCTGTGGCGCAAGAACGGCAAGTCGCTGCCGGACGGCTGCGACGCGGTATTCGCCGTGCTGCAGGCACAGGGCGGCCTGAGCGACGCCCTGCGCTGGGAGCGCATCGATGCCGCCGCCGACGCACAGCAGCCGGCCGTGATGCGCAGCGCCGCACGCGGCCTGCCCGCCGCGGACCTGGCGCAGGCCAACAGCTACGCCGCCTTCGTTGACAAGCCCAACGCCAGCGCATTGAACTGGCCACGCAACGAGCGCAGCCGGCGTATCGCCACCGATGGTCTGGAAAAGCTGGCCAAGGCCGACCCGGGCGCCACCGAACAACAGCTGCCACAGTACGCACAGGCCCTCGGCCTGAGTGCGGCCCAACAGGGCCAGGTGCTGTACCAGATCGCCCTGTGGACCGTGGCCTCCTACCTGCCGGATTCGGCGCGCCGCCTCAATGCGGTGCCCGAATCGGCCTATGACGAACGCCTGCACGAGTGGCGTGTTCGCGAAGCAATGTCGCGCGGGGACTGGCCCGCAGCGCTGACCGCGATCCGCAAGATGGGCAGCAAGCAGCGCAGCGACCCGCGCTGGCGCTACTTCGAAGGCCGCATGCTGGAGAAGACCGGCCAGGCCCAGCAGGCGCAGCCGCTGTTCCGCGAGGCCGCGCGCGCACCGACCTTCCATGGTTTCCTTGCCGCCGACAAGCTGCAGCAGGGCTACACGCTGTGTCCGTGGAAGCCGAATGACAGTGCGCAGGCACAGGCGGTGATCGCGCGTGACCCGGCCATCCAGCGCGCGATGGCGCTGTACCAGATCGACCGCACCGGCTGGGCCGTGGCTGAGTGGAACAGCGCGCTGTCGCGCTTCGATGACACCCAGCGCCGGCTCGCCGTGCGCGTGGCGCAGGACAACGGCTGGTTTGATCGCGCCGTGTTCGCACTGGGCAAGCAGCCGCAGGAGCAGCGCCTGTACGACCTGCGCTTCCCGCTGCACCACGACGCCACCATCCGCCGTGAATCAGCACGCAATGCGATCGACCCGGCCTGGGTGGCTGCGGAAATCCGCGCTGAAAGCACCTTCACCCCGCGCGCGCGCTCGCCAGCCAACGCCATGGGCCTGATGCAGGTGCTGCCGGCCACCGGTGCCAGCGTGGCCAAGTCCATCGGCCTGACCGGCTATGGCGGCGCCGACAGCCTGTACGACCCGGACACCAACATCGCCATCGGCACCGCCTACCTGCGCCAGTTGATGAACAAGTACGACGGCCTGCCATACGTGACCATCGCCGCTTACAACGCCGGCCCGACCCCGACCGCGCGCTGGCAGGGGCAGCGCCCGGGCTTTGACCCGGATCTGTGGATCGAGACGATCAGCTACAAGGAAACCCGCGAGTACGTGGCTCGCGTGCTGGCCTTCAGCGTGATCTACGACTGGCGCCTCAATGGTGATGCGCTGCCGTTGAGCGACCGCCTGATGGGCCGCCTGGTCGACAAGCGCAAGAATTTCAGCTGCGCCGCCAACGCCGACCAGGGCGGGGACTGATCACACTGCGGTGGTGCCGGGCGCTGGCCAGCATCGGCCGATGTTCCGGGGTTGCCGGCCAACGGCCGGCACTACCGTGCGATCATCCCCCCATGAAGATCTATCTTGTCGGCGGCGCCGTGCGCGACCGCCTGCTGCAGCGCCCTGCCGGTGATCGCGACTGGGTCGTGGTCGGCGCCACGCCCGCGCAGATGGAAGCGCTGGGCTACACCGCGGTGGGCCGTGATTTCCCGGTATTCCTGCACCCGAAGACCGGCGAGGAATACGCGCTGGCGCGCACCGAGCGCAAATCCGGCCGTGGCTATCGCGGCTTCGTGGTCGATGCCGATCCGGCGGTGACGCTGGAAGAGGACCTGCAGCGCCGCGACTTCACCATCAACGCGATTGCCTGCGACGAGGACACCGGCACGCTGGTCGATCCCTATGGCGGCGTGCGCGATCTTGAGCAGCGCGTGCTGCGCCACGTCGGCCCCGCCTTCGTCGAAGACCCGCTGCGCGTGCTGCGCGCGGCACGCTTCATGGCCCGTTTTGCGCCACTGGGCTTCAGCGTCGCCGAAGAGACCATGGCACTGATGCGCGAGGTGGCCGCCAGCGGCGAGCTGGACGCGCTGGTGCCCGAGCGCGTCTGGCAGGAGCTGCGCAAGGCGCTGGTCAGTCAGCGGCCCTCCGCGTTCCTGCGCACATTGCACGATGCGCGTGCACTGGGCCCGATCCTGCCCGAACTGGAAGCGCTGTACGGCGTGCCGCAGCGTGCCGAATTCCACCCGGAAGTCGACACCGGCATCCACCAGGAAATGGTCAGCGACATGGCTGCCAGCCTGGCGCCGGGCGATGACCTGGTGGGTTTCGCCGCGCTCACCCACGACCTCGGCAAGGGTCTGACGCCACCGGAAGAATGGCCGCGCCACATCATGCACGAGCAGCGCGGCATCAAGCCGTTGAAGGCATTGTGCGCGCGGCTGAAGGTTCCCACCGAGCACCAGCAGCTGGCCGAGGCGGTCTGCCGCGAGCACTTGAACGTGCACCGCATCGACGAACTGCGCGATGCCACCGTGCTGGAACTGCTGGGCCGCTGCGATGCGCTGCGCCGGCCGGAGCGCGTGGCCCGCATCGCGCTGTGCTGCGAGGCTGACAAGCGCGGACGGCTGGGATTTGAGGACAGCGACTACCCGCAGGGCGAGACGCTGAAGCGCCTGCACCAGGCGGCGTTGTCAGTACAGGCGCGGGATCTGGATACCACGCACCTGAAGGGGCCGGCCATTGGCGAGGCGCTGGCCAAGGCGAGGGTGAAGGCGATTGCGGCGGCACGGTGATCCGCAACGGTCGCCACCGCTATTGGTAGTGCCGGCCGCTGGCCGGCAACCAGAAAATCGCGGGATCAGTGCGCCATGCCGCGGGTAATCGCCGCAGCACGCTGCTTCAGTTGCGCCACCGCATCGGGAATCATCTCCATGCCCACGTCCAGGCCCGGGTTCAGCACAAGCCCGACGCCGTCGCCGATACCGGCCAGCAGCGCGTGCACCGCGATGGGCATGGCATGGGCGAACTGCGGCAGCTGCTCATGCCACAGGCCAGCGCGCTCGGGCGCAGTGAACACCGCGAACATCGGTTCGCCGCTTTCGCTGGTCAGCACCAGCGGCGAGATGCTCTCGTCCCAGGCGCCATCTTCGCCAATGGCCTTGTCCAGCAGCACGAACGCCGTCGAGGTCAGCAGGCCGTCGAGGAACTGCGACGCGGTCAGCGTGCCGTCCTGGGCCTGCAGCAGGCGCACCTCGAGGTCGTTGAGGGGGTCGAACGGGGTGTCGTGGTCCATGGTCGCTTCCGGTACGTGATTGCAGGGCAGACTTTAACAGGCCCGGTCCTCAACCGAGGAATCCGTGCCGCCACAGCCAGCCCAGGGAGGCCAGCCCAGCCAGGCCCACCAGCATCAGTGGCAGGCCAAAGCGGTGCCGCCACGGGATCGGCACCCCGCCCAGCTGCTGGTCCATGGACTCGGTGTCCAGCACCCAGCCGTGTTCGCACCGGGTGCACGCCAGCTCGTAGCGGCGCTGGTAGGTGAAGCCGAACAGCAGGTCGATGCGCGCCATTTTGTAGCGCAGCTGCGGGGCGAACTCGGTTTCCGCCCCACAGCGCAGGCAGTGGTGGGCTTCGGTGGGGCCGACGATCAGCACCCGTTCCTGTTGGCCGATCAGGATCATGGATCAGCGCGCCTGGCAGGCGGGCTGGGCCAGCAGCCAGGCTTGGGCGGCGGCAAGGGTGGCCGCATCGCCTGTCGTCGGTTCATCCGGAGTAATCCTGGCACCGGCACCAACGCCAGTGCGGTCTTTCATCACCGCGGTCGTCATCGAAAACACGCTGCCATCCACCAAGGTGCGCGTGACGTTGCTTGTCGAGAAGCCCGCTGTCGACTGCCCGAAACTCCGCGCCTGTGGCCGCCCCCTGAACGACAGCATCGTTGCTTCGCCAGAGCTGGCGGTATTCGACCCGACCAGAACGGCGACGGGCGCGCCGGGCTGCTTGAGGGAATACCCCGGTCGACCGAATCCCAGCGTGGGACGACCATCGACCTGCACCATGGTCGGCGTCAGACTCCAGCGCTGCGGCCCGCGGGCAGTAGCAAACGACCCGACCTCTTCCACGCCTGTCGACGAAGTGCGCAGCAACGGTGCAACACCCAGCAGCATCGGCCACATGTTGCCCCCACTGTTGCTGCGCAGATCAACAATCCAGCCACAGCGATCGCCGCTGTCCTTGCCACGGATGACATCCTGCCATTGCAGGGCGCGCTGGATGTCCTGATTGAACTCGTCCTGCCGCGTAGCCCGTGGCGTAGGGGCATAGCCTTCGATGACCACCCAGCCAATGCGTGCATCGACTGCACCAGCCACTTTCGCCTTGGCAACGGCCTCAGCGCCGACCTGCTTCGAGCGCTCCGTGACTTCACGCTTGCGTGCAAGCGTCATCCAGACACCATGGCCCCCGGTGCTCTCCACGATGATCTCACGCAGGGCGGTATGCAACGCACCCGGGTACGCCTGCAACGACGCCAGGCGCTTTCGAGCGGCAGGCCAGTCCACCTTGTCCCGATACAAGGCTTCATGCTCGAGCAGATCCAGGATCTGCACCTGTGCATCCGGCGAAGGTATTTCGGTGGTGGACGCAGCGGCGGCCGTTGCGTTGGCTGCCAGAAGGATCAGCATCAGTGCACCAATCCCACGCAGTCCCTTGCGCATCTGCATGCGACGTTTCCTTGTCGTTGGGTCAGATCTACAGCATAGCCGTGGCGGATCATGCTCGCCATTGCGCGGATAGCCGTTGTAGAACCGAGTCCATGCTCGGCTTTGGAGGAGCACGACTGACGCAGCCGAGCATGGCGCGGCTCTACAGAGTCATGACGGTGGCAGGATTCGTGTCGACTCAGGTCGACACCCACCAGAGCGGTTCATGCCGCCGGGCATGGCCCGGCGCTACCAGTCCGCGCGCAGGCCGATGTTGCCTTCGATGATGCGGCGCTTCTCGTTGCGGTCACCGCCCAGTTCGCGGGTGTAGTCGGCCATCGCGTACGCGCTGATGGTGCGGTTGAAGCGCCCGACCACGCCCACACCGGCTTCGAGCGCGCGTGAGCGCTGCGAATTGATGATCGTGTCGTCGTCGAAGCGGATGCGATCCTCTCCAGAACGGCCATGCCAGTAGTTGAGCTTGAAGTACGGCTGCCAGCCGTCGTCAGCCAGCTGGTAATCGCCGGCAACGCGCAGGCCGACGCGGCCGGTCCAGGCGTTGTCGTTGTCGAAACGCACGCGCGACACCTCATCGCGGCGGTCGTCCAGCGACGTGCGTTGCCAGATCACCTGCACCTGCGGTTCCAGCCACCATGCGGACTGCCCGACGTGCAGCAGCGGCTTGCCCGCCTCCACCGACACGCTGGTGCCATCGCCCTTGATGCCGAAGCCGAGCCCACGCGAGGAACGCACGCGGCCGTCGTAGCGGCTCTGCATCGCCACGGCGTCGATGTAGCCGCCACTGCTGTCGGTGAAGGTCCAGTACAGGCCCACGTGCTTGTCGTCCAGGCGGTTCTGGCCCACCTGCACGTTCTCCCAGCCCAGCGCCAGACCCGTGGTCCTGCCCTGCGCGCGGGTGCGACCGACGAACACGCCGATCTGGTTGCGATGGTTGTCGGAGGCAGCGGCCCACACGTCCAGACCCGCCTGCAGGCCCATCACATCGCCATCGAAGCCCGGCTGCGCATCCTCCTTCCAATGGATCTCGCTGCTCTGCCCCACCAACCGCCCCCAGGCGGTGCGGAACGCGCCCTGGTTGTACAGCAGGCGCTGCTCGCCCTGCCGCTCGTGGAAGGTACCGAGGCTGGCCAGCGAGGTCTCGCGCAGCAGCGGCGGCACCACCGCATAGGCGGCGGTCTCCACGCGGTACAGCGGTACCACTGTGCCCTCGGCGGGGCGTGCACCCGGCGTAGGCGGCGCGCCGGTGCCGGGCAGCGCACCGCCGGCCACCGGCACGTCCGGCACGGCCGGATCGCTGGGTGGCGCCACCGGCACCGGTTCCGGCGGCGGTGGCGGCGGTGCGGTCTCGCCCGCGGTCAGGTCCGGATCGGTGGCGCCTTCGGGCGGCGGTGGCGGCGCAGGGGTGATCGGCGGCGGCGGGGCCACGGGAGGCGTCAGCGGTGGCGGTGTCGCGCTGCCGCCACCGTTGGGTGCTGGCGTCGGCCCGGTCACCAGCGTCGAACGCAGGTACCAGTTCTCTGCGGTACCGGCACTGACACCGCCCTTGAACAGGAAGTACTCGTAGGCACCGGCCGCGACCGGTGCGAACAGCGAGAACGCGCCCGGCGCGGTGCGGCCACCATTCAAGGCCTGCACCACCAGGATGCCGTCGGCCAGCGTGGCCGCGCCGCTGCCGCCGGCGTTGAGCACGCCGATGCCGGTGGTCCCGGTGGCAGTACCGCCGTCGATCACCAGACGGTCGCTGGTGGAGTTGTCCGCGCCCAGCACAGTGCGCAGGTACAGGCCACCACCGTCTCCGCGGTAGTTACCACGCACGGTGAACACGTCGCCAGCGCCGGTGCCGGTCAGGTCGATGCGCCCGGCATTGACCATCTCCACCAGTGCACCACTGTTGAACGGACGGATGGCATGGCCGCCGCTGCCCGCGTACACAGTACTGGTGTCATCCACCGTGAGCGTGCCGGTGCCGGTACTGCTGTCGCCCAGCACCAGGTCGCCATCGAAGCTCAGCTCCGTGCTGTTGGCCAGGTTGATGGTCTCCCAGTTCTGGAAGCGGCCCACGCCGGCGGTCTTGACGTTGCTGAGGTTGAGCTGGTCGATGCCGCTGCCACCGTCGAACAGCGGCACCGCGCCAAGGTTGCCCTGGTTGAGGTTGCCGAGGGTGGCCACGTCGTTGTCCGGCCCCATGTCGATCGCACCGTAGACGATGCCACCGCCATTCCAGTTGAAGGTGTCATCGCCGGTACTGAGCAGCACCTGCCCGCGCACGGTGCCGTCGGTGATGGTCACGCTGTCGTTGCCGCCGCTGACGCTGATGTTGCCGCCGATATAGGCCGTGCCAGAAATGATGATGGTGTCGGTGTCGAAGCCGGTCACCACGTTGCCATCCACGGTACCGCCGGACTGGTCCCACAGGTTCTTGTCCAGCTTCATGTTGACGCGGCCGATGCGGCCTGCGGTCATCCAGGCCTGGTCGCCATCCTCGAACGCACCGATGATGCGGCCACCGCTCATGCGGAAGGTATCGATGTTGTCGCCCTGCTGCAGCGCGCCGATCGTGCCGCCACTCATGACGAAATCATCGCGGCCACTGCCCTGCGCCACCACGCCGGTGACGGTGCCACCGGTGACGGTCATCTGGTCATCGCCACTGCCCTGGTCGACGCTGTCGATCGTACCGTTGCCCAGCACCAGCACGTCGTTGCCATCGCCCTGCAGGACGCCGCCGCTGATGCTGCCGGCCTGCATGTCCAGGCGGTCATTGCCGGCACCGAACTGCACGCCGGTGCGCCCGCTGATCGTTCCGCGGTTGACCAGCACGCTGTCGCCCGCGCCGACGAACTGCAGCGCGGTGTTGTTGCCGGTACTGATGCTGCCCGCATTTTCGACGCGGCTGCCACCACCGAGCTGGACCGCCACGCCGCCCACCGAACTGATCGTGCCCAGGTTGGACAGCAGGTGCCCGCCAGCACCCACCAGCGCAATGGCGCTGGCGCCGCCGCTCTGCTGCAGCTGCGCTCCGCTGTCGACGTTGACGGTGACGCCGGCCGCGCCCGTGGCGGTGATCGGCACCGTCTGCGGATTCGGTGCATTGGCATCGCAGGTGACGGTCTGGCCCGCAACCGGAGCGACGGTGTCACAGCCGGCCCAGGCGGCGCCGGCGGTCAGCAGCATGATGGACGGGACGGTCAGGGCCTGCAGCACGGAAACCGTGAGGCGGCATGGACGGAAAGCGCGCGGAACGGCACGGGGCATACAGCACTCCTGGACAGGGGATCAGGAACTGCGGATATGCGGTACTGCGCAGGCAGTCTGCCGTGTGGTGAACGGTTTCGACAGGTGAAATTTCGTGGCGGCCATCACAGTTCAGTTGCGAACTTGATGGAGCATCACCTCACATCCACGTGGCTGAAACTCTTCATCTTTGCGGCGAACACAGGCCGCCGCGGAAAGCATCCACGCATGGCGTGGATGAGATGCCGTCAGATCTTCAGATAGATCTTCCGCCGGTCCAGCCACCCCGCCACGCCCCACCACAGCGCGACGAACGCCAGCGCCTGCAGCATCGATGCCAACTCAAGCGCCTGCGGCATCGCGGCGGCCAGTTGCTGCCAGATCCAGCTCCAGGCACCGCTGGCCATCAACGCCACCGACATCACCGAGGCCCCCAGATACGCGGTGATCGCATTGACGCCGAAGCGCCGGCCCAGCGCCGGCCATCCCTTCTGGTCGATCAGCACGTGGCCCAACCACAGTGCCAGCGCGGCCAGGCCACCGGTCCACAGCACGTAGCTGGGCGTCCACAGCTGCTTGTTCAACGGCAGCACCGTGGCCAGCAGCAGCCCCAGCACGGCGGTTGCCACACCCAGGCCAGCCAATGCCGCCGCACGACCGCTGCGCAGCAGACCACCGGCCAACAGGCCGAGCACGGTACTGGCCAGCGCACCCAGCGTGCTCAGCAACCCTTCCGGGTCATGGCCCAGCCCGGTATCGGCCTGCCACTGGTAGATCCAGGGGGCGAACAGCGTGGTGTCCAGGCGGCTGGCCGGGTTGGTCCATGGCGCCACGTCACCGATGCCCAGCAGCAGCGCGGTGTAGCCCACCAGCAGCGTGACCAGCACGCCCACCTGCACGCGCGGCCGCGCATACACCGCCAGCACACCCACCAACGCTGCGCACACCGCAATCCGTTGCAGCACGCCCCAGATGCGGAAGTGATGGGTATGCAGCGCCCACCAGATCAGCAGGTGCAGCAGCGCACCGGCCACCAGGATGCGCAGCGCGCGCTCCAGTACGCCGCGCGCCAACGCCGGTCGCGCCGCCGTATCCTGCGCGCGCGGTGCCACGCTGAAGGCCATCGACACGCCCACCAGGAACAGGAAGAACGGGAACACCAGGTCGGTGGGCGTGCAGCCGTGCCATTCCGAATGGCGCAGCGGTGCGAACACCGCACTCCAGTCTCCCGGGTTGTTGACCAGCAGCATCGCCGCCACGGTGATGCCGCGCAGGGCATCGATCGAGCCCAGGCGGCGTGGCGGCGTACTGTTCATCAGGCGGCCTCGTACTGTCCGGCAATCCAGGTACCGCGCACCTGCAGGGCTTCGTCCAGCAGCACCAGGTCGGCCTGGTAGCCCTCGGCGATATGGCCCAGGCGGTCGTCGACGTTGAGGAACTGCGCCGGATAGGTCGACGCCATGCGTGCAGCTTCGGCCAGCGGTTGGCCAAGCAGCTGCACGGTATTGCGGACGGCGGTGGCCATGTCCAGCGCAGAACCGGCCAGCGAACCGGCGGCATTGCGTACCACACCATCGATGGCGGTGATGGTTTCGCCATACAGCACGTAACTGGGATCGTCGGCACCGACCGGCGGCATCGCATCGGTCACCAGCAGCAGGCGACCACGCGGCTTGGCCGCCAGTGCCACGCGCAGGCTGGCCGGGTGCACATGCACGCCGTCGACGATGATGCCGATCCAGCTATCGCGGTCTTCCAGCGCAGCGCCCACCGCACCGGGCTCACGGCCCTGCAACGGCGACATCGCGTTGTACAGGTGAGTGAAGCCGCGCACGCCCGCATCCAGGCCGGCGCGGATTTCTTCGTAGGTGCCTGCGGTGTGGCCGGCGGCGACGATCACGCCCCGCTCGACCAGTGCACGGATGGTCTCCAGCGGCACGCGCTCCGGCGCCAGCGTCAGTAGGGTCACGCCGTTGTCCAGCGACGCGGCCAGTGCGATCTCTTCTTCATCCGGCACGCGGAACTTGCTGGCATCGTGCGTGCCCTTGCGCGTCGGCGCGATGTACGGGCCTTCCAGGTGGATGCCGATCACCCCCGGCACGCCCTGCGCGATGGCCTCGCGCATCGCACCGATGGCTTCGCGCATCACCGCCACGTCATCGCTGATCAGCGTGGGCAGCATCGCGGTGGTACCGAAACGGCGATGGGCCTGCGCGATGGTGCGCAGCGCCGCCACGTCCGGCGTGTTGTTGAACAGCGCGCCGCCGCCGCCATTGACCTGCACGTCGATGAAGCCGGGCAGCAGCCAGCCGCCGCCCAGGTCCACCTGCTCGGCCGCGTGGCCGAGCTGCGGCGCGGCATCGGGCAGCAGCGCGCTGATGCGGCCGTCTTCGATCACCACCGCCAGGTCGTCGCGGAACTCATCGCCCGCCAGGATGCGGGCGTTGCGCAGCACGGTCGCCATCACACGGTCTCCGTCACCTTGTTCAGGTGCGGCGGCAGATCCGGATTGAAACCACGGCGCAGCGCCAGCGTGTTGATTGCGCGGTAGAAGCTCTGCACGGTCAGCAACGGTGCGCACAACGGATGCGGCGCGGCGGCCACCGGCAGGTTTCCACCGGCACCGGCCAGCCACACCTGCGCGCCGCGTGCGGTGAACTCATCGACCACCGCACGGGTACCGGCGCCGGTTTCGTCCGGCTGGGCGAAGGCCAGCACCGGGAAGCCGCGGTCGACCAGCGCCATCGGGCCGTGCTTGACCTCGGCCGAGCTGTAGGCCTCGGCGTGCAGGCTGCAGGTTTCCTTGAACTTCAGCGCGGCTTCCTGCGCTGCCCCCAGGCCCAGGCCACGGCCGAGCACGAACAGGTTGGTGGCGTCGACCAGGCCCTCGGTCACCGCGCTCCAGTCGCACTGCCACGCTTCGCGCATAGCATCGGGCAGCAGGTCCAGCGCGTTGCGCAGGCTGCTGTCCTGCTTCCAGTACGCGGCCAGCTGCAGCAATGCGGCCAGCGAGGCCAGGTAGCTCTTGGTCGCGGCCACGCTCTTCTCGGCACCGGCATGCAGCGGAATGACCGTGTCGGCCAGCTGCGCCAGCGGCGAGTCTTCGACGTTGACCAGCGCGACCACGCGCGCGCCCGCCGCCTTGGCGGCCTCGGCGTTGCGCAGCAGGTCCGGGCTCTTGCCCGACTGCGAAATGACGATGAACAGCGCGCCACGCAACTGCAGCGGCGCGGCATAGACCGAGCCCACCGACGGCGACGCGGAGGCGACCACCAGGCCCAGCTGGGTTTCCAGCAGGTACTTGCCGTAGGTGGCGGCATGGTCCGAGCTGCCGCGGGCGCAGGTGACCACGAACGGCGGCGGTGCTGCGCGCAGGCTGGCGGCCAGGGTTTCCATGGTGGCGTGGTTGCGCGAGAACTGGCGGGCAACCACGTCAGCCGCTTCAGCGGCCTCGGCGAACATCAGGGTGGCGGTGGGGTCTGACAGCGACATGGCAGGCTCAGGCAGGATCGGAAGGAAGGGGGCGTGCACCGGCGGGGCGCATCGGCGCGGTCGAACCGCGCACCACCAGTTGCGGCACGAAGCCCTGGTTGTGCAGCGGAGCCGGCGCATCGTCGTAGGCGTCGCTGCGCAGCTGTGCGATCAGCAGGCGGGCGGCGTGGCGGGCAATGTCTTCGGTGGCCTGCTTGGCGGTGGTCAGCGGTGGCCACGACTGGCGCGAGAACGGGCTGTCCTCGAAGCCGGCGATGGACAGGTCGTACGGCACGTTCATGCCGGCCGACTTGGCGGCGGCCAGCACGCCGGCAGCGATTTCGTCATTGGAGCCAAAGATGGCGGTGGGCGGCTCGCGCAGCGCCAGCAGGCGGCGCGCACCGCGGAAACCATCGTCGAAGGTGTAATCGCCCTGCACCACCAGGTGTTTGTCCACGGTCATGCCGTAGTCCTTCAGCGCGGCTTCGTAACCGGCGTAGCGTTCGCCCGACGAGCGGTGCGAGATGCCGCCCCAGAGGAAGCCGATGCGCTGGTGGCCGAGCTGGATCAGGTGCTCGGTGATCTCATAGGCAGCCTCGCGGTCGTCGACGAACACGCAGGCGCCGTCGGCCGGGTCTTCGGTAGCGGCGATGATGCGCACCAGCTTGATGCCGCGCGCGGTGAGCGCCTGGATCAGGTCGCGGCGCTCGGACATCGGCGCGGTCAGCACCAGCCCGGCCAGACGCGAACGCTGCACCCAGTCGGCCAGTTCATCGGCCAGCAGCGGCGAGCTGGAATCGCAGGGATGGATCTGCAGCCCGAAACCGGTCTCGCGGCAGGCGGCGAGCACGCCGTTCTGCACGCCGATGATGTGGTACGGGTTCGGGTTGTCGTAGACCAGCCCGATCACGAAGGTGGTGCCGCTGCGCAGGTTGCGCGCGGACGGATCGGGCTCGTAGTCAAGCTCGGCGATGGCACGCAGCACCCGCGCACGGGTGGCCTGCATCACCGACGGTTCGTTGTTGATCACCCGCGAGACCGTCTTCAGCGAGACCTTGGCCTTCTCCGCAACGTCCTTGATGGTCGCTCTGCGCATGGGTTTTCCCTGGGGTTGGCTGCCGTCCATCATCGCCGATCAGGCCTTGTCCTGCGGCAGGCCGGCGCGATGGCCGATCACCGAGTAGAACAGGATATACAGGTAGCACGGCACCATCAGCAGCACGAACACCAGCTGGAAGTCGATGTGCTGCTTGAGCACCGCGAACAGCTGCGGGATGATCGCGCCGCCGGCGATGCCCATCACCAGCAGCGCCGAACCGGTTTCGGTGAAGCGGCCCAGGCCACGGATCGCCAGCGGGAAGATCGCCGGCCACATCATCGCGTTGGCAAAGCCCAGCAGGGCCACGAAGGCCACCGAGACGTAGCCGTGGGTGGCCCAGGCGCAGAGGCAGAACACCACGCCCAGCACCGCCGAGATGGTCAGGTAGCGCGACTGCGAGACCACCTTCGGGATCAGCAGCAGGCCGACCACGTAACCGACCAGCATCGCGCCCAGGGTGAGCGAGGTGAACATCTTGGTCTGGTCCAGCGGCAGGTCGAAGCCGTGGCCGTAGGTACCGATGGCATCACCGGCCATCACCTCCACGCCGACGTAGACGAACAGGCACAGCACGCCCAGCCACAGGTGCGGAAACTGGAAGATGCTGCGGCGCTCGGCGGCACCGGCCGCGGCCGGGGTGGCGTTGGCTTCGGACGACTTGATTTCCGGCAGTGGCGAGAACAGCACAGCAACCGCCAGCAGTACCAGCAGGCCGGCCATCGCCAGGTAGGGTGCATGGATCTTGGCGGCGAATTCGTTCAGCAGCTGTGCCTTGGTCGCCTCATCGGCCGCGGCCACGCTGGCCGAGAGATCGCCGATGCCGTGCAGCACCACGGTACCGATCAGCACCGGCGCGAGCATGCCCGCGATCTTGTTGCAGATGCCCATCAGCGCGATGCGGCGCGCCGCCGTTTCGATCGGGCCAAGGATGGAGATGTACGGGTTGATCGCGGTCTGCAGCAGGGCCAGGCCGCTGCCGATCACGAACAGACCGCCGAGCGCGCCGGGGTACCAGCGCTGGGTGGCGAATTCGCCGAACAGTGCGGCGCCGCCGGCCATCACCAGCAGGCTCAGGCTCAGGCCCTTCTTCATGCCAGTGCGGCGCAGGATCCACGACGCAGGCAGCGCAAGGAAGAAGTAGGACAGGTAGAACACCATCAGCACCAGGAAGGCGCCGACCTCGCTGAGTTCGAAGGCGAGCTTGACGAAGGTGATCAGCGGGCCGTTGAGCCAGGTGAAGAAGCCGATCAGGAAGAACAGCACGCCGACGATGGCGATGGAGGTGGCCACGTTCGGGCGCACGCTTGCAGCGGAGACGGCGGACATCGGGAAGGGCTCCTGCGGCGACGGCCGCAGAACGCGGCGTCGGAGAGTGGCTGGGAACAACGTTGTCACATTCTTTCGATGGACAACCGCGGTTTGTCAACTTGATTGCACAGGCGCGATGCGGCCGTGCTGCACTGCGCAACAGCACCGTCGCGATCTGGCCTGAATGCGCTCTGCCCCTAGAAGCCCATGGCGCAACGGCTTGCGGGTTAAAGCAGGGCCAAGACCATGTAAACGTTTACGGTGTCTCTCGTTCGTTGCGGCGCAGCAACGAAAGTGTCACGAACTCGTTGACATCGTTGTCAACGCAGTTACAGACTCCGCCCCATCGACGGGCCTTTCGTGGGTCCGCTTCCCACCTGCAGCAGGAGCCCGCGTGACCGCCAGCCATCCCGCCCCGGCCCATGTCCTGTCCCGCGTCGCGCCCTCGTTCCTGGCCGCCGACGTCGGCGGCACCCATGTGCGCGTGGCAAGGGCACAGGCCAGCGGCGACGAGGCCCACCCGGTGCAACTGCTGGAATACCGCAAGTACCGCAATGCGGACTACGCCGGCCTGAGTGCGATCCTCACCGACTTCCTCGGTGACAGCGCGCGGCCCAGCCAGTGCGTGGTCGCCACCGCCGGCTTCGCGCGCGAGGACGGTACGGTGATCACCGCCAACCTGCCGTGGCCGCTGTCGGCCCGGCAGGTGGAAGCCGAGGTCGGCCTGCAGCACGTGCACATCGTCAACGACTTCGAAGCGGTGGCCTATGCCGCGGCGCAGGTTGACGCCAGCGGCGTGCTCCACCTGTGTGGCCCCGGCACAGCGCCACGCGGCCCGACCTTGGTAGTCGGCCCCGGTACCGGCCTGGGCGCCGCGCTGTGGATCCCCACCGCGCACGGCCCGGTGGTCCTGCCCACCGAAGCCGGCCAGCCGACGCTGGCCGCAAGCACCGAACTGGAAATGGCCATCGTCCGCCACATGCAGCGCGACCGCGCGCACGTGTCGATCGAACATGCGCTGTCCGGCCCTGGCTTGATGAACCTGTACCACGCCATCTGCGCCCTGCAGGGGCAGACCCCGGTGCTGGCCAGCCCGGATGCGGTGACCGCCGCAGCGATGGCCGGCACCGATGCCCTCGCCCGCCAGGCGCTGGATGTGTTCTGCGGCCTGCTCGGCAGCACCATCGGCGACATGGCGCTGTTCTATGGCGCGCAGGGCGGTGTGTACCTGGCCGGCGGCATCCTGCCGCAGATCCGCGAATACCTGCATGCCAGCACCTTCGTCGAACGCTACCTGCAGAAGGGGCCGATGGGCGAAGCGCTGGCACGCATCCCGGTGAAGGTGGTCGAGCACGGGCAGCTGGGCGTCATCGGCGCCGCCAGCTGGTTCCTGCTCCACGCCAACGCCTGAACCGCATTACGCAGCAAGCAGTACGCAGCACCGCAGTACGCACGACGCACTGGAATCGCACCATCGCGCCCGGCAGCCCCTGCTGGCGCCAGGCATGACCGCCATTCGTTCGCCGCCGACAACGCACATCAGTGATGAGGAGAGACATCATGAACACCCGCAAGACTCTGCTTTCGGCAGCCATCGTCGGCTGCCTCGCCTTCTCGGCGCACGCCCAGCAGGCTACCCCGCAGGACCTGGACACCGTGCAGGTGGTGGGCATCCGCGCCAGTCTGGAAAAATCGCTGGACACCAAGCGCAACAACGTCGGCGTGTCCGAAGCGATCACCGCCGAGGACATCGGCAAGTTCCCGAGCACCAACGTTGCTGAAGCGCTGTCGCAGATCCCGGGCGTGACCCTGGACCGCCGCTTCGGTCAGGGCGAGCGCGTCAGCATCGACGGCACCGACCCCAGCCTCAACCTGTCCTTCCTGGACAACCACCCGGTGGCGCAGGCCATCTGGCTGTACGGCGAACAGCCCAACCGCGGCTTCGACTACACACTGCTGGCCCCGCAGATCCTGGGCCGGGCGGAGATCATCAAGTCGTCCGAAGCGCGACTGACCGAAGGCAGCCTCGGCGGCACCGTGCTGATGCACACCCGCCAGCCGCTGGACCTGAAGCAGAACGAAGTGGCCGCCTCGGTGGGCTACAGCTACAGCCAGCAGGCCAGCGAAGGCAAGCCAAACGCGGCCATGCTGTACAGCTGGAAGAACAACGACGAGACCTTCGGCGTGGCCGTCTCGGCCCAGCACTACGAAGAAGCCGTCGACCGCCAGGGCAAGGAAGTGTTCGGCTACACCAAGGCCAGCACCTTCCCCAATGCCACCGGCGTGGCTGCCGACGTGGACGTGCCGAACTCGTTCAACGCCGCTTGGTTCCAGCAGGAACGCAAGCGCGACAGCGCCGTGGTCAACCTGCAGTTCAAGCCGACCGATGAGCTCGAGTTCAACCTGAGCGGCATGTACATCAAGGAAAAGTTCGACAACTACAACCAGTCGCTCTATTCCTTCCTGACCTGGAACCCGGGCACCGTCAACGCCGTCAACCAGCTCGGCAATGTGCGCAACGGTGTGGCCACCAGCGGCCATTCCAACGCCAGCGCCATCGCCAACAGCGGCACGCTGATCTATGACAACAACGTGCGCCTGTCCGAAGTGGTCACCAAGGGCGTGGACCTGCGTGGCGCCTGGAAGGGCGAAAGCTGGGGCGTGACCGGTCAGGCCGGCCAGAGCAAGTCCGACAACAAGAACCTGGCCCAGTACTTCATCGAGCCGTTCTACAACGGCGGCTACAGCTGGAACATGGACAAGGGCATCACCTTCGATGACCCGGCAGGCGCCCGCGACCCGGCCAACTGGGGTTCGGCCGGCGGCTGGTTCGGCAACAACGGCGTGTTCTCCACCGAGAGCAAGGACACCTACGCCCAGCTCGACTTCAACGTCCAGTTCGACAGCATCTTCAACCAGCTGCAGTTCGGCGTGCGCCACGGCAAGCACGATGAAGCCTTCACCCTCAACGTGTACGGCGGCGTCACCCCGGGCACCCTGGCCGACGTCGGCACCATCGGCCTGACCGACATCCAGGGCTTCACCAACGACCAGGGCCACCACGTTCAGGCCGGCCGCAACAACGTGCTGAACTGGGTGCGCAACAGCCCGATCGACTACAGCAACCCCGATCCGGCCAGCTACCTCAACAACAGCTGGGCGTTGACCCAGACCAACAACGCAGCCTACGCGCAGCTGAACTTCTCCAATGGCCCGCTGCGCGGCAACCTGGGCGTGCGCTACGTCGATTCCAAGACCGAAGGCAGCGGCTTCGTCTACGGCGGCACGCCGACCCTGACCGATCTGGACAGCAAGTGGCAGACCCGCACCAAGAAGGAAGACTTCGTGCTGCCGTCGTTGAACGTCGCGTGGGACACCGACAACGACTGGGTGTTCCGCTTCGCCGCGGCCAAGGTGATCGCCTG
The DNA here is from genome assembly GCF_059371655.1 of Stenotrophomonas sp. YJH_SMC_17. Classification (NCBI taxonomy): domain Bacteria; kingdom Pseudomonadati; phylum Pseudomonadota; class Gammaproteobacteria; order Lysobacterales; family Lysobacteraceae; genus Stenotrophomonas; species Stenotrophomonas sp. YJH_SMC_17. The sequence goes on along the minus strand of NZ_JCAFUU010000003.1, from coordinate 448,770 downwards.
GGCGCCGTACAACCAGATGGTCAACAACACCTTCCTCAACGACACCACTCTGACCGGTTCGGGCGGCAACGCCGATCTGTCGCCGTATGAGTCGTGGAACTTCAATGCCTCGGCCGAGTACTACTACGCGCCGCAGGCCGTCGTGGCCTGGTCGGTGTTCTACAAGAAGATCGACAACTACATCGATACCTCGGCCACCATCGAGCGTCAGTACAACTCGATCCGCGATACCTCGCCGGCCACCTGGGCGAACCTCGTCGGTACCAACGGCTGCACCGCCGACGGCTACTGCGATTACAGCATCCAGCGCCCGCGCAACGCTGGCAGCGGCCATGTCAAGGGCTTCAACATCAGCTTCCAGCAGCCCTTCGGCGAAAGCGGCTTCGGCCTGACCGCCAACTACACCTACGCCAACGGTGAGAACAACACCGGCGATCCGCTACCGTACCAATCGCGCAACGCCATCGCCTTCAGCCCGTACTACGAGAAGGGTCCGATCAACGCGCGCCTGACCTACAACTGGCGTGACAGCTACCTGGCCGGCGGCTACGTGGCCGGTGCTGCCCCGTCCAGCGTGGACGACTACGCGGAACTCGGGGCCAGCTTCGGCTACACCTTCAACGACAACTGGTCGCTGACGGTGGACGCGCAGAACCTGCTGGACGAGACCTACTTCCAGTACCTGGGTGACAAGGAACACCTCGCTGGCAAGTACAAGAGCGGGCGCCGCTACATGGCCACCCTGCACTTCAAGTTCTAAGACTCTACCCAGCTGCACATCGCGACGGGCCCGGATTTCCGGGCCCGTCGTACGATGGGAGATCGGAATCGCCGCCTGCGCGGCGGCCACGCGCGGCACAGCGAGCCGCCCACCACAGGAGTGAGATGATGCGACCCTTCCCCCTTGCCAGTATGCTGCTGGGCTTGGCGATGCTTCCCGCCGCCGGCCGCGCCGCAGAGGCCTCGGCACTGGATGCCCGCCCCGGCCCACAACTGCGCGCCGGCAGCCTGATGCTGATTCCCGCCCCGGCCACCGTGCAACGCAGCCAGAGCAGCGGTATCACCGTTCGCGCCGATACCGTGCTGCAGGCCGAAGGCGAAGCCGCGCAACGCGTTGCCGCCCAGTTCGCCGACCTGCTGGCCCGCAGCGGCGGCCCGCGCCTTGCGCCGGCCAAGGGCACGGCGGCAGCCAAGTCGGGCAGCATCCGCTTCGAGATCGTGCCCACCTTCCGCGACAGCGGCGAAAGCTACACGCTGGAAAGCACCGCGCAGGGCGTGGTGATCCAGGCCGGCAACGAAACCGGTCTTTTCTATGGCGCGACTACCCTCGCCCAGCTCGCCACCGGCGGCAGCAACGGGGTGCTGCCCGCGGTGCAGATCCAGGACGCTCCGCGTTTCAGCTGGCGCGGCTTCATGCTCGATTCCGCCCGGCACTTCCAGAGCCTGGACGAGATCAAGCGCGTGCTCGACGCGATGGCCGCGCACAAGCTCAACACCTTCCACTGGCACCTGACCGATGACCAGGGCTGGCGCATGGAGATCAAGCGCTACCCGAAGCTGACCGAGGTGGGCAGCTGCCGCCTGCCGGCTGGCGATGGCGGCATCGATCCGGCCAGCGGTCAGGAACATCCGTACTGCGGCTTCTACACGCAGGACCAGATCCGCGAGGTGATCGCCTATGCGGCCAAGCTGCATATCCAGGTGATCCCGGAAATCGATGTGCCCGGCCATGCCACCGCGGCGATCGCCGCGTATCCGGAACTGGGCTCGATCAATACCCCGCTGAAGCCGATCAGCGAATGGGGCGTGTTCCCGAACCTGTTCAACACCGAAGACAGCACCGTCACCTTCCTCGAGAACGTGCTGGAAGAAGTAATCGCGCTGTTCCCGGCGAAGTACGTGCACGTGGGTGGCGACGAGGCAGTGAAAGACCAGTGGAAAGCCTCCAGGCAGGTGCAGCAGCGCATGCGTGCGCTGGGCATCAAGGATGAGATGGCCATGCAGAGCCACATCATCAAGCGACTGGAGAACTTCCTGGAGGAGCACGACCGGCGCCTGATCGGCTGGGATGAAATCCTCGAAGGCGGCCTGCCGCCGCAGGCCACGGTGATGTCGTGGCAGGGTACCGAAGGCGGCCTGGCCGCCGCCAGCGCCGGCCATGACGTGGTCATGTCGCCGGTCGGATACCTCTATCTGGATTACCTGCAGACGGCCTCGCCGAACGAGCCGCCGGGCCGCCCGACCCAGGTCAACCTCGGCAAGCTGTACAACTTCGAACCGGTGCCGGCCGAGCTGGCCGCCGACAGGCGCGGGCACATCCTCGGCCTGCAGGCCAACATGTTCACCGAGCACACGCGCACCTACGCACGCCTGCAGCACAACCTGTTCCCGCGCCTGGCCGCCGTGGCCGAGACCGGCTGGAGTACACCGGAGCATCGCGACTTCCGCGATTTCCTCGCGCGCCTGCCTTCCCAGCTGCAGCGCTACCGTGCCTGGGGCCTCGCCTATGCGCAGACCCCGTTCGAAGTGGGCGTGGACTACACCGACAACCGCGCTGCCAATACGGTGACCGTGTCGCTGGCCAATCCGCTGGGCTATGAGGTGCGCTACAGCACCGACGGCCAGCCGGTGAGCGCGCAGTCGCCGTTGTACCAGCAGCCGCTGACCGCACCGCTGCCCGCCACCGTGCAGGCAGCGGCGTTCTACCAGGGACAGATGCTGGCGGCGAAGCCGACGGTGGCGGCATTCACCGCGCAGTCGCTGCTCAGCCGTCGCAGCGATGAGCTGCTCAGCTGCGTGGGCACGAAGGGCCTGGTATTGCGCCTGGAAGACGATGGCCCGCGCGAGGGTACCCGTGCAGTGTTCAACGTGGATATCTTCCAGCCGTGCTGGCGTTGGCCGCAGGCGCAGCTGGACGGCATCGGCAGCGTGCAGGTACGTGCCGGTCGCATTCCGTACTACTTCCAGCTGGCCCACGACGAACCCAAACGTCGCTTCGAGAAGGCCAGGCGTGCGCATGGCGAGATGCTGGTGCGTCGCGGCGACTGCAGCGGCAAGGTGCTGGCTGAAGTACCGCTGCCGGCCAAGCCGGATGCCGATGGCTTCGTGACCCTGCGTGCAACGCTGCCGAAGGGCCCCCAGGGCAATGCGGACCTGTGCATCAACTTCACCGGCGACACGCGTCCGGCGATGTGGGTGCTGGATGAGGTGACGCTGGGGAAGTGACGGAGGTTGCGCTCTCGGGGCATCCACGCATGGCGTGGACCTACTGTAGAGCCGAGCCCACGCTCGGCTGCCTTTCAGGAGGGAGCCGAGCACGGGCTCGGCTCTACAGGAACCTCAGCCGCGCCAGCGCAGCAGCAGGTCGCGCAGCGGGGTCAGGGCCGTCGCCATACCGGCCAGCACACCGATCGTGTTGGCGATGGCATCCATCGGGTCGGCAGTGCGGTTGCTGGTCAGCGCACCCTGCGCGAACTCGATGCCGATCCCCATCAGCACCAGGCCCACGGCTACGCACAGCAGCGGGCGGCCCCGACGGAACAGCTGCACCGCGCTGCCGGCCAGGATGAAGTAGGCGAGGAAGTGCTCGCCCTTGTCGCTGTTTTCCGGCAGCGGAATCGGCGGCGGTGGGATCAGGCAGACCACGACCACCAGCAGTACCGCCAGCATCCACAGCACGGTCCACAACCGCGGCCGCCGCAGCGGCTTGATCACCGGCAACGCACTGCTCACAGGCGCCAGCTCAGGTCACCCAGTTCGAAGGCTGGCTCGAAGTCGACGCCACGTTGCAAGCCGATGGCCTGGAAGCGCTCGCCCATTTCCGTAGGCAGGGTCAGTTTCTTCACCTGGTCGCGCAGCTGGATGCGGCCGACTTCATCGGTGCGTTCCTCAGCCAGCAGCAGCACCTGGTCCAGACCATTGCCGAGCAGGAAACTGGCCTGGCTGCAGTAACCGGCCAGCTCGAAGCCCCCGTGCATGCCTGCTTCGGCCATCGCGGTGAAATCCACTGAGGCGGTGATGTCCTGCAGGCCCGGCCAGCGATACACATCGTTGTGCACGTGGTGGCGGTAGAACGCGCGCACCGTGCCATCGTCGCGGTCATGCTGGTAGAACTCGCCACGGTTGTAGCCATAGTCGACGAACAGCATCGCGCCACGCTGCAGGCCGCCGGCCACCGCCTGCAGCCAGTACGGCAGCTGCGGCAGCACTTCGGAACGGTAGCCTTCGGCAAAGGGCTTTTCCAGGTAGCGCTCGATGTGACGCACCGCGCCGTTGAGCAGGATATCGGCCGGCTGCGCGCCGCGGATGAAACTGCCGTCGCCATCCAGTTCAACGGTTTCCTCGTAGACCTCGCCATCGCGGATCAGGAAGCGCGGGGTCGGCAGCGCGTCGATCACCTCGTTGGCGAACACCACGCCTTCCCAGTCCTCTTCGAACGGGCGGTCGACCCAGTCCACGCGCGCGGCCAGCTCGGCCGGCAGGTTCTGCCGCAGGCGCTGCTGCTGGCGCTCGCGCAGGTCGGCGCTGGGTTCGAGGATGGCATAGCGCGACGGCACAGCGTCCAGCTCGGCCAGGCGCAGCAGCACCGCTTCGGCGAAGGCGCCGGTACCGCCGCCCAGTTCCAGCATCTGCGACTGCGCGCCCAGCTGCCCGAACACCGGGGCCAGCGCGTTGGCCACGCTGCCGGCGAACAGGCTGCCGAGCTCGGGTGCAGTGGTGAAGTCTCCGCCGCCACCAAACTTGCTGGCGCCGGCGCTGTAATAGCCCCAGCCGGGGGTATACAGGCACAGTTCCATGAATCGCGAGAACGGCATTGCCCCGCCCTGGGCAAGGATCTCGGCGCGCAGGGCGGCGGCCAGCTGGTCGCTGTGGGCCAGGGCATCGGCTTCGGGCTGGGGGAAGGTGGGCTGCATGGCGTCTTCGAATGCGGTGACAATGGTGCACAGGATAGCCGAGCCTTGGAGGACCCTCGATGAGCGATACCCACCCCGTGGTCCTGATCACCGGCAGCGCGCGCCGGATCGGTGCGGCCATCGCCCGCCAGTTCCACGCCTGCGGCTGGTCGGTGGTGCTGCACGCCAACACCTCCAGCGCCGAGCTGCAGCAGGCCGCGTTCGATTTCGACAACGTGCGTCCCGGCAGCGTGCTGGCCCTGCAGGCCGACCTGCGTGACGCCGACGCCTTGCCCGACCTGGTGGAACAGGCCGTCACTCACTTCGGGCGGCTGGATGCGCTGGTCAACAACGCCTCCAACTTCTTCCCCACCCCGCTTGGCCAGGTCACCGCCGAAGCAATGGACGCGTTGTATGCGGTCAACGCGCGGGCGCCGCTGCTGCTGTCACAGGCGGCAGCGCCCTACCTGCGCCGCCAGCAGGGCTGCATCGTCAACCTGACCGACCTGCACGGCACCGACCCGATGCGCGACCACATCGCCTACACGATGGCCAAGGCTGCGCTGGAAATGGCCACCCGCTCGCTGGCGCTGGAGCTGGCACCGAAGGTGCGGGTCAATGCAGTGGCGCCGGGTGCGATCCTGTGGCCGGAACAGGGCAAGGACGATTTCGCCCGCGAGGCGCTGCTGGCGCGCACGCCGCTGGCGCGGATCGGCACGGTCGAGGAGATTGCCGAAGCGGTGTACTGGCTGGTGGCCGAAGCCAGCTTCGTCACCGGCCACACATTGCGCGTGGATGGCGGGCGCACGGTGAGTTGACTCCGGGCAGGACGGACGACCGGGTCAGATCCCTTTTCCCTGCGGAAAAAGGGATCTGACCGCAACGCAACCTGATCATTCCAGATCAACGATCTCAAACGCTTCGCCATGCTGCCGGTGCGCACGCCACAGTGTGGCCAGGTCCAACCCGCTCACGGGGTCGATGAAGTCCGGGGCGATGTCGGCCAGCGGCTTCAGCACGAAGGCGTGCTTCAGTTCCGGGCGCGGGATGCGCAGGTGTCCGGGGCCTTCCACCACCAGGTCACCGTAGAACACCACGTCGATGTCCAGGGTCCGGTCCGAGAAGCGTGGCCCGCTGCGGTCGCGGCCGTGCGCGTCTTCCAGCGCGTGCAGCCAGTCGTCCAGTTCCCCCAGCGGCAGGTCGGTGTCGATCGCCACGGCGTTGTTGAGGAAGGCCGGGCCGTCGAAGCCGACCGCGGCGGTACGGTAGGCCGGCGACACCCGCAGCGCGCCGAAGCGCTCGCGCAGGGCCGTCACCGCGGCGTGGAGGTAGCGGCGGGGCTGGACGTTGCTGCCCAGGCTCAGGAGCACGGTGGTCATGCGGTTCAGGTGACAGTGCTTGGGGGGCGTGGACATGCCGTCGTCACGGCGGCCTGCCTACAATCCGGGACGCACATGATAGGGCACCGACATGACCTATTGCGTTGGAATCGAGGTGGACGAGGGCCTGGTCTTCGCTGCCGACACCCGGACCAATGCCTCGCTGGACGATGTGCGCGTGCACCGCAAGCTGCACGTGTTCGAGTATCCCGGCCAGGCAGCCTACGTGCTGATGGCGGCCGGCAACCTGGCCACCACCCAGCTGCTGGTGTCGCGCCTTGGGCGCGATGCCAGCGAACGGCGCACGCCCAACCTGCGCGACATGACCCACCTGTTCGAGGCGGCCGAGTATGTCGGCCAGCTGCTCGTGGACAGCCAGGTGCACAGCAGCCACAGCGAGCACGGCCATGACGGGGTCAACACCCAGGCCACGTTGATCTTCGGCGGCCAGATCGCTGGCGAGCGGCCGGGCCTGTACATGGTCTATCCACTGGGCAACGCCATCGCTGCGTCGCCGGAGACGCCCTATCTGCAGATCGGTGAGTCCAAGTACGGCAAGCCGATTCTCGACCGCATCCTCAGCCCGGCCACCCGCCTGGAGGACGCGGCGCGCACGGCAATCGTGTCGCTGGATTCGACCATCCGCTCCAATCTGTCGGTAGGCCTGCCGATCGACCTGGCGCTGCTGCGCGATGGTGAACTGCGCATCGGCCAGCAGCTGCGGCTCGGCGCGGATTCAGCGTTGTATGCGGACATCCACCAGAACTGGTCGCGGCGGCTGGAACAGGCAGTGGACGCGCTGCCGCGGTTCCCGTGGGAATCCGTGGATCGATCGACCTGACCTGCCGCCGGGCACGGCCCGGCACTACCGAAGGCGGTGGGGTATCGCCGGGCCATGCCCGGCGACGCTTGCTCAGCCCAGCGCTTCGGCCACCGCGCGGAACACCTGCTGCATCTGCAGCGGCTTGTGCAGCACGTGTATCTCCACGCCGGCCGGGAACGCGTCGGCCGGCACCGCCACCGCGGCGTCCTCCAGCACCAGTGCGGGGCCGCGATAGCCCAGCGTGGCCATCTCGCCCAGCAGCTGGCTGGCCGGCAGCAGCTTGGAACCGGCATCGGCGATCACCAGCGCGGGCATCGCCTCCTGCTGCATCCAGCGCAGCGCGGCCGGGCCGTCGGAGGCCAGCTGCAACTGGTAGCCCTGGCTGGACAGCGCATTGCCAAGCAGCGACAAACGCGTGGCTTCGCCATCGACCACCAGGATCGACTGGCCACTGCCCAGTGCCACCAGCTGTTCGATCGGCTCGCTGCCATCGATGGCCTCGTGCATCGGCAGGCGCAGTTCGAAGCAGGTGCCCTGCCCCGGCTGGCTGCTGACATGGATGCTGCCGCCTGCACCTTCGACGATGCGCTTGCAGGAAATCAGCCCCAGTCCGGTGCCGTCGGCCTTGGTGGTGAAGAACGGATTGAACAGGTGCGACAGCGTGTCCGCATCCATGCCGATGCCTTCGTCGGCCACACGGATGTGCATCCAGTCCACGCCATCGCGCTGGCCGGCATGGCTGGCGGTCAGGCTCAGGCGACCGCCGTTGGGCATCGCCTGGATAGCATTGAGCGCCAGGTTCAGCAGCACCTGCTGCAGTTCGGTGTAGTTGGCATCGACCACCAGGCCTTCATCCTGCACCTGCAGCTCCAGGCGCACGGCGTCGGGCACGTTGCTGCGCAACAGTAGCGCCACCGCATCGAACAGGCCATCGATCTCGATGCGTTCGCTCGGCTTGCGCGAACCGCGCACGAACGACAGCATCGATTCGGCCATCTCATGGCCACGGCGGCCGCACTCGGCGATGACATCGGCCAGGTGGTGCAGCTGCGGATCGTCGGTGCGCGCCTTCAGCAGGTCCGGCATGATCAGCAACGGCTGCAGGATGTTGCGCAGGTCGTGGCTGAGGCCGGCGGCGAGCAGCGACAGGCTTTCCAGGCGCTGTGCGCGCATCAGTTCGGTTTCCACCCGTGCACGCTCGATCGCACTGCGTGCATCGCGGATCGCACGCGCCACTGCCGACGGCAGGCGTGCCGGCAGATGCTTGATGATGTAGTCATTGGCCCCCTTCTGCAGCGCCGCCACCGCGTTCTCCTCACCCATGGTGCCGGAGACGAAGATGAAGGGCACTTCCGGCGAGGTCTCACGCACGATGCGCAGCGCATCGTCACCGGAGAACCCCGGCATGCTCAGGTCGGACAGCACGATATCCGGCTGGAACGCGGCCAGTGCCTGGCGCAGTTCCGCCTCGCTCTCGACACGCTCGAAGCGGGCCTCCAGGCCCGCATCGAGCATCTGTTCGGACATCAGCTCGGCATCTTCCGGTGAGTCCTCCACCAGCAGGATGCGCAGCGCTCCCAGAGCGGGATCGGTCAGGGGCATGGGCTCACTCGAGTTCCGGTGCCTGGTTGATCAACGCCCAGAACTTGCCCAGGGTCTGCACCGCGCCGAAGAACTGGTCCACGTCCACCGGCTTGACCACGTAGGCGTTCACGCCCATGTCCCAGCTGCGGGCCAGATCGCTCTCTTCGCGCGAGGACGACAGGATCACCACCGGCAGGCGCTTGAGTTCTTCGTGCTCGCGGATCTGCCGCAGCACTTCCAGGCCATCCATGCGCGGCATCTTGATGTCCAGCAGCAGAACCGCCGGCAGGCCTTCCTCGCGGTTGGCGAAGGCGCCACGGCGCAGCAGGTAGTCCATCACTTCCACGCCGTCCTCGACGTGCACGATGGGATTGGCCAGACGCGCTTCTTCCAGAGCGTCGATCGCCATTTCGGCGTCGGCGGGGCTGTCTTCGGCAAGAAGAATGGTGCGCAGAGTCGTCATGCAGAGGGACCTTGTTTATCCGCGTCGATCGCGGGAGGCAGATAGAAGTGGAAGGTGGCGCCGACGTCCGGTTCGGCCTCCGCCCAGATACGGCCGCCATGGCGGGTCAGCACGCGGCGTACGCTGGCCAGACCAATGCCGGTGCCCGGGTAGTCGCTGGCCTTGTGCAGGCGCTGGAACACGCCGAACAGTTTCCCGGCGTAGGCCATGTCAAAGCCTGCGCCATTGTCGCTGACCGTGAACTGATGACCGCCATCGGGCTGCGGCTGGTAGTCCACGCGGATCTTTGCCGGCTCGCGGTTGCCCGAATACTTCACCGCGTTGCCGAGCAGGTTCAGCCAGACCTGGCGGATCATGTTCTCGTCGGCCACCACGATCGGCAGCGGCGCGATGCTCCACTCCACCTGGTGCGCATGGCCGCTGCCCTCGGCTTCGGCCTGCAGGTTGGCATCGAGCATGGCGCGGGTATCGGCCACCAGCGACTGCATGTCCACCGCCTGCTGGCGCATCGCGGCTCGGCCCAGCCGCGAGTAGACCAGCAGGTCATCGATCAGCGCCGCCATCCGCCGGGCCGAACTGGAGATCACTTCCAGGTAGTGGCGGCTCTTGTCATCGGCAGCATCGCCCAGGTGGCGCGACAGCTTGTCGGAGAACCCGGCGACGTGGCGCAGCGGTGCGCGCAGGTCATGCGAGACCGAGTAGCTGAAGGCCTCCAGCTCGCGGTTGACCTCGGACACCTGGGCAACCTTGCCTTCCAGCTGGCGGTTGAGCTCTTCAACGCGCAGCTGGACTGCGCGTTGCATGGTGACATCGCTGACCGTCATCAGCACCACTTCGTCATCGGTATCGGGCAACGGCATGCGGCGCGCGTTCAGCAGCATGTAGCGCGCCATGCCATCGGCAGTGCGCTGTTCGTGCTCGAAATCCCACAGTTCGCGACCGCGCAGCAGCACGTCGGACAGGCGCTGGCGCACTACGGCGTCCTTCCAGGCGCCGTCACCGACGGCTTCCAGCAACAGGCCATCGGCACGCTCGTCCTGAAGCCCGTACAACTCGGCGAAGGCCGGGTTGTGCAGCTGCACGCGCAGGTCGCCGTCGAGCAGCACGATGGGTTCACGAACGGTCTGCAGCACCGAGGCGGCGCGTGCGGCCGAGCGCAGCGACTGCCGTTCGGCATGCAGGCGGCGGCCGATCTGCCGCTGCAGCAGCCACAGCACGAGACCAAGCAGCGCCAGCTGCACCACCAGCGAACTCCACGACACCAGCTCGGTCTGCTTGCGCTGCCGCGCGGCCTGCTCGGCACGCAATGTCAGCAGTTTCTGCTCGCTGTCCTGCAGTTCTTCAACCAGTCCACGGATCGGGTAGCGCGTGCTGAGATCCTGCACCAGTTCGCGCTGGTCGCTGTTGGGCTCGGATCTGGCGAGCTCACGGGCAAGTGCCATGCGCCCTTCCAGCATCGATTCGATGCGGCCGATCCGGATCAGCTGGTCGGGATTGTCGCGGGTCATCCGGCCCAGCTCGGCCAGGCGCCCGGGGATTTCGTTGGCCCTGGCCATGCGCTCGCGCAGGCCCGGTGCGTCCACGCCCTTGGACAGGGTCAGCGCCGCCGACTCGACGTCACGCACATCGGCCTGCAGCTGCTGCAGGGCCACACTCACGGCCTGGGTATGGTTCACCCAAGCCATCGCCTGCTCGCTGTCCTGCTGCAGTTTGCGCAGGGTCAACCACGGCACCACGATGATCGCGGCAGCCGCCAGTGCCAGGGCCGGCAACCGCCAGCGGTCCCAGATGTCGTCACTGAAAACCAGCGCCATAGTTCCTCTTCAGCACGGCCGCGGAGCGTCGGCCGGGACCTGCCCGGCTGCGGCGGAACCGGCAATATAGCGCAGGCGATCACAACACTGGGCTTTCCGGCCCGGTTGGCTGAACGGGTTGGCAATCCCACCTGTAGAGCCGGGCCCACGCTCGGCTGGAACCCAAAGGCAGGCGAGCATGGGCTCGGCTCTACAGGGTGGCGGGCGCCCCGCTTGGGGCGCCCGATAGGGCTCAGCGCTTGGCGGCAGCGCTGACCTTCAATGCGGCAGCATCAACGCGGGTCACGCCCTTGATGCCCTTGGCGGTGGTGACCGCCTTGTCTTTCTCGGCCTGGGTGGCCACAGCGCCGCTGAGGCTCACCACGCCGTTCACGGTTTCCACCTTGATTTCAGTGCCCGGAACGTTGCTGCTGGCGAGCAGGTCGGCCTTCACTTTGGTGGTGATCCAGGTATCGGTCACCGGCTCGTTGGAGTCATGGCGATCGGCGTGCGTGGCCGGATGTGCGCTGGTCGGCGGGCTCTTCGCGGCCGGATCCTTGGCGAATGCGGCCGAGGAGGACAGCGCCAGGCCCAGGGTCAGGGCAGAAGCAATCAGCGTGCGGGTGGTATTGCTCATCGTGTCGTACTCCTTCGGAATGTGCTGCCAGTCTGGACAAGCAGGCGTGGAGCACGCGTGGCGCTGCGGTCATGCCGCCGTGAATCGAAACGTTTCCAACGGCAACGGTTCAGTTTTGGCCTGCAACGGCCCGTCGTTTACCCTGCCCTTCCCACTGCCGGAGCTCTGTCATGCGCCCCGACCTGCAACTGGCCCTGATCGGCTACGGCCTCGCCGGCCGTGTCTTCCACGCACCGCTGATCCAGCACACGCCCGGGCTGGTACTGCACAGCATCGTCAGTTCGCAGCGTGACACCCTGCTGCGCGCGTTCAGCGACGTGCACGTTCGCGCCACGCCGCAGGAAGTGTTCGACGACCCGGCCGTGGATGCGGTGGTGATCGCCACGCCCAACGGACAGCACGCGCCGCTGGCGATCGCAGCCCTGGCGGCGGGCAAGCATGTGCTGGTCGACAAGCCGTTCGCACTGGACGTGGCTGAAGCGGAAGCAGTGCTGGCTGCGGCGCGCGATGCCGGACGCATCGCGACGGTGTTCCAGAACCGGCGCTTCGATGCCGACTTCCTCACGCTGCAGGCGCTGCTGGCCGGAGGTGTGCTGGGTGAGGTAGCCGAATGCCACGCGCACTTCGATCGCTACCGTCCGCAGGTGCGCGACCGCTGGCGCGAGCAGGACGGTCCCGGTAGTGGCCTGTGGTACGACCTCGGCCCGCATCTGCTGGACCAGATGCTGGTGCTGTTCGGCTGGCCCGAGGCGATCGACGCGGATCTGGCCGTGCAGCGCGAAGGCGGTGCCGGCATCGACTACTTCCACGCCGTGCTCCACTACCCACGGCATCGCGCCATCGTGCATTCCGGTTCGCTGGTGGCGGCGCAGACGCCACACTTCAGCGTTCATGGCAGCCAGGCCAGCTGGATCAAGCATGGGCTGGACGTGCAGGAAGCACAGTTGCGGCGCGGTGTTGCCCCGGGTGCGCCGGGATGGGGCATCGACCCGCGGCATGGCGAGCTGGTGCGCTGTGATGCCGAGGACAACGTGCAGCGCAGCACCATCGACAATCTGCCCGGTGACTACCGGCGGCTGTATGCGCAGTTCGCGGCGGCGGTGAATGGTGATGGCGAAGCTACGGTCAGCCCGGTACAGGCGCTGCAGCTGATGCGGTTGCTGCAGGCAGGCATGGAGAGTTCGCGCGAGGGGCGGCGGGTGCGGTTGGGGTGATCGGCAGGGCTGCGCCCTGCACCTGCCGAAGCAACGGCAACATCACCGTCAAATGCTGGTTTCCTGCGGGATGGCGTGGCAATGATCGGAATGCACTTGTGAGGCCTCATGGGGTCGGATCCCTTTCATGCGGAAAGGGATCCGACCCCGGCAAGACTTACGACTTCTTGATCGCGTGGCCGCCGAACTCGTTGCGCATCGCCGACAACAGGCGGTCGGTGAACGAATTGGATTCGCGCGAACGCAGACGCTCCAGCAGTGACAGGGTGATCACCGGCGCCGGTACGTCCAGCGCGATCGCTTCGGCCACGGTCCAGCGCCCCTCGCCGGAATCCTCGACATACGGCGCGATGCCATCCAGCGACGGATTGCGCTTGAGGGCTTCGGTACTCAGGTCCAGCAGCCAGGAGCGCACCACGCTGCCGTGGCGCCACACCTCGGCCACCTGCGCCAGGTCCAGCTCCATCTCCTGCTTGCGCTCCATCAGCGCGAAGCCTTCGGCATAGGCCTGCATCATTCCGTACTCGATGCCGTTGTGGACCATCTTGGTGAAGTGCCCGGCGCCAGACGGTCCGACACGTGCCCAGCCACGATCGGCGGCCGGTGCCAGCGTGCGCAGCAGCGGTGCGATCTGGTCCACCACGGACGCTTCGCCACCGACCATCAGGCTGTAGCCTTCCTGCAGGCCCCACACGCCACCGCTGGTGCCGCAGTCCACATAGCCCAGATCGTCTTCGGCCAGCGCCTTGGCGCGGCGGATCGAGTCCTGGTAGTTGGAGTTGCCACCGTCGATGACGATGTCACCTTCGGCCAGGTGCGGGGTCAGCTGACCCAGGGTCTGGTCGACGGTTTCGCCAGCCGGCACCATCAGCCACACCACGCGTGGCACCGGCAGCGCGGCCACGGCCGCGGCCAGCGAATCAACCACCTCCAGGCCGGCCTCGGCGGCGCGCTGGCGGGCGCCTTCGCCCGGGTCGTAGCCGACCACGCGGTGGCCGCCGCGATGCAGGCGCTGGGCCATGTTGGCGCCCATGCGGCCGAGGCCGATCATTGCAATATCCATTGTTTCACCTTCAGTTGGGGTCTAGGGTCAGGCTGCCTGGCCTGCCGGTAGCCGCGCAGTGGCGCAGCTGCGCCTCGCGCCAACGCCGGTAGAGCGTGGTATGCAGATTGTGCACCGCCAGATCGATCGAAAACGGGGTTCGCGGATTGCGGTCGAGCAGGCGGGCGATGTGGTAACCGATGGGACGTATACCGCGCGGGTGCACGTAGATCACGAACTGCTGGTAGAACGGATCGTCCAGCAGCTGGTCCATGCGTGCCAGCGTGTCGCGGTAGCGCGGTGCCAGCGTCGCGCGCAGCTGCGCATCGCGCTCGAACAGCAGGCGCTCGAAATAGCGCTGGCCAACGCGCGGAATGCCCTGCGCCAGTTTCCACACCTCGGCATTGCGCTGGTCGTACCAGGCCAGGCCGCCGTGCGCAGCCAAGGCCTGCGCGGCCTCCTCGCCCACCGACACCACCACGAAATTCTCGGCCTGGTTGCTCAGGTCGTCCAGCGTGCCCTTTTCGTAGACATGTTCGATGAAACCGGGCACGCCGACGAAGGCCTGCCGGCCCATCGCCGATGTGCGTACCGCCTTGCCATCGGCGAAGAAATCACCGGCATGCGCGCCGAGCAGGATGCTGTCGGTCTGGTGCAGTGCGAGGAAGGTGCCGATCGACAGTTCCTCTGCAGCAAATTCGGCATCAAATGCCGTGTCGCCATACAGTTCGCGCTGGGTGGCCAGTTGTGCGACCTGGCGACCGACCCCGCATTCGGCACGCACCTTGCCGCTGTAGAACGCCTGCAGCGCCTGGCTGTTGCCCGCAGTGGGCACGAAACCACGGCCGAAGCTTCGCGTGCGCTGCCAGCCTTGCGCCTGTGCGCCGCGTACGCCGAAGCCGATCCAGCCCAGTTGGGGGCCGGAGAAACGAAAGCCTTCGTTGCCCTGCAGTGCGGTCGCGGCACGTTGCGTGGCGGCGCCCAGCTGGAAGGCATAGGCGCAGACCGTGGCCGGATCGTCCAGCAGCTGCTGCAGCCACGCTTCGCGGGCGGCAGCCGGCATTTCCGCCGGCCATTGCACGCGCAGATCACCCGCCGCCTGTGCCTGCGCCAGTGACGCGCGCGTGCATACCGGACCGCCGTGCACCTGCGGTGCACTGATCGCGCGTGTTTCGAAGTGCCACCCCAGGCGCTGCAACAGGCCCTGCGTGCAGTCCAGCGGCGCGGCTGCCGCGCCCAGCGCGGGCAGCAGCAGGGCCACGCCCATCCATCTGCCGCGCACGATCAACCCTGGTCCGTGCTGGCCGGTGCGGGTTCGGGAGTTGCAGCCGCGGGAGGCGCGGGCGTGCCGCTGTCCGATGGCAGGTACTGCTGCAGGCGCTGGAAGAAGCGGCGATAGAACTCGGCATCAGTGACCGTGCTGCTGGCCACCTTCACCAGCGAGTCGTCGTTGCTGCCGAACGGCAGCGATACCGAACCCAACGCGCCGACACCGACACTGGCCGAGGTCGGGCTCTTCTTGAGCGCATAGCGATCCTGCACCGCGCTGACGAACACCAGCGTCTGGCTGCCGCGCGGCGCACAGGAGATGCGCAGCACCAGTTGCTCATGGTCGTCATCGCGGGGCTGGAAATTCTTGTTGCCCTCCACCTGTGCCGCATCGGAACGCGCAATGGCGTAGCCCTGGCTGAGCAGGGTGCGGCGTGCCGCTTCACACGCATCTGCCGGGCGACCATCGACGGTGCGCGAGAAGGTGTCGCCGGAGTCGAAGGACTCACGCAGCAGGGTGCTGTCGGCGGCACGGCCACCACAGGCCGACAGGATCAGGGCGCCGGAGAGCGCCACGACAACGCTGGAAAGACGGGAGGCCCGCATGGGTACTCCTGCGAGGACGGTGCCGCCAAGGGTAGTCCCGTCACCGTGTGCAGCAGGTCGAAACCGGCGCCACGAGCTGCCACCGTTGCTGACGGTTCATGCGCCGGTAGCGCCGGGAACGAGGCCCTCAAACAGGAAAGGGCCGGCAATGCCGGCCCCTCCGTTACACATGCACCTGCCGGTTCAGTCGGCCCAGCGACCGGCACCGGTGGACTGCGGCAGCACCTGCGCCGACAGCGGGCGGTCGTTGGCCAGCAGATTCACCGCGTCGGCCAGGATCGAGGCCGATTCGCGCAGCAGCGGGTCCGGTCGCTTTTCGGCGGCCTTCTCGCGCGCGGCATCCTTGACGATGTCGCGCTCGTTGCCGGTCAGGCCGTCATCGCTGCTGTCATCGGCCAGCGGGTCCAGGGCCAGGCCCAGTTCCTTGCGCTGCTGCTGGCGCTCCTTGCGCTGGGTGTCCTGGCGCTCGCGCTCGGCGCGACGGGTCGCCTCGTTCAACGAGATGTACTTCTTCGCCGCTTCAGTGCGGAACTGCTGCACGTCCTCGTTCCACCACTGGAACTCCTTGTCGGTGGCGATGCGGGCGTCGTGGCGGGTTTCCAGCTTCGGCAGCAGCGGCGCGAAGTTGCCGTACTGGGTGTGCGGCACGGCCGCGATGCGGGTCCACGGCAAGGCGTTGTCGTAGGTGCTCTCGCCAAACTCGGTGGCATCGACGCTGGCCGGGAAGGCCAGGTCCGGCACCACGCCCTTGTGCTGGGTGCTGCTTCCGCTGATGCGGAAGAACTGGGCGATGGTCAGCTTGACCTGGCCGAAGCGCTGGGTCTCGCCACTCGGCCAACGGTCGAGGTCGACGATGTTCTGCACGGTGCCCTTGCCGAAGCTGGTCTCACCGATCACCAGGCCACGGCCGTAGTCCTGGATGGCGCCGGCGAAGATTTCCGAGGCCGAGGCCGAGCCGCGGTTGATCAGCACCGCCAGCGGGCCGTCCCACGCCACGCCCTGGTTGCGATCGCTGTTGACGGTAACGCGGCCACCGGACTCGCGCACCTGCACCACCGGGCCCTGCTCGATGAACAGGCCGGTCAGTTCGATCGCTTCATCCAGCGAACCACCGCCGTTGTTGCGCAGGTCCAGCACCACGCCGTCCAGCTTGTCGTTCTTGAAACCGGCCAACAGCTTGGCCACGTCGCGGGTGGCCGAGGCATAGTCGGCGGCATTGCGGCGACGGCCTTCGAAGTCCTGGTAGAACGTCGGCAGCTTGATCACGCCGATCTTGCGCGCCGGCTCACCATTGGCGGCCGGGATGGTCATGGTCTCGCCCTTGGCGGCCTGTTCGGCCAGGCGCACCTTCTGCCGGGTCAGCACCAGCGTGTGGTGCTTGCCATCGGCACCTTCGGCCGCCGGGATGAATTCCAGCTTGACCTCGGTGTCCTTGGCGCCACGGATCTTGGCCACGACATCGTCGATGCGCCAGCCGATCACATCCTCGACCTGGCCGGACTTGCCCTGGCCGACGCCGACGATGCGGTCGCCCGGCTTCAGCGTGCCGTCCACCGCCGCCGGTCCACCGGCGATGATCTCGCGGATCACCACCACATCGTCCTGGCGCTGCAGCTGCGCGCCAATGCCTTCCAGCGACAGCGACATCGCCTGGTTGAAGTTCTCGGCGGTACGCGGGGTGAAGTAATCCGTGTGCGGATCGACGGCGCTGGTGTACGAATTCATGAAGAACTGGAAGACGTCCTCGCCCTTCAGTTCATTGACCGACTTCTCCAGCGTCGCGTAGCGCTTGTCCAGCGTCTTGCGGATGTCATCCGGCTTCTTGCCGGCCAGCTTCAGGCGCAGCCAGTCGTTCTTGACCGACTTGCGCCACAGCTCGTCCAGCTCGGCGCTGCTGGCCGCCCACGGCACCTTCTTGCGGTCGTACTCGAAGCGCTCGTCGGTGGTGAAGTCCGGCTCCTGCTTGAGCAGCTTGCGCGCATAGGCCACGCGCTCACCGACGCGCTGCTTGTACACGGCGAACACCTGGAACGCGGGCTCCAGCTCGCCACCACGGATGGCCGAGGAGATGTTGGCCTCGAACGGCGCGAAGCGCGCCACGTCGGCCTGGGTGAAGTACTGCTTGCCGCCATCCAGCGTTTCCAGATAGCGCTTGAACACGTCCTTGGAGGTGGCCTCGTCCAGCGCGCGCGGGCGGTAGGCGTAGCGGCTGTCGGACAGCAGGCCGTACACCAGCTTGGAGGTGGTCACCTGGTCGGCGGTGGCCGCCGCGGGCAGCGCAGGCGAGTCGGCCTTGGCCGCCAACGCCAGCGGCGCGACCAGCGCCAGGGCCATCAGGAATGCGGGGGCTTTGAATTTCATTGACGTGCTCGAAGGCGCCTTGCCAAGGGGGAGACTGCGTGGTGTTCAGACACCACGACAGTGCCGAAAGTTGCCGGGTTTGTCACCCGGCCGCGCTCGGTGGAAAACCAGCCTAGCCGGGCCGGTGTAGCGAATTGTGAATGCATGTAGAGCCGAGCCCATGCTCGGCTGGCCGGCAGCAAGCAGCCGAGCATGGGCTCGGCTCTACGGCAGGCAGAGGTGTGCGGACCAACGGTCCGCACCCACAGGAGAAGCAGCTCCCACCCACCGGCAGGGTGTCAGGAAACGCCGGCGCCCTTGGCCTGCACGTCGGCGTGGTACGACGAGCGCACCATCGGGCCGGAGGCTACGTGGCTGAAGCCCAGCTCGTAGCCGTAGTCTTCCAGCGCCTTGTAGTCTTCCGGGGTCCAGTACTTCAGCACCGGGTGGTGGTGCGCAGTCGGCTGCAGGTACTGGCCGATGGTGATCATGTCCACGTCATGCGCGCGCAGGTCGCGCAGGGTGGCCTTGATCTGTTCGAAGTCTTCGCCCAGGCCCAGCATGATGCCGCTCTTGGTCGGCACGTCCGGATGCTGCGCCTTGAAGTTCTTCAGCAGGTTCAGCGACCACTGGTAGTCCGCACCCGGGCGCACGTTGCGGTACAGGTCCGGCACGGTCTCGATGTTGTGGTTGAACACATCCGGCGGGTTCTGCGCCAGGATCTCCAGCGCGCGCTCCATGCGGCCCTTGCCACGGAAGTCCGGGGTCAGCACCTCGATGCGGGTGCCCGGCGACTTGGCGCGGATGGCGGTGATGCAGTCGACGAAATGCTGGGCACCACCGTCGCGCAGGTCATCGCGGTCGACGCTGGTCACCACCACATACTTCAGGCCCATGTCGGCCACGGTCTGGCCGAGGGTCGCCGGCTCATTGGCATCCGGCGGCTTGGGGCGGCCGTGGGCCACGTCGCAGAACGAGCAGCGACGGGTGCAGACCTCGCCCAGGATCATGAAGGTGGCGGTGCCGTGGCTGAAACATTCGTGGATGTTCGGGCAGCTGGCTTCCTCGCACACGGTCACCAGGCGGTTCTCGCGCAGCTTGGCCTTCAGGTTCTGCACGGCATTGCCCGAGGGAATGCGCACGCGGATCCAGGACGGCTTGCGCAGCACCGGCGCATCGGCGAACTGAACCGGCGAACGGTTGATCTTGTCCCCGCCCATCTGCTTGACACCCACCTGCAACGGCGCGGCGGACGGAGAGTCGCCCTGCACGATCTGCAGGGGAATGGAACGGGCGGTGGTTTCAGTCATGGCAGTTCCGGGGGGCGGTCAGGCGGCCGCAGAAAGATCGGGCAGTTCGGGCGTAGGCTGCAGCAGCAGGCCGAACTGGCGGGCCAGGTGGTCCAGCAGCACCGGCTTGACGGCGTCCATCCCGGACGGGCCACCCAAGTCTACCACCGAGGTCACCTGCAACCCCTGGTAGCCACAGGGGTTGATGCGGTGGAAGGGTTCCAGGTCCATGGCCACATTGAAGGCCAGGCCGTGGAAAGTGCAGCCGCGGCGCACGCGGATGCCGAGTGCGGCGATCTTGGCGCCCCCCACGTAGACGCCCGGGGCGCCCTCGCGGCGTTCGGCACCGATGTTCCACTCGGCCAGGGTGTCGATGATGGCCTGTTCGATGCGGCACACGTAGTCGCGTACACCGATGCCCAGCCGCGGCAGGCGCAGCAGCGGATAGACCACGATCTGGCCGGGGCCGTGATAGGTCACCTGGCCGCCACGGTCCACATGCAGCACCGGGATGTCGCCCGGCGCCAGCACATGCTCGTCCTTGCCGGCCTGGCCCAGGGTGAATACAGGGTCGTGCTCGACCACCCACAGTTCGTCGGCGTGTTCGTCGGAGCGCTGGTCGGTGAAGCGCTGCATGGCACGCCACACCGGCTCATAGCCCTGGCGCCCAAGGTCGCGGACCACGGCCGGGCGCGGCGCGCGGTTTTCCGGGGCGGCTTCGGCCGGGCAGCTGTCGGCTACAGCGTCCACTTCACTTCCGGGTGGTCGCGCAGCGCCTGGTGGGCCAGGTCGTACTGTTCGCGGCTCTCGGCCTTGAACACGATGCGGACGGACACGTACTTGCCGTTGGACGAGTGCTTCCAGCTGATGCGTTCATTCACGACATCTATGCCGGCGGCCAGCAGCAGGCGGGGAAGCTCATGTTCCAGGCCGCGGTTGGCCGGGCCCATGGCGCTGAGCTCGAACTGGCCGGGGAACTGGAAGCCGTGGTCGGGGTTGTCGGACTTGATTTCCATGGACCCATTATCGGGCCGCAGGCCAACAAACCCAAGAGTATTCATCAAAGTCAAAGGCGGCACCGGCGAGCCGCTGCGTTGCAGGGGGCCGCGCAACCGACAAGGCCGGCCACGAAGGCCGGCCCGGGCAGCGGACGCGTGCCGGCACGCGGCCGGCACGCAGTCGGCTTACTTGGCCGTTTCCATCAGGGTGGAATTGACCCAGCCCTTGTTGCCCATTTCGTCTTCCACTTCCCACATGGTGCCTTCCTTGACGCCGGTGGGGTACAGCAGCATGCCCGGCTCCAGCGAGCGCACCGGCGCGCCGGTCCCCTTGGCATTGGCCAGCAGGCGGCCCGCCTTCAGCATGGTCACGGCCTGGCCCGCGTTGGCGGCCGAGGCATTGGCCGGCAGGCCGCCCAGCTCGGCCACCATGTTGGTGTAGGCCTGCAGGTACGCCAGGGTGATCACCTGGCCGATTTCGGTGTTGGCATAGCCACCCACGCCCATCGCGCCGATACCGCCACCGCCGAACAGGCCGCCTCCGGCGCCCCAGCCCAGGTCGGTCTTCTTGGAGTTGCCTTCAACGATCGCCACCTGCTCGGAGGAGCGCACGTCGGTCAGGGTCAGGGTCACGTCCGCGGTCTTGCTGCGGAAGTTCAGGCCGCTGACGACAGCACCGGCCTTGCCGCCGATCAGGCCACCCAGCAGGCCACCGATGGCGTTGCCGCCGGCGTTGCTGTTCTGCGAGATCAGGTCCGGCACCAGCACGTAGTCGGCGGCGCGGATCTGGCCCTTGCCGATGTTGGAACGACCACGCAGCTGGCCTTCACTGGCCAGCGCGCGCTCGGCCTGGGCAGCGGCCATGCCGACGCCACGGTCCACCAGCGTGAAGCACTTGGACTTGTTGACGAACACCTTGATCAGCTTGGAAGGCGCCGGCAGCTGCTGGCCGGTCCACCAGTTCACCACGTCTTCCGGCTCGATCACCGAGATGGAACCCAGCGGCTTGGTGCAGACCGGAATCTCGGCCTGGCCCTTCTTGCTCTGCTCCTGGGCGGACGTACGGCTGTTGGCAAAGCTGTCGCGCAGGCCAGCCGACGCCGGGGCACTGACAGCCACCATGCCAACGCCCAGCAGCGCGCAAGCCAACGCATGGGCGAGCGAATTCGATTTGTTCATTTGAGTCATCCAGCGCTTCGCCGACGGCGAAGCACAATCCATGGTTGAGAAAGGGTCTGGGACCTGAATCCTTTGCGACGCCCCCCAGGCGTCGGCGCAGAGAATAGGGCATGCCCACCCCCAACCACAACCGCAGCTGACTGAAAATGTCGATGACGGCACGCTCGGCACACAGGTGCCGTGGCGCCGTGGCTTCCGCCGCCCCCCACGTATCACATTGTGTCAGGGGGACAATGTTGTTTTCGGAACAGACAAGTGAGCGGCATGTGGTCGTTTCGGCCGCCACGTGGGGGTACCGTGTCGCGGCTGAAAACGACAAAAGAATCCGCCCCCCATGAGTCCCCGCTGCCTTGCAGCCTTCGGGCTGTCCAGCCTGCTTGCCGCTGCCCTCCCCCTTGCCGCCCAGGCGGCCGAACAATGTGGCCCGGACGCGATGCGCGACCACCCGCCGCAGGTCAACTTCCGCGTCGACAACGACCTGTTCGGCGGCCGCCACCAGGACCAGGGCTACACCAACGGCGCACAGCTGACACTGGTCTCGCCGAACCTGGTCGACTACACCGACGACCCGTGCCTGCCGCGCATGGCACGCTGGGTGAACCGGTATCTGGAAGGCCTGCACCCGGGCAAGTTCGAGCAGCAGAACATGATCTTCAGCATCGGCCAGGGCATCTTCACCCCGAGCGACCCCACCCGCCGCGACCTGATCGAGGATGACCGGCCGTATGCCGGCGTGCTGCTGGCCAGCTTCGGCTTCAACGCACGCAGCGGCGACCGCCTGCAGACCACCCAGCTGGCGGTGGGCGTGGTCGGGCCGTGGGCACAGGGCAGGCAGGTGCAGGATGCGGTGCACAACATCCTGGGCGACAAGAAGTTCGAGGGCTGGGACAACCAGCTGCACAACGAGCCGGTCTTCATGCTGACCCACGAGCGCATGCGCCGTTGGCCGGCCGACGCCAGCGTCAACGCCGGCGGTTGGGGCTGGGATGCGATCAGCCACTACGGCGGTGCGATCGGCAACCTGGAAACCAAGGCCAACGCCGGTGGCGAAGTGCGCTTCGGCTGGAAGCTGCCGGACGATTTCGGCAGCACGCCGCTGCGCCCGGCCGGCGAGAACACCGCGCCCACCCGTGGCGGCCGCCCCAGCGGCTGGTCCTGGCACCTGTTCGCGACCACCGACGCGGCGTGGGTGATCCGCGACATCACCCTGGACGGCAACACCTTCCGCAGCAGCCACAGCGTGGACAAACGCCACGTTGTCACCCAAGGCGGCTACGGTATTGCGGTGATGCGCGGGCGCTGGAAGTTCGCCGTCGCGCGTTACCACAGCACCCGCGAGTTCTACGGCCAGCGCCAGTCCCCGGTGTTCGGCAGCTTCACCATCAGCCGCTCGCTGTAAGCGAGGGGCTGATGGTGAAGCGGGTAGGTGCCGACCGTTGGTCGGCACACCGGTTTGCATCGATCGCTGTAAGCGAGGGGCTGAGGGCAGTGCCGGCCGCTGGCCGGCAGCGGGCGTATCCGGCTGTGGCCATGAGGAGTCGGCCAGCGGCGGGCACTACCCGCATCCGCAACCGCCATCCCGGAAACGGAAAAGGCCGGCATTCGCCGGCCTTTTCCTTCAGCACGCGGATACGTGGATCATTCCGATTCCCACCACATCCAGAAGCTGTCCCACAGGCGCTTGAAGAAGCCGGCCTGCTCGACGGCAGCCACGGCCACCAGCGGTGCCTCGGCGATGACCTTGCCATCCAGGGTGACCTTCACGGTGCCGATTGGCTGGCCGGCGGTGAACGGCGCTTCCAGGGTCTTGGGCACGTCGATGCTCGGCTTCAGGTCGTTGTAGCGACCGCGCGGCACGCTGACCAGCATCGGCTGGGCCACGCCCAGCTGCACCTTGTCGGTGGTGCCCTTCCAGACCTTGTGCTCGGCCACGGCCTTGCCCGGCTCGTACAGGCGATGGGTCTCGAAGAAGCGGAAGCCCCAGTTCAGCAGGGCCAGGCTGTCATCGGCACGCTGCTTCTCCGACTCACCGCCCAGCACCACGGCGATCAGGCGCTGGTCGCCACGCTGGGCCGAGCTCATCAGGCAGTAACCGGCTTCGGAGGTGTGCCCGGTCTTGATGCCGTCCACGCTGCCATCGCGCCACAGCAGCAGGTTGCGGTTCGGCTGCTTGATGTTGCCGACCTGGAATTCCTTGATCTTGTTGTACGCGTAGGTTTCCGGGTAATCGCGCACCATCGCGCGGCCCAGCAGCGCCAGGTCGTAGGCAGTGCTGTGGTGGCCCTGTGCAGTCAGGCCGTGGGCGTTGACGAAGTGCGAGTCCTTCATGCCGATCTTGGCGGCGTAGCTGTTCATCAGCGAGGCAAAGGCTTCTTCGCTGCCGGCCACGTGCTCGGCCAGGGCGATCGCGGCGTCGTTGCCGGACTGGATCGCCATGCCCTTTTCCATGTCTTCCAGGCGCGCGGTCTGGTTGACCGGGAAGCCGCTGTAGCTGCCGTCGGTACCGGCGCCACCTTCGCGCCAGGCGCGCTCGCTCATCATCACCTGGTCATCTGCACGGACCTTGCCGTTCTTGACCTCGGCGGCGATCACGTAGGACGTCATCACCTTGGTGATGCTGGCCGGGGCCAACTGCTCGTGGATGTTCTGGCCCGCCAGCACCTGGCCGGTGGCGTAATCCATCAGCACCCAGGCCTTGGACACGCTCGGCACCGGGGCCGGCGGAGTGGCGACGGTGGCCGGGGCGGCAGCGGCGGCGGCGGGCGCCGGCGTGGCCGGAGTCGGCAGCGGCGTCTGGGCGGAAGCCAGGCCCACCACCAGGGTGGCGGCCAGGGCGGTGGCGGCGGAACGGAAATTCATTGGACAGCAGGCTCCAGGGGACGGCCGGGAATGGAGGGTGGAACGTAATGGCCATTGTAAGGCCGGGGGAGCACGGGCCGGCAGCACCGGCCCGGGCGGTTCAATCCTTGACGATCTGCGGCGAACCCAGGCCCAGACCGGCGATGCGACCGACAAGTTCCGCGGCACTGGCATGGTCGCTGGCGGGAACGCGCAGGCGGAACAGGGTACGGCCACCGGCGGCGATGTCGCTGATGGTCGCGCCCACGATGCCGGCGGCACTGAGCTGCCCCATCGCGCGGTTGGCGTTGTCGCGGTTGGAGAAGCTGGCGACCTGCACCATCACCGCGCCGACCATCTGCTGCGACAGGCTGGGTGCTGCCGGGGTGGCACGCACCGGTGGCGGTACCACCGCGCGCGGGCCAGCACTGGCCACCACGGCCGATGCCGGTGCCGTACTGCGCACCGGCGGCGCGCTCGGCGGCAGGCTGCTGACCGCCACATCCGGCACGGTGCTGGCCACGCCTTGGGTGGTGGCCGGCTGGCCACGCGCCGGGGCGCCATCGGTGGGCAGGCGGTTGACCAGGCGATCGATGTCGCTGTCGCCCGGCGCACGTGCGGCCGGTACGGGCCGCGCGCTGGCCACGGCGGTGGTCGCGGCCGCTTCGGCCGCGCGACGCTCGCGGCGCGACGGCTTCTGCGCCAGCAGGTTGCTCTCGCCCGGCTGCAGCGCGCGCACCTCGAC
The DNA here is from genome assembly GCF_059371655.1 of Stenotrophomonas sp. YJH_SMC_17. Classification (NCBI taxonomy): domain Bacteria; kingdom Pseudomonadati; phylum Pseudomonadota; class Gammaproteobacteria; order Lysobacterales; family Lysobacteraceae; genus Stenotrophomonas; species Stenotrophomonas sp. YJH_SMC_17. The sequence continues at coordinate 423,679 of NZ_JCAFUU010000003.1, read as the reverse complement.
GTTGCCGGTACCGCGCTGGGTGATACCCAGGCGCACGGCGGCGGCGTAGCTGAGATCGACCACGCGGCCATCATGGAACGGACCGCGATCGTTGACGCGCACGATCACCGACTCGCCGTTGTCCAGGTTGGTCACGCGGGCGAAGCTGGGCAGCGGCAGCGTCTTGTGCGCGGCGGTGAACTGGTACATGTCGTAGACCTCGCGGTTGGAGGTCAGGCGGCCATGGAACTTGGCGCCGTAGTACGACGCGGTGCCGCGCTCGACGTAGTTGCGGGTGTCGTCAAGCACGTTGTACGACTTGCCCAGCACCACGTACGGCGACTTGTTGCCGATCGCCGAGCGTTCCTCGGCGGTTACTTCAGGCTCGGGAATGCAGGCCACGTTGGGAATGTAGGTGGGCGTGCTGTCCTTCACCCCGGGCTTGTACAGGCCACCGGCGGTGTAGTTGCCGCGGGTGCTCAGGTCTTCCTTGGCTGCCGCATAGGGCGAACCTTCCGGGCAGTGCGCCGGGCGCGAACCGCGGCCCTGCACCAGCGTGCCGCTGGACTTGCCACCATGGCCAGCCGTGGCCGGCTTCTTCGGCGCGCTGCTGCAGGCCGCAAGCGCGAGGACGATCAAGCTCGGAACCAGCCATCTGATGTTCATGCCGGGGGCAGCTCCTGTCCGGCGATGGCCTGGGACAGCTGGAACACGGCCATCGCGTACATCTTCGAGAGGTTGTAGCGGGTGATCGCGTAGTAGTTCTGGAAGCCCAGCCAGTACTGCTTGCCGGTGCTGCCTTCAAGCGTGATTGGCGTGGCGGTGGCGCCCGGCTGCACCGGCGCGCTGGGCTGGTAGCCGCGCTGTGCCAGGTCGGCCAGCGACCAGGTGGGCATCCATTCGGTCGGGTTGAACTCTTCGCGGCCCGGCGCCAGCGTGGCCGGCACAGCCACCTGGCCGCCACGCACCCAGCCGCCCTTCTTGACGAAGTAGTTGGCGATGGACGAGAACACGTCGTCGTAGCTGGTGAACAGGTCGCGGCGGCCATCGCCGTTGCCATCCACGGCGTAATCCAGGTAGCTGGAGGGCATGAACTGGCCCATGCCCATCGCACCGGCATAGCTGCCTTTGAGCGTGGTGATGTCCAGCTTCTCTTCGCGGCCCAGCTCGAACAGCTTGGCCAGTTCATCGCGGAAGAACAGCTCGCGGCGCACTTCGCGTTCCAGCTTGGCCGGGTCGCCGCTGCGCGGGTAATAGAACGCCAGCGTGTACAGCGCATCGAGCACGCGGTGGCTGCCGGCATTCTTTCCGTAACTGGTTTCCACGCCGATGATGGCCACGATCACTTCGGCCGGCACGCCGGTGCGCTGCTGCACGCGGTCCAGTTCAGCGCGGTGTTCGGCCAGGAACGCACGGCCGCCATCGATGCGTGCCTTGCTGATGAACATCGGCCGGTATTCGTTCCACGGCTTGACCCGCTCGGCCGGGCGCGACATCGCGGCGATGATCGGCTGGCGCACCTGCGCCTGGTCGAGCACGCTGCTGATCTGCTCCGGCTTCAGGCCATAGCGCTTGGCGGTATCGGCGATGAAACGGGCCCGCGCGACCTCGAACGGCACCGGGGTGAGATCGACCGGCGGCGCGGTGGCGGCGATGGCTTCAGGTGCGGCCTCGGCCGGACCATGGGCCTGGGTGGCGGGCTGGCGCGGCGTACTGCTGGCCTGGGGCGAAGACGGTGGGGACTTCGGCGGGGTCGCGCAGGCGACCAGGCCGAGGGTGAGCATGCAGGCCAGAGTGCGTCGAATCATCGTCGCAGGTTAGCAGGTCATGGATGAATTAAAACCCCTAACACCATGAATCACAACGATTTGCCCGCGTTCAGCGGGAAATGTGAAGACGTCGTGATAAGGCTTCCCCATTCAGATAGAGGTGGCCGGTTGCGTCCCCATCCCCGCAGACGCAACCGGCGACCGGATCCGGTCGGTACCTGCGCGGCTGCCGCTCCCCAGTGGCAGTTCCCCGCGCTCCCTGTACCCGTTGGATCAGTACTGCTTCCCGCCCGACGCCCCCTCGCGCTGCAACGATTGACGGCGCGCCGTGCCGAACGGGCCGTCATTGTGCAGGCCGATTACGACAAGTCCATTGATCAGGATCAACGCGGCGTAAAAGTGTGAACTCATTAACAATTTTTATGGACTTTGGTCGGTGGGCAGGCATGCGCGCGTTGTTGTGAGAACGCTTCCACAACAGGCGTTGCGCAGAGTCAGGAAGGTTCCAGCCGACGGCGCAGCCCCTCGTGAGTGCCCGCGAGAAGCAATTCACGGGTGGGGCCGGGTGCCGAGCGCGTTCCCCCACGGAAAGAAAAGAAAATTCAAAAGCGGGTCGCGGCGCTGCGCTTGCTCGTGAGCCGGGCATGGCTCGGCTCTACAGGAGGCAATGAAGCAACCGGCCAAGCTGCTTTTGCCTTTGATCTTCTTTTTCTTCTCCGTGGATGGAGAACACCCGTGAACTGTCAGGGGCCGGGTGGGTGGGTAGTGCGGGGTGTCCGCGGCATGGATGCCGCGGCCAAGCCCCCATGGAGGGGTTTACGGCGTCCCCGCACGACCCACCCACCCGGCCAGCCCTCAGCAATCCGGCTTTAAGCGACCAGCCCAACCACCCACGAGGGGCTGCGCCGTTGGCTGGAAACCTATCCTCCGTGCACGGGCCGGTGCCCCCGCACCGCCATCACCAACCCGATACCCGCCAGCAGCGACACCGCCGAGGTGCCGCCATAGCTGATCAACGGCATCGGGATGCCCACCACCGGCAGCAGCCCGGAAATCATCCCGCCATTCACCAGTACATAGACGAAGAACGCCAACCCCAGGCTGCCGGCCAGCAACCGCGCGTGCGTGTCGCGCGCATGCACCGCGATCCACAGGCAGCGCCCGACCACGAACAGGTACAACGCGAACACGGTCGCCACGCCGATCCAGCCGAACTCTTCGGCCAGCACCGAGAACGCAAAGTCCGTGGTGTACTCGGGCAGGAAATCCAGCGTGGCCTGCGTGCCCTGCCCCCAGCCACGCCCCTGCCAACCACCGGAACCGATCGCGATGCGCGACTGCAGGATGTTCCAACCGGTGCCGAGCGGATCCGCCGCAGGGTCGAGAAAGGTCAGCACGCGATCCTTCTGGTACTGCCGCAGCAGGCCGAACCAGGCCAGTGGCGCAGCCACCGCCAGGCCTGTCGCGCCGGTGGCCACCCAACCCCAGTGCAACCCGGCCAACAGCAGCGCGAACACGCCGCTGGCGGTGACCAGCGTGGCGGTACCGAGGTTGGGTTGCAGCAGGATCAGCACCGCCGGTACGCCGATCAGCACGGCGGCGATCAGTACGGTGCGCGCCGACGGTGGCAGCGGTTGCCGATGCAGGTACCAGGCCATCATCAACGGCAGGCTGAGTTTCAGCAGCTCGGACGGCTGCAGGTAGAACACGCCCAGATTGAGCCAGCGCTGCCCGTACTTGCCGGTACCGATCACATACACCGCCATCAGCGGCAGCATCGACAGCCCATAGATTGCCGGCGCCCACGCGCGCAGGCGTGGCAGCGAAACACGCGACAACGCCCACATCGCGGCCAGGCCACCGGCGAATCGCGCCGCCTGCCCGGCCACCGGACCGGACACGCTGTGCAGCACCGCCAGGCCCGCCGCCATCAGGATCAACAGCGCGGCCAGCAACGGCAGATCAATCGTGCGCACGGCCTCACGGCAGCCGCCAAGCAGTCGTTTCCATTCCACGCGGGCACGGTAGCAATGCGTGCTTGCGTGAAGCTGTCATGGCCGATGTGCTTATGCAGCGCCGAGTCATTCGCGGCTCGGAACACGTGCGCATTGCACGGAGGGCAGCCGAGCATGGCCCGGCTCTACAAAGAGCAGGAGCAGGAAGCGCGGCGGCTAGCCGTAGCCGCCGTGCACCGGGTTGTGGCTGCGCACCGCCATCACCAGGCCGAAGCCGGCCAGCAGCGATACGGCCGAGGTGCCGCCGTAGCTGATCAGCGGCATCGGCACGCCCACCACCGGCAACAAGCCGGAAATCATCCCGCCGTTCACCAGCACGTAGACGAAGAACGCCAGGCCGGTGGCACCGGCCAGCAGGCGCGAATACGAATCGCGCGACTGGCTGGCGATCCACAGGCAACGCCCGATCACCACCAGGTACAGGGTCAGCACCAGGGCCACACCCATCCAGCCGAACTCCTCGCTCAGCACAGAGAACGCGAAGTCGGTGGTCTGCTCGGGAATGAAGTTCAGGTGCGACTGCGAGCCTTCGCCCCAGCCCTTGCCATCGAAGCCGCCGGAGCCGATCGCGATCTTCGACTGGATGATGTTCCAGCCGGCCCCCAGCGCATCCATCTCCGGGTCCAGGAACATCATGATGCGGTCCTTCTGGTAAGGCCGCAGCAGCCAGAACCAGGCCACCGGCGCAACCGCGGCCACGCCGCCCACGCCCAGGCCGACCCACCACCACGGCAGGCCCGCCAGCAGCAGCACGAACACGCCGCTGGCGGCGATCAGCACGCCGGTACCGAAGTCCGGCTGCAGCATCACCAGGCCGGTCGGCACGCCGATGATGACCAAGGCCACCAGCACCGTGTTGAAGCGCGGCGGCAGCGGCATCTTGTGCAGGTACCAGGCCACCATCATCGGCAGGCTGACCTTCAGCAGCTCGGCCGGCTGCAGGTAGAAGAACTTCAGGTCCAGCCACTGCCGGCCGTACTTGCCGGTGCCGAGCACGAACACCGCCAGCAGCGGAATCATCGAGATCGCATAGATCATCGGCGTGGCTGAGCGGATGCGCAGGATCGGCACCCGAGAGATACCCCACAGTGCCGCCATGCCCACCGCGAAACGCGCGCCCTGGGCCATCACCAGGCCATCGCCACCGGCGCTCTTCAACGTGGCCAGGCCGATCACCATCAGCGCGCCCAGGGCCAGGCACAGCACCCAGTCCAGCGTGCTGAAGAAGCGGCGCAGCATGTCGCCGGCCCAGCGCAGGAACACTTTCATCGGGCGGGCTCCGCAACCGTCGGGCGTGGCGTGGCCGGCAGTACGGCAGCGGCCGGCGCGCCCGGCTGCGGCACAGGGGCCGGTTCGGGCGTGGGTGCCCCCACCTGCACCGGGTGTTCGCCCAGCTGCGCGGCCGCCAGGTCACCGGCCTGGCGTGCGCCGGCGTCTTCGTTGTCGAACGCGGTGGCGCCGATGGCGGTGGTGCCACGCTCGCTGTCCAGCGGCTGCATGCCTTCGGGCATCTTGCCCAGCAGGTAGGCGTCGAACACCTTGCGTGCGATCGGCGCAGCAGCCGAACCACCGTAACCGCCACCTTCCACAGCCACCGCGATCGCGATAACCGGGTTTTCGACCGGCGCGAAGCCGACGAACAGCGCGCGGTGGCGCAGGTGCATCGGCAGGCTCTTCGGGTTCACGGCTGCGGTGCCCTTGCGGCTGATGACCTGCGCGGTACCGGTCTTGCCGGCCATCACGTACGGCGCACCGACCGCCACGCGCCAGCCGCTGCCGCCGGGCCGCATGGTCGCCATCATGCCCTCGCGCACCGCCTGCACGTTGTTGGGGTTGGGGCTGACCGGCTTGCTCTCGCCGGGCGGCGTCGCCGTCCAGTCGCTGTCGAAACCGTCGCGCTGCTGGATCACCAGGTGCGGGGTGCGCAGCTGGCCGTCGGCCAGGCCGCTGACACCGCGCGCCAGCTGCAGCGGCGTGACCTTCCAGTCACCCTGGCCGATGCTGATGTTGACCGTATCGCCGGGGTACCAGGCTTCCTTGCGGCTCTTCCGCTTGTAGGCCGGCGACGGCAGGATGCCGCCGATCTCGCCCGTAAGGTCGATACCGGTCGGCTGGCCGAAGCCGTAGTACTCCATGTAATGGTCGAAGCGCTCGATGCCCAGGTCCAGCGCCAGCTTGTAGTAATAGGTGTTGACCGACTCGGCGATGGACTTGCGCAGGTCGGTCCAGCCGTGGCCGCCGCGATGCGCATCACCCCAGCCACGGCTGGTGCCGGGCAGGTAGAACATGCCGGTGGACAGCACCTTGTCTTCCGGGCGGCGCACGCCCGAGTCCAGGCCGGCCAGGCCGATCAGCGGCTTCAGCGTGGAACCGGGAGCGACACCACCGAGTACCAGGCGGTTGAACTGTGGCCGCGACGGGTTCTCGTTCAGCGCCTTGAAGTCGGCATGGGAAATGCCGTTGACGAACAGGTTGGGGTCGTAGGACGGCAGGCTGACCATCGCCAGCACTTCACCGGTGCGCGGATCCATCGCCACCGCCGAGCCTTCCTGATCGCCGAAGGCGGCCACCATGGCGCGCTGCAGGTCGGCGTCGATCGACAGCCGCAGGTCGGCGCCGGACTGCGCGGCCACCCGGCCGATGGTGCGGATGGCACGGCCCTGCACGTTGGTCTCGACCTGCTCGTAGCCGACCTTGCCGCGGAGCTGCTGCTCGTAATAGCGCTCCAGCCCGGACTTGCCGATGTGGGTCAGCGCGGCATTGCCCTCGCCGAGGATCTCCAGATCCTTGTCGTCGACGCGGCCGACGTAGCCGATGATGTGCGCGAACAGATCGCCGTATGGATAACGCCGGGTCAGGTAAGGCTCCAGCTCGACGCCGGGGAAGCGCCAGCGGTCGACGGCGAAGCGCGCCATCTCCTCGTCGCTCATGCGCAGCTTCAGCGTGACCGGCAGGAACTTGCGGCGCGCCTTGCGCGACTTGTTGAACGCTTCCAGCTCTTCCGGGCTGATGCTGATGATCTTCGCCAGCCCTTCCAAGGTGGCGTCCATGTCCTTGACCTTGTCCGGGGTCACGTCCAGGCGGAACGCTGGCACGTTCTCGGCCAGCAGGCGACCGTTGCGGTCGTAGATCATGCCGCGCCCGGGCACCACCGGCCGCGGCTTGATGCGGTTGGCTTCAGAGCGCGTGGCGTAGACGTCGTGGTCAAGCACCTGCAGCTTGAAGTACCAACCGCCCAGGCCCAGCAGGCAGACCAGCACGCCCAGGAAACCCAGCGCCGCACGGCGGCGGAACTGTTCGGCTTCCGCGTGCGGATTCTTGACCTGGCGGCGCGGGATCATGGCTCAGCGCCCGCGCTTGCCGAAACGCACTGCGTCCAGCAGCACGAACACCAGCGGCCACAGGCCCATGCCCAGCAAGGGCGCCCACCAGTACGACCACGGCAGGGTCGGCTCGCCCACCAGGATATGCACCAGTGCGCTGACGATGCGATCGTTGAACAGCAGGCCACCGATGGCCAGCATCTGCTGCGACATCGGGAAGAAGCGGATGCGGGCGCGGAAACGCTGCAGGATGAAGGCCAGCATCACCAGCCGCAGCGCCTGTTCGCCGAGCACGCCGCCGTACAGCAGGTCGGCCACCACGCCACTGGCGAAAGCGATGCCCAGGCCGACGCGCTCGGGCGTCTCGATCACCCAGTACGCCAGCACCAGCGCCAGCCAGTACGGGCGCAGCGGCTGCAGCAACGCAGGCAGCGGCAGCAGGCCCAGCAGCAGGGCCACCACCAGGCTGGCCGGCAGCACCCACGGGTTGTCGCGCAGGCGGCTCATCGCTGGGCCTCTGCCGCGGGCGGGGGCGGTTCAGTCGGTTGCGGCACGGTTGACGCGGCCTCGGCTGGCGATGGGGCCGGCGGCGCGGCCTGGCGGCGCGCGTTGGTCGCAGCCGGGGTCGCCGTTGCAGGCGCAGGCGTTGCCACCGCCGAAGCCGGGGCCGCAGTGGGCGATGTGGCCGCCGGTACAGCAGCACCGGTGGCCGGGCCACCCGGAGCGTCGGCTTCCAGCTGCAGGCGCAACTCCGGCGGAATGCGGATCGCTGCACCCGGGCGCAGCAGCAGCACATCGCGGCCGCGGTCCAGCTGGGCAGCCGGCTTCAGTTCGCCGACCAGGAAGGCATGGGTGTCGTCCGGGCGCAGGCCGGTGATGGTGCCGACCGGGAAGCCCGCCGGGAAGCGGCCACCGAGGCCGGAGGTGACGATCTCATCGCCCACTTCCACGCCGGCGCTGAGCGGGATGTCGCGCAGCTCCAGCGTGTCGCCGCGGCCGTAGACGATCAGGCGCACGCCGTTGCGGGCCACGGTGACCGGCACCGCGTGGTCAGGGTCGGTCAGCAGCAGCACGGTGGAGGTACCACCTGTGACGCTGATCACCTGCCCCATCAGGCCACCAGCGTCGATCACCGCCTGGCCGACGTGCACGCCTTCGCGGCTGCCGGCGTCGAGCACCAGGCGCTGCTTCACCGGGTCCAGGTCGATGTCCAGGATCGGCGCCAGCTGCACGTCCAGGCCACTGCGCTCGGCCACGTTCAGCAGTTCGCGCAGCTGGGCGTTGTCCAGCGCAGCGGTCTGCAGACGGGTCAGGCGCGCGTTGGCCAGCAGCAGCTGGTTGCGCAGTTCACGGTTCTCGGTGACCAGCTGGGTATGGCTGGCCGCGGAATCCTTGACCTGGTTGCCGAGCTTGCCGGGCAGGCCGGCAAGCGCCCACACAGGCTGCACCAGGCTGTTGGCCTGCTCACGCAGGCGCGCCAGCCAGCCGGCCTGGTCGTCAAGGACGATCAGGGTGATGGCCAGCGCGAGGTAGGCCAGCAACCGCAGGGGGCTGGCGGCATCACCGGATCGGGAGGCAACGGGAGGACCGGCGTAGGGCGGCACGGCAACGATTCAACTGGCAGAAGGCGGGAGGGAAACACGCGGGCGCCCCGCCGGTGCCGGCCCGCCATGACGGCGGGCCGCACCCCGGAAGGGCGCGGCGGGCAGGAACGGCCGGGACGGCTTATTCCGGCGCAAAGAACTCGTTGCCGTGCATGTCCACCAGCTCCAGCGCACGGCCGCCACCGCGGGCCACGCAGGTCAGCGGATCGTCGGCCACCTGCACGTGCAGGCCGGTTTCCTCGGAGATCAGGCGGTCCAGGTCACGCAGCAGGGCGCCGCCACCGGTCAGCACGATGCCGCGCTCGGCAACGTCGGCACACAGTTCCGGCGGGGTCTGCTCCAGCGCCAGCTTGACCGCGCTGACGATGCCCGACAGCGGTTCGTGCAGGGCTTCAAGCACCTCGTTGGAGCTGATCTTGATCATCTTCGGCACACCCTCGGCGAGGTTGCGGCCGGAGATCTCCAGCTCCTGCACCTCGGCCTGCGGGTAGGCACAGCCCAGCTCGACCTTGATGCGCTCGGCGGTGGCTTCACCGATCAGCATGCCGTGGTTGCGGCGCACGTAGTTGGTGATGGATTCGTCGAAGCGGTCGCCGCCGATGCGGACCGAGGCCGAATAGACGATGCCGTTCAGCGAGATCACCGCCACTTCGGTGGTGCCGCCGCCGATGTCGATGACCATCGAGCCACGGGCTTCGGTGACCGGCATGCCGGCACCGATCGCGGCCGCCATCGGCTCTTCGATCAGGTACACGTCACGGGCACCGGCTTCCTCGGCCGATTCCTTGATCGCGCGGCGCTCGACCTGGGTCGAACCGGCCGGCACGCAGACCAGCACGCGCGGGCTCGGGCGCAGCACGCGCGACTTGTGCACCTTCTTGATGAAGTGCTTGAGCATCGCCTCGGTGTAGGTAAAGTCGGCGATGACGCCGTCCTTCATCGGGCGGATGGTGGTGATGTGGCCCGGGGTACGGCCAAGCATCTGCTTGGCCTCGGCGCCCACGGCTGCCACCGAGCGGGTGCCACCGATGGCACGGTCCTGGCGCACGGCCACGACCGACGGCTCGTTCAGCACGATCCCCTGCCCGCGCACGTAGATGAGGGTGTTGGCCGTGCCCAGGTCGATGGACAGGTCGTTGGAGAACATGCCACGGAGTTTCTTGAACATCTGAGGAAGGAGTCCTGAGGGGTGTCGTGCCCGCCGCGGGATGGCGAAAAAATGGGCAGAAATCGAGGCCGACAAGCCTAGCAACCCGCCTGCCGCCGAGCAAGGAAAAAACTAGCTGAACCCGCGTCTTGACAGGCTTTCGGCCGGATCGGGCATCACCCGGTTCTGGCCCTGAGCGGCACCAGCGGGTAACCTTTGCGCCGTCGGGCGCCCAAGGGCGCCGTTTGCTTGCCCGCCGAACCGGGCCGGCCCACCCCAAAATTCACCGCATAGGCTTACATCGATGTCCGCTCTGATCTGTGGTTCTCTTGCCTTCGACACCATCATGGTGTTTCCGGACCAGTTCAAGAATCACATCCTGCCGGACAAGGTGCACATCCTGAACGTGTCGTTCCTGGTCCCGCGCATGCGCCGCGAGTTCGGCGGCTGCGCCGGCAACATCGCCTACAACCTGCACCTGCTGGGCGGCCAGCCGATCCCGATGGGCACCGTCGGCTCGGACTTCGGCCCGTACCGCGAGTACTTCGAAGGCCTGGGCATCGACCTGTCGCGCGTGCGCGTGATCGATGAGCTGTTTACCCCGCAGGCGTTCATCACCACCGACCACGACAACAACCAGATCACCGCCTTCCACCCGGGCGCGATGATGCGTTCCTACGAGAACCACGTGCGCGGCGTGCCGGGCGTGACCCTGGGCCTGGTCGGGCCGGACGGCCGCGAAGGCATGATCCAGAACGCGCAGGAATTCCACGAAGACGGCATCCCGTTCATCTTCGACCCGGGCCAGGCCATGCCGCTGTTCAACGGCCCGGAGCTGCGCGCCTTCATCGACCAGGCCGACTACGTGGTGGTGAACGACTACGAGTCGAACCTGCTGCAGGAGCGCACCGGCTGGGACGAGAAGGAGATCGTCAGCCGGGTCAAGGCCTACATCACCACCCGTGGTCCGAAGGGCGCGGTCATCCACACCCCGGAAAAGAGCTACGACATCCCGCCGGCGCACGAGCGCCGCGTGGTCGACCCGACCGGCTGTGGCGACGCTTTCCGCGCCGGCCTGATCTACGGCATCCAGAAGGGCTACGACTGGCTGACCATCGGCCGCATGGGCAACCTGATGGGCGCACTGAAGGTCGAGCACCCGGGCACGCAGAACCAGCGTTTCACCTTTGATGAGTTCAACGAGCAGTTCAAGCAGCAGTTCGGTTACGCGCTGAGCGCGTAAGCCGAACTGCCCGCGCATCTGCTCGTTGGGTGTCGACCTTGGCCGGCACTACCGCAACCGCCGACCGGCACGTTGCCTGCGCTGTGTAGAGCCGAGCCCATGCTCGGCTCGCACGCGCCAGCGCGATCTGACCGCAGAGCAGCCGAGCGTGGGCTCGGCTCTACATCGTCAGCCGCCCGGCCAGGCCGCCAGCAACGCTCGGCAATCGGCGAGCTGTGCCCTGGTAGGTGTCGACCTTGGTCGACACTGCCGGCCAGCGGCCGGCACTACCGGAACCTCCCACCGGCACGTTGCCTGCGCTCCGTAGAGCCGAGCCATGCTCGGCTTGCGCGCGCCAGCGCGATCTGACCGCAGAGCAGCCGAGCGTGGGCTCGGCTCTACACGGTCATGTGGCCTGCCACGCCGCCAGCAAGGCGCGACAATCAGCGAAATGCCAGTCGGCGCGACCCGGCCACGGGTTCTCCGGCAGGTTGACCAGCACGGTATGCGTGCCGGCCGCACGGCCGCACTCCAGGTCGTAGGCGTGGTCTCCCACCATCACCGCCCCTGCCGCCGCGATGCCCCAACGCCGCAGGTGCTGCTGCAGGCCATCCGGCGAGGGCTTGGGCACCGCTTCATCGCGGCCGATGATGTCGGCATCGTCGAACAGTTCCCCAACCCCGATCGCGTCCAGCGTCAGCTTCGCCAGCGCATGATCGTTGCGGGTCAGGATGCCCAGCCGGCAACCGTCGGCTGCCAGCGCACGCAGCAGCTTCACCGCACCCGGCGCCGGCAGCGCGTCCTCGGCCAGCGCGCGTTCGTGATCCAGCAGCCACTCACGCTTGGCCTGCGCCGGTGCGTCCGGCAGCGCCGCGATATGGTCGAGGATGTCTTCCTCCGCGGCGATCTGCAGTGCGCGGCGGATCGCGGCGAAATCATGCACGGCTACCGTCAGCGTGCCGTCCATGTCGAACACCCAGTGCCGGATCGCGGACAACACGTTCACCGCGCTGTCCGTCGCGATCATCACTGCCACCACTGCGGCATGCGGCTGGCGTCGACGCCCCCGGTCTCGAACACGGCCGTACGCGTGCCGCCCGCCTTGACCGGGAACTCGATGCTGATCGACTTGCCCTTGCGCGCCAGCTTCCACAGCGCCTTCTGGTCGGTGATGAACATCGCGATGGCTTCATCGGTCTTCGGGCGCCACGCCGCCATCGACACCGGCTTGCCGTCGTCCACGGTCACCTTCACCGTGCATTGCGGGCAGCGGAAATCACCGGCCTGCAGCACCAGGTAAGCGTGCCGCTTCCACTCCGGGTGATCGCGGAACACCAGCTGCACCGGCTTGGCACCACTGCCGTCCACATCCACCCGTTCCTTGCTGTAGATCGACGCCGAGACCTGGTTGCCCTTGCTGCCGACCGGAATCTGGTTGTATTGCCACAGCCCCTGCATGCGGCGCAGGTCGTGCGCAGCATCGCCCTTGGCCTTTACATCATCGAAACCGGCGGCGATGCGCTCGGCGGCGGCGGTGTCCTTGTACTGGTCCAGCAGCGAGGCGCCATGCAGGCGCGCGCGCTCCCAGTCCTGTGCGGCCACGGCCATGTCGTACTGCTTGGCGACGTCCTCGGCCTTGGCCTCCTTCTGCGCCTGCACGGCCGCCGCGGCGGCTTCCTGCGCCTTGCGCTCTTCCTCGGGATTGCTGCAGGCGGCCAGGGCCAGGGTGCAAGCGGTGAGCAGGATCAGTCGTTTCATGGCGGAGGTCCTTTGCGGGTGCATCCCGATTCTATCGGCAGCGAAAAGCGGATACACCAACGGCGGGTTTCCCCGCCGTTGGTGGTGAAGCAATGACCGGTTGCCGGCCGGCGGCCGGCACGACCGCTTACTTGGCTTCCGCCTTGGCCAGCATGTCCTGCACCGAGGCCGTGGTGATCGGGTGGTAGCCCGGCTTGGCCTTTTCGAAGGCCTGCTTGGCCAGCTCCAGACCCTTCGGCGTCTTCACCAGTTCGGCGTAGATCGGCATGATCAGCTTGCGACGGCCGACGCGCTCGATGAACGCAGCCGCGCCTTCATTGGCCTGCTCGTAGCCGCTGCGGATCGCCAGCGGGTACCAGCGCATGGCGATCTCGCCATTCGGGGTGCCGGTGAAGTGGAACGCCTTGTCCAGCGTGGCCAGCTTGTCCAGCGGCTGGGTCGCGCCCAGGCCGTCAATGAAGCGCACCCATTCCTGCGTGCTCCAGTCGGCGATGACCTGGCTGCTCGGCACCGTGCCAGCGCTGACGAAGGCGATGCGCGCGGTATCGACGCTGCTGAAGTTGCGCGACTGCGCCTTGACCGCGAACGCCGGGATGCCCGGCTCGTCCAGCCAGGCCTTCAGTTCGGCCTCGGTCACGGCCGACGGGTTCTTCGGCAGCAGGTTCTTCTTCATGTAGTCGACGAACTGGTCGGTGTTCGCGCTCTGGAAGGCGTGGTCATCGAACCAGCCACGCAGGAACGGATCGAAGGTCTCGCGACCGAAGCGCTGTTCCAGGAACTCCAGGAACCACGAACCCTTGACGTAGGCCACCTGGCTGAGGGCTTCGTCGGGGTCGCGCTCGTTCAGCGGCGGCAGCGCCAGCGCCTGGTCGGCCGGGCTCATGTCCTTCACTTCGGCCAGCAGGTCGGTCTGGTCGATCTGCTTCTCCATCTCGGCCATCTCCTTGCCGTACAGGGCTTCGGTGATGCGGCCCTGGACGTAGGTGGTGAAGCCTTCATTGAGCCAGATGTCCTTCCAGCTGGCGTTGGTCACCAGGTTGCCCGACCAGCTGTGCGCGAGTTCGTGCGCGACCAGCGAGACCAGCGACTTGTCGCCGACGATCACGGTCGGGGTGGCGAAGGTCAGGCGCGGGTTTTCCATGCCGCCGAACGGGAACGACGGCGGCAGCACCAGCATGTCGTAGCGGCCCCAGCGGTATTCGCCGTACAGCTTCTCGGCGGCACCGATCATCTTTTCGGTGTCTTCGAATTCCTTGGCGGCCTTGTTGACCATGGTCGGCTCGGCCCAGACGCCGGAGCGGCCGGAGATCGGCTCGAACACCAGGTCACCGGCGGCGATGGCCAGCAGGTAGGACGGAATCGGCTGCGGCATCTTGAAGGTGTAGTCACCGTCACGCGCGGCCTTCGGATCGTTGTCGGCGCTCATCAGCACCATCACGTCCGGGCGCGACACCACGTGCGCGCTGTAGGTGAAGCGCACGCTCGGGGTGTCCTGCAGCGGCACCCACGAACGGGCGTGGATGGCCTGCGACTGGCTGAACATGAAGGGCAGCTTCTTGCCCTCGGTCATCGACGGTGCCAGCCACTGCAGGCCCGAGGCGGTCGGTGCGGTGTGGTAGGTCACTTCCACCTTGGCCGGCTGTTCCGGGGCCTCGATGGTCAGCTTGCTGCCGAACACCTTGTCAGCGGCGGCCAGCTCGAACTTCAGCGGGCTGCGTGCGCCATCGGCGGCGACGGCCTCGACCTTGGACACGGTCAGCTCGCGGGTGTCGAGCACCAGCTGCTTGGCGTCCTTCTGCTTCCATTCCAGGGTGTAGGTGGCGGTGCCGCCGATCTGCTTCTGGTCGAAGTCCAGCTTCAGATCCAGCGCGATGTCCTTGATGACGACCTTGTCCGGCTCGGCGTACGAGCTTTCGTCGTGGCTGCGGTTCTCGGCGTTCACGGGGGCGGCAGGGGCCTTTTCGGCAGTCGGGGCGGCGGCGGGCGCGGCCGCCTCCTGGGAACAGCCGGCGGCCAGGGCCACGGCCAGCGGAAGGAGCATCAGCGGATTACGCATGAATCGGGACCGTTACGGGGTTCAAACCCCAATGGTACCTCCCTCTGGCCCCGCAGGCGTTGCGCGGTGCGGGGTAATGCGGCCAAGGCCGATCCTGCGGCTGCGCCGCGGGCAGGGCCAACCTTGGTTGGCACGAATCTCTCATCGCATGTGGCAGGCCCGTGCCGACCAAGGTCGGCACCTACCAGAGCGGATCACCGCAGCGGCCGAGTGCCAACCAAGGTCGGCCCCCAGGGGCAAGGCTTACAGCTTGTAGCCGGAATGGATCGAGACGATGCCGCCGGTCAGGTTCTTGTAGTGGCAGCGCTCGAAACCGGCCTGCCCCATCATCGCCTTCAGCTCTTCCTGCGGCGGGTGCTTGCGGATGCTCTCGGCCAGGTACTGGTAGCTGTCCGAATCGTTGGCGAACAGCTTGCCCAGCTTCGGCAGGATCCTGAACGAGTGGAAGTCGTAGATCGGCTTGAACCAGTCGGCGGTGACTTCGGAGAACTCCAGCACACGGGCCTGCCCGCCCACCTTCAGCACGCGGTACATCTCGCGCAGGCCGGCGTCCTTGTCGGTCACGTTGCGCAGGCCGAAGGCAATGGTCACCAGGTCGAAGCTGTTGTCCGGGAACGGCAGGGCTTCGGCGTTGCACTGCACGTAGTCCAGGCCGAGCACCAGGCCACGGTTGGTCAGGCGGTCACGGCCGACCGACAGCATGCCGGCGTTGATGTCGCCCAGCACCACCGAGCCTTCATCACCCACGCGCTCCTTCAACAGGGCGGCGATGTCGCCGGTGCCGCCGGCCAGGTCGAGCACGCGGTCGCCCGGCTTCACCTGCGCGGTGGCCACGTAGTAACGCTTCCACGCCCTGTGCACGCCCAGGCTCATCAGGTCGTTCATCAGGTCGTAGTTGCGCGCGACCGAGGTGAACACCTGGCCGACGAGCTTCTGCTTGTCCTTGGCGGCGACGTCGCGGAACCCGAAATGGGTGGTACCGGCTTTGTAGGGGGATTCGCTCATGGCCCCGATTATCGCACCGCCGGGGGCCAGCGGCACCCCCTGCCCGTATCATGGCGGGCCACGACTTACCGGAGCCCCCGCATGATCACCACGCCCGACTACCAGGCCCTGCTGCAGACCGCCATCGCCGAAGCCCGCCAGGGGCTGGCCGAAGGCGGCGTGCCGATCGGCGCGGCGCTGTACCACAACGACGGCCGCCTGCTCGGCTGCGGCCACAACCGCCGCGTGCAGGAGGGCGACCCGTCCGTGCACGGCGAGACCGACGCGTTCCGCAAGGCCGGCCGCCAGCGCCGCTACCAGGACACCATCATGGTCACCACCCTGGCCCCGTGCTGGTACTGCTCGGGCCTGGTGCGCCAGTTCAACATCGGCACCGTGGTGGTGGGCGAATCACGCACCTTCCAGGGCGGTATCGACTGGCTGCGCGGAAACGGCGTCAACGTGATCGACCTGGACAGCCAGGAATGCGTGGACCTGCTGGGCGGTTTCATTGCGCAGCATCCGGAGATCTGGAACGAAGACATCGGTGAATGATCACCTCGCAGTGTCCTGTTGAACCCATTTAATGAACGCTTCAGTGCCGGCACGCCCTAGTGCCGGCAGCGTTTGCGGCCATTGCCGTGAACCCGTGCACAGTCAGCTGCGCAACCCGCACACGCTGCGATAACACCCCGCCCGGCTGCCGCGCCTAGGGTGAGGTTACCGGGACTTCCTTCCCCGGCGGAGCCAGCCATGTGCGCGCACGCCGTACGACCTACGCCAGATTCGATCATCGACCCGATCCGCGAACGCCTGCAGCGGCAATATGCGCTGCACCGGCGCGGCGCCTTGTTCTGGACCGCCTACCAGCGCATGCAGCTGGAGCTGGTCCGTCGTCATCCGCTTGACCACGAGCGCCTGTGCAACGCGATGGCCAACCTGGCCGAAGATCTCGGTGCCGTCGAGCATGCGCAGTTGGTCGGACATGCCAACGCCAGCTCCACATCGCGCTGACGCGGCATGCACCGCCACATACGCCACACTCCGATGAACCCCCACTCCCTTTCCACTCAACCGAACTGGATTGTCATGCACGCTGAAGTTCCCACCATTCCTCCGGTCATCAACGTAGACGCCGAGCTTGACCACTGGCGCCGCCAACATGCCGAAGGCGCACTGCCGCACAACTCGTTCGGCTCCTACGTGCCGTGGATCAAGTTCGCCTGCGATTCGCTGATCACCCAGCCGCGCGCCAGCGAGGCCGAACGTGACGAGATGTTCCAGACCCAGTACGCCCTGCAGATCATGCCGCGACTGAGTGAAGCCCAGGCGCGCGAGTTCGTCGACCGTTGCTGGCAGCACGTCTACCAGAGCAGTCCGGTGCGCAGCCTGCAGGCACCGCGGTTGCAGCGCATGCGCGCCTGATCGCCGTTGCACGGCGCCTGCACGGGCCACTGCCGATCATCCTCGTCACCTGAGTGGGGCGACGACGATGAAAGTACGAAACCTGTTCAATACGATCGCCAAGAAGGCCGCGGCCGCCACCGGCTCGCCGTGGACCTTCCTGGCTGCAGTCGCGATCGTGGTGATCTGGGGCATCACTGGCCCGGTGTTCGGTTTCAACGACACCTGGCAGCTGGTGATCAACACCGGCACCACCATCATCACCTTCCTGATGGTGTTCCTGATCCAGCACACGCAGAACGCAGATACGGCCGCGATGCAGATCAAGCTGGACGAGCTGATCCGGGCGACGGCCGAAGCCAACAACGAACTGTTGGATCTGGAAGAGCTGGACGAGGAGCGACTGGAAGAGATCCGCGCCGAGTACGAGCGCATGGCCCGCGAGGCCGGTGACGCGCTGCTGCGCGTGCGCGCCTGCCGCGCTGCCCCGCGCGATGATGAAGCGATCTGATGCTCGCGCCAGGCCATGCCCGGCGAGCACGAAGCGCGGTCCGTCCCAGATGTCAGTCATGCAGGAACGAAACGCCGCCGGGCGTAGCCCGGCGCTACCGTTATCGAATGGCTGCTCAGCTACGCTCGTGCCAGCCGCCGCCGAGCATCTTGTACAGGGTGATGCGGTTGGCCTGCAGCGCCAGCTGCGCCTGCAGCTGGGTCTGCTGCGCGTTGTAGGCGGTACGCCGCGCATCCAACAGGGTAACGAAGCTGTCCAGGCCGGCGTCGTAGCGAGCCTGCGACAGGCGATTGGCCTGTTCGGCGGCTTCCACCAGGCGCTGCTGCGCGCTCACCTGCTCATCCAGGCTGACATTCAGCGCGAGTGCGTCCGCGGTTTCGCGGAAACCCACCTGGATCGACTTCTCGTACTGCGCCAGCGCGATATCGCGATCCGCATTGGCAATGGCCAGGTTGGCGCGCAGCTTGCCGCCCTGGAAGATCGGCAGGGTGATCTTCGGCAGGAAACTCCACACGCGGGTGCCGCTGTCGAACAGGTTGGACAGTTCATTCGAGCCACTGCCGATGCTGCCGGTCAGCGAGATGCTCGGGAAGAACGCTGCGCGTGCCGCACCGATGTTGGCGTTTGCGGCCAGCAGCTGGTGTTCGGCGGCCATGATGTCCGGGCGCTGCAGCAGCACGTCGCTGGGCAGGCCGGCCGGCGGCGGGGCCAGTGCCAGCAGCTGCGGTTCGATGCTGTCCGGCAGCAGCGCCGGATCAAGCTGGCCGCCGGCCAGCAGCGCCAGCGCATTGCGGTCCTGGGCCAGCTGGCCACGCAGGCGTGCAGCATCCGTACGTGCGGTTTCCACCAGCGTGCGGGTCTGGCTCAGCTCCAGCGCCGAACTGCCGCCACGTTCGTGACGGGCTTCGGCCAGGCGCAGCGAATCCTCGTAGGTCTTCAGCGTCGCCTCGGCGATCTTCAGTTGCTGCGCGTCGGCCCCGTAGGTCAGCCATGCGGTGGCGGTCTCGGCCACCAGGCTCAGCTGCGCGTTGCGGCGGTTGGCGGCGACGGCGAAGTACTGCTGCAGCGCCGCTTCGCTGAGATTACGCACGCGGCCGAACAGGTCCAGTTCGAACTCGGCCACGCCGACACCGGCGCTGAACTGCTCGGTGACGCCCGCATCGGTACCGCGACGTTCCATCTGGCCGGTGACGGCCACGCCGGGCACGCGATCGGCGCGCTGCACGCGGTACTGGCCGCGCGCGCGTTCAACATTGAGCACGGCCACGCGCAGGTCGCGGTTGTTCTGCAGCGACTGCTCGATCACCTGCTGCAGGCGTGGATCGGTGAAGAAGTCCCGCCAGCCGACGGCGGCGACATCGGCCACCTGGCCCTGCGCAGCTTCGGCCGGCCACTGCGCTGGGATGGCAGGTGCAACGGCGGTGTTTTTCGGCGCCAGGGTGGAGCAACCGGCCAGCGCAAGCGCGGCGGCCAGGGATACAGCAAGAGAAGAGCATTTCATGGCGACACCTTGGGGGTCACGGTGGTAGCGCCGGGCCATGCCCGGCGGCTACGCGGTGAGGCATCCGCCGGGCACGGCCCGGCGCTGCCGGATTTCATCACATCGTGGATTTGCGCTTGAACACGCGCTGCACCACCACGAAGAACAGCGGCACGAAGAACACGCCGAGCACGGTGCCGACGATCATGCCGCCGAGCACGCCGGTGCCGATCGCCTGCTTGGCGCCGGAGCCGGCACCTGTGGAGATCGCCAGCGGTACCACGCCCATGCCGAAGGCCAGCGAGGTCATCACGATCGGGCGCAGACGATCGCGCACGGCGTGCATGATCGACTCGATCAGGCCTGCGCCCTTCTCCAGGTTCTCTTTGGCGAACTCGACGATCAGGATCGCGTTCTTGCTGGTCAGGCCCACCGTGGTCAACATCGCCACCTGGAAGTAGATGTCGCGTTCCAGGCCCTTGAAGGTATTGGCCAGCACCGCACCGAGGATGCCCAGCGGGGCCGCCAGCAGCACCGCCGTCGGCACGCTCCAGCTTTCGTACATCGCAGCCAGGCACAGGAACACGATCATCAGCGACAGCGTGTACAGCAGCGGCGTCTGCGAGCCGGCCTGGCGTTCCTGGTAGGACATCGCCGTCCACTCGATACCGAAGCCCGCCGGCAGCTGCTTGGCCAGCTGCTCGATCTCGGCCATGGCGTCACCGGAGGCGACACCCGGGGCCGGTTCGCCCTGGATTTCCATCGCCGACACACCGTTGTAGCGCTCCAGACGCGGCGAACCGTAATCCCAGTGCTTGGTGGCGAACGCGCTGAACGGCACCATCTCGCCCTTGTCGTTCTTCACGGACCAGAGGTCGAAGTCCTCCGGCACCATGCGGAACGGCTGGTCGGCCTGCACGAACACACGCTTGACGCGGCCACGGTCGACGAAGTCATCGATGTACGAGCTGCCCCACGCAGCGGCCAGCGTACCGTTGATCTGGTCGATCGACAGCCCCAGCGAGGTCGCCTTGGCCGCGTCGATGTCGATGCGGAACTGCGGCGTGTCTTCCTGGCCGTTCGGGCGCACGTTGGCCAGCTTCTTGCTGCCCGCAGCGAGGCCCAGCAGCTGGTTGCGTGCAGCCACCAGTGCCTCGTGGCCCTGGCCACTGTTGTCCTTCAGGAAGAAGGTGTAACCCGAAGCGGTACCCAGCTCCGGAATGGCCGGCGGCGGGAAGGCGAAGATGAAGGCATCCTTGATCTGGCCCAGTGCCGCCATCGCCCGACCGGTGATCGGCATCACGCCATTGTTGGCGTCACGCTCGCTCCAGTCCTTCAGCTTGACGAACGCCATGCCCGCGTTCTGGCCCATGCCGGCGAAGCTGAAGCCCTGCACCGAGAACACCGAGTCCACCGCATCCTTTTCGTTCTGCAGGAAGTGGTTTTCCAGTGCTGCGATCGATTCCAGCGTGCGTTCCTGGGTGGCACCGACCGGCGCCTGCACCAGCGCCATCAGCACGCCCTGGTCTTCGTTGGGCAGGAACGAACTGGGCAGGCGCACGAACAGCACGCCCATCAGCACGAACAGCGCCGCCACGATGCCCATGAAGCGCCACGGACGATGGATGATGCCGCGCACGCCGCGCTGGTAGCGTTCGCTGGTGCGATCGAAACCGCGGTTGAAACCATTGAAGAAGCGACCGGCCAGGCCGCGGTGGGCAACATGGTGCTCGCCCTTCTTCAGCGGCTTGAGCATGGTCGCGCACAACGCCGGGGTCAGCACGATCGCCACCAGCACCGACAGCGCCATCGCCGAGACGATCGTGGCCGAGAACTGGCGGTAGATCACGCCGGTGGAACCGCTCATGAAGGCCATCGGCACGAACACCGCCGACAGCACCAGGCCGATGCCTACCAGCGCGCCGGTGATCTGGCCCATCGACTTGCGGGTCGCTTCAAGCGGCGACAGTCCTTCCTCGGACATGATGCGCTCGACGTTCTCCACCACCACGATGGCATCGTCCACCAGCAGGCCGATCGCCAGCACCATCGCGAACATGGTCAGCATGTTCACCGAGAAGCCCAGCATCGCCAGCACGCCGAAGGTACCCAGCAGCACCACCGGCACGGCGATGGTCGGGATCAGGGTGGCGCGGAAGTTCTGCAGGAACAGGTACATCACCACGAACACCAGCACGATCGCTTCGATCAGGGTCTGCACCACGCCCTTGATCGATACGCGCACGAACGGGGTGGTGTCGTACGGGATCTCGGCCTTCAGCCCGGCCGGGAAGAAGCCCTTCATGTCCTCCAGCGCCGCATCCACGCCGGCGGCGGTATCCAGCGCGTTGGCGCCTGTGGCCAGGGTCACCGCCAGGCCGCTGGCCGGCTGGCCGTTGTAACGGGTGACGAAGTCGTAGGACTCGGCACCCAGTTCGACGCGGGCGACATCGCCCAGGCGCAGTTCGGCACCGTCCTGCGCGCCGCGCACGATGATGTTGCGGAACTGCTCCGGGGTCTGCAGGCGCGACTGCGCGTTGATGGTGGCGTTGAGCTGCTGGCCCTTCACCGACGGCGCACCGCCGAGCTGGCCGATGGCCACCTGGGCATTCTGTGCCTTCACCGCCGCGGTCACTTCGGCAACCGACAGGCCGTAGGTGTGCAGCTTGTTCGGGTCCAGCCAGATGCGCATCGCGTACTTGCCACCGAACACCTGGATGTTGCCCACGCCCGGCACGCGGCTCAGACGATCAACGACATTCGAACCGACATAGTCGGCGATGTCGTTGGCGTCCATGCTGCCGTCCTCGGACACGAACGCGATGACGTTCAGGAAGCCCGAGCTGGACTTGGCCACGTTGATGCCCTGCCGCTGCACTTCCTGCGGCAGCAGCGGCATGGCCAGCTGCAGCTTGTTCTGCACCTGTACCTGGGCGATGTCCGGGTTGGTGCCGCTCTCGAAGGTCAGGGTGATGGTGGCCTGGCCGTTGGACGAGCTGTTGGAGGAAAAGTAGATCAGGCCATCAAGGCCCTTCATGTTCTGCTCGATGATCTGCGTCACCGAGTCCTCGACCACCTTGGCCGATGCACCCGGGTAGGTGGCGCTGATTTCAACCGCCGGCGGTGCGACGTTGGGGTACATCGAGACCGGCAGCTTGAACAGGGCCAGGCCGCCGGCGAGCATGATGATGATGGCGATGACCCACGCGAAGATGGGTCGATCGATGAAAAAGCGTGCCATGGGGTTCTCCGCTTACTTCGCGTCGCCGGCCGGGGCGGCAGGCTGGGCGGCAGCTGCCGGCTTGGCCGGAGCAGCGCCCTTCTCGGTGGCCTTGACCGGCATGCCGGGGCCGATCTTCTGCAGGCCTTCGACGATGACCTTGTCGCCGGCCTTCAGACCGTCCTCGACCAGCCACTTGTCGCCAACCGTGCGGCTGACCTTGACCGGGCGCACTTCAACCTTGTTGTCCTTGCCGACCACCATCGCGGTGGTATCGCCCTTCGGATCGCGGGCGATGCCCTGCATCGGCACCAGCACCGCATCGCTGCGCACGCCGCCGCCGATCACCGCGCGTACGTACATGCCCGGCATCAGCAGGCCGTCCGGGTTGTCCACCTTCACGCGCAGGCTGAAGCTGCCGGTGGTCGGATCGACGCTCACTTCCGAGAACTCCAGCGTGCCCTTGTGCTCGAAGGTACTGCCGTCTTCCATCAGGATGCTGACCGGCAACGTCTGGTTGTCCTGCAGGCGGCCGGCGGCCAGCTCGCGGCGCAGCTGCAGCAACTCGGCCGAGGACTGGGTCAGGTCGACGTAGATCGGGTCCAGCTGCTGCACGGTGGCCAGTGCATTGGCCTGGCCGGCGCTGACCAGCGCCCCCTGGGTAACGCTGGACTTGCCGATGCGGCCGCTGATCGGCGCAGTAATGCGGGCATAGCCGAGGGTGACGTTGGCCGCATCCAGCGAGGCCTTGGCGGCACCGACATCCGCCTCGGCCTGCTTCTGCGCGGCCACGGCGTTTTCCAGATCCTGCTGGCTGACCGCATCGACCTTGGCCAGCTCGGTGATGCGCCTGGCGCTCAGGCGGGCGGCATTGGCGGTGGCTTCGGCGCGGGCCAGCTGGGCGCGGGCGCTGTTGGCCTGGGCACGGTAGCTGGCGTCCTCGATCTGGTACAGCGGCTCGCCGGCCTTGACCATGCCGCCCTCGGTGAACAGGCGCTTGGCAACGATGCCGCTGACCTGCGGGCGCACTTCAGCCACCAGGAAAGCATTGGTACGGCCCGGCAGTTCGCGGGTCAGGCCCACGGTCTCGGACTTCAGCGTGACCACGGTGACGTCGCCAGGTCCCTGCTCGGGGGCCTGGGGTTGGCCGCCACAGGCAGCCACGGTCGCGGCGATGACCAGCGATAGCGCGATGGGTCGGATTCGGCTCAGCAACATGACGGAAAGGCTCTTGGGGGAAGGGATCTCAAAACGCGCTGATACAGGCCGAAAGCGCCAGCAGACAACGCTCACCGGCGGGGAGCAGCAGCCGGCAACGGCCTGCCACGCACACGGCGGGAATGATGGGTGCGAAATATACATACATGATTGTTTGTTTGTAAACCGGTACAATTCAGCCACGTTTCACCCGCACTCGTACTCACACCCATGGCCCGCAAGACCAAAGAGGACACCCAGGCAACCCGGGAAGGCATCCTTGACGCCGCCGAAGCCTGCTTCCATGAACACGGCGTGGCCCGTACCACGCTGGAGATGATCGGTGCCCGCGCCGGCTACACCCGGGGCGCGGTCTACTGGCACTTCAAGAACAAGAGCGAGGTGCTGGCCGCGATCGTCGAACGCGTGCACCTGCCTTTCATGCAGGAGCTGGAGCGCACCTCGACCGACCAGCGCGATACCCCCGTGCACGACCTGCGCGCGGTGATGATCCACTCGTTCATCGAGCTGTCCGAGGACGAGCGCCTGCGCAAGACCATGGAGATCATGCTGCGAAGCGATGCCTCCGCCGATACCCGGGTACTGACCGAACTGCAGCAGGCGGGATTCCGCGACGCCCTTGAGCGGATGGAGCGCGCCCTGCGACGTGCGGGTGATCTGGGCCAGCTGCGCGACGGCGCCGACCCGAAGATCGCTGCGCGCATGCTGCACGCCACCATCCTGGGCGTGCTGCATGGCGCGATGGTCGAGCCGGAGCTGATGGACCTCAAGCGCGACGGCATGCTCGCGCTGGACATGACCCTGGCCGCGTACGTGAAGGACGGCGTGTTCGTGCCGGGCACGGTGCCCGAGCCACTGCCGGAGGTGTGAGGGTCGCCGGGCGTGGCCCGGCGCTGCCGTGGTAGATCCACGCCATGCGTTGATGCGAACGGACAAACAAAAAAGGCCGCCTTTCGGCGGCCTTCTGCTGTGGGGAACCTGGCATTACAGGATGTAGCGGCTCAGGTCCGGGTCCTGCACCAGCTCACCCAGGTGTGCATCGACGTAGGCGCTGTCGATGGCCAGGGTCTCACCGTCGCGGTCCGGTGCCTCGTAGCTGAGCGAATCCAGCAGGCGCTCCAGCACCGTGTGCAGCCGACGCGCACCGATGTTTTCCTGGCGCTCGTTCACCTGGAAGGCGATCTCGGCCAAGCGCTCGATGGCGTCGGCGGTGAAGCTGACCTTGACGCCTTCGGTGGCCAGCAGCGCTTCGTACTGCTTGGTCAGCGCGGCCTTCGGCTCGGTCAGGATGCGCACGAAGTCACCCTTGCTCAGCGCGCCCAGCTCGACGCGGATCGGGAAGCGGCCCTGCAGCTCCGGGATCAGATCGCTGGGCTTGGCCAGGTGGAACGCGCCGGAGGCGATGAACAGGATGTGGTCGGTCTTGATCGTGCCGTACTTGGTGGACACGTTGGAGCCCTCCACCAGCGGCAGCAGATCGCGCTGCACGCCTTCGCGCGACACGTCGCCACCACCGACGTTGTCACCGCGCTTGGCGACCTTGTCGATCTCGTCGATGAACACGATGCCGTGCTGCTCGCAGGCTTCGATCGCCGCGGTGCGGATGTCGTCTTCGTTGACCAGCTTGCCGGCCTCTTCCTCGATCAGCAGCGGACGCGCGGCCTTGATGGTCAGCGTGCGCTTGTGCGCCTTGGCGCCGCCGCCGAGGTTGGCGAACATCGACTTGAGCTGCTGGCCCATTTCCTCCATGCCCGGCGGGGTCATGATGTCCATGCTCACGTTCGCGGCCAGGTCGAGCTCGATCTCGCGCTCATCCAGCTCGCCGTTGCGCAGCATCTTGCGGAACTTGATGCGGGTCTCGTTGTCCTGCGCCGACGGCTCGTTGCGCGCCACTTCCGGATCGAAACCGATGCCACCGCTGCGGCGTGGCAGCAGCGCATCAAGGATGCGGTCTTCGGCGCGTTCTTCGGCCTGGGTACGCACGCGGACCTTGGCCTGTTCGCGATAGAGCTTCACTGCGGTATCGGCCAGGTCGCGGATGATCTGCTCCACGTCCTTGCCGACATAGCCGACTTCGGTGAAGCGGGTCGCTTCGACCTTTACGAACGGCGCGTTGGCCAGGGTGGCCAGGCGGCGCGCGATCTCGGTCTTGCCGACGCCGGTGGGGCCGATCATCAGGATGTTCTTCGGCATCACTTCATTGCGCAGCTCAGGGACCAGCTGCATGCGGCGCCAGCGGTTGCGCAGGGCGATGGCCACCGCGCGCTTGGCGTCGTGCTGGCCGACGATATGCCGGTCCAGTTCCTGCACGATCTCGCGCGGGGTCATGGTGGCGGAGGAAACTTCGATCTTCGACATGGATGTGCTCACGGATTCAGATGCATGTAGAGCCGAGCCATGCTCGGCTGACGGGCAGCCCTGCCGAGCATGGCTCGGCACTACAGAAGAGCGGTCAAAGCTCCTCGACCACCACGTTGCGGTTGGTGTAGATGCAGATGTCGCCGGCAATGCCGATCGCCTCGCTGGCGATGGTGCGTGCATCCAGCTCGGTGTGTGCCATCAGCGCACGCGCAACCGAAAGGGCGTAGGAGCCACCGGAACCGATGGCGATGATGCCGTCCTCCGGCTCGATCACATCGCCGGTGCCGCTGATGATCAGCGAGGTTTCCTTGTCGGCCACGGCCAGCAGAGCTTCCAGCTTGCCCAGGCGGCGTTCGGTACGCCAATCCTTGGCCAGCTCGACGGCGGCGCGCTGCAGCTGGCCATGCTTTTCCAGCTTGGCCTCGAACAGCTCGAACAGGGTGAAGGCATCGGCGGCGGCACCGGCGAAGCCGGCCAGCACCTGGCCATCGCGGCCGAGGCGGCGCACCTTGCGCGCGTTGCCCTTCATCACGGTGTGGCCCAGCGTGACCTGGCCGTCGCCAGCAATGGCCACGTGCTCGCCGCGACGGACGCAGACGATGGTGGTGGCGTGGAAAACGTTGGGGTTCTGACTGGGGTCCATGGTGCCTCCGGGGTGACAGAACCAGAGGTGGGGACTGCCCCGCGTCCTTCAAGACACCCGCGACCGGCTGCCGCAGGGACAACGTTCAGCTTTCTCCGCCGCCCACGTTGCCGTTGCGGCGCTTGGCGCGCGGGTGCGCGGCATCGTAGACCTTGGCCAGATGCTGGAAGTCGAGGTGGGTGTAGATCTGCGTGGTAGCGATGTCGGCATGGCCGAGCAGTTCCTGCACACCACGCAGGTCGCCGGAGGATTCCAGGATGTGGCTGGCGAAACTGTGTCGCAGCATGTGCGGGTGCACGTGCTTGAACAGGCCCTGGCGCTGCGCCAGCTGGCGGATGCGGATCTGCACCGCGCGTTGGCTGATCGGCCCGTTGCGGCCGGGGAACACTGGCGAGGCCGGGCCACCGCCACTTTCCGCGCGCCACGCCTGCAGCGCTTCGCGCGCCGGCCGGCCGAACGGCACCCGCCGCTGGCGGTTGCCCTTGCCCAGTACGTTGACCAGGCCACTGTCGAAATCCAGGTCGCGCCAGGTCAGTGCGCATACTTCGCTCAGGCGCAGGCCCGACGAATAGAACAGCTCCAGCAGCGCGCGATCACGGCGGCCCAGCTCGCCTTCCGGCTCCAGCTCGACCAGCTGCACGGCTTCGTCGGCATCGAGCACCTCCGGCAACCGGCGCGGCGCACGCGGCGCCTTCAGCGTCGCGGCTGGGCTGACCTCGATGCGGCCATGCTTGAGCAGCCACGCGTAGAAGCTGCGGCAGGCGGACAGGCGGCGCTGCAGGCTCTTGGCCGACAGGCCACGCCGATGCTCGTCGGCAACGAACTGGCGCAGCGCGTCGGCATCCAGGGCCTCCACCGCCACACCGCGCGGCTCGGCCCACAGCGACAGCGCGTCCAGGTCGCGTCGGTAGGCGTCGAGCGTATGCGCCGACATTCGCCGCTCCACCTGCAGGTGCTGCAGGAAGGCCTGCACCGCGCTCATCGCCGTGTCCTGCTCAGCCCGCGAAGCGCTTCAGGCCGGCGACCAGGGCGTCGCCCATCATGCGCAGGAACAACGTGCCCATGCCCGGGTAGAAGCGGTTCGGGTCATGGCTGCCGACCGCGATCAGGCCCACACCCGGCAGCGGCAGCAGTGCGGTGGTCTGCACTTCCTCGCTGCGCACGCCGTACAGCACGGCGTTCTTTTCCGGCTGCAGGCGGCCGCAGATCGGCTCGCCGTCCTTCAGGCAATCGCGGAATGGGCCCAGCTGCGGATCATCGGCGGCGATCACCTGCAGCCAGTCGGCCTGTTCCAGCCCGGCTACCGGCGTGTGCACCACCAGCCGCACCAGATCACCGGCGAAATCTTCCTGCAGCGACGCGGCCATCGCACGCAGGGTGTCGGCGGCGTTGTCCTGCTTCATCAACGCCAGGGTCAGCTGGTGCGTGCGCACCGCCAGGCGTTCGTTGACCTGGGCAGTCGCGCCCAGATCGGCCAACCGTCGCGACAGCTCGCGGTTCTTCTCGCGCAGCACTTCCAGCTGGTAGCTGGCCAGCGACGCGGTCGGGCCGTCATCGCGTGGCACCACCAGGGTCAATGCCAGGTCCGGGAACTGCTTGAGGAAGCCCGGATGACGCCGCAACCAGGCAGCGATTTCGTGGGCCCCGAGCTTGTCGACGGTTTCGGTCATGCGATCCACTCCCCTTCGAAGACGAATGCGGTCGGGCCGGCCATCACCACCGGCTGGCCATCGCCTGGCCACTGGATGCGCAGGTCGCCACCGGGCAGGCTGATGCGTGCATCGCGCTGCAGGCGTCCACGCTGCATCAGGGTCACTGCGGCGGCGCAGGCGCCACTGCCACAGGCCAGCGTCTCGCCGACGCCACGCTCGAACACGCGCAGGCGCGCATGCTCCGGGCCCATGACCTGGGCAAAGCCCACGTTGACCGAGCGCGGGAACGACGCGTGCTGCTGCAGCAGCGCACCGACGCGCTCGACCGGTGCAGCATCGATCAGGCCCACCTCGATCACCGCGTGCGGGTTGCCCATCGATACCGCGGCGAAGCGCACGCTCTCACCCTGCAGCGGCAGCAGGTATTCCTCGCGCGCATGGGCAAAGCCCATCAGCGGCACGTTGGCCGGCTCGAACGCGGGCACGCCCATGGTCACTGCGTACTGCCCATCGCCCAGCACCGTCACTTCGTGGCTGGCCAGCGGGCTGTCGATGACGAACTGCTCACCCTGTGCACTGCCCTCGCGCACCAGCCAGGCCGCGATGCAGCGCGCGCCGTTGCCGCACTGTTCGGAATTGGAGCCGTCGGCATTCCAGATCCGGTACGAGGCGACCGAGCCTTCCGCGCGCGGCGCTTCGATGGTCAGGATCTGATCGCAACCGACGCCGGTGTGACGGTCGGCCAGGCGCGCGGCCAGTTCAGGCGTGGGCGGCAAGGTACCGTCACGCAGGTCGATCACTACGAAATCATTGCCCGCGCCATGCATCTTGCTGAAACGCAGGGCCTTGGAACCGCCCTTACTCATTCCCGCCGTCCACCGGCTTGATCGGGTCCGGGGTGACCGAAGGGCTGCCGTCACTGGTCGGCTGGGTGGCGGCCGGGGTGGTCGCCGGGGTCGCTTCAGGCGCAGCTGCCGGTTCAACGGTTTCTTCCACCGGCACCGGCTTCTGCGGCAGTACCAGCGGGCCCTTGTTGCCGCAGGCGGCAAGGAACAGCAGCGAGGCCGCTGCCAGCGGAATCAGGATGGCGTTTCGATGGGGGATCTTCATGCCCCGAGTATAGCCATTGGCGGCTGAGCGGTTGGTAGAGTCGGCTGTTGGTCGACCGCTCTTGCAACGGCCGTGAAAAACCCGCGCTGCGCGCGATAGTCGACCAACAGTCGAGTCTACCCTCCCTGACCACCCGCCACGGGCCGCCCACGGCGGGCCATGTTCAGCCTTCTGGCGGCGGCAGCGGCCGGGTCCACAGCCAGATCGCCACCACGGTCATACTGCCGATCGAGAACCACTTCACCCAGGCGATCGGCACGCACCACAGCATGATGCCGGCGCACACCGCCATGGTGATCGTGGCCATCCACTTGCCGTAGCGGCTCACCGCACCATGGGCCTGCCAGTTGGCGATGGCCGGGCCGAAGCGCGGATGCTGCAGCAGCCAGGCATGCAGGCGCTCGGAGCCGCGCGAAGCGGCCCAGGCCGAAATCAGGATGAATACGGTGGTCGGCAGGCCCGGCACGAAGATGCCGACGATGCCGGTGCCCAGGCTGACGTAGGCCAGCAGCCACCACGCCCAGCGGAAACGCACCACGCGCGACGTCGTGGTGGCGTCGCGAGGGGCGGAAGGATCTGGCGCGCTCATGGCCGCAAGGATACCGGTTCAGGGTGCCAGGCAACGCCCGGCACCCCGTTCACCGTCACGGCTGGGCGATGCCCAGCTGCTGCAGCACGAACGCATACGACTCGGACAGTTCGCGGTAACGCTGGAAGCGCCCCGACTTGCCGCCGTGGCCGGCTTCCATGTTGGTGCGGAACAGGATCGGGTAATGGCCGGTGTTGTCGTCACGCAGCTTGGCCACCCACTTGGCCGGTTCCCAGTACTGCACCTGCGAATCCCACAGGCCAGTGCCCACGAACAGCGCCGGGTAGGCCTGCTTCCTGACGTTGTCGTAGGGCGAGTAGGACAGCATGTAGTCGTAGTACGGCTTCTGCTCCGGGTTGCCCCACTCGTCGTACTCGTTGGTGGTCAGCGGAATGGTCGGGTCGAGCATGGTGGTGACCACGTCGACGAACGGCACCTGCGCCACCATCACGCGGTAGTCCTGCGGCGCCTGGTTGGCCACCGCGCCCATCAGCAGGCCACCGGCGCTGCCACCGGAGGCCGCCACGCGATCCTTCGCCGCCCAGCCCTGCGCCACCAGGCCACGGGTGACGTCGATGAAGTCGTTGAAGGTGTTCTGCTTGTGCAGCAGCTTGCCGTTCTCGTACCAGTCGCGGCCCATTTCCTGGCCACCGCGGATATGGGCGATGGCATACACCACGCCACGGTCGAGCAGGCTCACCGCGGTCTGGTTGAAGTACGGGTCCATCGACATGCCGTAGCTGCCGTAGGCGTACTGGAACAGCGCGCCCTTGCCGTCCTTCTGGTAACCCTTGCGGTAGACCAGCGACACCGGCACCTTCACCCCATCGCGCGCGGTGATCCAGACGCGGTCGGTCTCGTACTTCGAGGCGTCATAGCCGATCACCGGCTGCACCTTCAGCTGGCGCCGCTCGCCGGTGGCGGTATTCAGTTCGAACACCGTGGTCGGGGTGGTCATCGAGGTATAGACATACCGCAGCCACGGAGTGTCGGCCTCGGTGTTGTCGCCCAGGCCCATCGAATAGGCCGGCTCGTCGGCCTTCACGTAGTCGCTGCGGCCATCCTTGAACAGCAGGCGGATGCGTTCCAGGCCCTGCGAACGCTCGGCGATGGCGGTGTAGCTGTCGAACAGCTCGAAGCCTTCGATGAACACGGCATCGTCGTGCGCGATCCAGTCCTTCCACTGCGCGCGCGAGGTCGCATCGGTCGGTGCGGTGACCAGCTTGAAGTTCTTCGCACCGTCGTTGGTGCGGATCACCCAGCGGCCATCGTAGTGGTCAGCGTCGTACTCGACGTCGCGCTGGCGCGGCGCCAGCACGGTGAACGTGGTCGGGTCGCTGGCGGGTGCGTAGCGCTCTTCCGAGGACACGGTGCTGTGCACGCCGATGGTGATGAAGCGATCGTCGCGGGTGCGGCCGATGCCCATGTAGAAGCTGTCGTCCTTCTCTTCGTAGACGACGGTGTCGGCGCTGGCCGGGGTACCCAGCACGTGCTTCTTCACCCGCACGGTCAGCAGCGTTTCCGGATCGTTCTCGACGTACAGCACGGTGCGGTTGTCGTCGGCCCAGACCAGGTCACCGGAACTGCCGGTGATCACATCGGGCAGCACCTTGCCGGTGGCCAGGTCCTTGAAGCGGATCGTGTACTGGCGACGGCCGACGTCATCCTCGGCCCAGGCCAGCAGCTGGTTGTCCTGGCTCACTTCCATCGAGCCGACGCTGAAGTAGCCCTTGCCGGCAGCCATCGCATTCACGTCCAGCAGGATTTCTTCGGCCGCGTCCATGCTGCCCTTGCGGCGCGCATGGATCGGGTAGTCCTGGCCGGTCTCGAAGCGGCTGTAATACCAGTAGCCGCGCTCGCGCGCCGGCACGCTGGAATCGTCCTGCTTTATACGGCCGACGATCTCCTTGTACAGGGTGTCTTCCAGCGGCTTCAGCGGCGCCAGCAGCTGGTCGGCATAGGCATTCTCGGCCTGCAGGTAGGCCAGCATGTCCTTGTTCTCGCGCTTGTCGTCACGCAGCCAGTAGTAGTCATCGTTGCGGGTCGCGCCAAACGGCGCCTTGACCACATGCGGATGCTTGGCGGCGTCCGGCGGAACAGGCAGGGGGGCGGCGTTGGCAGTGGTGGTCATCAGGCTGGCGAGCAACAGGCAGAGGGTGGATTTCATGAAATAAGGCTCCAGGCGCTTCAATGCAATGGTCTTCGACGGGGTCAGATCCCTTTTCCCGAAAAGGGATCTGACCCCAATCGCGGCGATGCAGCAACCCTGCGGATCGTCATGGTGCGGTTCCTGCTGGGGTCGGAGCCCTTTTGCATGCAAACGGGATCCTCGCCCGGCGCGCGGCGTACCATGGGCACATGAGTACCCTGCCCCACACGCCGGGCTACAGCCGGCGCAGCCATGAAATCGCCCCGTTCCACGTGATGTCCCTGCTGGCCCGCGCCCAGGCGCTGGAACAGGCGGGCCACGATGTGATCCACCTGGAGATCGGCGAGCCGGACTTCACCACCGCCGAACCGATCGTGCGCGCCGGCCAGGCCGCACTGGCTGCCGGCCACACCCGCTATACCGCGGCACGCGGCCTGCCGACCCTGCGCCAGGCCATCAGCGGCTTCTATCGCAGCCACTACGCGCTGGACATCGACCCCGAACGCATCCTGGTCACCCCCGGCGGCTCGGGCGCACTGCTGCTGGCCAGCAGCCTGCTGGTGGACCCTGGCCGCCACTGGCTGCTGGCCGACCCCGGCTACCCGTGCAGCCGCCACTTCCTGCGCCTGGTGGAAGGCGGCGCGCAGCTGGTGCCGGTCGGGCCGGAGACCGCCTATCAACTCACCCCAACGCTGGTCGAACAGCACTGGAACGCGGACAGCGTCGGCGCGCTGGTCGCCTCACCGGCCAATCCCACCGGCACGGTGTTGTCCGCCGACGAACTGGCGGCGTTGTCGAAGACACTGCACGCGCGCGGCGGCCATCTGGTGGTGGACGAGATCTACCACGGCCTGACCTATGGCGTGGATGCCCCCAGCGTGCTGCAGGTGGATGACAGTGCGTTCGTGCTGAACAGCTTCTCCAAGTACTTCGGCATGACCGGCTGGCGGCTGGGCTGGCTGGTGGCACCACCGGCGGCAGTACCGGATCTGGAGAAGCTGGCGCAGAACCTGTACATCAGCGCATCGAGCATTGCCCAGCATGCGGCGCTGGCGTGTTTCAGCGACGAAGCGATGGCGATCTTCGAACAGCGCCGGGAGGCATTCCGCCAGCGCCGCGACTTCCTGTTGCCGGCATTGCGTGAACTGGGCTTCCGCATCGAAGTCGAGCCGCAGGGTGCGTTCTACCTGTACGCCGATGTCAGCGCGTTCACCGACGACGCGCAGGCGTTCTGCGCGCATTTCCTGGAAACCGAGCACGTGGCATTCACGCCGGGGCTGGATTTCGGCTTCCACCGTTCAAACCAGCACGTGCGGTTGGCCTATACGCAGGAAGTGCCGCGATTGGAGGAGGCGGTGGAGCGGATCGCGCGTGGGTTGAAGAGCTGGGGCACCTGATCGCCCTGCTCGAACAGCATCCACGCATGGCGTGGATCTACTGGCTCCACGCCACGTGGATACGCGGACCCAACGAAAAACGCCGCCCGAAGGCGGCGTTTTTCATTCCATCACTTACCGCCGAGGCGTTCCCACAGGAAGCTGTAGGCCAGCGCCGACATGTGTGCAGCCTGCGCGTTGTTGGCTGCGCCGCCGTGGCCACCTTCGATGTTCTCGTAGTAGGTCACGTCCTTGCCGGCGTCGATCATCTTCGCCGCCATCTTGCGTGCATGGCCCGGGTGCACGCGGTCATCGCGGGTGGAGGTGGTGAACAGCACCGGCGGGTAGTTCTTCTTCGCGTCGAACAGGTGGTACGGCGAGAAGGTCTTGATGAACTCCCAGTCGCTGGTGTCCGGGTTGCCGTACTCGGCCATCCACGAGGCGCCGGCCAGCAGGTGGCTGTAGCGCTTCATGTCCAGCAGCGGCACCTGCACCACCACCGCACCGAACAGTTCCGGGTACTGGGTGAGCATGTTGCCGGTCAACAGGCCACCGTTGCTGCCGCCCTGCACGCCCAGGTGCTTGGCGGTGGTGATCTTGCGCTTGACCAGATCGCGCGCCACCGCGGCCATGTCTTCATAGGCCTTGTGACGGTTCTGCTTAAGCGCCGCCTGGTGCCAGCGCGGGCCATACTCGCCACCGCCACGGATGTTGGCGACCACGTACACGCCGCCCTTGTCCAGCCAGGCGCGACCCATGCCACCGGAATAGCTCGGGGTCAGCGAAATCTCGAAGCCACCGTAGCCGTACAGCAGGGTCGGGTTGGAGCCGTCGAGCTTCATCGCCTTGTCGTGCACCACGAAGTACGGCACGCGGGTGCCGTCCTTGCTGGTAGCGAAGTGCTGCTCAATCACCTTGCCCTTGGCATCGAAGAAGGCCGGCATGGTCTTCAGCGTTTCCGGGGCCTGGCCGATTTCAGCCAGTGCCAGCGTGGTCGGGGTCAGGTAGTCGGTGGCGGTCAGCCACACCGCATCGCTGTCATTGCTGTCGACCGCCGCCACGCCCAGCGTGCCGAAGGCCGGCGCACCGACAAAGCGGCTGGTCTGCCAACCATTGGCGCCCGGAGTCAGCACCGACAGGCGGTTCTTGACGTCGTCCAGCACGTTCAGCACCAAGTGGCTCCTGGTCCAGATGGCGCTGGCCAGCGAGGTGGTCGCGGTCGGGGTGAACAGCACGTCGAACTCGCGCTTGCCGGCCAGGAAGTCGTCCAGCCGGGTTGCCAGCAGCGAACCGGACGCATAGGTCTTGCCACCGACGGTCCACGGATCACGCAGCTCCAGGGTCAGCCACTGCTTGTGCAGGCCCTTCTCGGCCGAGTTCGGCGCGTCGATCTTGGTCAGCCTGCCATCGTCGCCACGCAGGTAGATCTCGTTGTTGTAGAACGCCAGCGTGCGGCTGACCAGGTTGCGTTCGAAGCCCGGGGTGTCATCGTGCATCGCCGCGATGTACATGTCCTCCGGCTTGCCTTCATAGACCACGCTGGCCGAGGCCATCGGCGTGCCGCGCTTCCACAGCTTGGCCACGCGCGGGTAGCCGGACGTGGTCATCGTGCCGGCGCCGAAGTCGGTGTAGACGAACACGGTGTCGCGATCAATCCAGTTGAGGCCACCCTTCGACTCGGGACGGAAGAAGCCGTCCTTGATCCAGGTCTTGTTGGCCAGGTCGAACTCGCGGGTGACGTCGGCATCAGCACCGCCGCGCGACAGCGCGATCAGGCAGCGGCTGTAGTCCGGGCGCAGGCAGTCGGCGCCGTGCCAGACCCAGTTTTCGCCCTCGGCCTTGTTCAGCGCATCCAGGTCGAGCACGGTTTCCCACTGCGGCGAGGCCTTGCGGTACTCGGCCAGCGTGGTGCGCCGCCACAGGCCGCGCTCGTGCTGCTGGTCCTTCCAGAAGTTGTAGTAGTAGTCGCCGATCTTCTGCACGGCGGGAATCTTGGCGTCGGAGTCGAGCACCTCGCGGATGCTGGCCTCCATCTGCTTGAAGGCCGGGGTCTGCGCCAGGCGCGCCTCGGACTTGGCGTTCTGTTCCTTGACCCAGGACAGCGGCTTGTCGCCGGTGACGTCCTCGAGCCAGGCATAGCGATCGGTGTCTTCAGCGGCCACGGCGGTCCCCACCGAGGCAGCGGTCATCATGCCGGCCAGCAGGCAGGCGGAAGCGAATCGTGACATTGCAGCTCCAGGCAGTCATAAGCCGAGGAACGCTAGCACGGATCGCCACGGCCGCCCCCGTGTCGAAGGTCAGGCCGCCGCCGTCGAGCCGCGGCGGCCACCGGCCGCGCCACGGCTGCGGCGACGCGCCTGTCCACCGGTGCGACGCGCCAGCCGCAACCACGACAGGCGTGGCAGCGGGAAGCGCAGCAGCGCCCACCATGCCACCAGCGGCATGCCCACCAGCCACATCGGCAGCCAGCCCAGCCAGGCGTTGCTGCCACGCGCGGCGGGCCATACCAGTACCAGGGCCAAGCCGGCCAGGGCCACCTGCCGCACGCTGCGCAGCAGGCGCGGGTCGGTGCGCTCCAGGCTGACGCGTTCAGTTGCAGGGCGGCGGACGGAACGTGCGTTCATGGGGCTTCTCCGGTGGACGATGCAACACAGCTTGGGCCTGTCCCTTCTCACAGGTTGCGACACCATTGACGGATCCCGCACGCACAGTCGACCATGCTCGGGCAAAGCCCATCCGAGCCCGCTCCCGCATGACTTCGATCCGCCCGTTCTGCGCCGTGCTGCTGGCCCTTTCCCTGGCCGGCCCCGCCGTGGCCGCCAGTGAGCCGCCGTCGCCCCGTACCAGCGCCTCTGGTGCGGCCGCCCTGGACGCACCGATTGACCTGAAGCGCTTCATGGGCACCTGGTATGTGATCGGCCGCGTGCCGAACTTCATCGAACGTGGCCATGTCGCCAGCGTCAACGAGTACGAGCTGCGCGACGCGCACAAGGTCGGCATCACCTACCGCTATCGCGATGGCTTCGGTGAACCGCTGCAGGAAGTGCGTGCCCGCGCCAGCGTCGACCCGGACAGCGGCAACCACGGCTGGCGCACCTGGTTCTACCGCGTAGTGCCGACCCATTCGCGGGTGCTGGAAGTGGCACCGGATTACTCCTGGGCGCTGATCGGGTACCCGGGCCGCGAGATGGCCTGGATCTTCTCGCGCACGCCGGACATGGACAAGGCGCTGTACAAGGAGCTGGCCGAGCGCCTGCGCGACGAGTACGGCGTGAATACCGACAAGCTCAAGCGCGTACCGCAGCATCCCGAGCAGGTCGGCAAGCTGGGCTACGAAGTGCCGAACGTGCGTTGATCGCTCGTGGGATTGCCGGCCAGCGGCCGGCACTACCCGAACGAGATGCCGGGCGCCGCCCGGCATTCTGTTATCTGCGGCTGTAGTGTGCGACCAGGCGGTCGCCGAGCATCTGCAGCAGCTGCACCAGCACCAGCAGCAGGACCACGGTGACCAGCGCCACGTCGGTGTGCGAACGCTGGTAGCCGTCGCGGAACGCCAGATCGCCCAGGCCGCCGGAACCGATGGCGCCGCCCATCGCGGTGAAACCGATCAGCGCGACGGTGGTCACCGTCGCACCGGCGATCAGGCCCGGGCGCGCTTCCGGCAGCAGCACGCGGGTAACCAGCTGCCAGGTGGTGGCGCCCATCGCCTGGGTCGCTTCGATCACGCCGCGGTCAACCTCGCGCAACGCGGTCTCGACCAGGCGCGCATAGAACGGTGCGGCACCAATGACCAGCGGCACGATCGCACCACGCACGCCCAGCGAGGTTCCCATCAGGAACAGGGTGACCGGAATCAGCACGATCATCAGGATGATGAAAGGCACCGAGCGCAGCAGGTTCACCACCAGCGCCAGCACGCCATAGGCGAACGGACGGCGCTTCATCTGCGGTGCGCCGAACAGGTACAGCAGCACGCCCAGCGGCAGGCCGATGGCCAGGGTCAGCGGCAGCGAACCGAGCAGCATCAGCAGGGTGTCGATGGTGGCCTGGCCGATGTCGGCCCACTTGCCCGCATCCAGGTGGCGGAAGAAGCCGCCGGCAGTAGCGATGATCATCGACGCAGTTCCTCAACATGCACGCCGGCGGCCACGAACGCGGCCTGCGCGGCGGACTGGTCGCCGCCCACCAGGGCGACCACCAGCTGGCCATACGGGGTGTCCTTGATCCGGTCAATGCGGCCGGACAGGATGTTGTAGTCGACGCCGGTCTGCCGCGCGACACTGCCGAGCAGGGGTTCGTAGGTGTCGCCACCGAGGAACGTCAGGCGCACGATGCGGCCGCCGACCACGTCGAAATCGCGGTGCAGCGCACCCTCGTCCACATGCTCCGATTCACTGACGAACCGGCGCGTGGTCGGGTGCTGCGGGTGCAGGAACACGCGGGTGACCGGTCCGGTCTCGACCATCTGCCCAGCGTCGAGTACCGCGACGCGGTCGCAGACGCGGCGGATCACATCCATCTCGTGGGTGATCAGCACGATGGTCAGGCCCAGCTCGCGATTGATCTTCGACAGCAGCGACAGCACCGAGGCCGTGGTCTGCGGGTCGAGCGCGCTGGTGGCTTCGTCACACAGCAGGATCTGCGGACGGGTCGCCAGCGCGCGCGCAATGCCCACGCGCTGCTTCTGGCCGCCGGACAGCTGCGCCGGGTACTTCTGCGCGTGCGCCTCCAGGCCAACGGTCTGCAGCAGCTCGGCCACACGCGCGTCGATCTCCGCCTTCGGCGTGCCGGCCAGCTCCAGTGGGAAGGCCACATTGCCGGCCACCGTGCGCGAGGAGAGCAGGTTGAAGTGCTGGAAGATCATGCCGATGCGCCGGCGCAGCGTGCGCAGGCCATCCGCGTCCAGTGCGGTGACATCCTCGCCGCCGATCAGCAGACGGCCACCGCTGGGCTCTTCCAGGCGGTTGATCATGCGGATCAGGGTCGACTTGCCGGCGCCGGAATGGCCGATGATGCCGAACACCTCACCGGCTTCGATGGTCAGGTCCAGCGGTTGCAGCGCGCTGACTTCGCGGCCGGCAACGGCATAGGATTTGTGCAGGCGCTGGAACTCGATCACGGGCGTGGCTCACCGGCTGGGTGACGGAAGGGGGCGTGCAGCCTACCAGCGCCGGCGCTCGCGCGCCCGCGCCATGGGCCAGAATGTTATTCATTTTGGTTCTAAGTCGCGTGTAACGGGGATGACGGTGGGGGTCAGAGCCCCTGCGAGGGTCTGCCCCCGGGGTCGGATCCCCGAAGGGGCTCTGACCCCATCCCGGGCAGATTCAGGGATGGTCCAGCGGCTTCGGCGGCTGCACCCGGTTCAGGCGCTCGCGGTGCAGCAGGTACAGGCCCGAAGCAACGATGATCGCCGCCCCCACCCAGGTGTAGCCGTCCGGCAGCTGGCCCCAGAAGGCCAGGTCCCAGCCGATCACCCAGACCAGGCCGCTGTACTCCAGCGGCGCGATCATCGACGCCTCGCCCAGCTGGAAGGCCTTGGTCAGGGCGATCTGGCCCAGCGCCCCGGCCAGGCCCATGCCGGCGATCAGCGGCGCATGCGCCAGCTGCAGCGGCACCCAGCCGGGAAGGGCCAGCAGCCCGGCACCGATGGCCATGATCACCAGGAACCAGACCACCATCGACTGCGAGGTGTCGGTGCGGGTCAGCAGGCTGACCGTGATCGCGGCCACGGCATAGGCCGTCGCCGCCGCCAGCACCATCAGGCCGGGCACCGAGATGAAGCCGTCCACGCCCGGTCGCAGCACCACCAGCACGCCGATCAGGCCGATGCCGATGGCCACCCAGCGCCGCGGCCCGACCCGCTCACCCAGCAGCGGCACCGAGAGTGCAGCGATCAGCAGCGGCGCAACGAAGTAGATGGTGTAGGCGGTGGACAGCGGCAGGTCGCGCAGGGCGAACACGAAGCAGCCGATCATCGCCATGCCCAGCGCGCCACGCAGCAGGTGCAGGCCCCAGCGCCGCGGCACCAGCGAGCGTGGCCCGGCACTGACCAGCACCCACACCAGCACGAACGGCAAAGAGGCCGCACCGCGCAGGAAGGTCACTTCCAGCGTGGGATAACTGGCCGACAGCTGCTTCATGCCAGCGTCCATCAGCGAGAAACAGGCGACCGCCGCGACCATCCAGGCCACCGCGCGCGAAGGGGAGCGTTGCACGTTCATGGCCCATTATCGCCGACCGCGCG
This sequence comes from Stenotrophomonas sp. YJH_SMC_17, assembly GCF_059371655.1. Taxonomy (NCBI): domain Bacteria; kingdom Pseudomonadati; phylum Pseudomonadota; class Gammaproteobacteria; order Lysobacterales; family Lysobacteraceae; genus Stenotrophomonas; species Stenotrophomonas sp. YJH_SMC_17. Next base: position 383,865 of record NZ_JCAFUU010000003.1, on the reverse strand, counting down.
CCCCGCCGGGCGCCGGGCATGGGCGCCGCGATAGAATGGCCGCCACTGAATTCCGCGGAGCCACGCCCATGCCTTCCTTCGACGTCGTGTCTGAAGTCGACACCCACGAACTGACCAACGCCATCGACCAGGCCAACCGCGAACTGGCCACCCGCTTCGATTTCAAGGGCGTCGACGCGAAGTTCGAGCGCGATGGCGATGTGATCAACCAGTTCGCGCCGACCGAATTCCAGCTCAAGCAGATGAACGACATCCTGCGTGCACGCCTGGCCGCGCGCGGCATCGATGTGCTCAGCCTGGAGTTCGGCGACATCGAGACCAACCTGGCCCAGGCCCGGCAGAAGATCACCGTCAAGCAGGGCATCGAGCAGAAGATCGCCAAGAAGATCGCCGCCGCGCTGAAGGAAGCGAAGCTGAAGGTGGAGAGCCAGATCAACGGCGACAAGCTGCGTGTGCAGGGCAAGAAGCGCGATGACCTGCAGGACGCCATCGCCGTGCTCAAGGCCGGCAAGTTCGAGCTGCCGCTGCAGTTCAACAATTTCCGCGATTGATCTGCCCGCCGGGCATGGCCCGGCGGACTGCAACGTCAACCGCGCAGCAGCTTGTACAACGTCGTGCGCGAGATACCCAGCTGGCGTGCGGCCAGGCTCAGATTGCCGTCCGCCGCCTGCGCAGCACGGCGCGCCGCGTCACGCTGCTGATCACGCAGCAGCGGTGCATCCATCGCCACCGCTGAAGGCCGTTGCGCGCTGCGGCCAGCGACCTTCCGCGGCGCCTGCAGGTGCTGCAGGTAAACCGCACTGCTCTCGCCTACCCGCACCCGATGCGGCGCTCCGGGTTGCAGCAGGCGTCGCCGCTGCGCAGCGCTGGCACCGGCAAAGACCGTCTCAAGATTCAACAACGGCAACGGCCCCCGACGCGGCAGGCCCAGCAGGCGCCGCGCAACACGGTTGGCCGCGCGCAGTTGGCCGTCCTCCTGCACCGCCAACAGGCCCTGCAACGGTGACGCCAGCCAACGTGGATCGTGCTGCAGCGCCAACAGGTGCACGTCGGCAAGCGTGTGGAACAGCCGGTTCTCGCTGGCCAGAGCGGCCTGCCGGAAATAGCCCTGCAGCAACGAGGGATCGCGCTCACCCAGGCCGGTGATATCGATCACTCCGCATACCTGCCCCTCAAGATCATGCAGCGGCTCGCTGAGGCAGAACACCGGCGCAAAGCGCTGCAGGTAGTGCTCGTTGCCGCGTACCAGCGCCGGCACGTCGTCAGCCAGGCTCACCGCCGGGGCGGTAGTACCGATCTCCGTCTCCCCCAGCCGCCGACCGACCTGGATCGGTCGCAGCAGGGGCGCATCTTCCAGGCCATGGGCCTGCTGCGCGATCACCACGCCTTCGCGATTGGCGCAGAACATCGTCCATCCACGCCCACCAAAGGCAGCCCACAACTGTTCCAGCTCCGGCCGCACGCAGCGCGCCAGCCGGCGGTCGCCGGGATCGGAAAGATGCCGGCCATCGCCCAGCAACGGACGGTACTCCGGCTCCTGCCCGGGCAGCAGGCCTGCCGCGCGTGACCGCAGCCATGACTGCTGCAGTGGCAGCGGCAACACGCCCAATGAGCGCGGATCGCCCTCCGCGAAGGCGGCACGTGCCGCCATCAACTGCTGCTGCCCGACTGTCGTGGCCATCATGGAGGCAGCGTACACCCGTCGGCGGCAACGCCACGTTACGTTCCGACAACGGAATGTTTCCGCCAGCGGTTCAAACAAGGGGTCAAAGCCGTTTTCCTTTGGAAAACGGATCCGACCCCGTGCCGACCAACGGTCGGCACCCACCAACAGCCGCGGGAACCTGTCGAAGGCGGGGTGGGTCCGGTTGCGGGGGCGTGAGCGCCACGGATGGCGCGACCGAGCCTACACGGACGTATTCACGGCGTCCCCCGCAACCGGCCCCACCCCGCCATCCCACGGAATGCCCGCTTTTGCTTTTGCCGTTGCTTCGGCGGGTGCAGGGCGCAGCCCTGCAATCCCACCCTCTGCTCAGGCCGCGATGCGCAGAATCGGCTTGAGCGTGATTCCCTTCGTACTGTCCTCCGCCGCCTGGTTGATCTGTTCCAGCGGATAGAACTTCACCAGCTTGTCGAACGGGAAGCGGCCCTGCAGGAACAGCGTGACCAGCTGCGGAATGAACACCTGCGGCACGCTGTCGCCTTCCACGATGCCGCGGATGCTGCGACCACCGAGCAGCAGGTTGTTCACATCGAAACTGGCGGTGGTGCCCAGCTTCGGTGCGCCGACCACGCCCATCATGCCCAAGCCGCCCAGCGCCTCGATACCCGCCGACAGCACCTCAGGGCGACCGGTCGATTCCAGCGCGAAGTCCGCACCACCGCCGGTAATCGCGCGTACGGCCTCGATCACGTCGGTTTCGCGGCTGTTCACCACGTGGGTGGCGCCCAGTTCCAGCGCCAGCTCCAGCCGCGAGGGCACCACGTCGATGGCGATGATGGTGGTGGCACCGGCCACCTTCGCCGCCATCACCGCACTCAGGCCCACCGCGCCGGCACCGTAGCTGGCGAAACTGCTGCCCGACCGCACCTGCAGCGAATTGAGCACCGCACCGGCACCGGTCTGGATGCCGCAGCCCAGCGGGCCCAGCAGTTCCAGCGGCGCATCGTCGGGTACCTTGATCGCGTTGATCTCGCGCGCGATGGCGAAGGTGGCAAACGAAGACTGCGCGAAGAAATGGTCGTGCAGCGGCTGGCCCTGCGCATCGGTGATCGCGGTATGGCCGTGGCCATCATCGCCACCGAAGTTCAGCGCAAAGAAGTCATTGCAGTAGGCACCGTGGCCGCCCCGGCAGGGATTGCAGTGACCGCAGGCGCCATAGGTCAGCACCACATGGTCGCCCACCTTGAGGTCGCGCACGTTCGGGCCCACCGCCTCGACGATGCCAGCCCCCTCATGGCCGAGCACTGCCGGCAGCGGCACCGGGTAGTACTGGTCGCGCACGATCAGGTCGGTGTGGCACAGGCCCGTCGCCACCACCTTCACCAATACCTCGTCGTCCTGCGGGCCACGCAGCCGGGCCTGCTCGATGACGAAGGGCTGTTCTTTGCCGCGGACCACGGCAGCGGTGATCTCGTGGGTTGTGGTCTTGTCGTTCATCGTGATGGCTCCTTCGATCAGATCGGGTAAGCGGGCGCTTCGCCCTTGACGGTCAACCACTGCCACTGGGTGAACTCCTCCCCGTTGGCGGGGCCACCGATGCTGGTGCCGTTGCCGGACGCACCGACGCCGCCGAACGGGTTGATCACTTCGTCGTTCACGGTCTGGTCATTGATATGCAGCAGGCCGGTGCGCAGGCGCTCACCGAGTTTCAGCGCGCGCCCGACATTGCTGGACACGATGGCCATCGACAGGCCGTACTCGCTGTCGTTGGCCAGGCGCACGGCATCCTCGTCATCGTCGAACGGCACCACCACCGCCACCGGTGCGAAGATTTCCTCGTTGAACGCCGGATTGTCGGCAGAGACGTTGCCAAGCACGGTCGGTGCGAAGAACAGATCGCGATGGGTACCGCCCGCCTCCAGCGAGGCACCGGCCTGCACGGCCTGTTCGACCACGCGCGTGGCGTGGTCACGCTGGCCAGCATTGATCAGCGGGCCGATCGCCACGTCTTCGCGCGCCGGGTCGCCCACCTTCAGCGAATTGGCCTTGGCCACCAGCTTCTGCAGGAACGCGGCATGGATCTTCCGCTGCACCAGCACGCGGCCGGTCGCCATGCAGATCTGGCCCTGATGCAGGTACACGCCCCATGCGGTGTTGGCCACCGCCAGGTCGAGGTCGGCATCGTCGAGAATGATCAGCGAGTTCTTGCCGCCCAGCTCCAGCGAGACCTTCTTCAGGTGCTTGCCCGCCGCTTCGCCGACCTTGCGTCCAGCTGCGGTGGAACCGGTGAACTGGATCATCGCCACGTGCGGATCGCTGGTCAGCGCTGCACCCGCTGCGCCATCACCGGGCAGCATGTGCAGAACCCCCGCCGGCAGACCGGCCTGTTCGAACAGGCGTGCGATCACCGCGCCGCCGCACACCGCCGTGCGCGGGTCCGGCTTTAGCACCACGGCGTTGCCCAGCGCGATGGCCGGCGCCACCGCGCGCATGGCCAGGTACAGCGGGAAGTTGAAGGGCGAGATGACGCCGACCACGCCCAGCGGCCGGCGTCGCGCCAGGTTCAGCCGACCCGGCTCCGAGGGCAGGATCTCGCCGGTGCTGCGCGACGGTAGCGCCGCAGCTTCGTGCAGCGCCTTGATCGTCACCTTTGCTTCGAAGCCGGCCTTGAGCCGTGTCGAGCCGCTTTCGCGCACCAGCCACTCCACCAGGGTGTCGATGTGTTCCTCGGCCAGGCGTGCCGCGTTGCGCAGCACCTCTGCGCGCTGCTCGTAAGGCGCGGACGCCCACGCCTGTTGCGCCTGTGCAGCGGCCGCCGCCGAGCGCGCTACCTGCGCCGGGTCGGCCAGGCCGATTTCGCCGAGGGTGTTGCCGGTGGCCGGCTCAATCACCGGCTGCCGTTGCTCGGCCGCCTGCCAGTGACCATCGAAGAAGGCGCCGGCCCAAAGGGCATCCGGCAGCCACGGAGAAGATGCAGTCATGGGTGTCCTCCTGTGTCGTGCGCCCATTCCACGCCCGCCGTCCGCGGCAGGCAATCGGCCATCCACCGGCCGCCCGCAAGGGCTTGAATCGGCGGGGATTTCCAGCATGACGACTGTCCAGTTCCTGCACAGTGAACAGCGCGGCGGCGGCACACTGCCTACAATGTCCGCCCCGCCAGCCGACGTGCCCGCCATGACCGATGCCCACCTGCCCACCGATGACCCGATCGCCGCCACCCGCCTGTGGCTGGAGCGCATCGTCATCGGGCTGAACCTGTGCCCGTTCGCCAAGGCGGTGTACGTGAAGGACCAGGTCCGTTTCGTGCTCAGTGATGCGACCACGCCGGAAGCGCTGGTCGAACAGCTGGCCGAGGAGCTGGTGCTGCTGCGCGATACGCCGGCCGAGCAGATCGATACCACGCTGATCGTGCATCCGCAGGTGCTGACCGATTTCCTCGACTACAACGACTTCCTCGACAACGCCGACGCCGCGATCGAGGCACTGGACCTGCAGGGCATCCTGCAGGTGGCCAGCTTCCATCCGGATTACCAGTTCGAGGGCGTGGCCGCCGACGACGCCAGCAACTACACCAACCGCGCCCCCTTCCCCACCCTGCACCTGCTGCGCGAGGACAGCGTGGCGCGCGCGGTGGACGTCTATCCGGACCCGGACGTGATCGTCGAGCGCAACATCCAGACCCTGGACCGCATCGGCGTGGACGGTTGGCATCGCCGCCTGCGTGGCGACGACCTGTCATGAGCGGCGTGCCGCCGATTGCCGCATGGCTGGCCGCGCCGCTGTCGGGCAAGGTGGTGATTGTCACCGGGGGTGCCAACGGCATCGGCCGCGGCATCGCGCAGGCCGTGCTCGGTGCCGGTGGCCGCGTGCTGATCGGCGACCTGGACGTGGAGGCCGGCGAAGCGTGTCTGGTGGAATGGCAGCGCGGTGATGACGCCGCGTTCCAGCGCCTGGACATCACTGACGAAGCCAGCGTGCGCGCGTTCATCGCCGTGGCGCTGCGTCGCTTCGGCCGCATCGACGGGCTGGTCAACAATGCCGGCATCGCAGGGCCACACGGCACGCGGCTGCAGGACATGGAGTGGGACGAGTGGCAGCGCCGCCTGTCGTCGCTGCATGGCGCCTTCCTGTGCAGCAAGCACGCGCTGCCCGCGCTGTCGGCCAGTGCCGCCGGCGCGATCATCAACATCGCTTCGACCCGTGCCTGGCAATCGGAGGCGCACAGCGAGGCCTATGCGGCGGCCAAAGGCGGGCTGGTCGCGTTCACCCATGCGCTGGCGATCAGCGCCGGCCCGGCGGTGCGGGTGAACAGCATCAGCCCCGGCTGGATCGGTACCACGGCCTGGCAGGCACCCTCGCGCCGCCACGAGCCCGATTACTCGGCCACCGACCACGCCCAGCATCCGGTCGGCCGGGTCGGCCGCCCTGAAGATATCGGTGCACTGGGGGTGTATCTGCTGTCCTCGCTGTCCGGCTTCACCACCGGACAGGACTTCATCGTCGACGGCGGCATGACCCGGAAGATGATCTACGCCGAATAAGCACCGCTTTCCGGTGGGTGCGGACCTTGGTCCGCACCATTGCCGGAAAGTGCCAACCAAGGTTGGCACCTACCAGAGCGGTTCACGCCATGCCCGAATGGCGCAGCAGCGCGTCGATCTGCGGTGAGCGGCCGCGGAAGGCCTTGAAGTTCTCAGCCGCCGGGCGGCTGCCACCCCGCGACAGGATCTCATCGCGGAAGCGTGCACCGGTTTCCGCGAGCGCCTGCGGCGCTTCCTCGAACGCGGCGTAGGCATCGGCGCTCAGCACCTCGGCCCACTTGTAGCTGTAGTAGCCAGCCGCATAGCCCCCCGCGAAGATGTGGCTGAACTGGTGCGGGAAGCGGTTCCAGACCGGCGGATGGTTCACCGCCACCTCCGCGCGCACCCGATCAAGCAGCGCCAGCACGCTGTCCTGCGCCGGCTCGAACTGGCTGTGCAGCAGCATGTCGAACAGGCCGAATTCCAACTGGCGCACGGTCGCCATGCCGCTATGGAAGTTGCGTGCAGCCAGCATCCGTTCGTACAGCACGCGTGGCAGCGGCTCGCCACTGTCCACGTGCGCGGTCATCGCCTGCAGGTGATCCCACTCCCAGCAGAAGTTCTCCATGAACTGGCTGGGCAGCTCCACTGCATCCCATTCCACGCCATTGATACCGGCCACGCCCAGTTCGCCGATGCGGGTCAGCAGCTGGTGCAGCCCATGGCCCATCTCATGGAACAGCGTGGTCACTTCGTTGTGGCTGAAGGTAGCCGGCTTGCCATTGGCACCACGACCGAAGTTGCACACCAGATAGACCAGCGGCGTCTGCACGCTGCCGTCCGCGCGCACGCGGCGGTTGCGGCAATCATCCATCCAAGCACCACCGCGCTTGCCTTCGCGCGCGTACAGATCCAGATAGAACTGGCCAACGAGCGCGCCCTGTCCGTCGACCAGGCGGAAGAAGCGCACGTCGTCATGCCACACCGGTGCGCTGTCCTCCTGCACACGCAGGCCGTACAGCTGCTCGATCACCGAGAACAGGCCACCCAGCACCTTCGGTTCGGTGAAGTACTGCTTCACGTCCTGCTCGGAATAGCTGTAGCGCGCCTGCTTCAGGCGGTCGGCGGCGAAGGCCAGGTCCCAGGCCTGCAAAGACTCGATACCCAGCTGCTCGCGCGCAAACTGCTCCAGCTCGGCGCGGTCCTTGTCCGCGAACGGCTTGGCGCGTGCAGCGAGGTCACGCAGGAAGCCGAGTACTTCGGCCGGGTCCTGCGCCATCTTGGTCGCCACCGAATAATCGCCGTACGAACCGAAGCCGAGCAGCGCCGCCAGTTCCGCGCGCAGGGCGAGGATGCGGTCGATATTGCCGCTGTTGTCCAGCGCGTCGTCGCCGAATTCGGATGCGCGCTGCGCGCTGGCGCGATACAGGATCTCGCGCAGGTCACGGTCCTCGCCCCAGGTCTGCACCGGCAGGTAGCACGGCATCTGCAGGGTCAGTTTCCAGCCTGCTTTCCCATCCTTTTCTGCCGCCGCGTGCGCGGCGGCCTTCACGTCATCGGGCAGGCCGGCCAAGCGCGCTTCGTCCTCGATGATCAGCGACCACGCATCGGTAGCGTCCAGCACGTTCTGCGAGAACTTTGCCGACAGCGCCGACAGTTCCTCCTTGATCGTGGCGAAGCGCTGCTGGGCCTCGGGCGCCAGTTCGGCGCCCCCCAGGCGGAAATCGCGCAGGGTGTTGTCCAGCACCTTGCGCTGGGCCTCGTCGAAGGTCGCCGCCTCGGGGCTGCCGGCCAGTGCCTGGTACTGGCGATACAACGCCAGGTTCTGGCCCAGTGCACTGGCAAAGCGGGTCACCCGCGGCAGGTTGCTGTTGTAGGCCTCGCGCAGTTCCGGCGTGTTGACCACGCCCTGCAGGTGGCCGACCAGGCCCCAGGCGCGCCAGAGGCGTTCGGTGGCATCGTCCAGCGGGGTCACGAAGGTCTGCCAAGTGACCGGCTGCACCTGCTCGGCGGCGCTGACTGCGGCTTCCGCCTCGGCCAGCAGCACATCCAGCGCCGGCGCCACGTGCTCCGGGCGGATCGCCTCGAAACGCGGCAGGCCGGAAAAATCGAGCAGGGGGTTGGCAACGGTCACGGCAGGTCTCCAGGGTACGGGCCCGGCGGGCGGGCAGCCCGATAGATATGGCGCTGGCAGGCGTGGCTGACAAGGGGTCTCGGCCCGGCATTCACGTCGGCCTTACGGTCGCGCACCGAAGCTGTGGCTGCGGGGGAGTCCGCAGGGGTACGCACCGAACGAGGCCCTACATGGAAGGTCTGGCTGCAGTTGTATCCGCCTCACCTGCCCGGTCACTGGCATTGTCCGCCAGCCCGGCCGAACTGGCCTGGATCGCCGCATTGTGCGATGCCGGCGACGACGCCCCGCGTCACCTGCATCAGCTGCAGGCAGTGCTGCAGCAGGGCGGCACGTTCAGCGATGCCCAGGAGTGGTACCCGTTCGAAGTGATCGAACGCGGCGCCAGCCAGCTGCGGCTGGGCCATGAGCGCGAGTTCGTGATCTGCGTGCTGCTGTGGCTGCAGGCGTTGGCGCAGGGCCGCGCCAGCACGCTGGACCCGAGCCTGCATCTTGATGACCGCGCGATGGACATCGAGGCGCTGCCCGATGCCCTGCGTGATGCGGTGCTGGATGCGTTCACCGCGGCAGGGTATTGAGACGCCATCGTGATCGCCGGGCGTGGCCCGGCGACAACGTCGACCGTCCTACAGCACTTCCAGGCTGCACCACGGCAATGCCGGCAGCCCCTGCCCGGCCACCGCCGCCGCCAGTTGCGCATCGGCGCCGTCGACATCAATGCCCTGCCGCGCGTACCACGCCGGGTCGTAATAGCTCTGCGCGTAGCGCTCGCCGCTGTCGCACAGGATGCTGACGATGCTGCCCTGGCGGCCCGCCTCGCGCATCCACTGCGCGGCCTGCAGCACGCCGATGAAGTTGGTGCCGGTGGAGCCACCGACGCGGCGGCCCAGCTGGCGGCTGACATGGCGCATCGCGGCCAGGCTCAGCGCATCGGGTACCTTCACCATCGCATCCACGCTGGTAGGGATGAAACTCGGCTCCACCCGCGGGCGGCCAATACCTTCCACGCGCGAACCACCGCTGCAGGTCAGGCCACGCCAGTCCTGTTCACCGGCCACGGCCGCCTTGTAGCCATCGAAGAACACCGACACTTCCGGGTCCGCGCACAGGATGCGGGTGTCATGCCGCCGGTAGCTGACATAGCGGCCCAGCGTAGCGGCGGTGCCGCCGGTGCCGGGGCTGCACACGATCCATTCCGGAACCGGGCTGGGCTCCTCGGCCATCTGCTTGAAGATGGATTCGGCGATGTTGTTGTTGGCACGCCAGTCGGTGGCGCGCTCGGCATAGGTGAACTGGTCCATGAAGTGGCCGCCGGTTTCACGGGCCAGTTTTTCCGAATCACAGTTGAGGTCGCAGGCACGCTCGACCAGATGGCAGCGACCGCCATGGAATTCGATCGCCGCGATCTTCTCCGGCGAGGTCGTGGCCGGGATCACCGCAATGAACGGCAAACCGAGCAGTCGCGCGAAATAGGCTTCGGAGACAGCGGTCGAGCCGCTGGACGCCTCGATCACCGGCCGCCCTTCGCGCAGCCAGCCATTGGCCAACGCATACAGGAACAGCGAGCGCGCCAGCCGATGCTTCAGGCTGCCGGTGGGATGGCTCGATTCATCCTTCAGGTACACATCGATGCCCTCGAACCCGGGCAGCGCCAACGGGATCAGGTGGGTATCGGCGGAACGGTTGAAATCGGCTTCGATCTTGCGGATGGCGGCGGCCACCCATTCACGCTGCGACATGGCGGGCAATCGTTGTCAGGACGGAACGGTGCGATCCGGTCATTGTACGTCGCAGTGCCGTCAGGTGCTGGCCGGTAGAATGGCGCCATCCGGCCGGCAACGGCCCTGTCTGAAGGACCTCCCCATGACCATTCCCGCCCTGCGCGATGTCCCCGGCGTCGCCGCCCAGGCCCCGGCCGAAACCACCGGCTTCGTGTTCAACCACACCATGCTGCGGGTGAAGGACATCACCGCCTCGCTGGACTTCTACACCCGCGTGCTCGGCTACCAGCTGATCGACAAGCGCGACTTCCCGGAGGCCCAGTTCAGCCTGTACTTCCTGGCCTACGTGCCGGCCAACGTCACGGTGCCGGAAGATGACAACGCCCGCCGCCTGTGGATGGCCGGCCTGACGGGCGTGCTGGAACTGACCCACAACCACGGTACCGAAACCCAGGATGGCGCGGTCTACCACGACGGCAACAGCGATCCGCGCGGCTTCGGCCACATCTGCGTGTCGGTGCCGGACATCGAGGCTGCCTGCCAGCGCTTCGAGGACCTCGGCGTGACCTTCCAGAAGCGCCTCACCGACGGCCGCATGAAGAACCTGGCCTTCATCAAGGACCCGGACGGCTACTGGGTCGAGATCATCGCCAACGCCTGACCCGGAAAAGGGCACAATTCCGGAAGCGCCGGGCCATGCCCGGCGGCCTTGAGCAGGCCGCGCTGCGTGCTCGCCGGGCACAGCCCGGCGCTACCGACTCCGTCCCCTTTTTCGCGAGGTTCGTATGGAAACGATGGAACTGCACCGTGGCCGCCTGATCGACCACATCCAGCTGGTGGTGCGTGACCTGGCCGCCAGCCGCCGTTTCTACCAGGCGGTGTTCGACACCATCGGCATCCCGGTGGCCGGTGAGGGCGATGACTACTTCTGGGCCGACGAGCTGTTCATTTCCAGCGCCAGCAGCGAGGCCGCAGCCGGCCAGCTGACCGGACGCCACCACCTCGCGTTCCAGGCCCGCGACACTGCCACCGTCGATGCCTTCCACAGCGCCGCGATTGCCGCCGGCGGCATCGACAACGGCGCGCCCGGCGAACGCCCCTACCACCCGGGCTACTACGGTGCGTTCGTGCTCGATCCCGACGGCAACAACATTGAAGTGGTCTACCACGGCCCGGCCAACTACAGCGCCGACTCGGTGAAGGTCACTTTCTGATATCACCGAAGCCGTGAACGAAGAAGCCGGGCAATGCCCGGCCTCTCTGCTTCCAACGATGCTGCCCTCAGTGGGCCGCCATGTAGATGTCCTGCAGCACGGCCTTTTCCAGTTCCAGCTCGCCCAGCAGGTTCTTCACGATGTCGCCCAGGCTGAGGATGCCGACCAGGCGGGCGCCTTCAGTGACCATCAGATGGCGACGCCGCGAGTACGTCATCAGCGACATGGCCTGCTTCAGGGTGGCCTCCGGCGCGATACCTTCCAGGCCGGTGGTCGGCACGCTGGAAATCACCCGACGGCCAGCCTGAGGGCCGTCGTCGGCCAGCGTGCGCACGATGTCCTTTTCGGAAATAATGCCCACCGGGGCATCGTCCTTCATCACCACCAGCGCAGCGATCCTGTTCGCGCTCATCTTGTGGGCGGCGGCACCGATGGTGTCTTCGGCGTCGATGGTGATGACAGCTTCTTTCTTGGATTGCAGGAGTTCGCGGACGTTCATTCTTGTTTCCTGGTGCAGGTCACTGAAGTCAAAAAAGTGTGCTCTTCCGATGCGCCCCCTCCCCGGGAACAGACCTTTCAGCGCACGTCTGGCGCACCCGGCTGCCGGTGGAATGCATCGACAGGCGACGTGCTGCAACGCGAACGAGGCGGGTTCAACAGCACAGCCCGTATCTCGGTCAAATCGATTCTACGACTGCGTCCCTCGGTCGCTACCGGCATCGATGGGACAGTCCGTCGTGGGAACCAACCGACGATCCAGAGAATGGCACCGTGGCTGAAACCGCCGCTGAATACTGGCGGTGCCACGCGTTAAAGATTGAGTGCGTCCTGCCGAACGCGGGCAGAACACCCGGCGGCTGTCCCACTTGCCACCGCTACCGACGCAAACGAAAGGGGCCCACGCGGGGCCCCTTCGCTTTCAGCATCCAAACAAGCCGACGGGTGTTACTCCACCGTCACGCTCTTGGCCAGGTTGCGCGGCTTGTCCACGTCGGTGCCACGTGCCAGCGCGGTGTGGTACGCCAGCAACTGGACCGGAATGGTGTGCACGATCGGGCTGAGCACGCCGGCATGGCGCGGCGTGCGGATCACATGCACGCCTTCGGACGCGTTGAAGTTGCTGTCCTGGTCGGCGAACACGAACAGTTCACCGCCACGCGCACGCACTTCCTGCATGTTCGACTTCACCTTTTCCAGCAGGCTGTCGTTGGGCGCGATCACCACCACCGGCATGTCCTCGTCCACCAGCGCCAGCGGGCCATGCTTCAGCTCGCCTGCCGGGTAGGCCTCGGCGTGGATGTAGGAGATTTCCTTGAGCTTGAGCGCGCCTTCCAGCGCGATCGGGTAGTGCAGGCCACGGCCCAGGAACAGCGCGCTGCTCTTGCGCGCGAAGCGCTCGGCCCAGGCAGCGATCTGCGGCTCCATGTTCAATGCATGCTGCACGCTGCCCGGCAGGAAGCGCAGCTGCTCCAGGTAGTCCGCTTCCTGCGCCGCGTCGATGCGGCCATTCAGCTTGCCCAGCACCACGGTCAGCTGGAACAGTGCCGCCAGCTGGGTGGTGAATGCCTTGGTCGAGGCCACGCCGATCTCGGCACCGGCACGGGTGTAGCAGACCAGTTCGCTGGCGCGCGGAATCGCACTTTCCGGCACGTTGCAGATCGACAGCGTGTGCTTGTGGCCGAGCGACTTGGCGTACTTCAGCGCTTCCATCGTATCCAGCGTTTCGCCGGACTGGGAAATGGTGACGATCAGGTGCTTCGGGTTGGCATACGCGGCGCGATACCGGTATTCGCTGGCGATTTCCACGCTGCACGGCAGGCCGGCGATGGCCTCGATCCAGTAGCGCGCGGTCAGGCCGGAGTAATAGCTGGTACCGCAGGCAATGATCTGCACGCCCTCGATGCCCGACAGCACGGCCTCGGCGTTCTTGCCGAACAGCTCGGCCGGGAAACCACCGGCATCGATCGCCGCCTCGATGGTGTCGCCCAGCGCACGCGGCTGCTCGTGGATTTCCTTCTGCATGAAGTGGCGGTACGGGCCCAGCTCCAGCGATGCCAGCGACACGTCCGACAGATGCACGTCGCGCTCGACCGGCTGGTCGTGCTCGTCGAAGATGCGCACGCCGTCACGCCGGATTTCGGCGGTGTCACCCTCTTCCAGGAAGATCACCTTGCGCGTGGCCGAGATCACGGCCGAGACGTCCGAGGCGACGAAGTTCTCGCCTTCGCCCAGGCCGATCAGCAGCGGGCAGCCCATCCGCGCGCAGACGAAGCGCTCCGGCTCGGCGCGGCTGACCACGGCCAGCGCGTAGGCGCCGGTCAGTTCCTTCACCGTGTGCTGCAGCGCCACCAGCAGATCGTCGCCATCCTTCAGGTGGTGGTGGATCAGGTGTGCGATGACTTCGGTATCGGTCTGCGACTCGAACGTGTAGCCCATCGCGCGCAGCTTCTCGCGCTGCTCTTCGTGGTTCTCGATGATGCCGTTGTGCACCAGCGCCACGCCCTGGCTGATATGCGGATGCGCATTGGCCTCGGTGACACCACCGTGGGTGGCCCAGCGGGTATGGCCGATGCCCAGCACCGCGTTGAAGCCCTCGGCCTCGGCCGCCGTGGCCATTTCCGACACTCGGCCGGTACGACGCACGCGACGCACCTCCGACCGCTCGGCATGGTCGATCACCGCGATACCCGAGGAATCGTAACCACGGTACTCAAGGCGCTTCAGACCCTCGATCAGCACCGGCACCACGTCGCGATCGGCGATCGCACCCACGATTCCACACATGTCACGCGTTTCCTTGAAGACGATCGCGGCATTCTAGCGTGCGTGTCCGCCTTCCCCCTCCTGTCCGCTTAATGAAAGTGTCCGGAAAGGTGTCCGCGGACACCCGGACACTTCGAACAACCATCCAACCCATTGAACCGAAAGGGATAAAAGTTGGCACGCTACGTGCTTCGTACTGGCTACCACCGTCAGGCACGCACCCGATGATCCGCGACACTTCCGCACAGGACCAGATCGTTTCCTCCGCCCCGGCCGGCACCCATCGTGCAAACTGGCACCGTTACCGCTGGCCCGCGCTGGGCGCCATCGCACTCCTCGCTGGCATCGGCTGGGCGGTGCATGCCTGGTCCAATGCCAGCCGCTCCTTCGACAGCAGCCGCGTGCGCATCGCCGAAGTGAAGCGTGGCGATCTGGTCCGTGACATCGCCGCCGATGGCCGCGTGATCGCCGCCAACAGCCCGATCCTGTATGCCATCTCCGCGGGCACCGTGGACCTGAAGGTGGTCGCCGGCGATGTGGTGAAGAAGGGGCAGGAGCTGGCGATCATCGACAGCCCCGAACTGCGCAGCAAGCTGGCCCAGGAACAGGCCACCCTGGCCGGCCTGGAAGCCGAGGCCAGCCGTGCCGCGCTGGACGCCACCCTCGCCCGCGCCAAGTCGCGCAAGGAAACCGACCAGGCCACCATCGAACGGCAGGCCGCCGACCGCGACCTGCAGCGCTACCAGCGCGGCTACGACGGCGGCGCGGTGCCGCAGATCGACCTGGCCAAGGCCAAGGACTCGCTGAAGAAGGCCGACATCACCCTGGCCAACGCCACCACCGATGCCCGCCTGCAGAGCCAGGGCGCAGACCTGGATGCCCGCAACAAGCGCCTGCTGGCCGATCGCCAGAAGGCCGTGGTGGCCGAAGTGCAGCGCCAGGTCGATGCACTGACCCTGCGTGCACCGTTCGACGGCCAGGTCGGCCAGGTGCAGGCGGTGCAGTCCACCAACCTGGCCGCCAACGCCCCGGTGCTGGGTGTGGTCGACCTGTCCAAGTTCGAAGTCGAGATCAAGGTGCCGGAGAGCTTCGCCCGCGACCTGGCGATCGGCATGCCGGCACAGCTGACCGGCGGCAACGGCCAGCCGTTCCCGGGCGAGATCAGCGCGGTGTCGCCGGAAGTGGTCAACGGTGAGGTCAATGCCCGCGTGCGCTTTGCCAGCGCGCAGCCGGAAGGCCTGCGCCAAAGCCAGCGGATGTCGGTGCGCGTGCTGCTCGATACCCGCAGGAACGTGCTGAAGGTCGAGCGCGGTCCGTTCGTCGAACAGGGCAATGGCGTGGCCTACGTGATGGATGGCCGCACCGCCGTGCGGCGTCCGGTGGAACTGGGCGTCAGCAGCCTGGGCGAAGTGGAAATCAAGTCGGGCGTGCAGCCAGGCGACCGCATCGTGGTCTCCGGCAGCGACCTGTTCAAGGACGCCGAACGCGTCTCCGTCAACTGATACCTGATACCTGAATCCTGGAGAGAGGACACCCCATGTACATGCTCGAAATGCGTTCGGTCGCCAAGGTCTTCCGCACCGAACAGGTGGAAACCCACGCGTTGCGCTCACTGGAACTGCAGGTCAAGGAAGGCGAGTTCGTCGCCGTCACCGGCCCGTCCGGCTCCGGCAAGACCACCTTCCTCAACATCGCCGGCCTGCTGGAAACCTTCACCAGCGGCACCTACATGCTCGACGGCCAGGATGTGAGCACACTGGGCGACGATGCCCGCAGCCGCCTGCGCAACCAGAAGATCGGCTTCATCTTCCAGGGCTTCAACCTGATCCCGGACCTCAACCTGTTCGACAACGTCGACGTGCCGCTGCGCTATCGCAAGATGAGCGCAAACGAGCGCCGCGAACGCATCGAGAAGGCGCTGACACAGGTCGGCCTCGGCTCGCGCATGAAGCACTACCCGAACGAGCTGTCCGGCGGCCAGCAGCAGCGTGCGGCGATCGCACGCGCCCTGGCCGGCAGCCCGCGCCTGCTGCTGGCCGACGAGCCGACCGGCAACCTGGATACGCAGATGGCCCGCGGTGTGATGGAACTGCTGGAGGAAATCAACGCCGCCGGCACCACCATCGTGATGGTCACCCACGACCCGGAACTGGCCGCACGCGCGCAGCGCAACGTGCACATCGTCGATGGCCAGGTCACCGACCTGGTGCGCGAGCCGGTGCTGGCCACGCCGGTGCGCCACATCGTCGCCGTCAACGACTGAGGGCCCGACCATGTTCGCCTACTACGCCCGATTGGCGGCGCGCAGCTTCCGCCGCAACAAGGTCCTGACCGCGCTGATGGTGATCGCCATCGCGCTCGGCATCGGCGCCTCGATGACCACCCTGACCGTGTTCCACGTACTCTCCGGCGATCCGATTCCGGACAAGAGCGACCGCCTGTTCTACGTGCAGCTCGATCCCGGCCCCCGAGGTGGCTACGTGCCCGGTGAGGAACCCAATTCGCAGATGACCCGCTTCGATGGCGAGGCCCTGCTGCGCGAAGCCAAGGCCGAGCGCCAGGCGCTGATGAGCGGTGGCGGCGGCACCATCGAGCCGGACGGCAGCACCCTGCAGCCGTTCTCGATCGATACGCGCTGGACCTCCGCTGATTTCTTCCCGATGTTCGACGTGCCGATGCAGTACGGCCGTGCCTGGACGCGCCAGGACGACGACGGCCGCGCACGCGTGGTGGTCATCTCCAAGGCCCTGAACGACAAGCTTTATCAGGGCGGCAACAGCGTCGGCAAGGACATCCGCATGGATGGCCAGAGTTTCCGCATCGTCGGCGTAATGAAGGAATGGAATCCCGAACCGCAGTTCTTCGACCTCACCACCGGCAGCTTCGGCAAGGACGAGGATCTGCTGCTGCCTATGTCCACCTCGATGGACCTCAAGCTGGGCAGCAACGGCAACATGAACTGCTTCGGCGAAAACCCCGACGGCGACAGCTATTCGGTAAATGCCCCCTGCACCTGGCTGCAGTACTGGGCCGAGATGGACCCGGGCAAGGCCGACGACTACCGCCGCTACCTGGAAAACTACTCCAGCCAGCAGCGTGAGGCCGGCCGCTTCGAGCGCCCGCCGAACGTGCGCCTGCGCAACGTGATGGAGTGGCTGGACTTCAACGGTGCGGTGCCCAGCGATGTGCGCCTGCAGCTGTGGCTGGCGCTGGGCTTCCTCGGCGTCTGCCTGGTCAACACCGTGGGCCTGCTGCTGGCCAAGTTCCTGCGCCGCAGCGGTGAGATCGGCGTGCGCCGCGCGCTCGGTGCCAGCCGCGGCCAGATCTTTCTGCAGTGCCTGGTGGAAGCCGGGGCGGTGGGTGTGGTCGGCGGCGTGCTCGGCATCGGCGTGGCCCTGCTCGGCCTGTTCGCCGTGCGTCAGCAACCCGTGGACTACGCCAAGCTGGCCCACCTGGACGGCAGCATGCTGCTGCTGGCCATCGGCCTGACCCTGTTTGCCAGCCTTGCTGCCGGTTTCCTGCCCGCCTGGCGCGCGATGCAGGTCACCCCGGCCATCCAGCTCAAGTCGCAGTAAGTACCGGAACGAGGACTCCCATGGACATCCGCCCCATCCTCAGCACACTGCGCCGGCACAAGACCGCTGCCGCACTGATCGTGCTGGAAGTCGCCCTGACCTGTGCCATCGTCTGCAACGCGCTGTTCCTGGTCAGCCAACGCGTGGAAAAGATCAGCATGCCCAGTGGCATCGCCGAGAACGAACTGGTGATGGTCCGCGTCAGCGGCATCGGCAAGCAGACCAACGGCATGGCCCGCACCCGCGAGGACCTGGCGTCGCTGCGCGCGATCCCCGGCGTCACCGGCGCCACCATCATCAACCAGGTGCCGTTCCGCAGCGGCTCGTCCAGCAGCAGCATCCAGCGCCAGCAGGACCAGGAGCAGCCGACCACCCAGGCATCGATGTACACGATGTCCGAGGATGGCATCCGCACGATGGGCATCAACGTGATCGCCGGGCGTGACTTCCTGCCCGACGAGTACATGGACTACGCCGTCGTCTCCAAGGCCGGTTCCAAGGACAAGGCGGTCCCGGTGATCTTCAGCCAGGCCACCGCCGCGAAGATGGAGCCCGACGGCAGCGCGCTGGGCAAGACCTACTACATGGGCAAGCAGCCGCTGCATGTCGTCGGCATCGTCGACACCCTGACCACGCCCACTGGCTGGGACGACAACTGGAACGAGTCGATGCTGATGCCGCTGCGCCGCGGCTTCGACGAAGGCGGCACCTACATGTTGCGCACCGCACCCGAGCGCCGCGATGAAGTGCTCAAGGCCGCCGTCGCCGCGCTGGAGCGCAACGATGCCAATCGCCTGATGCGCGACAAGAAAACCTACGAGGAACAGCGCAAGGACTTCTTCAAGAACGACCGCGCCATGGTCGGCCTGCTGCTGACGGTGTCCATCGCCCTGCTGGTGGTCACCGCACTGGGCATCATCGGCCTGGCCAGCTTCTGGGTGCAGCAGCGCAGCAAGCAGATCGGCATCCGGCGTGCGCTGGGCGCGACCCGCGGGCAGATCCTGCGCTACTTCCAGACCGAGAATTTCCTGCTGGCCACGCTGGGCATTGTGCTGGGCATGCTGGCGGCTTATGCGATCAACCTGGCCCTGATGAACCTGTACGAGCTGCCGCGCATGCCGCTGTACTACCTGCCGCTGGGTGCGCTGCTGCTGTGGGTACTGGGCCAGATCGCCGTGTTCGGTCCGGCACGGCGTGCGGCGGCGGTACCGCCTGCGGTCGCCACGCGGGGCGCGTGAGATGCGTGCCTGCGTGATGTGCCTGATGCTGCTTCTGCCACTGCCGGCGCTGGCCGGCGGTGGCAACGCGCAGGCACTGGAATGGCGCCAGGATGCCGCGCGGCTGTCGCTGCGCTCGACCGAGGGCCAGGTGCGCGTGGAGGCCGCCAGCCCGGAGGCGCGCTTCGGCGTGCGCCGCGGCGACCGCATCCTGCGCGTGGACGACACGGCGGTGCGCCGGGTCGAACACCTGGCCGAGGCCCTGCGCCACTCCTACGCGGCCACCGCCTATCTGTTGCTGAGACGCGACAAGCGCGAACTGACGGTGGCGGTCGACGCCGCAGCCTGGCGCCAGACACTGCAGGTGCCGCCGCCACCTGCGCCGCCACCGGCCCCGGCCCGTCCCCGGCGCTGAGCGCGGGCCGCTCCTGCACAGCCACTGCTTTGGCTATGCTGGATGGGTGGCGCCGGGCTCTCCCGGCGTACGGACACGAACGGCTCCAACGGCGCCGCCCCTCCCTTTCTGCAGAACCGCTTGATGCCTGCGATCCTGATCATCGACGACAACGCCAGCGTGGGCACCGCGCTGGACGTGCTGTTCTCCCTGCACGACATTGACACCCTGCAGGCGCAGACGCCCGCCGACGGGTTGGCGCTGCTTGAATCACAGCCGGTCGACCTGGTCATCCAGGACATGAATTTCAGCGAGGACACCACCTCCGGCGAGGAAGGCGAGGCGCTGTTCGCGCAGATCCGCGCGCGCCATCCGGACCTGCCGGTGATCCTGCTCACGGCGTGGACCCATCTGAGCAGCGCCGTGGACCTGGTCAAGGCCGGTGCCGCCGACTACCTGGCCAAGCCGTGGGACGACCGCAAGCTGCTGACCACGGTCAACAACCTTCTGGAACTGTCCGAGGCACGCCGCGAACTGGACCGCCGGCGCGCGCGTGAACTGCGCCAGCGCGATGCACTGGAAGCGAAGTACGACCTGTGCGGTGCGGTGGTCGCCGACCCCGCCAGCGAGCGTGTCGTCACCTTGGCCTGCCAGGTTGCACGTTCGGAACTGCCGGTGCTGATCACCGGCCCCAACGGCGCCGGCAAGGAAAAAATCGCGCAGATCATCCAGGCCAACTCACTGGTCGCCAAGGGGCCGTTCGTCGCGGTCAACTGCGGCGCGCTGCCCTCCGAACTGATCGAAGCCGAACTGTTCGGCGCCGAAGCCGGTGCCTACACCGGTGCCAACAAGGCGCGCGAGGGCAAGTTCGAAGCTGCCGACGGCGGCACGCTGTTCCTCGACGAGATCGGCAACCTGTCGCTGGGCGGCCAGATGAAACTGCTGCGCGTGCTGGAGACCGGCCGCTTCGAACGCCTGGGCTCCAACCGCGAGCGCCAGGTCAAAGTCCGCGTGGTCAGCGCGACCAATGCGGACCTGCCAGCGATGATCCGCGACGGAACCTTCCGCGAAGACCTCTATTACCGCCTCAATACGGTGGAACTGGTGCTGCCGCCGCTGGCCGAACGCCCGGGCGACATCATGCCGCTGGCCGAGCGCTTCCTGACCGCCGGCAAGCCCCTGTCCAGTGCTGCCACCGCGGCGCTGCAGCGGCACCCGTGGCCGGGCAACGTGCGCGAACTGCGCAACGTGATCCAGCGCGCCGAACTGCTGGCCACCGGCAACCGCATCGACGTGGCCGATCTCAACCTGCCGCGCGCGGCCGTCGCTCCGCGCCCGGCACCCAGCGCAGGCAATGATCCCGACCGCGCACGCATCGAGGATGTCCTGGCGCGCAACCATGGCGTCATCGCCCAGGCTGCCGCCGAGCTCGGCCTGAGCCGCCAGGCGCTGTACCGGCGCATGGACCGCCACGGTATTCCGCGCGAATGAAACGGCGCTCGTTCACTTTCCGCCTGTTCCTGCGCCTGCTGCCGGTCTTGGCACTGGCTGCGGCACTGCCGTGGCTGCTGGCCTACTGGATGGACCATGGCTGGGTGGTGACCACGGTATCGGCGCTGATCCTGCTGTCACTGATGTGGTGGACCCTGCGCCGGGCGACAGCCCCGGTGCGGTCATTGATGCGGGCCCTGGCGGGCACGACCAGCAGCTATCGCGACGGCGAATACAACTTCGGTGTGCACTGGCCCGGCAATGACGAGCTCGGCGACCTGGTACAGGCACACCGCGAACTGGGCGATGTACTGCGTGAGCAGCGGCAGGGGCTGGTGCAGCGTGAGCTGCTGCTGGACACGATGGTGCAGAACACGCCGGTGGCCATGCTGCTGATCGCCTCCGGCGGTGATGGCATCGCCCGCGTGGTGTTCTCCAACCTGGCCGCGCGCAAACTGCTGCACGGCGGCTGGAAGCTGGAAGGCCAGCGTCTGGAAGATGTGCTGGAACAGGTACCGGTGGAACTGCGCGATGCCATCGCCCGCGGCGGCGACAGCCTGTTCGCGGTGCATGCCGAGGGCGAGGACGGCGATGAGGATGACGAGCAGGTCTACCACCTCTCGCGCCGCGCCTTCCAGCTCAACGGCCGCCCGCACGACCTGCTGCTGGTGCGGCTGCTGACCGCCGAACTGCGCCGCCAGGAGGTGCAGACCTGGAAGAAGGTGATCCGGGTGATCAGCCACGAGCTCAACAATTCACTGGCGCCGATCGCCTCGCTCGCCCACTCCGGCGGCGTGCTGGTGCAGCGTGAACGCTTCGACCGGCTGCCGGAGATCTTCACCACCATCGAGGACCGCGCGCGCCATCTGGAAGGCTTCATCCGCGGCTACGCACGCTTTGCCAAGCTGCCGCAGCCGCAACTGCAGACCGTGCACTGGGCACCGTTCCTGTCCAGCCTGCGCCAGCAGATTCCGTTCACCATGGAGCGCGAGCCGGACGAGGAGCTGAGCAGTCGCATGGACATCGCGCAGTTCGGACAGGCGTTGTTGAACCTGCTCAAGAACGCGCATGAAGCGTGCGCCGAAGCCGATCCACCCAACGACGATGTGCAGGTGCAGCTGACGCGGCTGCCGCAGTGGCTGCGCCTGGACGTGCTGGATCGCGGCAAGGGCATGAACGAGCAGGTGCTGCAGAACGCGCTGATGCCGTTCTATTCCACCAAGCGCAACGGCACCGGGCTGGGGTTGGCGTTGACCCGCGAGATCGTGGAAGCACACGGCGGGCGCGTGTCGCTGCAGAACCGCGGCGATGGTGGGTTGTGCGTGTCGATCCTGCTGCCGGTGGGCTGAGCGGGCCGATCGGGTGGATCCACGCCGTGCGTGGATGTGCCGACCAAGGTCGGCACCTACCAAACCTGCCGCATCGCCACCCGCAGGTGCATCGGAAACCCCAGCGCGGCCTCTTCGGCCATCACCGACTGCAGTCCGGCACCCCATTCTGCCTCCGGCACGGTGACGAACCCTTCGCTGGCATAGAAGTCGGCATTCCAGGGCACATCAGACAAGGTAGTCAGCACCGCTGCCGCGTAGCCCTCGGCCCTGGCCTGCGCCAACGCATGGCGCAACAACGCGCGACCATGACCCTGCCGCGCCTGCGCAGGATCCACATCCATCTGCAGCACGTGGAACTCACCGGCCAGTTCGCCGGCAAGCAGATAGCCGGCGATGCCACCGCCAGCCGCATCCACCACCCACAGCTGCCGGCGCTCAAGGCCTTCCTGCAGCGTCGGCAGGTCCAGGCCATGACCGGCAAATACCGGATAGGCCTCATGGCCCTTCAGCAGTTCACCGGCGCGCTGTTCGATCCCCGGCAGCACGCCGAGTTCATCGGCGCTTGGAACCCGTGGCTCAGGACTTCTTGATCGGGCGCTTCCAGCCATCGACGGTTTCCTGTCGTGCACGGGCCAACGTCAGCTTGCCGTCCGGCGCGTTGCGGGTGATGACCGAACCGGCGGCAATGGTCGCGCCGTCACCAATGGTCACCGGTGCTACCAGCGAACTGTTGGAGCCGATGAACGCGTTGTCGCCGATGGTGGTGGTCGACTTGTTCACACCGTCGTAGTTGCAGGTGATGGTGCCGGCACCGATGTTCACCTTGCTGCCGATCACCGCGTCACCCAGGTAGGTGAGATGGTTCGCCTTGCTGCCGACGCCGAGGGTGACCTTCTTGGTCTCGACGAAGTTGCCGACGTGCACGCCATCGGCCAGCACGGTACCCGGCCGCAGGCGTGCGAACGGCCCGATCTGCGCGGCACCTTCGGTCACCACGCCTTCCAGGTCGCAGTGCGCGCGCACCTCGGTGCCGGGCCCCAGGTTGACGTCCTTCAGCCGGTTGAACGGGCCGACGGTGACGCCGTCACCCAGCACGATGTGGCCTTCCAGCACAACATCAACATCGATCAGCACGTCGCTGCCGACGGTGACGGTGCCACGGATGTCGAGCCGCGCCGGGTCGCGCACACGTGCGCCCTGCGCGCACAGCGCACGTACCGCTCGACGCTGCCAGGCACGCTCCAGCTGCGACAGCTGCCACGGATCGTTCGCCCCTTCGGCTTCCTGCGCGTCGGCCACCAGCGCCATCTCGGCCGGGGTGTACTCGTGCGCGGCGAATGCGAACACGTCGGTCAGGTAGTACTCGCCCTGCGCATTGTGGTTGGACAGCTGCGACAGCCAGCGGCGCAGCGCAGTCGACTCGGCGGCGATGATGCCGGTGTTGATCGTGCGCACGCGCAGCTGGTCGTCGGTGGCGTCCTTCTGCTCGACGATGGAGCCGACCTTGCCTTCGGCATCGCGCAGCACCCGCCCGTAGCCGGTCGGATCATCGACTTCGGCCACCAGCACGGCCAGGCGGCCTGGCTGGGCCAGCAGGTGGCGCAGCGTGTCCGCGCGGATCAGCGGCACGTCGCCGTACAACACCAGCACCTGCGCCGCATCCGGCACTTCCGGCATCGCCTGCGCCACCGCATGGCCGGTGCCCAGCTGCTGCACCTGTTCGGCCCACAGCAGGTCGGGCTGGTCGGCGAAATGCTGGCGGACGGCTTCCCCGCCGTGCCCATACACCACGTGGATGGCGGCCGGCTGCAGTTCGCGCGCCGCGGCGATCACGTGGGCCAGCATCGGCTGGCCGGCAATCGGCTGCAGCACCTTGGGCAACACGGATTTCATGCGCTTTCCAGCGCCGGCGGCGAGGATGATGACGTGCAGGGCTTGGGTCATGGGAGCGGCGGTCCGTGGTTCGTTGCCGGTGATTCTAGAGCGTGGGCCGTTAACATGGGCATCCCTTTTCCTTCGCCAAGCTGATGAGCCTCGTCCGCCAGGGAAGCGCCTATCTCGCCATCGGAATCGTGCAGTTGCTGCTCGATTGGCTGGTGTTCGTGGCCGCCACCGCGCTGGGGATGCCGGTTGCTCCCGCCAACGTGATCGGACGCCTGGCCGGCATGCTGCTGGGCTTCTGGCTCAACGGCCGCTATACCTTTGCCGAGGCGGGCGCCCACAAACTGGGCTGGAAACGCTTTGCACGCTTCTTCGGGCTGTGGCTGCTGATGACGGCGGCAAGCACGCTGCTGGTGAGCCTGGTCGATCATGCGCTGGGCCTGCAGTACACCTGGCTGGCCAAGCCACTGGTGGAAGGTGCGCTGGCCTTCGTGTCGTTCCTGCTGATGCGCTACGTGGTGTATCGCTGAGACGAGGCGGGATTCGGGATGCCGGATTGGGATCGGGAACGGTAGAGTCGACTGTTGGTCGACTGCTCTTCCGTGAGGTCGCGAAAATCCCGCGCTGCGCGCGGTAGTCGACTAACAGTCGACTCTACCCAATCGGCTCTTCCCCGCTCCAAACAAAAACGCCGGCACAAGGCCGGCGTCTTCGTGGATGCAGCGCGTGAACCTCAGTGCTTGAGGGTCTTGCGCAGGCGTTCCAGGGCCTGCAGCTGGACAACAGCTTCAGCCAGCTTCTGCTGGGCTTCGGCCACTTCCATGGCTTCACCGCGGTTGGCCAGGATGCGCTCGGCTTCTTCCTTGGCCTTGCGGACCGAGGCTTCGTCAATGTCCTGCGCGCGGATCGCGGTGTCGGCCAGCACGGTCACCACCTGCGGCTGCACTTCCAGGATGCCGCCGGAAATGGCGAAATCCAGCTGCTCGCCGTTCGGCGTGGTCACCACCACCTTGCCCGGCTTCAGGCGGGTGATCAGCGGCGCGTGCTTGGGCGCGATGCCCAGTTCGCCCAGCTCACCGGTGGCCACGACCAGGGTCGCTTCGCCACGGAAGATTTCCTGCTCGGCGCTGACGATGTCGCAACGGATCGTGCTCATGCAAATCTCTTCGCTGTTCGCGGCGGCGCAATGCCACCGTGGGGGTCCACCGGCGCGGGCGGTTGCCCGGCGCCGGCGTCAGGTCGGGCAGGATCGCTCCCGCCCGTCCCGGATCAGGCCTTCTCGGCCATCTTCTTGGCCTTCTCGACCGCTTCTTCGATGCCGCCGACCATGTAGAACGCCTGCTCCGGCAGGTGG
Organism: Stenotrophomonas sp. YJH_SMC_17; assembly: GCF_059371655.1. Taxonomy (NCBI): domain Bacteria; kingdom Pseudomonadati; phylum Pseudomonadota; class Gammaproteobacteria; order Lysobacterales; family Lysobacteraceae; genus Stenotrophomonas; species Stenotrophomonas sp. YJH_SMC_17. Next base: position 358,610 of record NZ_JCAFUU010000003.1, on the reverse strand, counting down.
TCGTACTCGCCATCGACGATGGCCTTGAAGCCACGGATGGTGTCCTTCAGCGGCACGTACTTGCCCGGCGAACCGGTGAACACTTCGGCCACGTGGAACGGCTGGCTGAAGAAGCGCTCGATCTTACGGGCGCGCGACACGGCCTGCTTGTCCTCTTCGGACAGCTCGTCCATGCCCAGGATCGCGATGATGTCCTTCAGTTCCTTGTACTTCTGCAGGGTCTGCTGGACGCGCTGGGCGGTGTCGTAATGCTCGTGGCCGATGACCAGCGGGTCCATCTGGCGGCTGGTGGAGTCCAGCGGATCGACGGCCGGGTAGATACCCAGCGAGGCGATCGAACGCGACAGGGTGACGGTCGAGTCCAGGTGGGCGAAGGTGGTCGCCGGCGACGGGTCGGTCAGGTCGTCCGCGGGAACGTAGACGGCCTGGATCGAGGTGATCGAACCGTTCTTGGTCGAGGTGATGCGCTCCTGCAGGACGCCCATTTCCTCGGCCAGGGTCGGCTGGTAACCCACGGCCGACGGCATACGGCCCAGCAGGGCCGACACTTCGGTACCGGCCAGGGTGTAGCGGTAGATGTTGTCGACGAACAGCAGGACGTCCTTGCCCTTGCCGTTTTCGTCCTTCTCGTCGCGGAAGTACTCGGCCATGGTCAGGCCGGTCAGGGCGACGCGCAGACGGTTGCCCGGCGGCTCGTTCATCTGGCCGTACACCATCGCCACCTTGTCGAGGACGTTGGAGTCCTTCATTTCGTGGTAGAAGTCGTTGCCCTCACGGGTACGCTCACCCACGCCGGCGAACACGGACAGACCGCTGTGCGCCTTGGCGATGTTGTTGATCAGCTCCATCATGTTGACGGTCTTGCCGACGCCGGCGCCGCCGAACAGGCCGACCTTGCCGCCCTTGGCGAACGGGCACATCAGGTCGATGACCTTGATGCCGGTTTCCAGCAGCTCGGTGGCCGGGGACTGGTCCTCGTACGACGGCGCCGCACGGTGGATTTCCCAGTTGTCGCTGGCAGCCACCGGGCCGGCTTCGTCGATCGGACGGCCGAGCACGTCCATGATGCGGCCCAGGGTGCCGGCGCCGACCGGCACCGAGATGCCACGACCGGTGTTGGTGGCGACCAGGTTGCGCTTCAGGCCGTCGGTGGAACCGAGGGCGATGGTACGCACCACGCCGTCGCCCAGCTGCTGCTGGACTTCAAGGGTGATTTCGGTGTTGTCGACCTTCAGTGCGTCGTACACCTTCGGCACCGACTCACGCGGGAATTCGACGTCGACGACCGCGCCGATGATCTGAACGATCTTGCCCTGACTCATTGCTGCATCCTCTAAATGTGTGCTTTGAACGAACGCGGTCAGACTGCTGCCGCGCCGCCGACGATTTCGGAGATTTCCTGGGTGATCGCTGCCTGGCGCGCCTTGTTATAGACGAGCTGCAGGGTGCCGATCAGCTTGTTGGCGTTGTCGCTCGCCGCCTTCATCGCAACCATGCGTGCTGCATGCTCGGAGGCGACGTTTTCCAGCAGTGCCTGGTACACCAGCGACTCGATGTAACGCGTCATCACGTGCTCCAGCACGGTCGCGGCATCGGGTTCGTACAGGTAATCCCAGTCGTGGTGAGCGACCTGCTTCTCAGCCGGCGGCAGCGGCAGCAGCTGATCGAAGCTGGCCTTCTGCGTCATGGTGTTCACGAAGCGGTTGTAGACCAGGTACACGCGGTCGACCTTGCCTTCGGTGAAGGCGTCGAGCATGACCTTGATCACACCGATCAGCGATTCCAGCTTCGGCACGTCGCCGATGTGGGTCACGCTGCCGACCATGTTGACCTTCACGCGGCGGAAGAAGGTCGATGCCTTCTGGCCGATGGTCACCAGGTCCACTTCGGCACCCTTGTCCTGCCATGCCTTGGCTTCGCCCAGCATCTTGCGGAACAGGTTGTTGTTCAGGCCGCCAGCCAGGCCGCGATCGGAGGAGATCACGATGAACCCGACCCGCTTGACCTGCTCGCGCTCGACCAGGAACGGATGCTGGTAATCGGTGCTGGCCTGGGCCAGGTGGCCGATCACCTGCTTCATCGCCTGCGCGTACGGACGCGAGGTCTTCATCCGATCCTGCGCCTTGCGGATCTTGGAGGCCGAGACCATTTCCAGGGCGCGCGTCACCTTGCGGGTGTTCTGCACGCTCTTGATCTTGGTTTTGATTTCGCGTCCGCTTGCCATCTCTTGTTTCCCGTGGCGCGGGGCTGATGCCCCGCGTTGTTCAACCGTCTGAGCGGGGCGAGCCCCGCTCTACGAGCGCTGGATTACCAGCTGCCGGTGGTCTTGAACTCGGCGATGCCCTTCTTGAAGGCACCTTCGATGTCGTTGTCCCAACCGCCGGTGGCGTTGACCTTGCTGACCAGCTCGCCCTGGGTGTTGGCGAAGTGGGCGTGCAGGCCTTCTTCGAACGCCAGCAGCTTGTTGACCGGCACGTCGTCGAGGTAACCCTCGTTGACGGCGTAGATCGACAGCGCCTGGTTGGCGATCGACATCGGCGCGTACTGCTTCTGCTTCATCAGCTCGGTAACGCGCTGGCCACGCTCCAGCTGCTTGCGGGTCGCTTCGTCCAGGTCCGAGGCGAACTGCGCGAACGCAGCCAGCTCACGGTACTGGGCCAGCGAGATACGGATGCCGCCCGACAGCTTCTTGATGATCTTGGTCTGGGCCGAGCCACCGACGCGTGACACCGAGATACCGGCGTTCACGGCCGGGCGGATGCCGGCGTTGAACAGGTCGGTTTCCAGGAAGATCTGGCCGTCGGTGATCGAGATCACGTTGGTCGGAACGAAGGCGGACACGTCGCCGGCCTGGGTTTCGATGATCGGCAGCGCGGTCAGCGAACCGGTCTTGCCGGTGACCTTGCCTTCGGTGAACTTCTCGACGTATTCCTCGGACACGCGGGCAGCGCGCTCGAGCAGACGGGAGTGCAGGTAGAACACGTCACCCGGGTAGGCTTCACGGCCCGGCGGGCGCTTCAGCAGCAGCGAGATCTGGCGGTAGGCGACGGCCTGCTTGGACAGATCGTCGTACACGATCAGCGCGTCTTCGCCGCGGTCCATGAAGTACTCACCCATGGTGCAGCCCGAGTAGGCGCTGATGTACTGCATGGCAGCCGATTCGGAAGCGGTCGCGGCCACCACGATGGTGTGGGCCAGCGCGCCGTTCTCTTCCAGCTTGCGCACGATGTTGGCGATGGTCGACGCCTTCTGGCCGATCGCAACGTACACGCACTTGATGCCGGTGCCCTTCTGGTTGATCACCGCATCGATCGCCATCGCGGTCTTGCCGGTCTGGCGGTCGCCGATGATCAGCTCGCGCTGGCCACGGCCGATCGGGATCATGGCGTCAACCGACTTGTAACCGGTCTGCACCGGCTGGTCGACCGACTTGCGCCAGATCACGCCCGGAGCAACGCGCTCCACCGGAGCAGTCAGGTCGGTGCCCAGCGGGCCCTTGCCGTCGATCGGCTCGCCCAGCGCGTTCACGACGCGGCCCAGCAGTTCCGGACCGACCGGCACTTCCAGGATGCGGCCGGTGGTCTTGGCGACGTCACCTTCGCGCAGGTGCTCGTAGTCACCCAGCACCACGGCGCCGACCGAGTCGCGCTCCAGGTTCAGGGCCAGTGCGAAGGTGTTGTTCGGCAGTTCGATCATTTCGCCCTGCATCACGTCGGCCAGACCGAAGATGCGCACGATGCCGTCGGACACGCTGGTCACGGTGCCTTCGTTGCGCGATTCCGCGGCCAGCTTGACCTTCTCGATGCGGTTCTTGATCAGTTCGCTGATTTCGGAGGGGTTGAGCGTGGTTGCCATCGTCAAGTCCTAGTGCCGGCAGCGGGGCCGGACGTTAAATGAATTCAGTTAGCGAGCGCGGTCTGCAGACGGGCCAGCTTGCCCTTCAGCGAACCATCGATGACCACGTCGCCGGCGTCGATCACGGCGCCGCCGATCAGCGAGGCATCGACCGCGGTGGTCACGTCGACCTCGCGGTTGAAGCGCTTGCGCAGCGCGGCCTTGATCGCGTCCAGCTCACCGGCCGACAGTTCTGCGGCCGAGGTGACGGTGGCCTTGACCACGTGCTCGGCTTCGGCGCGCAGGGCGTCGAACATGCCGGAGATTTCCGGCAGCAGCGGCAGACGATGCGATTCGGCCAGGACGGCCAGGAAGCGCGAGTAGGTCTCGCCGTGGGACACCGGCGCCAGCAGGGCGACGGCGTCGTCACGACCCAGCTCCGGGTTGGCGAGCAGGGCCGCCACGCGCGGGTCGGCGGCGACGTGGGCGGAGAACGCCAGGGCGTCCGACCACGGCGCGAACGCGCCTTCGTCGCGCGCGGTCGCGAACGCGGCGCGGGCGTACGGGCGGGCAAGCGTGAGGGCCTGGCTCATCCTTAGATCTCCGAGGCCAGCTCGTCGAGCAGCGCCTTGTGGGCGTTGGCGTCGATTTCGCGCTTGAGCAGCTTTTCGGCACCGGTCACGGCCAGCGCGGACACCTGCTTGCGCAGATCTTCACGGGCACGGTTGGCGGCGGCGTCGATTTCAGCCTGGGCCAGTTCCTTCTGACGGGTGGCTTCGGTGATCGCTTCGTTGCGGGCAGCATCGACGATCTGGTTGGCACGTGCGTGGGCCTGATCGATGATCTCGTTGGCCTTGGTGCGTGCTTCCTTCAGCGCTTCGTTGACCTTCTCCTGCGCCTGGGCCAGATCTTTCTGGCTGCGGTCGGCAGCAGCGAGGCCTTCAGCAATCTTCTGCTGGCGCTCTTCGATCGCGTTCATCAGCGGCGGCCAGATCTTGGTCGCGATGATCCAGATCAGACCAGCGAAGGCGAGCGCCTGCGCAAGAAGGGTGAAATTGATATTCATGGTTAGCTCGATCGCTGGTTTCGGGGTGGACGCGCCGCCATAGCGGCGCATCCGGCCTTCATCCGAAACCGGGTGCATCAGCACCCGGTCGTCTCAAACCGCTGTATCAGCCGGCCAGAGCCTTGGTGACGGCGCCAGCAAAGGCAGCCGACAGCGGGTTGGCGAAGGCCAGCAGCAGGCCGACGGCGACCGAGATGATGAACGCGGCGTCGATCAGGCCGGCGGTGATGAACATGCGGACCTGCAGGACCGGGATCAGTTCCGGCTGGCGGGCGGCCGACTCCAGGAACTTACCAGCCATGATGGCCAGACCCAGACCGGCGCCCAGCGCGGCCAGGCCGATCATGATGCCGACGGCAAGGGCGGTGGAGCTCTGAATCTGCGCGAAGTTGGTCAGGACGGCGAAGTACATGGTTATCTCCAGGAACTTAAGTTGCTAAGGGTGATGAAACGGATGAAGGTTGAAACGCGTTGAAGCTTGAAACTCAGTGAGCGTCTTCCGACAGGCTCAGGTACACGATCGACAGCATCATGAAGATGAAGGCCTGCAGCGGGATCACCAGCAGGTGGAACAGCATCCAGCCGAGGCCGAACACACCACCGGCAATGGCACCGAAGAAACCGGCACCACCCAGCACCCAGATCAGCAGGAACACGATTTCGCCGCCGAACATGTTGCCGAACAGTCGCATCGCCAGCGAGATCGGCTTGCTCAGCCACTCGACGATGTTGAGGATCAGGTTGAACGGCATCATCCACTTGCCGAACGGCGCCGTCAGGAATTCCTTGATGAAGCCGCCCAGGCCCTTGGACTTGAGCGCGAAGAACAGCATCAGGAAGAACACGCTGATGGCCATGCCCAGGGTGGCATTGACGTCAGCGGTCGGCACCGGCTTCCAGTAGTGCACGCCCGCCCATTCCAGCGGCTTGGCGATGAAATCGGCCGGGATCATCTTCAGCAGATTCATCAGCAGAATCCAGAAGAAGATGGTGATGGCGATCGGCGTGACCAGCTTGCTCTTGCCGTGGTAGGTGTCCTTGGCCTGGCGGTCAACGAACTCCAGGCAGATTTCCACGAAGGCCTGCCACTTGCCCGGCACACCGGCGGTGGCCTTGCGGGTACCCAGCCAGAACGCGACCACGATCACCAGGCCCATCAGGACCGCAGTGAGGAAGGTATCGACGTGGATATGCCAGAACATCCCCTCGCCCTTGCCGACCGGTGCGGTCAGGTTCTGCAGGTGATGCTGGATGTAGCTGGTAGGGGTTAGAGCCTCGCCCGCCATGTGTCCGGAACCTTAGTTAATTGAATTCTGTCAACGCCTGGCCATCGCCAGGACCTGGAACATCAAGCCGACGGCGATACCGGCCAACAGCGCCAACGCAGGCAGCTTGAAGACCAGGAACCCCACCAGCAGGACGCCGAATACCACGACCCACTTGGCCACGATCGCAATGATCAGGCGAGCCATCGCCGATCCTGCTGCCACCGCTCCCCCGCTCAGTGCCATCCGCGCCGCCACCCAGCCACCGGCCGAAATGGCCACACCGGACGCCAGCGCGCCGAGGGCATATTTCGGACCCACCAGCAGGAAGGCCAGGGCCAGGACAGCGACCGCGGCCAGCGGGTAGACCGCGGCGCGCAGCATCAGTCGCCGACCCGCATCAACGGAGTTCAGCACAGGACGTCCCGCGTGGTTGCAAGTGGAGGGCTGAGGCGGCTACAGCAGGGGGGCCTCATCGAGCCGCCAAATTATAGCAATGGGACAATTTGCGAGACAACCGCTGCCTGTTCATCCCGGGAAGCCGCAAGTTGCGGTAACGGTTACATTTTTGCGTACCACCCGGGGGACAATGACGTCCGCGCCATGTTGCGGTGCAGTATTGAACTTTGGTCGCAGGCCGAGGAACTTTCGCCGGGTGCGCCGGTCCGATCTTTCGACCTGCCTGCAGCAACCTCGTCGACGCTTCGCCCCGCAGGTCCCACGATGGCCCCGAAGCCCGGCTCCGGGGCCATCTTTTTGCATCGTGGCGACAGCGCTGAACCGTGCACATCGCGTGGACCATACGTTCACGGATGGTGGACGCGCCTGTCCGGCACAGTGGATTTCATTCTGATGAACCACTGCAAGGACTCTTCGATGCGCTCCGTTCCCACCCTGCTCGCCCTCTCCCTGCTTGCCGCCGGCGCTTCGTTCGCCAGTGCCGCCCACGCCGCCGAAGGCGATGACCGCTTCGCCATCCGCCTGGGTGCGATGAACATCGACTCGGACAACACGCTCCGCGGCAGGACCAATGTGGCCGGCCAGGACATCGCCCTGGACCAGGACTTCAAGCTGGGGGGCAAGGAATGGGAGCCGCGCATCGACGGCATGTTCCGCATCAGCAACCGCCAGCGCCTGCTGTTCAACTACTTCAAGTACGACAAGGACCGTCGGGAGACGCTGGATCAGGGCATTTCCTTCGGCGGTGAGAACGTACCGGCCGGCAGCTTCGTGAAGGGTGAGCTGAAGTACCAGGTGGCCAGCCTGGTCTACGACTACTCTGTCGTTGATACCGACACCTTCGACCTGGGCCTGCAGATCGGTGGTGAGTACGCCAAGGTCAGCACCAAGGGCTATGCCGACCTGGGCACCGTGTACGAAGGCCAGTTCCTCAACGAGAAGGCCGACGGCATCGCACCTGTGGTGGGTGCGCGCATGACCTTCACCCCGTCCGAGCGCTGGATGATCACGCTGCAGGGCCAGTACCTGAACACCCGCTGGGGCAGCTTCGATGACTACAAGGGCGACCTGAGCCGCGCCAATGCCATCGTCGATTACCGCTTCACCAAGAACTTCGGCGTGTTCGCCGGCTACGACTGGTTCAAGCTGGACGTGGACAAGAAGGGCAGCGACGGCACCGTCGGCCTGAAGCAGGAATTCAAGGGTCCGGTGGCCGGCATCAGCTTCGTGTTCTGATCCCCCGTCCCTTCCACGGCACTCTCTCTCCTGACGCGGCCTCCGGAACATCGGGGCCGCGTTTTTTGTTTGCAACGCAGAGCTCTGGGTAGAGTCGGCTGGGTAGAGTCGACTGTTAGTCGACTATCACGCGCAGCGCGGGGGTTTCGCGATCTGATGGGAGAGCAGTCGACTAACAGTCGACTCTACCCCGTCGACTCTATCCCGCCGAGGCCACGCACAAAAAACCCGGCTTTCGCCGGGTTTTTCGTCTACATCACGCGGGCGCCTTACTTCTTCTTCTTCGGCATGTACAGATCGGTGATCGTGCCGTCGTAGATTTCCGAGGCCATCGCCACCGATTCGCTCAGCGTCGGGTGGGCATGGATGGTGTGGCCGATGTCTTCGGCTTCGGCCCCCATCTCGATGGCCAGGCCGATCTCGGCCAGCAGGTCACCGGCATGCACGCCGACGATGGCACCACCGATGATGCGGTGGGTCTCTTCGTCGAAGATCAGCTTGGTGAAGCCTTCGGTACGGCCGATGCCGATCGCGCGACCGCTGGCGGCCCACGGGAACTTGGCCACGCCCACCTTCAGGCCCTTGGCCTTGGCTTCGGTCTCGGTCACGCCCACCCAGGCGATTTCCGGGTTGGTGTAGGCCACCGACGGAATCACCCGGGCCACCCACTCCTTCTTGTGGCCAGCCGCCACTTCAGCGGCCAGCTTGCCTTCGTGCGTGGCCTTGTGGGCCAGCATCGGGTTACCGACGATGTCACCGATGGCAAAGATGTGCGGCACGTTGGTGCGCATCTGGCGGTCAACCGGGATGAAGCCACGGTCAGTGACCTGCACGCCGGCCTTCTCGGCATCGATCTTCTTGCCGTTCGGCGAGCGGCCCACGGCCACCAGCACGCGGTCGAAGGTGCCCTGCACCAACGCGGGCGTCTGGCCTTCCTCGGCGGCTTCGAAGGTGACGGTGATGCCCTTGGCATCGGCAGTGACGCCCGAGGCCTTGGTCTTCAGGTGCACTTCGATGCCCTGCTTCTTCAGGCGGTCTGCCAGCGGCTTGACCAGGTCCTTGTCGGCACCCGGCATCAGCTGGTCCATGAACTCGACCACGGTGACCTTGCTGCCCAGCGCACCATATACGGTGGCCATTTCCAGGCCGATGATGCCGCCGCCGACAACCAGCAGCGAGCCCGGCACTTCGGCCAGCTCCAGCGCGTCGGTGGAATCCATCACGCGCTTGTCGTCCCACGGGAAGTTCGGCAGCTTCACCGCCTGCGAACCGGCGGCGATGATGCACTTCTGGAAGCGCAGCAGCTGAGTGCTGCCGTCAGCGGCGGTGATTTCCAGCTCGTTGGCCGACACGAACCTGCCGACGCCCTGCACGCTGCGGACCTTGCGCTGCTTGGCCATGCCGGCCAGGCCCTTGGTCAGCTGGTTGACGACCTTTTCCTTGTACTGGCGCAGCTTGTCCAGAGTGATGGTCGGCTTGCCGAATTCGACGCCGAAATCACCGGCATGGGCCACTTCGTCGATCACCGCTGCAGCGTGCAGCAGGGCCTTGGACGGAATGCAGCCCACATTGAGGCAGACGCCGCCGAGGCTGGCGTAGCGCTCGACCAGCACCGTATCCAGGCCGACGTCGGCGGCGCGGAAGGCGGCGGTATAGCCACCCGGGCCCGAGCCCAGCACGACCATTTCGCATTCGATGTCGGCCGGCTTGCCGCTGGACAGCGCCGGCTTCGGTGCCGCCGGCTCGGCAGGGGCGCGGTGCGACGGGGTCACCGGCGGCTTGCTGGCCGGGGCGGCTGCCGCCGGGGCCGGCGCAGCGGCCTTGGCCGGGGCCTCAGCGGCGCCTTCAGCGTCCAGCACCACGACCACGGCGCCTTCGGAGAGGGTGTCACCCAGCTTGACCTTGATTTCCTTGACCACGCCGGCGGCCGAGGACGGCACTTCCAGGGTGGCCTTGTCCGATTCCAGGGTCACCAGGCCCTGGTCCTTCTTCACCGTGTCGCCGACGGCGACCAACACTTCGATCACCGGCACATCGCTGTAATCGCCGATGTCGGGAACCTTGACTTCAATCGTGGCCATGGTGGTTTTCCTCGTGCCCGGCCGACGTGGCCGGCGGGCTGTCACTGCATCTGTTCACGCGGCCGCGCCAGGGGCAGCGGCCGCACGGTGGGGGGCGAAGCGGTGCCTTACAGCAGCACGCGGCGCATGTCGGCCAGTACCTGCGACAGGTACGTGGTGAAGCGTGCGGCCAGAGCGCCGTCGATGACGCGGTGGTCGTAGCTCAGCGACAGCGGCAGCATCAGCTTCGGCGCGAATTCCTTGCCATTCCAGACCGGCTGGATGGACGACTTGGAGACGCCCAGGATGGCCACTTCCGGTGCATTGACGATCGGGGTGAACGCGGTGCCACCGATGCCGCCCAGCGAGCTGATCGAGAAGCAGCCGCCGCTCATGTCGGCCGGGCCCAGCTTGCCGTCGCGTGCCTTCTTGGCCAGTTCGCCGGTTTCCTGCGCGATCTGCACCACGCCCTTCTTGTCCACGTCGCGGATGACAGGCACGACCAGGCCGTTCGGCGTATCGGCGGCGAAGCCGATGTGGAAATACTTCTTCAGGGTCAGGTTTTCACCGCTGGCATCGAGCGAGGCGTTGAACTCCGGGAACTTCTTCAGCGCCGCGGCGCTGGCCTTGATCAGGAAGGCAAGCATGGTCAGCTTGATGCCGGCCTTCTCGTTTTCCTTGTTCAGTGCCACGCGCAGGCCTTCCAGGTCGGTGATGTCGGCCTGCTCGAACTGGGTGACGTGCGGGATCATCGCCCAGTTGCGGGCCAGGTTCGCACCCGAGATCTTCTTGATGCGCGACAGCGGCTGGACTTCGGTCTCGCCGAACTTGCTGAAGTCGACCTTCGGCCACGGCAGCAGGTTCAGGCCACCACCGGCAGCGGCAGCAGCACCGCCGGCAGCCGGCACGCCACCGCTGAGTGCGGCCTTGACGAACTTCTGCACGTCACCCTTGGTGATGCGGCCGCCCTTCTCGGTGCCGCTGATCTGCAGCAGGTCCACGCCCAGCTCGCGGGCGAACACGCGCACGGCCGGGGTGGCATAGGGCACCTTGGCCGGCAGCACGCCATCGGCGTTGAACTGCACCGGCGGGCTGGACGGGGCGCCGGCGGAGGCGATCTCGCGGGCGGCGAGCTTGTCCGGCTGCGCCGGAACGGCGACCGGCTCGACCTTGGTGGCGGTCTCGGCAGCGGCCGGTGCGGCGGCAGCGGCGGCCTTGCTCGGGGCCGGCGCGGCGGCGCCTTCGGCCTCGATGATGGCAACCACGGCACCCTGCGAGAGAGTGTCGCCGACCTTGACCTTCAGCTCCTTGACCACGCCAGCAACCGAGGACGGCACTTCCATGGTGGCCTTGTCGCTTTCCAGCGTGACCAGGCCCTGGTCCTTCTTCACCGTGTCGCCCACGGCGACCAGCACCTCAATGACCGGAATGTCGGTGTAATCGCCGATGTCCGGGACCAGGGCTTCAACGGCACCGCCGCTGGCAGCCGGAGCAGCTGCGGCCGGGGCCGGCGCGCTCTGGGTAGCGGCAACCGGGGCAGCGGCCTTGGCCGGCGCCGGCGCGGCAGCCGTCGGCTTGGCGGCTTCGGCTTCGCCTTCAGCCACTTCGATCAGCGCCACGACCTTGCCCTCGGACAGGCTGTCACCGACCTTGACCTTCAGTTCCTTCACCACACCTGCGACGGAGGACGGCACCTCCATCGTGGCCTTGTCGCTTTCCAGCGTCACCAGGCCCTGGTCCTTCTTGACCGTGTCGCCAACGGCGACAAGCACCTCGATTACCGGGATATCGCTGTAGTCACCGATATCGGGGACAAGTGCTTCCTTGATTTCGGCCATGGGGATAACTCCGGCAATCTGGTGTAGGGAAACGTCTATTGTGCGGCCAGCGGGGGCCAGCGCCAACCGTTACAGGTGTTTTCAGTACGCACGCAGCCGGGACACGCTGTTGCCCATGGGGTGCGGCCACGACCAGTCGGTGGCGTATTGTCCGGACGATGTCCGCTTCATGTCGCCAGTGCGTCGGCCACCGGCTGCCAGGCCTGGCGCAGGCGCGGCAATGACCATGCCGCATTGGCCGGGCTGGTGGAGGGCAGCGCCAGCAGCTGCGGCGCGGCGTCCAACCGTGGCAGCACCCAGCGCTGCAAGGCCTGGAATGCGGCGCCGCCATTGCAACCGATCAGCTCCAGCTCAGGAAGGGAAGCGATCAGTTCCGGCAACGCATTGGCCACTTCCGTGCCACGCACGATGTCCGCATCCAGGCTGCCGCGTCGCTCGCAGCGGCCGATCACATCCCACAGGCCGATGCCCGCGGCGTTCAATGCCTGCAGCCGCTGTGCATACGGCAGGGCCGCATCAAACCCGCAGATATCGGCCAGCAACGGCCAGAAACGATTGCGTGGATGGGCGTAGTAGCGCTGCTCCTGCAATGACGCCGCGCCCGGCATCGAGCCCAGCAGCAGCACCCGGCAATCTGGTTTCACCTGCGCTTGCAGGCCGATGCACATCGTCGCCGCGCTCACATCTTCTCCAACTGAATGAATGTCACCCATCGCCGAAAACACCATGAATAGAGGCTTCCCGCGCTGCTCGCTGAACAAGGCAAACCAATTTTTAACGCGCGTCGGATTCGATTCATGTTGAGGCGACTACGGTGTGCTCGCCCCGCAACCGGGGGCCCAAAACAAGAAACATTAGGAGATACCCCCATGCGCTCCATCCGTATCCTGAGTCTCGCCCTGCTGACCTCCGCCGCGTTCGCGCCGGCCGCTTTCGCCCAGGACAGCAGCAGCACCGATACCGCTTCGGGCAAGCATTTTGCCGTTGTTGGCGGCATCTCGCTGCTGGAACCGAAGAACGACCCGATCACCGGCGTGAAGAAGACCGATGGCGGCCCGGCGCCGACCGTCAGCTTCAGCTACTACATCAACGACAACTGGGCCGTTGAACTGTGGGGCGCTGCCGACAAGTTCGAAAACAAGTTCAAGGGCCCGAACAATGCCCGCCTGGGCTCGGTCGAGCAGCAGCCGATCGCGCTGAGCGGCCAGTACCACTTCGGCCAGGCTGACAACGTGTTCCGTCCGTTCGTGGGCGTGGGCTACTACCAGTCGAGCTTCAGCAACGAGAAGCTGGGCAACGGCGCCGACACCGACATCCGCTTCAAGGATGCCAAGGGCGTGATCGGCACCGTCGGCGTCGACATGAACATCAATTCCACCTGGTTCGCCCGTGCTGATGCCCGCTACATGCGCGCCCGCCCGGACATCAAGGTGGGCGGCGAGAAGATCGGCGAAGCCAAGATGGATCCGTGGACCGTCGGCTTCGGCATCGGCGCCCGCTTCTGATCCAGGCTGCACATGCGTCATTGATGTAACGCGACGGGCCCTGCGGGGCCCGTCGTCGTTTCCGTCACCCGCGTTCCGCCTGTAGGCCCGAGCCCATGCCCGGCTGCTTTTTTGTAGAGTCGAGCTTGCCCGGCCACCCGGAAAGCAGCCGGGCATGGGCTCGGCTCTACATAAACAGGACACGGAGGCGCAATGGACGACGTCGACCTGCTGGTGATCGGTGGCGGCATCAACGGTGCCGGCATCGCCCGTGATGCGGCCGGCCGTGGCCTGCGGGTGATCCTGTGCGAACAGCACGACCTGGCCGCGCACACCTCCAGCGCCAGCAGCAAACTGATCCACGGCGGTCTGCGCTATCTGGAACAGGGCGAACTCGGCCTTGTGCGCAAGGCGCTCGGGGAACGCGAGGTGGTGCGCGGGCAGGCGCCGCATCTGGTCCACCCATTGCGCTTCGTACTGCCCTGGGAACCGCACCTGCGCCCGCGCTGGATGCTGCGCATCGGGCTGTGGCTGTACGACCACCTGGGGCGGCGCAGTCCCGCCTTTCCACCCTCGCGCGGCGTCGACCTGCAGCGTGACCCGCTCGGCCACTGGCTCTCCGCCACGTCGCGCCAAGCCTTCAGCTACGCCGATGCGCAGGTCGATGACGCACGGCTGGTGGTGCTCAACGCATTGGATGCCGCCCAGCGGGGTGCACAGGTGCAGGTGGGCAGCCGCTGCATCGAACTGCGCCCCGTGCAGGGCCGTTGGCAGGCCGTGCTGGAAACCTGCGACGGCCGACGGCAGAGCGTGACTGCGCGTGCCGTGGCCAATGCCGCAGGCCCGTGGGCGGGCGGATTGCTGGAGCGGATGCAGGCGCGCAGCGGTGGCTCCGCGCTGCGCCTGGTGCAGGGCAGCCACATCGTACTGCGTCGGCCCTGGCCCGACGACAGTGCGTGCCTGCTGCAGCAGCCCGATGGCCGCGTGGTGTTCCTGCTGCCCTTCGCCCACGACCATCTGCTGGTCGGCACCACCGATACCGACTACCACGGCGATCCGGCGCGTTGCAGCGTGCTGCCTTCGGAGGTGACCTACCTGTGCGAGGCCGCCAACCGCTACCTGCGCGAACCGATCAGCCCCGGCGATGTGGTCTGGCAGTTCGCAGGGATTCGCCCGCTGCTGGCCGACCCGGACCCGCGTGCGGCGAAGCTGAGCCGCGATTACCGCCTGCAGCTGCAGTCCGACCCGGCACCCGCACTGCACGTGCTGGGCGGCAAACTCACCACCTACCGGGTGCTGGCCGAGGAAGCACTGGCACGGTTGCGCCCCGCCCTGCCGCAGATGGGAGCAGCGTGGACGGCCACAGGCGACCCGCTGCCCGGCAGCGACTGGGGCGATGCCGCACAGGCCTGCGTGCGCCTGCGGGCACTGGCACCGTGGTTGCCCTTGGATACCGCGCGACGCTGGGCTGCGGCCTACGGCAGCCGCAGCGCGACGCTGCTGCGGGATGTGCAGGGGCCGGAGGATCTTGGCGAGGACTTCGGTGCGGGCCTGCATGCGCGCGAGGTGGCCTTCCTGCGCGACCACGAATGGGCGCGCAGCGCCGACGACGTGCTGTGGCGACGCAGCAAGCTGGGCCTGCGGCTGGATGCTGCGCAGGTGGCACGGCTGCAGGCGTGGATGGAGCAACGGTAGCGCCGGGCATGGCCCGGCCCTGCCGATGCTTTAGGATTTCCCCATCGCTACCGGAGACGCTGCATGACGCCCCGCTACGTGCTGGCCATCGACCAGGGCACCACCAGTTCGCGCGCGATCCTGTTCGACCGTGCCGGCGACATCGTCGGCAGTGCGCAGCGCGAGTTCGCGCAGATCTTTCCGCAACCGGGCTGGGTCGAGCATGATCCACGCGAGATCCTCACCAGCGTCTATGCCACGCTGACCGAACTGCTCAGCCGCGGGCAGATCGACCCGCGCCATATCGCCGCACTGGGCATCACCAACCAGCGTGAAACCACCGTGGTCTGGGACCGGGCCACCGGCCAGCCGATCCACAACGCCATCGTCTGGCAGTCGCGGCAGAGCCACGCCATCTGCGAACGACTGAAATCGGAAGGGCATGAGGCGCTGATCCGCGAGCGGACCGGCCTGCTGATCGATGCCTATTTCTCTGCAACCAAGGTGCGCTGGATCCTTGACCACGTGGAGGGTGCGCAGCAGCGCGCCGAACGTGGCGAGCTGCTGTTCGGCACCATCGACAGCTGGCTGGTATGGAACCTGAGCGGCGGCCAGGCGCATGTGACCGACTACAGCAACGCGGCGCGCACCCTGCTGTTCAACATCCACACGCTGGACTGGGACGACGACCTGCTGGCCCTGCTGGACATACCCCGCGCGATGCTGCCGCAGGTGCGCGATTCCAGCGCGGTGTATGCACACACCCGGCCGCAGTTCTTCTTCGACCACCCGATTCCGATCGCCGGCATCGCCGGAGACCAGCAGGCGGCGCTGTTCGGCCAGGCCTGCTTCCAACCGGGCATGGTCAAGAACACCTATGGCACCGGCTGCTTCATGCTGATGCACACCGGCACGCAGGCGGTACGATCCCGCAACGGCCTGCTGACCACCATTGCCTGGGGCCTGGATGGCCGCGTGGAATATGCGCTGGAAGGCTCGATCTTCATCGCCGGCTCGGTGGTGCAGTGGCTGCGCGACGGCCTGCGCATGATCGAGCGTGCCGGTGACAGCCAGGCGTTGGCCGCGCAGGTACCTGACAGTGGTGGCGCCTACCTGGTGCCGGCGTTCGTCGGCCTGGGCGCCCCCTATTGGCGCAGCGACGTGCGCGGCGCGATGTTCGGGCTGACCCGCGGCACCCGCAAGGCGCACTTCGTGCGTGCCGCACTGGAGGCGATGGCCTACCAGACCCGCGACGTCCTTGATGCGATGCAGTCCGATGCGGGCATCGCACTGACCGAGCTGCGCGCCGACGGCGGTGCAATCGGTAATGACTTCCTGGCCGGCTTCCAGGCCGACATCCTCGGCGTACCGCTGCTGCGGCCGCGCTTGACCGAGACCACCGCGCTGGGCGCGGCCTACCTGGCCGGGCTCGCGGTGGGGTTCTGGTCCAGCCGCGAGCAGATCGCCGCACAGTGGGGTCTGGACCGCCGCTTCGAGCCACAGATGGAGGTGGCGCGGCGCGAAAAACTGTATGCGGGCTGGCAGCAGGCCGTGGCCGCTACCCTCGCCTTCCACGTCGATTGAAACCGCGTCCCCCCGCCCTGCTGCGACATCTGGGTTGACCTTGTAGAGCCGAGCCATGCTCGGCTGCCGTTGTTGGGGCGCCGCAGAAAAGCAGAGCCGAGCGTGGGCTCGGCTCTACAGGGAAGGCAGTGTCGACCAAGGTCGACACCCACCATTCAAATCAACAAACCAGCCGCAATCAGAACGCCGGCAGCACCGCGCCCTTGTACTTGGTCTCGATGAAGGCCTTCACCTGCGGGCTGGTCAGGGCCTTGGCCAGCTTCTGTACCCGCGCATCGTCCTTGTTGTCCGGGCGTGCGACCAGGAAGTTCACATACGGCGAATCCTTGCTCTCGATCGCCAGTGCGTCCTTGGTCGGATTGAGGCCGGCGTCCAGCGCGTAGTTCGTATTGATAAGCGCCAGATCGACCTGGTCCAGCACGCGCGGCAGCATCGCCGAGTCCAGCTCGCGGAACTTCAGGTTCTTCGGGTTGGCGGTGATGTCACGCTGGGTCGCCAGCGCGTTGGTCGGGTCCTTCAGCGCGATCACGCCGGCCTTGTGCAGCAGGATCAGGGCGCGGCTGTTGTTGCTCGGGTCGTTCGGGATCACCACGTCGGCGCCTTCGCGCAGCTCGGCCAGCGACTTGATCTTGCGCGAGTACGCACCGAACGGTTCGATGTGCACGCCGATGACCTTGACCAGATCGGTCTTGCGATCACGGTTGTAGGCATCCAGGTACGGCTCGGTCTGGAAGTAGTTGGCGTCCACCTGCTTCTGCACCAACTGGTCGTTGGGCTGCACGTAGTCGTTGAACACGCGCACGTCCAGGTCCACGCCTTCCTGCTTGAGGATCGGCTTGACCACCTCGAGGATCTCGGCGTGCGGCACGGCCGTGGCGGCCACCACCAGCTTCTGCGAGGGTTCGCCGGACGTGCCACAGGCGGTCAGGGCGAGCGCAGCGGCAAGCAGGGGCAGCAACAGGGTCTTCTTCATGGGCGGTGGGGTTCTCGTGGGGGAGTGTCAGGCGTTGTCGTAGTTGCTCAGGGCCAGCTCGAGCAGTGCCTTGGCCTGCTCGCGCAGCATCACCGGCTCGACGATCTCGGCATCCGAGCCGTAGTGCAGCACGTCCATCAGCAGCTCGCGCGAGACACTGTACGGCACCTTCAGTTCGTAGCGGCCGTCGGCCAGGAAGCGGCCCTGCTGCTTGGAGTGCCAGTGCTCGTCGGCCACCCAGCGCGCCGCCTTGGCACTGAACAGGATGGTCGCCCAGCCCTTCGGTGCGCCGGAGAAGATGCCGTAGCTGGCCCCCAGCTGCTCGTCCAGCTCGCTGTCGGCCACGTCGCGGGCGGTGCTGTCGACGACCCGCGCCTTGTGGATGCGGTCCACGGCGAAGCTGCGCAGGGCTTCGCGGTCATGGTCCCACGCGTCCAGGTACCAGTTGTCGCGGTAGTGGGTGAGGCGCTGCGGCGAGACGGTACGCTTGGTCGGCTCATCGGTGGAGCGGGCACGGTACTCGAACGCCAGCTGGCGGCGCTCCAGCACCGCCGAGGCCACGCTGCGGAAGCTGCCTTCATCGAACTTGCGGCCGCGGTGCGGGATCACCCGGACGCGGTCCACCGGCCAGTTGGAGACACCGGCCTGGGCCGCCAGCAGGCTCTCGATACGCTGCTGCAGCGGCGCCAGCACCGAGGACAGCACGCCGCCGCCAGTACGCGCCAGCAGGTGTTGCGAGGCCAGCAGGGCATGCAGCTCCTCCGAGCTGAGCCACAGGCCGGGCAGCTCGAAGCGGTCGCTCTCGTCGGCCTGGTAGCGGAAGCCGGCCTCGCCGTCGCCCTCGATCGGTGCCATCAGCGCATCGCGCAGGAAGGCCAAGTCGCGGTAGACGGTGGCGCGGGAACAACCGAGCTTGTCCTGCAGGGTCGCCACCGTCACCGGATAGCGCGCGGACTTGAGCAGACGATGCAGGGCGGTGATGCGTTCGTATCGGTCCATACCCCCGATTATGTCCGAGTCGCGGGTCTTGTGTGGGACGTTTGGGCTATCGTGGTCGCCCCCACCCCATGGAACGCCCGATGCGCCGGTTGCCCGCCCTGTCCCTGCTGGCCTGCCTGCTGCTGGCCGCCTGCGATCGCGCACCGGCGCCGGCCAGCACCGAAGCCCCGGTACCCGCGGCCGATCCGGCACAGGCGGTGCTGGGCGCCAGCCAGCGGTTTGCCGCCCTGCGCAGCTTCCACGCCGAACTTGAAGTGCTGGGCGCGGCGCAGCCGGTGCGCAGCGCCATGGACTTCGTCGCCCCCGACCGCTTCCGGGTGCAGACGCCGGCGGGACCGCAGACGATCATCGGCGACACCCTGTTCCTGCAGGCCGACGGTGCAGTCCGCCAGGTACCGACCCCGCCGGGCCTGCTCGAACAGTGGCGCAACCCGCTGCCGGCCGATGCCCTGCCCGCCGACCTGCAGGCCGAGGACCTGGGCAGCCAGTCGCTGGACGGGGTCGAGACCCGCCGGTATCGCCTGCGCGGTGCCCAGCCGGGCGAGCGCCTGGACTACTGGGTGGACGCCCAGGGCCTGCCACGGCAGATCGTGCGCAGCGGCAGCAGCAATGGCCGCAGCTTCCAGCTGCGCCTGCGCTATTCGCGCTTCAACGACCCGGCATTGCGCGTCGATCTGCCCTGAATGGGCGATCGCGGCAACGTTCGCTGAAGCGCGCTTTGGATCGATTCGGACCGCCATCACGCTTCCAGTATCATCACCGGCTGCCAACCGCTTCGGAGAAGCCTCGATGTCCCTGCGCGTGTCCCTGCTGGTCCCCTTGCTGCTCTGCGCCCCGCTGGCGTATGCGCAGGATGCCTCCGAACTGGCGGCGATGTCCTCGCCGTGGAGTGGCAGTGGTGGCGAACTCGGCTTCGCGTCGGCCCGTGGCAACAGCAGCACCGAGAGCTTCAACGGCCGCCTGCGCCTGCGCTACACCGATGGCGACTGGGTACACAGCATGGACCTGTTCGGCCTGCGCTCCAGCTCCAAGGTGACCGAGACCAACGATGACGGCACCACCACCCGCCGCAACAACACCACCGCCAACCGCTACACCGGCAGCGCCGGCAGCGCCTTGCAGCTGGGCGAGCACCGCCAGCTGACCGCCACGGTACGTACCGAGCGCGACGACTTCGCCACCTACGACCGCCAGAGCTCGTTCGGTCTGGGTTACGGCACCCGCCTGTGGAACACCGAGCGCTTCTCCTTCGATGCGCAGATCGGCCCCGGTGTGCGCCGCACCCACAGCACCGAGGACGACCGCACCCGCACCGGCATGATCGGCCGTGGCCTGTTCGACCTGAAGTACTCGCTGACCGACAACACCGACCTGGTGAACACGCTGCTGGTCGAATCCGGTTCGTACAACACCTTCGGCCAGAACGACTTCGGTGTCTCGGTGAGCATGAACGAGCACCTGGCGCTGAAGGCCGGCTGGCAGGCGCGTTACAACAGTGACGTGGCCGAGGACAAGCGCAAGACCGATACGCTGACCACCATGAACGTGGTCTACAAGTTCAAATAAGCAGAACGGGCGCCCAGGGCGCCCGTTTCGTTTTTGTAGAGTCGAGCCATGCTCGACTTGAGCGCGAAGCGCGGGGTTTTCCCGACCAAGAGCAGCCGAGCATGGCTCGGCTCTACAGAAATCGGGATCTCAGACGTCCAGCAGTTCGCCGGCGCCGGCATCGAGCAGCAGCTTCGCCACGCGTTGGCCCAACGCTTCCGGGTCACTGGCCGGGCCCACGGCCTCGGCGCGCACCGCGCGGCCATCGCTGGCACTGCCGACCAGCCCCTGCAGGTGCAGGTCCTGGCCCTGCCACTGCGCGATCGCCGCCACCGGCACGTGGCAGCTTCCATGGAGCGCGCGGTTCATCGCCCGCTCGGCTTCCACGCAGGCACGCGTCGCGGCGTCATCCAGGCCAGTGAACAGCGCCATCAGGCGCGCGTTGCCGCCATCACACTCCACCGCCACTGCGCCCTGCGCCGGGGCCGGCAGCCACTGCGGCGGCTGCAGGCGCGAGACGATGCGCTCGCCCAGGCCCAGCCGTTCCAGCCCGGCCACCGCCAGCACGATGGCGTCGTAGCCACCGTTGTCGAGCTTGGCCAGGCGGGTGTTGACGTTGCCGCGCAGGTCCAGCAGTTCCAGGTCTGGGCGCAGCGCGCGCAGCTGGGCCTGGCGGCGCAGTGACGAGGTACCGACCCGCGCACCGATCGGCAGCGCATCCAGCGAGGCATACAGGTTGGAGACGAAGCCATCGGCCGGATCGTGGCGGGTCAGCATCGCCGGCAGCGCGAACGGCGCGTCCAGTTCCATCGGCACGTCCTTCAACGAGTGCACCGCGCAGTCGGCCTCGCCGCGCAGCATCGCCAGCTCCAGTTCCTTCAGGAACAGGCCCTTGCCACCGATGGCGGCCAGCGAGCGGTCGAGCACTTCGTCACCGCGGGTGCTCATCGGCACCAGTTCCACATGCAGGCCAAGGTGGGCCTGGCGCAGGCGGTCGGCGACGTGTTCGCTCTGCCAGAGGGCGAGCGGGCTCTTGCGTGTGGCGATGCGGACGGTTTCCATCCGGTCATTATCGCGCCTTCGGCGCGGATACGGCCAACGGCGGAGCCCCTCGTGGCTGGCGCGAACGGCTGGGTCCATGGGCCTGGCCGGGCGGGGTGGGTTCGCGGGGGACGCCGTAAACCCATCCTTGGGGGCTTGGCCGCGGCATCCATGCCGCGGACACCCCCGCGAACCCACCCCGCCCGACCTCTGACAGTTTCCGTGCGCGTCAGCCACGGAAGATCAAAAGAAAAAAGCAGAAGCAAGAGCAACAGCCGGCGGCTTCCGGGGTCAGAGCCCTTTTCCGCAGGAAAAGGGCTCTGACCCCTATTTCCCACCCGATAACACCAATGATCTTGCTGTCCGACGCAGTAGACAACAAGAGGGTTGGGCCGGGGTGGGGTGGCGGGACCGTTGGCGCCATGGGCCCGAGGCATGCCTCGGGCGGGTTGGGCAGGACGCCCAACCCCGGACTTGCCGTGTGCGCAGGACAGCGCACACAAGCAAGGCGCCATCGAGCTTACAGGGATGTACTTGCAGCGTGTCCCGCCACCCCACCCCGGCCCGACCCCGCACGTAGCAACACCGAGCCATGAAACGCTGTTGCTGTTGCTGTTGCTGTTGCTGTTGATCTCGAAGCAGTCGCGGCCGCAGGCCGCGCGGAACACTCACAGATGCCGCAGTTCCTGCTTCAACGTCGCCACGCAGCGGCGGCTGACTTCCAGCGGCTGCTTGCCATGCCGCAGCACCGCCTGCACCTGCCCGCCCGTACCACGACGCAGCTCCACCAGCTCGTGGCGCGCCACCAGGCAGTTGCGATGGATGCGGATGAAACGACTGGCGAACTCCTCCTCCAGCGATTTCAGCGACTCCTCGATCAGGTCCTCGCCGCGCGCATGGTGCACCACCACGTACTTCTCTTCGGCCTGCAGGTAGTGGATGTCATCCAGCGGAATCAGCCGCAGGCTGCCGCGCAGGCGTGCGCACAGCATGCTGCGGGCCTGCTGCCCGCCGCTGTCCTGCGGCTGGCCATCGCGGCCGGCCAGAAACGTGCGTGCACGTGCGATCGCTGCAGCAAGGCGCTCGGCACGTACCGGCTTCATCAGGTAGTCGATGGCAGCCGCCTCGAACGCCGACAGCGCATGCGCGTCGTAAGCCGTGCAGAACACCACCGCCGGACGCGGCTCGAAGCTGGCCAGATGGCGCGCCGCTTCCAGGCCGTCCAGCCCGGGCATCGCGATATCCAGCAGGACCAGGTCCGGCTGCAGCTCCGCGCATGCATGCAGGGCCTGCTCGCCGTTGCCGGCCTGGGCTACCACATCCACGCCCTCCTGCGCGGCCAACAGGCTGCGCAGACGCTCGCGCGCCAGCGGTTCGTCATCGGCGATGACTACCCTCACGATCGTTCCCTCACTGGATCGGCACTGTCACCTGGCAGGCATAGTAGCCCTCGCTCCAGCCAGCCGTCATCCGCGCGGCGCTGCCGAAGCGCCAGGCCAGCCGATGACCAATGCTGTGCTGGGCATGTCCGGCACCACGCGCCAGTGCCAGCCCCGGTGCCTGCGGGTCCGGCGCGGGATTCCGCACCTGGATCTGCAGTTCATTGCCGTCGCGGTGCAGCTGCAGCTCGATGGTGCCGCCCTCGGGCAGGCGTGAAATGCCATGCAGCACGGCGTTTTCCACCAGTGGCTGAAGTACCAGCCTCGGCAGTGGCAGGTCCCACGGCAGCGGCTCGTCGCGTTGCCAGCGCACCTGCAGGCGTTCGCCCAGGCGCAGCGATTCAATCGACAGATAGCGCTCGGCCAGCTCGCATTCGTCGCGCAGGGTGGAGTCGCCCTCGCCCGCGCCCAGCGCGGCACGGAACAGGTCGGACAGGTCCAGCACCGCGCGTTCGGCCACCGCCGGATCGCGATGCAGCAGGCTGGCGATCAGGTTCATGCTGTTGAACAGGAAATGCGGGCGGATGCGCGCCTGCAGCGCGTCAGCCTGCGCGCGCGCGTTGGCCTGCACCTGCGCCGCCCAGCGATCGCTCACGTAGAAGTAGCGCAGGGCCAGCGCGGCGATCAGTGCCGTGGTCGCCGCACTGCCAAGGGTGAAGCGCCAGAAGCTGATGCCGCGGGCGAAGCTGTCGCCCAGCACCGCGTAGAGTGCGTGCACGATGCCGGCGCAGACCACCGCGATCAGGGTCGCCAGCGCGATCGCCGCGATGGCACCCAGCATCTGCGGCAGCCTCGACAACGCCTGCCGCAGCAGGCACAGGCTGGCGGTCACCGCCAGCGCCAGCCACAGCGCAAAGCCGCTGGCCGACAACAGTTCGCCGAAGGTCCAATGACGACTGCCATCCGGAGCCAGGGCCAGCACCACCACCACCAGCTCGGCCAGGCCGAGCATCGCCGCCAGCCGCGGCAGGCGGCACAGTTCCGGCATCCACGGCGGTGTGCTGGCCGGGGGCATGGCTCAGGCGGCGCCCAGCCGTTCCTGCAACCAGTCACCCAGCGCCTGGATCTCTTCAGCGCAGACCTGGTGGGCCATCGGGTAGCTGTGCCATTCCACGTCCAGGCCCAGCGCCTGCAGGGCCTGCGCGCTGTGTACGGCCACCGCCTGCGGAATCACCGGGTCGATGCTGCCATGGGCCATGAACACCGGCACCTGCACCGCACCGTCAACGCGCTTGGCGCTCTCGGCTTCCGGCAGATAGGTGGACAGTGCGATCAGGCCAGCCAGTGGCGCAGTGCGCGACAGTGCGGCGGTGAGGATGATCGCGCCGCCCTGCGAGAAGCCGGCCAGGAAGATCTTCTCCGGCGCGATGCCGCGCTCGATCTCACGCGCAATCAGCGCATCCAGCTGTGCCACCGATTCCCGCACCCCGGCCATGTCGGCGCGCGAGCGGAAATCCATGCCGACGATGTCGTACCAGCCGCGCATCGGCACGCCGTTGTTGATCGTGATCGGCCGCACCGGTGCGTGCGGGAACACGAAGCGCAGCGCGGGCCAGTGCGGGCGTACCAGTTCGGGCACGATCGGCGCGAAGTCATTGCCGTCGGCGCCGAGGCCGTGCAGCCAGATCACCGACCACTGCGGCGATACGCCGGTTTCCTGTTCGACCGTTTGCAGCATGATGCGGCTCCTTCAAGTTCGAGCCGCATTATGCCGCTGGCGCGGGGCGATCAGTACAGCGGCGGTTGCTCGGCCGCTTCCCGGCGCAGCTGGGCGGCGCGCACCAGCACCGTCGGCGGAATGTTCTCCTCGGGAATGTCGAGCAGGCCCAGGCGATGCAGGAAGGCACCGGGGCCGCGCGAGGACGTCAGGGCGACCACCGGCACCGCCAGCACCATGCCGATCACCACCGGCGCCATCCAGGCCGCCAGCGACGGCGATACCGCCCAGGCCACCAGACCCATGAAGGCACCGAACACGCCCAGCCCGCCGTAGCCGCGGACCAGGGCCATCCACGAGATGCCACCATCGTCACGCTGCTGTGCGTCCCAGCCGGAATCGCGCCCGGACAGCACTTCGGCCACGCCGCGCGACTGCACGTACATCACCACAGGCGCCATCAGCGCGGCCAGTACGGTTTCCACCAGCATCGACACGAACGCGCGGATCGCGCCGCCACAGCCACGGCGGTCGACCGGGTCCAGCAGCATCGCCAGGTAGCCCAGCACCTTGGGCAGCAGCAGCACCGCCATGGTCGCGGCGAACAGGCGCACCACCTGTTCCTCGTCCTGGGCACGCCAGTACACGCTGGGGGACAGGTGCAGCAGGGCGTTGAAGTCGATGCCCTCCTGGAACAACGGAATGGCGATGCCGATCAGCATCAGCATCGCCCACATCGGCGCGGTGAAGTAATGGCCGATGCCGATCAGCATGTGCGTGCGGCTGATCCAGTGCAGGCCGCGGCTGCCGACCACCTTGCCGTGCTGCAGGTTGCCCTGGCACCAGCGGCGGTCGCGCACCAGCAGGTCGGTCAGCGTCGGCGGGCCTTCTTCGTAGCTGCCGCCCAGGTACGGCACCATGTGCGCGGCCCAGCCGCCACGCCGCATCAGCGCCGCTTCGACGAAATCATGGCTGAGCACGTGGCCGCCGAACGGCTTGCGCCCCGGCAGCGCCGGCAGGCCGGCGTGGTCGGCGAAGGCACGGGTGCGGATGATCGCGTTGTGGCCCCAGTAGTTGCTCTCGGCGCCATGCCACCAGGCCACGCCCCGGGCGATCACCGGGCCGTACACGCGGCCACCGAACTGCTGCATGCGGGCGAACAGGGTGCGGCCGCCGATCACCGACGGCAGGGTCTGGATCAGGCCGACATCGGCGTTGTGCTCCATGCCGGCCACCAGGCGCACGATGCTGTCGCCGGTCATCAGGCTGTCGGCGTCCAGGATCAGCATCTGCGGGTAGGCGCCACCGAAACGGCGCACCCAGTCGGCGATGTTGCCGGCCTTGCGTCCGCTGTTGTCGCCGCGACGGCGATAGAACAGGCGCGTCTGCCCGTCCGGCACGCGGTCGCGCAGTTCGGCGAAGACCTGTTCCTCGGCCGCGGCAATATCCTCGCGTCGGGTATCGCTGAGCACGAAGAAGTCGAAGCGTTCGAGCTGACCGGTGGCCGCCACCGATTCGTAGATCGCCTGCAGGCCCGCCAGCAGGCGCCGCGGATCTTCGTTGTAGGTGGGCATCAGCAGCGCGGTGCGGCTGTGCACTGTCGGCAGCGGCTTGTCCGGGTCGATGCCGAGGCGATAGCCACGGTCGAACACGGCGGTCAGGAAGCCGGCCAGGGCGCTGGCGAAGGACAGCGCGATCCAGGCGAACAGGCCAACGAACAGCACCAGCAGGCACGCTTCCAGCACGCTGATGCCATTGGCCGACAGCACCCGCCACATCATGCGGGTGGCGATGGCGGTCATGGCCAGGGTGCCGCCGAAGATGTAGAACCGGCGCAGGCCGATCAGGCGTGGCGAGGTTCGGTGGCGACGGACCTTCAGCGCACCCTCGCGCAGGGTCTGCTCGGGCATCGGCAGCGGTGATTCGGCGGGCAGCAGCGCCCAGCCGGCGTCGAGCCGGGGTGCATCCGCTTCTGCGTGGATGGTTTGCCCCCCCATCACCGCTTACTCCCCACGGTCGGCATGGCCGGCCGTCCCGGCCGGGCTGCATGCACGAGGGTTCCCGGCGCGCCTTCCCGGCGCCCGCACTTGTCCTGGCTGTGCCGGCCCTTGGCCGCACAGTCGCTGTCTGTCACTACCGGAACCCACACGATCTCCAACGGGGCGGAATCGAAAATGCGGCCCAGTCTAGGGCGCCGGATGTAAGCCGAGTGCGAAGGTCTACGCCGGGATTTATCCCCATTCAGCAAACAGCAGGCGACGCCGCGCCCTGCGGCGCGATGTCGCTTCTTTGCATGGTGTACTGGATCGTAACAAACGCGAACGGTTATCATTTCATTAACCAGGCAGGTCACCGTCTTCCGGACGGCTGAGACCCACCCAGCTGCGCCGGCCCGAACCGAGCGCCCTACGACCCATGGAAGGGGGGCCTGCCTGCTTGTCTGCGCGCGCCCGTCGCTTCCATCCGGTCCCTCTCATCCGATGGAAGCCGTCATGTCCCAGCTGTCCCGTTCCCGTTCCGCGCGCCTGCCGCGCACTCGCCTGGCCAGTGCCCTGGCCACCGCCTGCCTGCTGACCGTGCCCGGCCTTGCCGCCGCCGAGGCCAGCGCCGATGCCTCCACCAAGGACCTGGATACCGTGGTGGTGACCGCTTCGGGCAACCAGCAGTGGATCAAGGATGCGCCGGCCAGCATCAGCGTGATCAGCCGCGAGGACATCGCGCGCCAGCCGGTGCACGACCTGGCCACCCTGCTCAGCCGTGTGCCGGGCGTGACCGGCGGCCTCAGCGCCGTCGGCGAGCAGTCCAAGATCAAGCTGCGCGGCATGCCGTCCAACTACACGCTGGTGCTGGTGGACGGCAAGCGCATGGGCAGTTCGGCGTCGACCCACTACCGGCCGGACCTTGGCCGACAGGACCTGAACTGGATTTCGCCCGACCAGATCGAGCGCATCGAAGTGGTGCGCGGGCCGATGTCGTCGCTGTACGGTTCCGATGCCATGGGCGGCGTGATCAACATCATCACCCGGCGCATCGGCGATGAATGGAACGGCAGCGCGACGCACAGCTATACCCGCCCCGGCGATGACAAGCGCGGTGACACCCAGCAGATCGGCGCCACGTTCTCCGGCCCGCTCGGCGAACGCTTTGGCCTGCGCGTCGGTGCCAACAGCATGCGCCGCGACTCGGACCAGTCCAACGGTGGTGTCTACGGCAACGCCTACGCCGGCGAGAAGGATCGCAATGTCGACGCGCTGCTGCAGTGGACGCTCAGCGACGCGCAGGAACTGTCGCTGGAAGCCGGCCATGGCGTGCAGCAGGCCTTCATCGACGCCTCGCTGGAAAAGCAGGATGAAGGCGCCTGGGGTGCCAGCGAACTCAAGCGCAGCTCGCTGGCGCTCAACCACGATGGCACGTGGAGCTTCGGCAATTCGAAGATCAGTGCGTACTGGACCAAGTACAAGAACGACATCGGTGCTACCGGCCGTTCCGAAGCGACCGATACGATCATCGAAGGCAGCCTGACCACGCCATTCACCCTCGGTGTTGAACATCAGTTCGCCGTGGGCGGCCAGTGGAAGCGCCAGGAGCTGACCAACACCGACACCATCGGCCGCGCGCCGATCGACTATGCCGGCAATGCCGTCAGCGGCTCCGATCTGGAAGTGGATACGTGGGCCCTGTTCGTCGAAGACGAGCTGAAACTGCACCGCACCCTGGCGCTGACCCTGGGCGCGCGCCTGGACCATCATGGGAAGTTTGGCGGCCATGTCAGTCCGCGCGCCTACCTGGTCTGGCACCCGGCCGAACAATGGACGATCCGTGGTGGCATTTCCAAGGGCTTCCGCGCGCCCAGCCTGACCGAGAACTCCGCCACCGCCGCCACCCAGTCCGGTGGCCGTGGCTGCACCTCGCTGATCCCGCTGGGCTATACGCGCGGCGGCTGCTACATGGCCGGCAATCCGGACCTGGACCCGGAAACCAGTACCAACCGCGAGATCGGCATCAGCTTCGACAACGACCTGGTCGATGCCGGCCTGACCTACTTCCATACCGACTTCAGGAACAAGATCGAGTACGCCCCGCTGGGCAGGTTCAACGGCATCTGGTGGACGCGCATGAGCAACGTGCAGCGCGCGCGCACCAGCGGCATGGAGGGCAACCTCAATTTCCGCTTCGGCGAGCACTGGCGCTGGCGCACCTCGGCCACCTGGATGAAGGAAGCCAAGAACCTGACCACCGGCCGCAACCTGATCGACACACCGGAATTCTCTGGCTATTCGTCGCTGGACTGGACGCCCGGCACGGTGTTTTCCAGCAGCCTGTCGGCGCAGTACACCGGCAAGCAGACCGGCACGGCGACGACCTTCCTCAAGGCCTACACGCTGTATGACCTGACCGCGGCCTGGAACGTCAACGAGGTGCTGACCCTGCGTGGCGGTGTCAGCAACCTGGCCGACAAGAAGCTGTATGCGGAAGGCTCCACCGACTACTTCGTGGCCGGGCGCAGCTACTTCCTCAGCATGACCGCGCGGTTCTGACCAGCAGCATCCGCCGCGATCGCGCTGGCGACGGGCCAGCGCGATCGGCGGTGTTGCGGATTACTCGCTTTCCAGTGCGGCGGCCGGCGCCGCGCTCTGCACAGCCGCCGTGCGTGCACGGTCCATCGCTACCGCCAGTTGCTGGCGTGCGAGCAGCTGTTGTGCCTGCACCACTTCAGGTGTCGGCAGGAGCACCGGTCCCGGTGCGTTTTCCGGTGTAGCAGGTGTGGTCATGCAGCCTCCATGGACATCCCGCCGCCGCACGGATTCAGCGGGTGCGGCAGCGGAACTGCGCACCCTATCCTAAAAACAAGGCGGGTGGGTGACGGTGCGCCCCTGCGCCGCACCACCATGCAGGATAGAGCGTCACATTTCCGACGCTGCAGGGTGGATTCCTGAACCGGCCGCACCGTATCATGTAAACGTTTTCCCACAAGGACGTGTACGTCAATGAACACAGTCGACCTCTCCCGCTTCAGCCCGAAGTGGCAGTTCCGCTTCAACTTCTTCCAGCAGCACGGCGCACCCAAGGAACCGGGTTTCAAGCAGGCCTGGAAGGCGTTGTCCTTCGGCGACCGCCTGAAGGTCAACATCAACTTCTTCGCCTTCTTCTTCGGCTTCATCTACCTGCTCATCCTGGGCATGTGGCGCAAGGCACTGGTGGTGATCGGCATCGGCATCGTGCTGACCATCGTCTCGCTGTTCCTGCCGGATGTCGTCGCGCGTCCACTGTTCATCGCCATGAACTTCCTGGTTGCTTCAAGCACCAACTACAGCTACTACCTGGAGCAGGTGAAGGGTCGCGCCAGCTGGAACCCCTTCGAAGGGATGTTCTGAACCCAAGCCGTCACCGGACCTGGATCCGGTGCGCTGTGACCGGCTGAAACGAAAACGCCCGGCCTTGGCCGGGCGTTTTCATGTGCGCGTAGCGGACCTCAGGCCGCGCGGCGTGCCACGGCCACCGGCTCGGCCTGCAGGCGGAAGCGCGAGACCGCCACCGCCAGTTGCTCGGCCTGCTCTTCCATCGCGCGTGCCGCAGCGCTGGCTTCCTCCACCAGCGCGGCGTTCTGCTGGGTGGTCTCATCCATCTGCACCACGGTCTGGTTGACCTGCTCGATGCCGGCTGACTGTTCGCGCGAGGCGGCCGAGATCTCGGCCATGATCTCGTTGACCCGCCCGACCTGGCCGACGATCTCCTGCATCGTGCGGCCGGCGCCGTGCACCAGCTGCGCTCCGGCACCGACCTGGGCCACCGAAGCATCGATCAGCTCCTTGATTTCCTTCGCGGCACCCGCCGAGCGCTGGGCCAGCGCGCGCACCTCGCTGGCGACCACGGCGAAGCCGCGGCCCTGCTCACCGGCCCGCGCGGCTTCCACCGCCGCGTTCAACGCCAGGATGTTGGTCTGGAACGCGATACCGTCGATCACCGAGATGATCTCGGCGATGCGCTGCGACGATGCTTCGATCTGCTCCATCGTCTGCACCACCTGGCTGACCACCTGGCCACCTTCGCTGGCCACGCCCGCTGCGGAGCCGGCCAGGGTGTTGGCCTGCAGCGCGTGGTCGGCGTTCTGGCGCACGGTGGAGGTCAACTCCTCCATCGACGCGGCCGTTTCTTCCAGGTTGGCCGCCTGCTGTTCGGTGCGGCGCGACAGGTCGCTGTTACCGGCAGCAATCTCACCCGCCGCCAGGCGGATGCTGGCCGCCGACTGCTGGATCTGCCCGACGATCCCGGTCAGCTGCTGCACGGTGCTGTTGGCATCATCGCGCATCACCGCGAACACACCGTGGAAGTCGCCCTGCATGCGCGCGCTCAGGTCGCCTGCGGCAATCGCGCGCAGCAGCGTCGACAGCTCGGCCAGGTTGTGGTCGCTCACCTCCATCATGGTGTTGAGGGTCTGCACCATGCGGCGGAAATCGTGGTCGAAGCGCAGCGCATCACCGCGCACCGCGAAGTCGCCGGCGGCGGCCGCAGCCGCCAGTTGCCGGATCTGCTCATTGATCGCGGCCAGGTTGTGCTTGGTGGTGGCCATGGCGGCGGTGAACACCGCCTTCTCGCCCGGCAGTGCTTCCATGTCCACGCTGAGGTCACCTACGGCGTAGCGCTGCATCACCTCGACCAGGCGCTGGGTGACCGCATTGCTGGAGGCCACCAGCTGGTTGCTGTCGGCCACCATGCGGCCGTACTCGCCCGGAAACGCCGAGGCGTCCATGCGGTAGCTGAGCTCGCCGGCATCGTGGCGGCGCGCCATTTCCGCCTGCGCGGCCATCACGGCCTGCAGCTGGCCACGCATGCCCTGCATCGCCTCCAGCAAGCGGCCCACTTCATCGTTGCTGCGTGCCGGCAGCGTGCTGTCCAGCTTGCCGGCGGCCACGTCGCCCGCCACGCGCACGGCTTCGGCCAGCGGGCGGATCGCCAGGCGGCGCAGCAGCACGTAGACACCGGCACTGAGGGTCAGCGCGGCCACCACGCCAACCAGCAGGGTCAGCCACAGCAGCTGGCGGGCCTCGGCAACGATCACCGCATGCGGCATCACCACGCCCAGCGCGAAGCGCTGCGGGGCATCGCCCACGCGCAGCGGCACGTACACGCGTACGTTGCCGGCCGCGTCCGGGGTGAAGGCTTCAAACCTGCGGTCGGCGGCAATGTCGGCCAGCATGCTGCGGGTCAATGCGTCGCTGCGCGGCTTGCCGATCTCGGCCGCATTGGCCGATGCCAGCACTACGCCCTTGGGCGAGAGCAGTTCGACGCGGCCAGCGCCCATCGGCGTCAGCGTCGCCAGATGCTTCTGCAGCGCCGCCAGCGAGAAGTCCACGGTGAACACACCGAGGAACGTGCCGTTCTCCACGATCGGCGTGCTCAACGTGCTCATCAGCACCTGCTGGCCGGCGATGTCGTAGGCGTAGGGCTCGCTGACCTTGGGCAGCTTGTCGCGGCTGGGCACCACGTACCAGTCGGCCGAACCGTCGGCGGCTTCGGTGTAGTCGGTCATGGTCGACTGCTGCGGCTTGCCGTCATGCCAGGCCCAGTAGCTCATGTAGCGGCCGCTGGCATCGTGCATCTCGGTATTGGCGAACTCGGCATCCTTGCCATCGAAGGCGTTGGCCTCCCACATGGTGCTCTTGCCCAGCCATTCGGGGTGGGTGCGCAGCTGCTCGCCAATCACCGCGGCCAGGCTGGCGCGGTCGGGCACGTCGCCACGCGCGCGCTGGGCCAGCACGGCTTCAACCATCGCATCGTTGCTGGCGAAGGCGGTGCCCAGGTCGGCCGCGACCTGGCGCGCCTCGGCATTGGCCTCGCTGGTCATGGTCTGGCGCGAGGCATCGATCAGGCTGGCGCTGGCCTGGCGATAGATCAGGAACGCCGTCAGGCCGAAGCACAGCAGCGCGATGACGGCGGTACCCAGCATCAGCTTGTGGGCGATGCTGCCCGGGCGGCGGGCAGCGGCGGAACGGGAAGAAGGCATGGAAGGATCCGCAAGGCAGTTCAGGACAACCGGCACCGCAAGGGCACCGCGCAGGCGCGCGATCCATCGCGCAGGCTGCCGGCCGCCGGGGACCGCCCGGCGCTGGAAGCGCACCGGGTTAGCGGCCGCCAGCCCACCAGGTTGAGGCGCCCGGCGTGCACATTCCTGAATCCGCTCAGGGACGAGCCGGAAACCCGTCCCGTCTCCCCTACTCGGCCACCCGGTCCCTGATCCACTCCGCGCGTGGCAACACTTCGATGCTGCCTGAGGCGTACTGCTGCAGCACGTCGTCCGGCCCGAAGCGCGGCTGCCAGCCCAGCTCCCTGCGGATACGGGCACTGTCGTAGACGCGATCGACGCTCAGCGGCAACGGCCAGCCACGGCGCTCGAACTCGGCCAGCAACTGCGGCACGCGCCGGGCCAACACGTTGCGCGGCTGGGTGGCCAGCTCCAGGCAGTCCTCGCGCCGGAACGGTGTCGCCGCGCAGGCGATGTAGCGGTCGAAGGCCGCGCCCTCATCGAGCAGCAACGCCGCATGCGCGCTGGCCACGTCACGCGCGTCAATGCCGCGGTGCAGGCGGAACATCGCCATCCGCTCCGGCGGTTCCGGGAAGCAGCGCCCCATCCGCAGCACGCGCACACTGAACTCCGGCGCAGCGGCGGCTTCAGCCAGGGCCTCGGCCTGCAGTTTGGTGCAGTGGTAGATCGTGCGCGGCAACGGCTCGGTATCCTCGTCGATCCATCGGCACCCCCCCGCCACCACGGCATGGCCGTACAGCGCCGTGGTACTGGTCAGCACGAAGCGCCGAGCACCGGCTTCGCGCGCCGCCTGCAGCAGGTGCGCAGTGGCGTCCACGTTGATCTGCTGGAACACCGTATCCGGTACCAGGCCAACGTGCGGGGCATGCAGGGCCGCGGTATGGATGACCGCGTCGACGCCCTGCACCGCGCGTACGACGGCCTGATGATCGGTGACATCGGCAATGATGCGCGTGGTGGCAAACGGGCTGCGATCCAGGCCCACCACTTCATGGGCAGCCGCCAACGCACCGAAGATCGCGCGCCCGATCCGCCCGGAACTGCCGGTCAACAGAATCTTCATTGAGTCCATTCACTCGAAGCGCCCGGGAACTACCGGGATGCCTCGATTCTAGGCATGCTGCATGTCGTCTGCGATAGGGCGGTGTTGCAGATGTGCGTTCATCCTGACGACTTCGAGGGCGCCAGCAACTGCCGTGCGATGAACAACGGATCTTCGCCACCTGCAACATCGGGCGTCACACCGGTGCGCTCCCAGTTGCCGCCGGTACGCAGGTTGATGGGCTGGCGGTCCGGAATGCTGATCTGATAACCGTCCGGCAGCAGCACAGGATCATCGAACATATGTGCGGCGCCACCACTGCGGCCGCCGACGATGCGCGCACGTCCCAGGGCCTGCAGCGAACAGGCGACGAACTCGGCCGCCGAGCCGGTGCGGCGGTCGATCAGCACGACCAGCGGCTTCAGGTACAGCGGCAGGCTCGCCGGCGGCAGTGGTACCGCCGTGCGCTGGCCGCGATGCTCAACGGCCTGCACCTGGGTAACGCTGGCCTCCAGCAGCGTGCGTACCAGCAGGTCCGCGCTGCCATCGTCACCGCCGCCGTTCTGGCGCAGGTCCAGCACCAGGCCATCGGTGTCGGCCAGCAGGGTGAACGCCGCCGCCAGCTTGGGGCGAGCCAGATCGAGCGGATGGAAGGTGCTCAGCCGCAGGTAGCCGATGTTGCCCTCCAGCACCCGCACCTCGCGACAGCCGCGAACGCATCCTGCAGTTGAGCCCGCTTGCCCTGCAGGCACTGCCGGCGCTGCAGGCGCAATGGCAGGCCACCGCACGTGCCGCACGCAGCCTCGATGCGGATCTCGGACAGTCGTTGGAGCAGGTGCTGCGCGAGGCACTGCAGGCGCTGGAGCAACGACCGTTCGCGCAACGCCTGGGCGACGCCCGTCGGCGCTGACACAGCGCCGTCTCGATGACGCCCCGCATCTTCGCTGATGCCTGCCGCAGCGTTCGTCTGAATGGCGCCGCCATCAACCAGGTGCGCACATCGCGTGAAGGCCACGACCGCGATGGCGACCTGGACTTAGCACGCGTTGGCCAAGCATGGGCGCCGTCGCCGACCACGGCGCCACCCATGCAGCAGGAGACTTCCCATGACTGAGCAGAATCACCGCTCCAACCGGGGCTTCGCCTCGATGGACCAGGCCAAGCAGCGCGCGATCGCTGCCAAAGGCGGGCGTGCCGCGCATGCTTCCGGCAATGCGCATGAGTTCAGCCCCGACGAGGCACGCGCGGCAGGCCGCAAGGGCGGCGAGGCGATCAGCCGTGATCGGCAGCACATGGCCGCGATCGGACGTGAAGGTGGGCATGCCCGCCACGCCAATGCCCGCCAGCAGCAACAGCAACAGCAAGCCGGGCATGGCGCAGAGGATCCACATCACCAGCAGCGGTGATACCGCGCCCTCAGGCCGCGGCCCGTCGACGGTACAGTTCCGCAGCCACGAGCAGGACCAGCGTGCCTGCCACTGCCATCGCCCAGCCGACGCCGGCGGCCATGGCACTGCGATACTGCGGCGCGGCGTGCAGCGATCCCGGGCGCAGGATGAGATCACGCGCCTGCGCAACAAGCCGCTGCTGACCTGGGCCCTGCGCGGACGCGGCGAACTGCTGCACGGCGTGTTGACCCATCAGGCTGCCCAGCAAGGCGATGATCCAGGCCGGCGTGCACGGCGGCACCGATGACCTGATCGCCATGCCAGCGCAGGATGCGGAGGTCTTCATCGCAGCGGTGGTGGCTGATCGCCTGCGCATGGTCGGCGTTCCGGCAGCGCCGACGCACGGCGGCAGACGCCGCTGAAGCGACGCTGCCCGCTCAGGCGTGAGCGAGGATGTTCAGCAGCCGCCCGAAGGGATCGCGGACGAAGAAGCGGCGCACGCCCCAGGGTTCGTCGGCCGGGCCATACTCCAGCGCGACACCAGCCGAACGCATGCGCTCCAGCACCTGCTGCAGGTCGTCCACTTCGATCGACAGGTCCGGCACCGGCGTGCCGGAACCGCCCTCACTGGCAAAACTGACCTGCGCCAGTGCACTGCCCTGCCCGCCATGGGTGACGATCCAGCCATGGTCCATCACCACTGGCATGCCGAGCAGCTCGCCGTAGAAGGCAGCGGCCCGTTCGGGTTCCGGTGTGGCGATGTTGGGAACGATGCGTTTGACGGCCATGACATTCCTCACCATGAAGACATGCCGAGCCTACCGTATCGAGGCTGACATGCCCGGCGGAAACAGAAGAGCCCCGCCGATGGCGGGGCTCCCACACGGCTCAATCGGCGCGACTCACACGCCCATGCACAGATCGACCACGCAGGTGTTGTACGCCTGCTCGCATTCCCCAGCATCGGCGCCACTGGCCAGGCACATCTGATAGGCCCGCCAGCACGGCTTGTCGCAAGGTTCTACCGGCCCCGCCACTGCCACCGAACCGGTACACGCCAACGCGAACACCGCCACTGCGATCACCTTCCTGATAACACGCATCGACATCACTCCCTGATAAGCCTGGTGAGCCCAGGCCGGCTCACGGTAGCCGGGGAGCCGGGAGGCCAGGTGAATACCCGTGTCACACTACCTTAACGCGTTCATAAAAATTCCTTCACATCACTGGGGGTGATCGGCGCCCTGCGGGGTTAACGGCGTTGTTGTCCGTCAACCAAGGAATGTTGTCCGATGAATCACCCGCTGCACGGCCGTTCGTCCCACTCCCGCTCCCCGCTGCACAGCCGCCTGGCGTTGGCCGTAGCCAGTTCCCTGTTGCTGGCTGCCGCGTTGCCCGCCATGGCCAGCGACTCACTCGACGCCTGGCAGCAGCAGCGCCAACTGCAGGCCGCGTGGGCGCAGCCCGCGTCGCTGGCAAGCTCGCCGGCCGGCGCGAACCGGGTGGCCGCAACGCCCGCAGCAGCAGCCAGCACCACCTCGATCCTCGGTAATCCGGGTGATCCGGCCAGCTGGCGCACGGAAGAATTCAACGCCGACTGGGGCCTGGCCGCGACCCATGCCGACGACGCCTACGCGCGCGGCCTGACGGGTACCGGCATCCGCCTTGGCGTGTTCGACAGTGGCACCGGCCTGGATCATCCGGAGTTCGCCGGAAAGAACCATCGCAGCATCCACATCGCCGACGTGCTCGCTGATGGCACGCGCTGCACCAACACTGCACAGCTCACGGGTCCCGGCGCCTGCTTCTCCAGTGATGGCGACGACGTGCAGGTCAGCTACGTCGGGTTCAACGCAAACGTCCCCCAGAACATCCGCGATCTGATCGTGGCGGGTCCCTATGTACAGCCCGGTATCGGCTACGAAGTACACGGCACCCATGTGGCCGGCACCATTGCCGCCAATCGCGATGGCAACGGCATGCATGGCGTCGCCTTCGGGGCAGATCTCAGCGTCGCCCGCCTGTTCTTCAACAGCGCCAGCGAATGGCAGCGTACGGCGACCGGCTATTCCGTGGTCTCGCTGGGCGGCGTAGGTCCCGACTCGTCCGCCGTAGTCGACATGTACGCGCAGATGAACGCCCAGGGCGTTCGCGCGGTCAACCACAGCTGGGGCCTGACCAAGGAGCCCAATGCAGTACTGATGGATCAGATCTACAACGATCCAGACTATCGCGACTACCTTGCCACTTATGCAGACGGGTCCCGCGCCAGGGGCATGATCCAGGTCTGGGCCGCGGGCAATTCACCTGCACGGGATGCTGCCGCTCCTGTATCTGCCAGCCCTATCGCCGGTATGTACGCCACCCTGCCGCGTGCCTTCGCCGACATCGAAAAATACTGGCTCAGCGTAGTCAACGTTGGACAGGATTTCACCCTCAGCCTGACCTCCAACAAGTGCGGCCTCAGCGCCAACTGGTGCCTGGCGGCCCCGGGCTCCAACATCAACTCCACGGTCTACGGCGATGACTCCGCGGTTGCGGCGTCGTTGGGCGTTGATGCCAACGGCAACCTGTCGCTCGACGTCACCCAGCGCGTGCCGACCTACAGCTACGGGCTGCTCAGCGGCACGTCGATGGCCGCACCGCACGTCACCGGTGCGCTCGGCCTGCTGTTCGAACGCTTCCCCTACCTGGACAGCGCGCAGGTGCGCGACGTGCTGCTGACCACCGCACGCGACCTTGGCGCACCGGGTATCGACGAGATCTACGGCTGGGGCCTGATGGATCTGCGCAAGGCCATCGAAGGCTACGGCTCGCTGCGCGTGGATACCAACGTGGTGATGAACCAGAAGGCCGGTGGCCTGAAGGTCTGGGAAGGCGACGCCTGGGATGACTGGACCAACGACATCGGTGGCCCCGGAAAACTGACAAAGTCGGGCATCGGCTGGCTGCGCCTGAGCGGCGACAACAGCTTCAACGGCGCAGTGCTTCGTGAGGGCACGCTGGAGTTGAACGGCGCCAACACCCTCACGTCTGCGGTCGAGGTACAGGCGGGGCAGTTCCTGCTCAACGGCAGCCTGGTTTCCACCGCACTGACCACCACCGGTGGCGTCAGTACGGTCAGCGCCAGCGGCGTGCTGAAGGACAGCAACCTGACCGTCAACGGTGGCGTGGTGTCCTTCAACGGCACGCAGACCGGCGGTACCACCACGGTCGGTGCCAACGGCCTGCTGAAGGGTGTCGGTACGCTCGGCAGCACCCACGTCGACGGCATCATCGCGCCCGGCAATTCGATCGGCACGCTGACCATCAACGGCAACTACGTACAGGGTGCAACCGGCGTCTATGCCGCCGAACTTGCTCCGGGCGGGCGCAGTGACCAGTTGCACGTGACCGGTACCGCCACCCTCGGCGGTACGCTGGTCGCGTTGCCGGAACCGGGCACCTACTATCTGGGCGAACAGTTCAACTTCATCCGCGCCGACGGCGGTGTCAGCGGCCAGTTCGCCAAGACCGACTTCAGTGCATTCTCGCCGTTCCTGCAGTTCAGCCTCGCCTACGGTGCCAATGGCACCCGTATCGACGTGGCACGCGGTGCCTCGCTGGCCAGCGCCGCCACCACGCCGAACCAGCGCGCGGTGGCCACGGCGGCGGACCTGCTGGCAATCAACCAGGGCCTGCCCAGGCCGCTGACCCAGCTGTTCCCGCAGCAGCTTGGCGGTGTACTGGACGGCCTCGGTGGCGAGCTGCATCCTGCCACGGCCCTGGCCCTGGTTGAAGGCAGCCGCTATGTGCGCGATGCCGCACTGTCACGTCGTGCCGGTGCAGCGTCACCGGGGGCCGATACGGGCGACGCCAGCGGCGCGTGGGTGCAGGCCCTTGGCGGCAACAGCAAGCTGGACGGCAACGCCAATACTGCGCGTACCGAAGCCAACAGCACTGGTCTGCTGGCCGGCATCGACCGCGAGTTTGGTGGCTGGCAGATCGGCGTTCTGGCCGGCACGGGGCGCACCGACGTGAAGCAGCAGGAACGTCGCGCAAAGTCGAAGATCGACAACACCCACTTCGGTGCGTATGCCAGCCACGCATGGGGCGGCTTCGGACTGCGCGGTGGCCTGGCATGGAGCCAGCACAAGGTGAAGAGCACGCGTGATATCGCCTTTGCTGGGTTCAGCGACAGCCTGAGTGCGCGCTACGACGCGCGTACCCGCCAGGCCTTCGTCGAAGCCGGCTACCGCTTCGGCGGCCCGGAGGCCGGGTTGGAGCCCTACCTGCAGGTTGCACGCGTGGAGGTGGACCTGAAGCAGATCAACGAACAAGGCGGCGCTGCAGCGTTGCACGGCAAGGTCGAGGACACTGCCACCACAGTCGCCACGGCCGGCGTGCGCTTCGACAAGGGCCTGAAGGCATCGTTCCAGCAGGACAGCTGGCTGCACCTGCGCGGCGGCCTGGGCTATCGCCACGCCTCGGGCGACCGCAGCCAAGTGGGCAACCTCGCCTTCGCCAACAGCAGCACCACGTTCGGGGTCGAAGGCGCGCCGATCGCCGACGGCGCCGTGGTGGCCGAGCTGGGCCTGTCGGCATGGCTGACCCCGCGCCAGCAGCTGGAGCTCGGCTACAGCGGCCAGTTCGGCAGTGAGAGCCGCGATCACGCCGCAAACGTGCGCTGGTCGGTTCGTTTCTGAACACGCGCGCCCTTCCGGGCGCGTGCTCTCTTGACGGTTTGGGGCGGCCTCGCGGCCGCCCCTTTTTTCTTTATGCTCGGTGCAGTTTGATCAAGCCGCCTTCATGGCGTGCTTGCGGGCGCGCATGACGTTATGGCATTCCTGCACTTCGGGCAACAGCTGGGTGACTTCCTGGCGCACGGCCGGCGGCAGCTCGTTGTCCTTCAGCACGTCCTTGAACGCGCCCAGCAGGCGATCCTCGGACTCCTCCAGCTCGGCCACGTAGCCGTAGTTGGTATCACCGAACGCAGCGCGGACCTTGCCGTAGAACTGCTGCATCGAACCGACAACGGTGCCGTGCTCGGCCGGCTTTCCGCCACTGGCAGCAACCGAGCCACTCAGTGCGGCCACGATGCGGCCCTTGACGCCGGCGATGCGGGTGAACAGTGCCGACAGCTCGGCATCCTTGACCTTGGTCGCCGCTTCTTCATAGAAGGACTTGCCATCGCGGGCGATCTCGATCAGGTCGTTGAGGCGATGTTCGATGGTCGACTGGGTGCTCATGTCATTGCTCCTGTGGGATCGATATGCGGGGGAGAAAAGCAGCATCGCGACGCTGCCTGTGGGACCACTGTGGACACCTCGGCGTGGTTCGCGGGTGAGTACCGATTGATGCGCACGTCACTTCACCCAACCCGCACTGACTGCTTCACGCCATAGCGTTGGGCCGTTCACATCGAACAGCCCTTCGCCTGCATCACCACGGCACGAAGAGGATGATCAGCACGATCACCAGTACCGCGGCGAGCGCTCCCATCAGTACGTTTCGCTGGCGCCAGCTTGGCGTGGGTTTGCCTGGAGTATTCATGTCTGCCTGCCTGTCTGTACGGATGACCCCGGCAGCCTGATGGAAGTGCGCCAGCGTGTGCGTGCAGAGTCCGTGCAGGCCACGTGTACATCGATATCGGCGATGTCGATTCCGAGGACCGTCATTCGTCGGAGGAGTAAAGGCAGGCCTTTCGTCCTGCGGGAGCGTCCCGATGTCGCCGGTTCTCACTGCTTTCGCCACCTCCCCCGACCGCGGCCAGGGGCTGGCCCGCGACATGCGCGTGCGCTGGGCACTGGAGGAACTTGGCGTGCCCTATGACGTGCAGCCGCTGAGCTTCGCCGAGATGAAACAGCCCGCGCATCTGGCACGGAACCCGTTCGGGCAGATTCCCACTTGGCAGGATAGCGAC
Organism: Stenotrophomonas sp. YJH_SMC_17; assembly: GCF_059371655.1. Lineage (NCBI taxonomy): Bacteria > Pseudomonadati > Pseudomonadota > Gammaproteobacteria > Lysobacterales > Lysobacteraceae > Stenotrophomonas > Stenotrophomonas sp. YJH_SMC_17. The sequence goes on along the minus strand of NZ_JCAFUU010000003.1, from coordinate 318,080 downwards.
CAGGTGCTGTTTGAATCCGGAGCGATCGTCCTGCAGCTGGCCGAGCTGCACCCTGGCCTGCTGCCGCGCGCCCCGGACGCGCGCATGCGCGCGATCATGTGGGTGTTCGCCGCCCTGAACACGGTGGAACCGCCCATCGTCGAGCGCTCCATGGCGTGGGTGCTGGAGCGCGAGCAGCCCTGGTATGCACAGCGATTGGTGATGCTGGACGAGCGCGTGCGGATGCGTCTCTCGCAGCTGTCTGCGTGGCTGGGCACAGCGGCATGGCTGGAAGGCACGTTCAGCGCGGGCGACCTGATGATGGTCTCGGTGCTGCTGCGCCTGAAGAGCAGTGGCCTGCTCGATGAGTACCCGCTGCTGGTGGCCTATGTGGCACGGGCGACGCAGCGTCCCGCCTATCAGCGAGCGTTCGCGGCGCAGTTGGCGGTGTTCCAGAATGCGTAATCACCACGCCATGCGTGGAAACGCTCAGCGCACCCTGCGTCGGCAGGCGGCCTGCACCAGCATCAACTGCGCCACCAGGATCAGCATCGCGCAGCCGGACAACAGCCATGGGTCGATATACCATTGCGCGTTGAAACTGAAATCACCGGCGGAAATGCGCTTCCAGCCGTTGAAATGCTGCATTGCCGCGACCACGAAGGCGAAGCCGCCCGTGGTGAACGCCAGCCACGGCACGATGAGGCCACCCGGCCGCGCGAACAACGTCAGCAGGCCCAGCAGGCCGATGGCTGTGCGCTGCACGCGGCAATAGGGGCAGACGTAGGCCAACCCGCTCCACTCCACCGACCAGGCCAGCAAGCTGATCAGCACGGCCGCGCCTGCGGCGGTGTACAGGACTTTCGGCGTGATCGTCACGCCGCCCTCGTGTGCCATCCCGTGCTCCTTGGTTGGAAGACCCGCGCAGGGTAGCAGTGCCGCAGCCTCATCCCTTCTTGATGACGGTCCGCTTGCCGATGGTGCTGGTCTTGCCAGCGGTCGGCCTGGCCAGGCCAGGAATCAGGAAATCGGTGACCTTGTGGCCCATCGACACCTTGGACGCCAACCAGCGCGGCATGCGGCCGCGACCGGTCCAGGTCAGGCGCTTGTATTCCGGATCGCGATATTTTGGCGCGACTTTGCCGGATTTACGGCGGGCGGGCTTGCGGGACGGCTCTGGTGCTTCCGGGGTTTCGTCACCGAAGAGTTCTTCAATGGTGTAACCGGCTTCCGCCGCGGCGGCCTTCAAGATCCGCCGCACCGCACTGGCCGGACGGCGGCGGGAAATGAGCTGTTTCCGCTGTTCAGCGGCAACCACCAAGGCGCCCAGCTCCCGAAGGCTGAGCGATTCAATATCGATCGTCATGGTGGAAAGGTCTCCTGCGGGCGGTCAGCTGTCAAGGCGCCTCACCCGGTACGTAGACACGGGCTTCACTGCCGGTGGGCTCCGATCGCCTTCGCCAGCCGTCTCCGAGGAACCGGACGTGAGCAACTCACCGCATTCGCTCGCCTACCTGCTTGCGCGCATCCTGCTGATGGCGCTGTTCCTGGTCTCCGGGCTGGGCAAGCTCGGCGATCTCAGCGGTACCCAGGGCTACATGGAGGCCATGGGGGTACCCGGCATCCTGCTCTGGCCCACCATCGCCTTCGAGATCGGCAGCGGCCTGTGCATCCTGCTCGGCTTTCAGACCCGGCTGGTATCGATCGTGCTGGCAGGCTTCAGCCTGGTCACCGCTTTCATCTTCCACCACAACGTCGCCGATCAGACCCAGCAGATCATGTTCCTGAAGAATCTGGGGTTGGCCGGTGGGTTCCTGCTGCTGGCCTGCACCGGGGCCGGGCGGTACAGCGTTGATGGGCGTGGGCGACGCGGATGAGCACGCGGCATGCCGCCATCACCCCTGGCCCACGGGCGCGACGCGCTGCAGGCGCAGGTTGCGCCATGTCGGCTGGGAGCCGCGAAAATCCACCGCTTCGCCATCGCTGGTGAACAACAAGCCGGGCTCCACCTCAGCAACCAGGCGGATGCCATCGATGTACAGCCAGCCGTGTCGTTGCTCCAGCACAACGAACATCGATGGTTTGCCCCATTGGTCAACGCGATAGCGTCCAAGCCAGGGTTGCCAATGGGGCGCCTGCGACCCGGTGGGCCCATCGATGGGATCGTTCTGGTCCAGGCCATCCTCGCCGTTGCTGCATTCCAGGTGCGCCGGCAGCATGTCCGTCGCCGCATGGTAACGATACGTCGCAACCTCTCCATCGGTGTCCACAGTGAACAGTTGATCGCCGTCGATGGCCGCAAAGCGGGTACCCTCGGCGTGCGCCCCTCGATGCAGTTGCAGCTCGCCGTTTCCAGCAACCCCGATCTTCGCCTTGCCGCTGCGCCCGATCCAGCTTCCCGCCATCCGCTGCACCTGGTCCTGGTTCAACCTGATCGGCGCCAGGGAAGACAGGGGCACACGCGGCTGACGGGTCCCGAAACGCGCCGACAACAGCTGATCGAGCAGACGCTCGCCGATGCCGTACCCCGCAGACGTCGCGCGATTGAACATTGCGGAAAATCCAGCGTTTGCCTGCCTGCAGTAGGTGAATACGCACCCGAATCCGAAGCCCCCGCCGCGGTGGTGCAGCAGCCGCACCGGTGTACTGCCGTAGAGGCGTTCGCTGCGCATGACACCGAGCCCGTAGTCACCGCCCAGGCCGAAACCATGCATCTCGTCCCAAAGGTGTGGCTCGAGCAGTTGCTGCGCACCGGATCGGCCGCCACCGAGCAGGAAGCCAAGATACTTCGCCATGTCGGCGGCACTGGTCCAGACGCCTCCCGACACCACCAGCGGCGTCACTGGCGGCACCTGCGCAAACCCTTCCAGGGTTCCCAGTGCTCGTCCCTTGCTTGCCAGGTAGACCGACGCATCGGCTGTACTGTCGTGCATTCCCAGCGGCTCGAAGATCCGGCGCTGCAGCCAGGCCGGATAGCTGATGCCCGCAACATGCTCAAGGACATGACCGGCAAGGTCGAAGCCCAGGTTGGAGTAGCGATAGCGCGCACCCACTGGAAAGCGCAGCCATGTCTGCGAGATGCTGCGGACGTGCGCATCAAAGCCCGGCGACGCCGGTTCGTAGTTGTTGCCCAGTGGCGCCTCGTGCGTGAATCCCGCGCGATTGGCAAGCAGCAGGCGCAGGCTGATGCGCTCCTGTGGAGCATGCTCGAAGCGGCTGCGCACCGTGAACGACGGCAGATAGCGGGTAATGGGCGCGTCCAGATCAAGGATGCCGTCCTGCACGGCCAACAGCACCGCCACCGCCGCGAAGTTCTTCGAGGTGGACTGGATGCTGAACATCGTGCTGGCGTCTACGGGCACGCTGCCCTGGCCTGATACGTGACCGAAGCCTTCAGTCCAGCGCACCTGCCCGCCTTCGACCAGGCAGACGGCAGCGGCTCCGATGCCGCTGCCGGCCATGGCCGAGCGGATCACGCCGCGTTCCGCGTCGATCAGGTTCCCGGTGGTGACGGTTGGCTGCGCCACCGCAGCAACGCCGGTGGGCATGAGCGCGGCCGCCGGAACAGCCGCGGCATTGGCCAGGAAGGTGCGACGGCTGAGCGTACCAAGCATCAGATCACTCCACTTCAGGATGCCGCCATCTTCCCGCCAGCAGAAATGGCGCGGCATGTGTCATTCGGCACAGAGTGCGGTGATCGATGGAGCTGCGCCTTCGCTGGCTGAGCAGGCCTCAGCCCGGAGGGTCCGGCAAGCGGATTCCCTGCGCCGAAACAAAGGCGCGGGACTCGCTCCAATAGGCCTGTGGCGGTTCCCGCAGCTCTGGTCGTGACCAGTAATCGTTGCCATGCAGTGTGCTCATCACATGGCACCAGCCGTCACGCGGATCGTGAACCTGAAGTCGTCCGCGATGATGGCGCGGATGATACGCGTAGTGGCCAAGCGCCTCCTGGCGTGCTTCATCCGGCGAGCGACCCGCCTGATGGACCAGCGTCCATGCACGCATGTGGCGTGCATGCGCGAGCGCGCCAAGGTACTCGTCCTCATCCAGCAGTGGCACCTGCTCACCGCGGGCCAGGGACAGTGCGTCCGATTCGGCTTCGTAGTCCAGCGACGGCTCCGCCAGTTCCGGGTGCTGCTGCCAATACCCTTCGCCTTTCACGTGCAGCATCGCCCAGTGCCAGGGCTCGTCGTGGAAGATCAGCGCGTGTTCGTACTCGCAGCCGGGGGTCTGGTCGGGATAGCGTTGGCGCGCGTGTTCCATTGCCAGTTCTTCGGCAACCTGCCCGTAGCGCATCAGGCACCAGGCAAACCGGTGCCGGCTGTCTTCGATCTCGGTGGTGAAGTCTTCTACCGGCGTATCGGTGTTGGGCATGGTCGATCCCTGCATGCGAGCCACCCGCCATCGGGCCCGCAGAGTGTGCCGGAATGCACCTGTGCGCAGGGCATCTTCGAAGTCAGCTGAATGACCAGACCACAACAATGTAAACAGAAAATGAATCCGGGCCACGGGGGACTGGGGGAGGGTGCACCCCTTGTCCGTTCTTTGCAGGCGATCCAGATATGCGCAATCCGAATTCAACGCAAGGAACTCCTCCCGGCATCATGGAAAACCGAAGTACATCGCAGAAGTTCGCCGCAGCGCTCATCGTTGCCGTGCTCGTCACGGGGGCAGCAACGGCATTTCTTCTCTTCCGCCCTGCGTCACAGTCCTCGCAGGCAGCACCGGGTGTTGAACAGGCCGGCAGGCAACGCAGCGGCCCCGTCAGCTCGACCCCCCCAGTGGCATCAACCGCGTCACGGCCTGCAAGCAGCACGAACATGCTGTTTCCTGGTGTTCCGCAGAATCGCGACGCCATGGAACCGAAGGAAGATGATCCATTTGATGGGCGTAGCCGCGAAGAGCAGCGCTGGCTGGACGAACACGGCTATCCGAATACCGCGCAATGGGCTTCCTACTCCAGCGCGCCCGATGCGTTGCTGGAACAGGCCGCCAACAACGGCGACAAGCTTGCCCGCACGATGCTGGACTCGCGACGGCTCCCCGATCGAGCGGCCCTGGACCAGATGATGTCGTCCGCAGTGGACGGCAACTACTTTGCGCTGCAGTTGCTTGCGACTCATTTTGCATCCACCGGCCGAGCGGGAAACATCAACGCATACGCGATTTCGCGCGTCCTGGAGATGCGCGCAGACCCTTCCGCTGCGCTTGGCAGGGAAATCATGTTCTCTGCGCCACTCACTATCGAGGAGCGGATGCAGGGGGAGGCCGAAGCGCTTCGTCTGAACGCTACTTTCAATCAGCTCTACCAGGGAAGAACCGGCAACGCGTTCGTTCCCGACTACCGCCCGTTCCCCGTTGACAACTCGCAAGGATGGCAATGAAACCTGTAAGTAAATTCGCCCTGGCCGCCGCAGCTTTCACCGTTACCGGTGTTGCTCTGGCCTGCACCGTTCTTCCAATGCTCCCGTTCTCGATATCGGTCGACCTGAAGGATATCGCGGCGGCCAAGCAAGCCGGGGCCTCGTCCGCAGAGGCACCCAACCGGGCATTCCTGAAGAAGCTGGATGAGACCGCTGAAAGGACCTTCGGTGCGGATGCCTGGCGCAATACGTCCTTCGTCGGCAACGTCATGTACAAGACAAAAATCATGATGATGACCGGCTCAAGCATGATCACCGTCAGCAAGCCGTGCGGGAAGTCGGCAGAAGAGTCTGGCGGCACTGAAGACAGCTTCGCCTCGACTCCCCCGTCAGGCGGCGGCGGCGGCGGTGGCAGCACTGGCGGTGGTGGCGGGATCGGCGGCTGGTTCCCCGGTGGTGGCGGATGCTTCGGCAACTGTCAGCCGCCTCCGCCCGGTCGCGTGGGCCCGATCGAGAATCTTCCGCGATCCTGAGGGCACTGCAACGAAAGGGCATCGCCGTAGGGTGCTGCCCTTTGCTGCCGCTGATGCAACAACCGGGAGCCATCAGGGCTTGGGCCATACGTGTTGTTCATGCTGCAGCATCGGACGTCCTTGGACTTTGAAGGACGTCAATATGGTGGGCCCACCAGGATTCGAACCTGGAACCAAGGGATTATGAGTCCCCTGCTCTAACCGTTGAGCTATAGGCCCTGCGCCGCGCCACAGTGTAGTGGAGCGCGCCCCTGCCCGGCTACTCAGGCATCAACGGCCAGTGCCTTGGCCACCTGCTTCAGCCGCACCTCCGCTATCTCAAGTGTGTCGTGCTCCACATCGTTCATGGTGTAACTCCAGATGCACAAGGGGCGGTACAGCAGGCCGCCCGCGATGTGCGTTGCACTGCGCGTCTGCATCGGTGCCGGTGATGTCCGGCCCGCCTACGGGATGGTTGAGCATCTGTCCGTCCAGACTGCGTCCGCCATTGAGAGAGTTCAAATGGCAGATGCGACACAGGGCAGTTCGCCGGGCGTGGCCCGGCGCGACCGGGCGGGCGTTATGGGACGAATAGTGTTACGTAATTTCCAGCAGTCACCGCCTTCCCAACGCCGGCAGCATTTCACAAACCTTTGCTTGGAAATGGATTTCTCCCAACTCCGAGCGTTCCGCCGCCGGAATAGTGTTACGTAACCAATACGAATCCCGTGACGAATCCTCTGGGCATGGCCCGGCGCGACCAAAGAAAAACCCCGCCGAAGCGGGGTTTTCCTCAACACATCAGCGGTCGCCGGATATCAATCGATATCCAGGAAGCTGCGCAGCTGCTCCGAACGGCTCGGGTGACGCAGCTTGCGCAGGGCCTTCGCTTCGATCTGGCGGATGCGCTCGCGGGTCACGTCGAACTGCTTGCCGACCTCTTCCAGCGTGTGGTCGGTGTTCATGTCGATGCCGAAGCGCATGCGCAGCACCTTGGCTTCCCTCGGGGTGAGGCCGGCCAGCACGTCGCGCACGGTTTCAGACAAGTTGATGTTGGTGGTGTTCTCGATCGGGGACTCCACGTTGGTGTCCTCGATGAAGTCGCCCAGATGGGAATCCTCGTCGTCGCCGATCGGGGTTTCCATCGAGATCGGCTCCTTGGCGATCTTCATCACCTTGCGGATCTTGTCTTCCGGCATGTCCATTTCCTTGGCCAGCTCCTCCGGCGTGGCCTCGCGGCCGTACTGCTGGAGCATCTGGCGGGAAATGCGGTTCAGCTTGTTGATCGTCTCGATCATGTGCACCGGAATACGGATGGTGCGTGCCTGGTCGGCAATCGAGCGGGTGATCGCCTGGCGGATCCACCAGGTGGCATAGGTCGAGAACTTGTAACCGCGGCGGTACTCGAACTTGTCCACGGCCTTCATCAGGCCGATGTTGCCTTCCTGGATCAGGTCGAGGAACTGCAGGCCACGGTTGGTGTACTTCTTGGCGATCGAGATCACCAGGCGCAGGTTGGCCTCGACCATTTCCTTCTTGGCCTTGCGCGCCTTGGCTTCACCGTAGGCCATGGCACGGCTGATTTCCTTCAGCTCTTCCAGGTCCAGCTGGGTCAGCGTCTCGATGTCGATCGTCGCCTGCTGTTCGGCGATGATCTGGTCCTTCACTTCGCGCAGAGCCGAGGACCACTTCTGCTTGCGCTTCAGTGCGTCTTCCACCCACTCCAGGTTGGTCTGGTTGCCTTCCCAGGAACGGATGAAGTCCTTGCGCGGCATGCGGGCAGTGACGGTGGCCAGGTTCAGCACGCGGCGCTCATGGGCCTTGATCGACGCCATGGTGTCGCGCAGCTGCTTAGTCAGCACATCGGTCAGCGGCAGTGGCAGCTTCAGGGTGACGAACACCGCCGACATTTCTTCGCGCAGGCGCGGCAGGTTCTTCTTGTCGCCCTTGGTCGCGGCCTTCTTGAAGGCGTTGAAGGCATCGCTCAGCGCCTGCATGCGCGCAGCGACTTCCTCCGGGTCCGGACCGGTCGGTGCGGCTTCTTCATCGGCACCGTCGACATCCTCGTCCTCGTCCTCGTCGCCTTCGGCGTCCGCATCGCTGCTGTCATCGGCAGCGGCCGCCGGCGGAGCCGGCTCTTCATCGGTCAGATCGTTGAAGCCGACGATCACTTCGGCCAGGCGCTTCTTGCCTTCCTTGTGGGCTTCGTAGTCGGTCAGCAGCGACTCGACCGAGACCGGGAACTGGCCCAGGGCCGCCTGGACCTGCGAAAGGCCTTCCTCGATGCGCTTGGCGATGGCGATTTCGCCTTCGCGGGTCAGCAGCTCAACGGTGCCCATTTCGCGCATGTACATGCGCACCGGGTCGGTGGTGCGGCCACCTTCGGTGTCGAGCGCGCTCAGCGCGGCGGCAGCTTCTTCGGCCGCGGTGTCATCGACTTCGCGGTTGCCGGTGTTGCCGTCGTTGAGAAGCAGGGTTTCCACATCCGGCGCAACTTCATGGACATCGATGCCCATGCCGTTGATCATGCCGATGATGTCTTCGATCTGTTCCGGGTCGACCATGTCGTCGGGCAGATGGTCATTGACTTCGGCGTAGGTCAGGTAGCCCTGTTCCAGGCCCTTGCTGATCAGTTGCTTGATTTCGGATTGGGCAGGACGTTCGTTGGCCATGTAGTGCTCGCGCCACCGGCTAGGGAGAAATAGGGAACGTAGCATTATACCAGCCCGGGGCCCCGCCTGCCGGGCGGTGGTCCCGCAGGCTCAGGGCCGGAGAAGGAAGGTCACGGGACCGTCATTGACCAGGCTGACGACCATATGGGCACCAAATCGGCCCGTTTCCACCCCGGGTGCGTGATTTTCACGACAGATCTCGACAAAGCGATTGAACCCGCGTTCAGCCTCGTCGGGCGGCGCGGCCGTTGTGAAGCTCGGCCGCATGCCCGAACGGGTGTCGGCGGCCAGGGTGAACTGGCTGACCAGCAGCAGGCCGCCGCCGGTATCGCGCAGCGAGCGGTTCATCTTCCCGGCCTCGTCAGCGAATACCCGGTAGCCCAGCAGGCGCTCGGCCATCCGCCGCAGCTGGGCCTCGGTATCGCCCGGCTCCATGCCGACCAGGGCCAGCAGGCCGGGCCCGATCTGCCCCACGGCCTCATCGTCGACATGGACGGCGGCCTGGCTGACACGCTGGATCAGGACGAGCATCGTAGGCTTCCAATGAACAGGGCCGGTCACGATAGCAGCGCCCTTGGCTAAACTGGCGCCGATGAATCCGCAACGCAAAGCCCGGCTGGTCTACCGCGCCACCACCCTGTTCGCCCGCCTGCCCTGGCCGCTCTTGCGGGCGTTCGCGCGCGCCCTGGCGTGGGCGTGGATCGCCCTCAATGCCCGCGAGAGCCGTGTCACCCGGCGCAATTTGGAGCTGGCCTACCCCGAGCTGGACGGCGCTGCCCGCGACCGCCTGCACCGGGAACTGCTGCGCTCCACCGCCCTGCAGGCCATCGAAACCCTGCGGCTGTGGAGCCAGGCGCCGGCCGACAACCTGCGCCTGCACCTGAAGCAGCGCCATGGCGAGGCCCTGTATGACGCGGCCCTGGCCAGCGGCAAGGGCGTGATCGTGGCCGCGCCCCACTTCGGCAACTGGGAGTTGCTGAACCAGTGGCTGGCCTCGCGCGGGCAGATCGCCATCGTCTACAAGCCGCCGGAGGACGAGGCCAGCGATGCCTTCCTGCAGCTGGTGCGCGGCGGGCAGAACGTGCAGCAGGTGCGCGCCGAAGGCCCGGCCGTGCGCCAGCTGTTCAAGGTGCTCAAGGACGGCGGTGCCACCGGCATCCTGCCCGACCAGCAGCCCAAGGCCGGTGATGGCGTATTCGTGCCGTTCTTCGGCGTGCAGGCGCTGACCATGACCCTGGTCAACCGCCTGGCCGAGCGCACCGGTGCCACCGTGCTCTATGGCTGGTGCGAGCGCATCGGGCCGGACATGGAGTTCGCCCTGCACATCGAGCCGACCGACCCGGCCGTGGCCGATCCGGACCCGCTGGTGGCGGCCACCGCCCTCAACGCCGGCATCGAACGCATCGCCCGCCGCGACCCGGCGCAGTACCAGTGGACCTACAAGCGCTATACGCTGCGGCCACCGGGCAGCGACGAGGAAGACCCCTACGCGACCGAAGAGCATCCTCACTGACGGCCGCCCGCCCAAAGCCGCCCGGTCCCTGCGACCCGCGGCCGCACCACGTTGAATACGACGCCGTCGCCCCCATAGAGACTGCGATGTCCGCCTCCCCCGGTCCTGCCATGTCTGCTTCTTCCCTGTTCGGCGATCCGGCCGCGATCCGCTGTGAGCGCGCGGTTGCCGAACTGCGCGCCGGTCGCCCGGTGCTGCTCCACGATGGCCAGGGCCAGCGCCTGGCGGTGATCGCGCTGGACAGCGCCACGGCCAGCAGCTTCGCCGCCTTCGCCACTGCCGCCCGCGAGCGCCACTACCTGTTCCTGACCGCCACCCGTGCCCGCGTGCTCGGGGTGGAGGCTCCCGAGGGCGCGCGCCTGCCGCTGGCCGGCGTCGCCTTCGATGCCCTGCCCTCGCTGGGCTACCTGCGCGAACCGGGCCCGATGCCGGAGGGCTGGAGCGCCGGTGACGCCTTCGATGCCGGCGCGGTGGAGCTGGCCCGCTTGGGCCTGCTGCTGCCGGCCATGGTTGCGGTGCGCCTGGATGCCGATGACCGCACCTTCGACGACGCTGCCGACGTGGCGCTGTGCGACCTGGCCGAAGGCGCAGCACATGCGGCCCACGACTACGAACTGGTGGCGCGTTCGCCGGTGCCCTTGCGCGACGTCGGCATGACCACCTTCGCGGTGTTCCGCGGCGGCGTGGCGCAGCGCGACCAGGTGGCGATCATCGTCGGCGAGCCGGACCTGTCGGCGGTGGTGCCGGTACGCGTGCACTCCTCGTGCCTGACCGGCGACCTGTTCGGCTCACTCAAGTGCGACTGCGGCGACCAGCTGCGACGCGGCCTGCGCAAGCTGAAGGAACTGGGCGGCGGCGTGCTGCTGTACCTGGACCAGGAAGGCCGTGGCACCGGCATCGCCGCCAAGATGCGCGCCTACGGCTACCAGCACGACGGCCTGGACACCATCGACGCCGACGCCCAGCTGGGCTTCGGTGCCGACGAGCGCCGCTACGGCAGCGCGGTGGCGATGCTGCACGGCCTGGGCATTTCGCGCGTGGCCCTGCTCAGCAACAACCCGACCAAGGCGCAGCGCCTGCGCAATGCCGGCATCGAGGTGCTGGACTGCATTCCGGTCACCGGCGAGATCACCGCCGAGAATGAGCACTACCTGCGCACCAAGGCCGACCGTGCCGGCCATATGCTGGATGTCGATGCGCTGATCCAGGCTGCCCAGTAACGCAGCCGACCTGCTACCGTCTGCGCGGTGTGGCCACGGCCGCCCCAGCCCGCCCTGCCGCCTGACGGAGCCCGCGTGACCGACGCATCGATTCCTGCACCGCCCCCCTCTGACTGGCAGACACTGCCGCAACGCGCCGCCCGCCTGGCCGCGCTGGAAGGCGCCCTTGGCGGCCTGTTCGTCCCGGGCCTGCCACTGGCGGCGGCGGCATGGTTCTTCGATCTGCCCGGCAGCCTCTGGACCGCTGCGGCCGGGCTGGTGCTGGGCATCGCCTTCGGTGCATGGCTGGGCCATCGGCGTTTGACCCGCACCCGTTGGCGGCTGGACGCACAGGGCCTGGGCCTGCGCCGCGACCTGATGTGGCAGCTGGAAACGCGCATTCCCATTTCGCGCGTGCAGCACCTGGATCTGCGCCGGGGGCCGCTGGAGCGCCGCGCCGGTCTGGCCACGCTGATCGTGCACACCGCCGGCACCCGCATGAGCGCGGTCACCGTCAGTGGCCTGGACGAAGCCGACGCCGAGCGTCTGCGCGACACCCTCTCGCACCAGTTGGACCAGGACGCCGACGCCCTGTGAGCCTTCCGCCTCCCCTGCCTGCACCGTCGCCTGCCGGTGGCGAGGATCACCGTCTGCACCCGTGGTCGTGGCTGTTCGTGCTGCTGATGCAGCTGCGCCATTACTTCCTGCCGCTGGTCGCGCTGCTGGTGTTCGGCCAGCGCGGCGACCGCGACCCGATGTGGGCGCAGTTGATCCCGCTGACCGCAATCGCGGCGCTGGTGCTGGTATCGGTGCTGCAGTACCTCAGCTACCGTTACCGCATCGGCCGTGATGCGATCACCGTGCGCAGCGGCCTGCTGGCGCGCAACCGTCGCGAGATCCCGTTCGCCCGCATCCACAACGTCGAGGTGCGGCAGAACCCGCTGCACCGCCTGTTCGGCGTGGCCGAGCTGCGCCTGGAATCGGCCGGCGGTGTGCGCCCTGAAGCGGAGATGCGGGTGCTGAAGCTGGACCAGGCGCTGGCACTGGAACGGCTGGTCCGCCAGCGAGGGCAGGCGCCGCACGCCGACGACGCGGTGGATGCGCCGCCCATTGCCGATGTCGACAGCGAACACGTGCTGCTGCGCCTGTCCAGCTGGGACGTGGTGCGCATGGGCCTGTTGTCCAACCGTGGCTGGGCGCTGGCGATCGCCGCCTTCGGCGTACTGTTCCAGGCCGTGCCACGGCCGGTGATGGACGATGCCCTGCAGCGCGGCGGCCGCGAGGCTTTCGGCTATGTCAGCCACCTGCATCCGGGCATGACCGGCGCGTTCCTGCTGCTGGCCGGCGCGCTGCTGCTTGGCTGGCTGGGGCTGCGCGTGCTGTCGGTGGTGCTGACCCTGCTGCGTTACCACGGCTTCACCCTCAGCGAGCAGGAACGCCGGTTGACCGTGTCGGCCGGGCTGCTCAGCCGCACCCGCAGCAGTGTCGCGCGTCGCCGCATCCAGGCCTGGACGCTGCGCGAAGGCACCCTGCAGCGCTGGTTCGGTCTGCGCCAGCTGCGCATCGACAGCGCCGCGGGTGGCCCCTCGCGCGATGAGGACCGCGTCCTGCGCGAACTCGCGCCGCTGGCGTCGAGCGAGCGCTGCACGCAGCTGGTGCAGCATCTGCTGCCACAGCTGCACTGGCCGCCAACGCACTGGCAGTCCATTCCGCAGCGTGGCTGGTGGCGGCTGTGCCTGGGTGCGCTGGTGGTGGTGCCGCTGCTGGCCGCCGCCGGCTACTGGCGCTGGGGCCAGTGGGGCCTGCTGCTGTTGGCCTGGCTGCCGGTGGCGCTGTGGGTCGCGCAACGGCAGATGGCACGCATGGGCTGGTATCTGGACGACCACTACGTGGCCGTGCGCGGCGGCTGGTGGAAGCGCTGGTGGCGCTGGGCCGAACTGGACAAGGTGCAGGGCCTGCGCCTGCAGCGCTCGCCGCTGGACAAGCTGCTGGGCACCAGCAGCCTGCAGCTGGATACCGCCGGCGCGCATGGCGACGTGGCGCTGACCCTGCACTACCTTCCGCAGGCACAGGCGCAGCAGCTGATGGAGCAGCTGGCGGCAGCGCTGGCGCGGCGCAAGCTGCGCTGGTGAGGCGGGCATCCACGCATGGCGTGGATCTACCGGACATCACTGCCTGCGTGGACGCCCGACGGTAGAGTCGACTGTCAGTCGACTGTCGCGCGCAGCGCGGGGTTTTCCGCGGCCAATGGAAGTGCAGTCGACTGACAGTCGACTCTACCCAGTCGGAGCCACCCAGTAGACCTGGCGCCTCCCGTCAACGTTGCGACGGCCCCCAATAGCCCAGATCCTTGCGGATCTGCAGATCACGCACCCAGCTGCCGAACGGCTTGCGGCGCAATGCTCCCATTTCGCCAGACAGGAAATCCTCGGTGGCGGTGATCACACGCTCGCTGGACAGGCCATCGCGGTACGGGTGGATCGCATCGGCATAGCGCACGATCTCCGCCTGCAGCGCGGCGTCAGGATGCAGCGCGCGCTGCAGCATCGCCGGCAGCTGAGTGGCATCGTCGAAGTCGATCATGTGCGGCTTCGGCACGCGGTTGCGGAAGGTCACCACCGGCTTGTGCTGGACGATGAACTCCGAAACGATCGACGAGGTGTCCGACACCAGTACGTCAGCCGCGCGCTGCGCGGCCATCACCTGTTCGGGCTCGATGAAGCGCGCATTGGCACCGGCCAGCGCGCGGTAGCGCTCGAACAGTTCCGGCGGGCACTTCGGGTGCAGGGTCAGCAGCCAGTAGCGCTCGCCGGCAGCGATGTCGGCGGCAATCGGTTCCAGCAGGTGCGGGGCCGCGCTCAGCCGCTCGGTGAAGGTGGAACCAAACAGGATCACCGGGCGGTCGCCGGCCGGCGCGCGCAGTGCGACGCTCTCGCCACCGTCATCGCGGAACAGCGGGTCCAGCTTCGGCCAGCCGGTTTCGGCCACCGCGAAATGGCCCTGCTGCTCGGCGATCTGACGGAACGGCACGGTGGTGGCCGGCCCCTGCGTGCAGTACAGGTCGAACATGCCGCGCACCCGGAAGTGGCCGCGCGCACTGTCGCGCTTTTCCACGTTGAAGCCATGGAACAGCTGTACCTTGGCTCCAGACAGGAAGGTCGGCACCCAGTTGGCGGCGCTGAACACCGCGCGCGGGCGCATTGCCAGCGCCTGTTTCAGGCCCACCGTGGGCACCCCCGGAAGGCTGCTGCCGGCCGCGCCGCCCTCGAACCAGGCCGCCACCTCCTGCCCGGAGGCGTGCAAGGCCTGCGCCAACGGGGCGAGAATAGGCAGCGCATAACGCTCCGTCGCAAACAACAGGTACCCGGCCATCATGTCCTCCACGACCGCTCCCATCGAACGGCCTCGCATCTCGGCGTGCATTATCGCGTTCAACGAGGCCGGACGCATCGGCGACTGCCTGGCCTCGCTGGCCTTCTGCGACGAGATCGTGGTGGTGGACTCGTATTCCACCGATGCCACCGTGGCCATCGCCGAGGCCGCCGGTGCCCGCGTGCTGCAGCGCACGTTCGAGGGTTTCCGCAGCCAGAAGGCGTTCTGCGTGACGCAGGCGCAGCACGATTGGGTGCTGTGCCTGGACGCCGACGAACGCATCAGCCCGGAACTGCGCGCGGCCATCGAGGCCGCGCGCGACGGCGGATTCAGCGGCCACGCAGGCTTCCGCTTCGCGCGCCTGTCCGAGTATTTCGGCAGGTTCCTGCGCCACGGCAATGCCTACCCCGACCGCGTGCTGCGTCTGTTCGACCGGCGCCACGGCGGTTGGCGCGGCAAGCGCGAGATCCACGAAGCGGCCAGCGTGGACGGCAGCGTCGGCACCCTGCGCGGCGATCTCATCCACTACCCGTACCGCTCACTGCAGCAGCAGCTGGCCAAGACCGAGAAGTACGCACGGATGATGGCCGAACACGAGTTCGCACGTGGCAAGCGGGCCACCCTGGGCAAGCTGGTACTGGCCCCGGCGTGGCGGTTCTGGCGCGGCTTCGTGTTCCGCGGCGGCTTCCGCGATGGCTGGCACGGCCTGGTCTACGCCTATGTTCGCGCCAACTACGTGCGCCAGAAGACCATCATGCTGTGGATGCTGGGCAACGGCCAGGCCGTGGCTGACCCGCCGAATCCGTGATCGCCGGGGCCTGCCCGGCGCGCCGGTGCGTCACGACCCGGTGACGGCCCGGTGGCGCGTGCCTTCGACGATCGACAGGCCGGTCAGCAGACCGACCAGAGTCACGTAGAAACTGGCGGTCATCTGATGCGCGAACATCGACTGGGTCAGTCCACACAACGCGTAGGTGGTCACCAGCATGATGCCGGCTGCGGCCGGCCCACGGAAGGTCGGCCGTCCGCTGCGGCGGTGCAGGCGCACGAACACTCCCAGCGGGATGCCATACACCGCCAGCAACAGCAGCAGGCCGGGGACGCCCTGGGTCGCTGCCCATTCGGCTACGTCATTGTGTGCATGCCCCAGGTGGCAGCGCGCCTCTGCCGGGTTCTCGCGGCAGACCGGCACGCGTTCCATCGCACTGTCGAAATGACCGATGCCAACGCCCACCAGCGGGTGATCGAGGAAGGTCTGCCAGGCTACCTGCAGGCGCTCCACGCGGGCGCCGGCGGAAGAATCACTGTCACCCAGCTCCATCCGCTGCACGTCACTGTGCAGCTCGCTCAGGCGGACCTGGTGGCGCAGCTCCGGTACTGACAGCAGCAGGGTCGCACCGATCGCCAGCATGCCGGCCAGCACCGACAGGCGCGCCGCGCCGGTGCGCCAGCGCAGGCTCAGTGCCAGTACCACCAGCAGCGCCAGCAAGGCGGCGAACACGCCGCGGCTGCCGGTCAGCACAATGGTGACGCAGCCGGCAGCCATGCCCAGGATCACCAGCGACCAGCGCCGCGACGGGCGGCAGAACACCAGCAGCACCATCAGCACCATCACGATGTCGGCCAGCACGATGGCATTGGTGAACAGTTCCGCGCGCGGGGCACCAGCGAGTACCTGCCACAGCGACATCGCGAAGGTAGCGAGCAGGCCGGTCAATGACCCGTACCAGAGCCACCGCAGGTTAGGGCGCAGCGCGCAGACCCAGAGCGCAATCCATGGGATCACCACGAACCGGGAACGGTTGTCGACGTCGCGCAGGCCCTGCTCGAACAACACCACCGACAGCACGCCGAGCGCCAGCACCGCCAGCATCAGCCAGGCCAGCACTTTCACCGGCTGACCGGCCATGCCCCGCGCGCGCCACAGCAGCTCCGGCGCCAGCAGGGTGCTGAGCAGCAGCAGGACCCCATACGGCAAGAGGTTGATCGGCACGGTCAGCACGAGTGCCGGCAGGCAGAACAGGCCCAGCTGGGCCAGCGCGTGTGCGGCCCCGTGGCGGCCACCGACGGGAACGCCCAGCGGATCGCCGGCCATGCGGTTCAGGTTGTCCGGTGAAGCTGGCACGTCGGGAAGTATCGCTGCGATCTGCTGGAAAACGGGGGACCCATCGAGGCCGGTCCCAGCCTGTTGTTTTACTGCCTTTGGCCACGCTTGGGCAGACTGGACAAGGAGAAATCGCGGTGGCTAGTCATGTTCCTGTAAACGCCGTTCACGTTCGCGCTCTTCTGCGGTAACCACGCAGGGCACCGTGACCGCCGCCGCCGGTACCAGCCACCAGCGCCGCCGGTTGGCCACGCCGGCCAGTTCAGCGCGGTTGCGATCGATGCACGACAGCATTGCGTATTCGTGGACCAGCAGCCAACGGCGTCCGGGCGCCAGCCGCTGCCAGCGCGTGGCGGCTATCAGCTGCTCGTCCCAGGCGGTCTCGAAGCCGAAGGTCGCCGCGGGGCGGTCGGCCAGCAGCAGATGCTGTTCCTTCCAGGCCACCAGCCCCAGCTCGGCATCCGGGCGCAGGCGTGCTCCGACCGTGCGCATCAGGCCGCGGGCGGAACTGGAATCGTTCAGCAGGGGGTAGCCGACCAGGCTGTACAGCGCCCATACCATGGCCAGGGTCGACACCAGCGCATGATGCCGGCGACGGCCGCAGGCCAGCAGGCTCAACCCGCCCCACAGCCCCATCGCCAACAGCGCCCACGCCAATGTATCGGTCGCGCCCGGCGGCAGCCCGCGCCCATGGGCAAGGCCCACCTCGAAGTGCGGATCACCCAGCAGTGCAAGCGCCCCGGCCAGGCCCAGGCCGATCGCCAGCAGCGCGGTGAACCCTGCCAGGACCGCCTGCACATCGCGCCGTTTCAGCAGCCCGGGCAGCAGCGGGGCCAGCGCCAGGCAGAACATCGGCAACGCCGGCAGGATGTAGACATCGCGCTTGCCCTGTGGAATCGAGAAGAACAGTACGACCAGCCCCCACCAGGCCAGCGGCAGCAGGTAACGGGGGTCGCGGCGGCTCAGGCGCCGGCGCCACGCCGGGATCGCCCATGGCAACGCCAGGAACGCCGGTATCCACATCGACGGCATCACGCCGAGGAAATACCACCACGGCTGGTGGTGGTCCCAGGACTGCGTGTAGCGTCGGGCCGTCTGCCGGAACAGGATGTCGTCGATGTAGGCCCGGTACGCGTCCGAACCGGTACCCCAGCCGGCCAGCAGCATCGGTACCAGCCACAGCGATACCGCCAGCAGGAAGGCCAGCGGTGCCAGCCAGAAGCGGCCGTCGCGCGCATGCAGGCAGACACGGGGCCAGTGCAGGGCCGCTGCGATGGCAGCCGGCACGATCATCAGCAGCGCCAGCATGCCCACGCCCTTGGTGATCACCCCGATGCCGGCGAAGAACCAGCCCAGCCACCACCAGCGCCAGGCGGGGCCCAGCAGCAGGTGGCGCAGAAGGCCATAGTTGGCCAGGGTGATGAACAGCACCAGCAGCGGATCGATCTGCGCCTTCTTCGCCTGGAAGGTGAACTGCAGCGCGAACAGCAGTGCCCATCCAGCGTAGAGCCCGACCTGGCGCGTCCACAGCCGGCGCCCCAGGTCGACCACGCACCACAGCGTGCCCAGCGCGGCCAGCAGCGAGGGCAGCAGGAAGGCCACGCGCCAGTGGCCGACCAGGCCGTACAGCGTGGCCTGCCACCACATCAGCATCGGTGGCTTGTCCGAATACAGCTCGGTGCCACGGTGCGGGAACAACCAGTAACCGCTGTCGACCATCTGCCGGGCCACCAGCGCGAAGCGTGGTTCGTCAGAGGGCCACGGATCGCGGAGACCGAGACCGGCCCCCAGCACCAGCAGGGCCACCACCACGAACAACCACGTCTGGCGCGACGCGTGGGTTTTCAGCATGGGACTCGAAACGGCAGCGGGGGGTCAGCCTGCTTTTATCAGACGCGCGTAGAAGAAACCGTCAGCATCGTTGTCCCCGGGCAGCCGCTGGCGTGCCACGCCCTCGCAATCCACGCCAAATGCGTCACCCAGGGGCTGTGCCATAGCGTCCGGATGCCACTTCAGGAACGCGCGCACCTGGTCGATGTTTTCCGCGCGCAGGATCGAGCAGGTGGCATACAGCAGCACGCCGCCCGGGCGCAGCATCGACCAGCAGGCCTCCAGCAGGCGCGCCT
This sequence comes from Stenotrophomonas sp. YJH_SMC_17, assembly GCF_059371655.1. Classification (NCBI taxonomy): domain Bacteria; kingdom Pseudomonadati; phylum Pseudomonadota; class Gammaproteobacteria; order Lysobacterales; family Lysobacteraceae; genus Stenotrophomonas; species Stenotrophomonas sp. YJH_SMC_17. The sequence continues at coordinate 299,240 of NZ_JCAFUU010000003.1, read as the reverse complement.
GCACGCCCACCAGTGCATCGATGTCTTCGGCACGGCGGTGGAACATCACATCCGGCTGGCGACGGATCACGCCGGTGGCCGAACACGGCGCATCCAGCAGGATCGCGTCGAACGGCACGCCATCCCACCACGCGCCGGGATCGCTGGCGTCGGCGACCAGGGTCTGCGCATGCTCGCCCACGCCGGTGCGGGTATAGGTGTCGCGCGCACGGGCCAGCCGACGCGCGTCGATATCCAGTGCCAGCAGGCGCAGGCTCGGGTCGCGCTCCAGCAGGTGCGCCGACTTGCCGCCAGGTGCCGCGCAGGCATCCAGCACGCGCGCGCCGGTCGCAGGCGCCAGCGCGTCGGCCGCGCATTGCGCCGACAGGTCCTGCACCGACAGTGCACCATCGGCGAAACCCGGCAGCTGGTTGACGGCAACGGGAGCCGCCAGGCGCAATGCATCGGTGCAGAGCGCGCTCGGTTCAGCGGCAATGCCGGCCTCGGCCAGCGCCGCCATGGCTTTGTCGCGGCCACCGTGCTGACGGTTGGCGCGCAGCCACAGCGGCGCAGGCTGCAGGCTGGCATTGAAGATCGCCTCGGCCTGCGCCGGCCAGTCGCGTTCGATCGCATCAGCCAACCATTCCGGGAAGGCGTCGCGCGCAGGCTGTTCGGGGAACCCTTCGCGCTGGGCGCGGCGCAGGATCGCATTGACCAGGCCGGCCTGGCGCTCACGACCTAGCGCGCGCGCCGCATCGACCGTAGCCGAAAGCGCAGCGTGAGCAGGCAGTTCGAGCACGTCCAGCTGGGCGAAGCCGACCATCAGCAACGTACGCAGGTCGGCATCGCGCGCCGACAGCGGCTTCTGCATCCAGGCCTGCAAGGCCGCGTCGTAGGTGCTGCGACGGCGCAGTACAGCGAAACACAGGGCTTCCAGCAGCGCACGGTCGCGGCTGTCGGCCAGCTTCGGCAGCGCCCAGGCCAGTTCGGCCTTCAACGAACGGCCACGGGTGAACACCTGTGCCAGCACGCGCGCGGCCAGCATGCGCGTGGCCGCACCCGGCGCCGCCCTGGCGACGGAGAAATCGTTCTGCTTGGACACCGCTTATGCCCCCACGCGCAGGTCGCGGCGAGCGTTGAGATAGTCGGCGGCGGTGATCGCCTTGCCGCCTTCACGCTGCAGCACGCGCAGGCGCAGTGCGCCCTGGCCACAGGCGATGTCGATGCCATCGCGGCTGGCGGCCAGTACGGTGCCCGGTGCCTGGCCGTGGTCCGCCTCCAGCGCCACCGCACCATGGATGCGGACGCGTTCGCCGGCCAGCGTCGCCTCGGCGATCGGCCACGGATTGAACGCGCGCACGGTCCGCGCCAGCGCGCCGGCGTCCTGCGCCCAGTCCAGCTTGGCTTCGGCCTTGTCCAGCTTGTGCGCGTAGGTCACGCCCTGTTCCGGCTGCGGCCGCGCGATCGGCTTGATGCCGGCACGCAGCAGGCCCAGGCCATCGGACAGCACCTGTGCGCCCAGCTCGGCCAGCTTGTCGTGCAGCTGGCCACCGGTATCGGTGGCAGCGATCGGCAGTTCCTGGTGCAGCAGCACCGGGCCGGTATCCAGGCCCGCTTCCATCTGCATCAGGCACACGCCGGTCTTCGTGTCACCGGCCTGGATCGCACGCTGGATCGGCGCGGCACCGCGCCAGCGCGGCAGCAGCGAGGCGTGCACGTTCCAGCAGCCATGGGTCGGGATGGCCAGCACCGCCTTGGGCAGGATCAGGCCATAGGCCACCACCACCATCAGGTCCGGCTGCAGCTCGCGCAGCTGCTGCTGGGCGGCTTCGCCCTTCAGCGACTCCGGCTGGTAGACCGGAATGCCACGGGCCACGGCCTCAAGCTTGACCGGCGAAGGCGCCAGGCCACGGCCACGACCGGCCGGGCGGTCCGGCTGGGTGTAGACCGCCACGACCTCATGGTGGCGCGCAGCCGCGCGCAGCGACGACACCGCGAATTCCGGCGTACCGGCAAAGACAATCCTCATGGCTACCCCACTTGCAGGATGGATTCGTGCAGGAAAGAAAACGGCGCCGTCGGCCGGCGCCGTACAGCCCACGCGTGCGGCGCGGGCAAGGGCCACCCGGAGGGCGGCCCGGATGGGCGATCACGCCACGTGCTTGCGCTGCTTGGCCAGCTTCTTGCGCACCATCTCGCGCTTGAGCGGCGACAGATAGTCGATGAACAGCTTGCCGTCCAGGTGATCCATCTCGTGCTGGATGCAGGTGGCCAGCACTTCGCCGGCTTCCATCTGCTGTTCCTGGCCGTTGCGGTCCAGGTACTTCACGGTGATGGTGTCGGCACGGGTGACGTCGGCGAAGATGCCCGGGACCGACAGGCAGCCCTCCTGGTACACCCGGCCCCCGTCCCTGGCGACGATTTCCGGGTTGATGAACACATGCGGTTCATTCTTTTCTTCGCTGACGTCGATGACCATGAAGCGCTTGTGCACGTCCACCTGGGTGGCGGCCAGGCCGATGCCCGGGGCGTCATACATGGTCAGGAACATGTTGTCGATCAGTTCCTGGAAGGCCGGCGTGGTGACTTCGGCAGCTTCGATCAACGCGGCCTTGGTACGCAGACGCGGATCGGGGAACTCGAGAATGGGGAGAAGGGCCATGGCTGTTTCCGGATAGGGGGCCGGCACGCCGGCATACGTCGCAGATTCTAGCTCCAACGCTTGCCTTGCGCCCCGGTTTCTGGACTATAGTGCGCGGACCTGTTGGGGAATCAGGGCTTCACACCTATGTTGCTTCGTTTTCGTACGGTCGTCGCCGCGGCGATGCTGACCGTGGCTGCCTATGCTACCGCCGTGGAAGTGAATGGCGGGCACCCGGACACCTATGTGGTCCGAAAAGGGGATACGTTGTGGGATATCGCCGCACGTTTCCTGCAGAAGCCGTGGCTGTGGCCGGAGATCTGGCAGGCCAATCCGCAGATCGCCAATCCGCACCTGATCTATCCCGGTGACGTGCTCAGCCTGGCCTATCTGGACCGGGTGACCGTGGCTGCCCGGCCGGGCCCGCGCCAGGAGGCGCCGATCGACGCCATTCCGCTGGCCCAGGTCGAGCCGTTCCTGAAGCAGCTGAGCGTGGTCGACAGCATCGAGCAGCTGCCGTCCGTGGTTGGCCTTGAAGAGGAACGCCTGCGCGCCACCAGCGGCCACGCCGTCTACGTGCGCCTGGCCGAGGCCCAGCTGGGCCAGCGCTGGGCCGTGGTCCGTCCCACCGTGCGCTACGCCCAGCCCAAGCCGACCGAGGACCTGACCGCCAACGGCAGCGTCACCCCGGGCAGCGGCAACCTGTGGCGGGACTACAACGCCCCCAACCACCGCCGCGGCGTGCTCGGCTATGAACTTGCCCAGGTCGCCACCGGCACCATCACCCAGGTCGCCGGCGGCAAGGTCCAGGCGTCCACGCTGGTGCTGGACAAGAACGAAGGCGGCCGTGAAGTCCGCGCGGGCGACCGCCTGGTCCCGATCGAGGCCAGGCCGTACGACCTGCAGTTCGTGCCGCATGTACCGGCAGCCAGCGTCGAAGGCGTCGATGTACGCGTGCTGGCGGTCACCGACATGTTCACGACCGGTGGTCCGCGCGACGTGATCGCAATCTCGGCAGGCCGCTTCCAGGGCGTGGACAACGGCACCGTGTTCTCGCTGTGGCGGCCGGGCCGCCATGTGGCGGACCGCCTGAAGTACCCGACATCGTCGCGCACGGATGATGCCCTCGCCGGCAGCGTCGGCCGGGTGGTGCTGCCGGACGAGTACGCCGCGCACGCTATGGTGTTCCGCACCTTCGACAACGTCAGCTACGCACTGGTGATGCAGGGCGTGAAGCCGGTGCGCGTGGGGTACAACGCACTGCACCCGGATGCGCGGTAAAAAGTCGACTGTTGGTCGACTGATCTTCACCGCCCCCCCCCCGAAAGCGCCCGCGCTGCGCGCGGTAGTCGACTGACAGTCGACTCTACAGGGGCGGTCTCCGGCAAACCCTGACAATCACATGCGAAGGCGCCCTAGGGCGCCTTTGTTGCATGCCCTCCGTAGAGTCGACTGTTAGTCGACTGCTTTTCACCCGGCCACCGGAAACGCCCGCACTGCGTGCGATGGTCGACTGACAGTCGACCCTACAGGGCGGTCTCCGGCAAACCCTGACAATCACATGCGAAGGCGCCCTAGGGCGCCTTCGTTGTATCCGGCCGATAGTGGGGGAATGACCAGACAGGTGGATGAGGCGCTGCTGCGCCTGGTGATGGCAGGCGGCGCGCTGGCGCCACGGCGGGCCCTGCTGCAGGCCGCGGGCAACGCAGAGATTGCGATCACGCAGGGCGCTGCGAACTGGCGCGCACACGGCTGTACGCCAGAGCAGTGCGCTGCACTGGAACGCCCTGACGTCCGGGCCTGGACCGTGGCACGGCACTGGCTGGAAGACGACGACCACCATCTGCTGTCCTTCGCCGACGCAGCCTTTCCGCCGCCCCTGCTGGACGTCCCGAACCCGCCGCTGGCGCTGTTCGTTGCGGGCGATCCGAGCCTGGCCTGGCGCCCCTCGGTGGCGCTGGTCGGCAGCCGCTCGCCAACCCCGGGAGGACGCGCGCTGGCCGCGCGCTTTGCCAGCTGCTTCGTCGATGCCGGACTGGCCGTAACCAGTGGCCTGGCGGCCGGCATCGACGCGGCCGCCCACCTGGCCACGCTGGAGGCCGGCGGCTGTACGGTGGCGGTGATCGGGACCGGCCCTGACCGCGCCTATCCGGACAGCAACGCCCGCTTGCAGGCACGCATCGCTGCCGAAGGCGCGGTGCTCAGCGAGTACCTGCCGGGCACACCGGCACGCCCGGGCCACTTCCCCGCGCGCAACCGGCTGGTGGCCGGGCTGGCGCTGGCGACAGTGGTGGTCGAGGCCGCGCAACGCTCCGGCGCCCTGATCACCGCACGGCTGGCTGCCGAGGCCGGCCGCGAGGTCTGCGCCCTGCCCGGCTCGGTGCTCAATCCGCGCGCGGCCGGCTGCCACCGGCTGATCCGTGAAGGCGCCGCGCTGGTCGAACGCCCCGAGGAAGTACTGGAACTGCTCGCCCCCGCCCTTCGCCAGCAGCTTCCGGGCTTGCAATCGCGGCTGGCCACCCCCACTGAACAGGCACCGCCGGCACTCCTGCCGGCGCGCTGGGCCGACGACCCTGACTACCAGCGCTTGTGGCGGGCCCTGGACCACAACCCAAGCAGTATGGATTCACTGATCACGTGCTGTGGATTGACGGCGCCCCAGGTGTCCTCCATGCTGCTGGCCATGGAACTGGCGGGAATCGTGGTGTGCGTACACGGCCGCTACTGTCGAACTCCCTAGTTTCTTCACCTCCACAGCGTCGCGCGACGCAGGCCGAGGGGCAATGAAAGAGAGCATCCTGGACGTACTGCTGTACCTGTTTGAACACTATTTCAGCGAAGATGCGGACCTGATCCGTGACCGCGATTCGCTCCAGAACGGCCTGATCCAGGCCGGTTTCAGCCCAACCGAGATCAACAAGGCGTTCGACTGGCTCGATGCCCTGGCCGCGCAGCGGCCGAGCGTGGCCCAGGCGAGGGTCGATGGCCCCGTGCGCGTCTACCACGGCCCCGAGCTGGACAAGCTGGACGTGGAATGCCGCGGTTTCCTGCTGTACCTGGAACAGCACGGCATCCTCGACGCCGACCAGCGCGAGCTGGTGCTGGACCGGGCGATGGCCCTGGACCAGGACGAACTGGACCTGGACGACCTGAAATGGGTCGTACTGATGGTGCTGTTCAACCAGCCCGGCTCCGAGGCGGCGTATGCCTGGATGGAGACGCAGATGTTCATGGACGAGCCAGAACCCCTGCACTGACCGTACACTTGGGGGCATAGCGCATTCAGGAGCGTCCCCGTGAGCGAGTGGTTCCATGCAGAAGGCAACCGGCAGCAAGGTCCGCTGCCGGCGGAACAGTTGGTGGAGTTGTTCCGCAACAACCAGATCTCCCTGGACACCCTGGTCTGGCGCGACGGCCTGCCGCAATGGCAGCCGTTGCGTACCGTCGTGGACGAACTGGGCCTGATCGTGCCGGCGCTGGACGCCGCTGTACCGCCGGTCGAACCGGATCCCGAACCAGTCGCACCGCCTCCGCCACAGCCTCCGGTACTGCCGGCGCCCACGCCGTATGCCACCAGCGCATCGGCCGGCGTGCTGCCGCCGCCGAAGAAGAAGCTGTCCGGCTGTGCGTTGACCGCCATCATCGGGGGTGGCCTGTTGCTGGTGATGGTGCCGATCCTGGCCATCCTCGCCGCCATCGCGCTGCCGGCGTACAAGGACTACACCGTGCGCAGCAAAGTCGCCGGCGCCGTAGCCGCGCTGCAGCCGCTGAAGGACCAGGTGCAGCATTTCGCCGATGACGAAGGCCGCTGCCCGGGCGCCAATGACGCCGGCTTCCCGGCCCCGGGCGATTTCGCCCATGCCGGCCTGTCGGCAGTGAACATCGGCCGCTTCAACAACGGCCACTGCGGCATCGAAGCGACCCTGGCCATGCCGGGCAAGAGCATCGACGGCGATCTGCTGTGGCTGGAATACGACCGCGACAGTGGCCGCTGGGAATGCAGCGGCGCCAGCGACGACAAGTACCTGCCGCCGTCGTGCCGCGGCTGAGCCGCATGCACGCCGGTACCTCCAAGGACGATCCAACAGGAAACATGCAATGACTGAGTGGTACTACGCTGAAGGGCAGCAACGCCAGGGCCCGCTGCCGGTCCAGGAGATCCGCCAGCGCTTCCAGCGCGGGCAGCTGAACCTGGACACCCTGGTCTGGCGCGAAGGCATGGCACAGTGGGCTGCGCTGCGCCAGGTGGTCGATGAGCTCGGCCTGCAGACACTGGCCGATGCCAATGCAACAGCGGCCGGCAGCAGCGGTTTCGACCTGCGCAACGACTATGCGGCCATCGACAACGGCACCGCGCCGCTGCCCGGCACCGGCGCCCTCAGCAGTTCGCCCTACAGCGCCCCGGCGGCGCTTGGCGCCGGCACCCACGCACAACCGGTGGTGGGCGGCGAAGTGGTCTACGCAGGCTTCTGGAAGCGCGTCGCGGCATACATGATCGACTACTTCGTGCTGGTCATTCCCGGCAGCATCATCGGCGCCATCATCGGCGTGGTGCTCGGTGCCAGCATGGGCGCGATCGGCAGTGGTGAATCGACCATCGAAGTCGTCGCCCAGCTGTCCAGCGCGCTGATCAACTTCGCCATCGGCATGGCGTACTACACCTGGTTCCATGCGTCGAAGGGCGGGGCCACGCTGGGCAAGATGGCGGTCGGCATCAAGGTCGTGCGCAGCAATGGCGAGCGCCTGACCAAGGCCCGCGCGTTCGGTCGCTACTGGGCCATGCTGCTGAGCAGCTTCACCCTCGGCATCGGTTTCCTGATGGCGGCCTTCACCGAGCGCAAGCAGGGCCTGCACGACATGATCTGCGACACCCTGGTGGTCGACCGCTGGGCCTTCACCGACCAGCCGCAGCTGCAACGGCGCGAACTGGGCGCGGTCACCATCGCGATCCTGGTGGTGACCGGCCTGCTGACGCTGACAGGCCTGGTCCTGCTGGTCTTCGCCGTCGGCTTCATCGCCAAGATGGCCTCCTGAGCGACCATCCTCACGCCCCGCTGCTTGACATGGGCGGGCCGGGCGTGATTCCTCTAGCAAGGTGAAACCTGAACGCCCGGCACACTACCGGGCGTTCAGTTTATGGATTTGCCCGTGGCCGCTTCACTAATGCGGCCGTTTGCTCCACCCTAGCGGCCCCTTCCCCCGGTCCGCCCACAGACCTTTCCCGACATGCCCAAGCACCTGCTCATCGTCGAATCGCCGGCCAAGGCCAAGACGATCAACAAATACCTCGGCAAGGACTACACCGTCCTGGCCTCGTATGGGCATGTGCGCGACCTGATCCCGAAGGAAGGCGCGGTCGACCCGGACAACGGGTTCGCGATGCATTACGACGTCATCGACAAGAACGAGAAGCACGTCGATGCCATCGCCAAGGCCGCCAAGGGCGCCGACGACATCCTGCTGGCGACCGACCCGGATCGCGAGGGTGAAGCGATCAGCTGGCACATCGCCGAGATCCTGAAGGAGCGTGGGCTGGTCAAGGACAAGCCGATGCAGCGCGTGGTCTTCACCGAGATCACCCCGCGCGCCATCAAGGAAGCCATCAACCAGCCGCGCGCCATCGCCAGCGACCTGGTGGACGCCCAGCAGGCGCGCCGCGCGCTGGATTACCTGGTCGGTTTCAACCTGTCGCCGGTGCTGTGGCGCAAGGTCCAGCGCGGCCTGTCCGCCGGCCGCGTGCAGAGCCCGGCGCTGCGCATGATCGTCGAGCGCGAGGAAGAGATCGAAGCCTTCGTCGCCCGTGAGTACTGGTCGATCGCCGCCGAGTGCGCGCACCCCAGCCAGCACTTCAACGCCAAGCTGATCAAGCTGGACGGGCAGAAATTCGAGCAGTTCACCGTCACCGACGGCGACACCGCTGAAGCGGCACGCCTGCGCATCCAGCAGGCCGCGCAGGGCTCGCTGCATGTCACCGACGTGGCCAGCAAGGAGCGCAAGCGCCGCCCGGCGCCGCCGTTCACCACCTCCACCCTGCAGCAGGAAGCCTCGCGCAAGCTCGGTTTCACCACCCGCAAGACCATGCAGGTGGCGCAGAAGCTGTATGAAGGTGTGGCGATCGGTGACGAAGGCACCGTCGGCCTGATCTCGTACATGCGTACCGACTCGGTGAACCTGTCGCAGGACGCGCTGGCCGAGATCCGCGACGTGATCGCCCGTGATTACGGCATCGCCTCGCTGCCGGACCAGCCCAACACCTACCAGACCAAGTCGAAGAACGCCCAGGAAGCGCACGAAGCGGTGCGCCCGACCTCGGCCCTGCGCACCCCCGCCCAGGTCGCGCGCTTCCTGACCGACGACGAGCGCCGCCTGTACGAGCTGATCTGGAAGCGCGCCGTCGCCTGCCAGATGATCCCGGCCACGCTCAACACCGTCAGCGTCGACCTGTCGGCCGGCAGCGAGCACGTGTTCCGTGCCAGTGGTACCACCGTGGTGGTGCCCGGCTTCCTGGCCGTGTACGAGGAAGGCAAGGACAACAGGAGCGCCGAGGACGAGGACGAAGGCCGCAAGCTGCCGGCGATGAAGCCGGGCGACCGCGTGCCGCTGGAACGCATCCTGGCCGAACAGCATTTCACCCAGCCGCCGCCGCGCTACACCGAAGCGGCGCTGGTGAAGGCGCTGGAAGAGTACGGCATCGGCCGTCCCTCGACCTACGCCTCGATCATCCAGACCCTGCTGTTCCGCAAGTACGTGGAAATGGAAGGCCGCAGCTTCCGCCCGTCCGACGTCGGCCGTGCGGTGTCCAAGTTCCTGTCCAGCCATTTCACCCAGTACGTGGATTACGACTTCACCGCCAAGCTGGAAGACGAGCTCGATGCCGTCTCGCGCGGCGAGGAAGAGTGGATCCCGCTGATGGCCCGCTTCTGGGAACCGTTCAAGGAGCTGGTGGAAGACAAGAAGGAATCGGTCGACCGCGCCGAGGCCAGTGGCGCGCGCGAGCTCGGCACCGACCCGAAGACCGGCAAGCCGGTCAGCGTGCGCCTCGGCCGCTTCGGGCCTTACGCCGCCATCGGCAGCACCGCCGAGGACGCCGAGGAGAAGCCGAAGTTCGCCTCGCTGCGCCCCGGCCAGTCGATGCACACCATCTCGCTGGAAGACGCGCTGGAGCTGTTCTTGATGCCGCGCGCGCTGGGCGAGGACAACGGCGAGCCAGTCAGCGTCGGCATCGGTCGCTTCGGCCCGTTCGCCAAGCGCGGCAGCACCTATGCCTCGCTGAAGAAGGAAGACGACCCGTACACCATCGACCTGGCCCGCGCCGTCTTCCTGATCGAAGAGAAGGAAGAAATCGCGCGCAACCGGATCATCAAGGAATTCGACGGCAGCGACATCCAGGTGTTGAACGGCCGCTTCGGGCCGTACATCAGCGACGGCAGGATGAACGGCAAGATCCCCAAGGATCGCGAGCCGGCATCGCTGACCCTGGCTGAAGTGCAGCAGCTGATGGAAGAAACCGGCAAGCCGGTGCGCAAGGGCTTCGGCGCCAAGAAGGCCGCAGCGAAGAAGGCACCGGCCAAGAAGGCGGCAGTGAAGAAGGAAGCCGTGCCGAAGAAGGCTGCTGCCAAGAAGGCCCCGGCCAAGAAAGCGGTAAAGAAGGCGGTGAAAAAGGCCGCCGCGAAGAAGGCGCCGGCCAAGAAGGCCGCTGCAAAGAAGGCCGCTGCAAAGAAGTAGATCCACGCCACGCGTGGATGAGGGTCAAGGTGTGCGGACCAACGGTCCGCACCCACCCGGGGTGCGGGTTCCACCCCATCTGCACGCTGCAGGGGGATAATGAAGGCCCACGCCGGGCCGGTCGCCGCCATGAAAGAACTCACCCTGGACTCTGCCGTCGCCACGCTCCGCGCGGGCGGCGTGATCGCCTACCCGACCGAAGCGGTCTGGGGCCTGGGCTGCGATCCCTCGCACGAAGCGGCCGTGCACATGGTGCTGCGGCTGAAGCAGCGTCCGATCGAGAAGGGCATGATCCTGGTCGCCGCCGAGTTGCCGCAACTGGAAGGCTGGGTGCGCCTGCAGGCCCTGCCAGATGCCCGCCAGCGCGCGGTGCTGGCCAGCTGGCCCGGCGCCAATACCTGGATCCTGCCGGCGGGCCCGCGTGCGCGGCCCTGGGTGACCGGCGAACACAGCGGCATCGCAGTACGCATCAGCGCCCACCCGCTGGTGGCCGAACTCTGCCGCGCCTGGGGAGGCCCGCTGGTGTCCACCAGCGCCAACCTGGCCGGCGAGCCCCCAGCACGCAGCCGCGAAGAGCTTGACCCGCGCCTGCTGCGCCTGCTCGACGGCATCCTCGATGGGGAGACCGGCGGCCTGGCCCAACCCACGCCGATCCGCGACGCCCTCAGCGGCAACGTGCTGCGCTCCTGAGCGGCCGATTGCGCTGCCCCGGACAATCACGCACCCTGCCGCCATGAACCTGTTGCGCGCCGCCCTCAGTCTCAGCCTGCTGCTGCCGTGGATGGCGCCCGCTGCGGACGCCGAGGACGTGCGCGTGTACCGCTGCGTGGCCAGCAACGGTGCCGTCGCCCTGCAGGACAAACCCTGCAACAGCGGCCGCCAGGAAGTTCGCGACCTGCAGCGTCCACGCGATCCGGCGCCGCGCGTGGTGCGCAGCGATGCGGCACCCGCACCGCCGGACGCGGTTCCGGCCGTGCGCGATCGCGAAGTCCGCCACGTCTACATCCAGCCGCCGCAGCCGATGTACGAGTGCGTGAGCGACGACGGGCAGCGCTATACCAGCGACAACAACGAAGGCAATCCGCGTTGGGTGCCCTTGTGGACCAGCGTCTGGCTGCCGCACGGGCATCGTGGCCCGGCCTACCCTGGTCCACGCCCGGCCATCGGCACACCGATCGGTCCACCCGTCGGCGAAGGCGCAGGCTACCGGCCGCCTGCGGTCGGCGTAGGCGTGCAGGTCCCGGCCGGCAGCGTGCTGGTGCGCGACAGCTGCCATGCGCTGCCGCCACAGGAGGTGTGCGCGCGGCTGCGCGATCGCCGCTGGGAACTGGATCGTCGCTACAACAGCGCATTGCAGAGCGAGCGCACCGCCATCAGCAATGAACAGCGTGGCATCGACGCGCGCCTGTCGCGCGACTGCCAGCGCTGAGCGCAGCCCGGCATCGCAGCCTGTACGCTGTAGGCATGAAGAGACTGATCTGGCTGGCCCTGGCATTGCTGCCTGGCAGCGCACTGGCTGAGGAGAGTGTGATCTACCGCTGCACGTCCAGCAGCAGCGACATTCCGACCCTGCAACGTACGCCCTGCCCGTCCGGCAGCAAGCAGCAGGTGCTGCGCGTGCCCGACCCGTCCAACGCGCAGCCAGCGGTGGTCGTGCCGACGGCGGCGCCACCACCTGCGGTCGCCGAGATGCCCGCCGCAGCGCCGACCAGGTCCGCTGCAGTGCCTGCGGCCGCAGCGGCTCCAAGGCGCGCGGACGAAGGGCGCACCATCATGGAAGCGGGAATGGTCGAACGCGAAGGCGGCAACCAGATTCTCGACAGCGCGACCCTGCGTCGAGACGCCGAGGCCCGCGCCGAAGCGGGCAACGGGCCACCGAAGCCGCCGCTGCCCTCGATCTTCCAGTGCACCGACAGCCAGGGCGGTGGTTACCTGTACGAATACGAGGCCGCGCCTGGTCGCTGCGAACCGATGACGGTGCAGGGGCTGGGCGGTGTCACGCCGGCCAATGCGGCCGGTTGCGAAGTCGTGCGCGACCGTTGCGAGGAATTGCCCGAAGCACAGCGATGCGGCGGCTGGCAGCAACGCTTCCGCGACGCACGCGGCCGCGAGCGGTTCGCCACGCCGGAGAAGCGCGACGCCGCACGCGGGGAGCGCGAACGGCTGCAGGGTGTGCTGGAGGCGAGCAACTGCCCGGTACCAGGGTGACCGCTTCCACGCGTGGCGTGGATCTACGCTACCTCCGCCGGGCATGACCGGGCACGGTCCCGGTGGCGCCGGGCCATGCCCGGCGAAAAGACCACCCGAGATCAGAACCCGTAACGCAGGAAACCGCCATCCACCGCGATGCACTCGCCGGTGACATAGCTGGCGGCAGGCAGGCACAGGAAGCCTACGGCCGCGGCCACTTCCTCCGGCTCGCCAATGCGGCGCATCGGTGTGCGGTTGACCACTTCCTCGTAGTAATCCGGGTCGGACAGCGGCCCGGACGTGCGCCGCGTGCGGATGTACCACGGCGCCACCGCATTGACCCGGATGCCATCCTCGGCCCACTCGACGGCCAGATTGCGGGTCATCTGGTGCATCGCGGCCTTGGTCATGCCGTAGACCACGCCGCTGCGCACATGGGTCAGGCCGGACACGCTGCCGACGTTGACGATCGACGACGATGCGTGGCGTGCCAGCAACGGATGCGCGTAGCGCGACAGCTCGAACGCCGAGAACAGGTTGGTCTCGAAGATCTTGCGCCATTCGTCCTCGGAATACTCCGTGGCCGCCTTGGTGACGTTGCCGCCGGCGTTGTTGACCAGGATGTGCAGGCCATCGCTGTGGTCTTCCACCCAGTCCAGGATCTGCCGGCGGTCCTCGTCGTCGGAGACATCGGCGGCCAGCGCGTGTACCTGCATCTGCGGATACACGTCCAGCAGTTCGTCGCGCGCGGTCTCCAGCATGTCGATATCGCGGCCGACGATCATCAGGTCAGCGCCGAAGCCGGCCAGTTCATGCGCGATGGCCAGGCCGATGCCGGCGCTGGCGCCGGTAATCAGAGCCATCTGGCCATCCAGGCGCCACCGTTGCTGGGTCATGTGTCCTCCGGGGCCGCGCCCGCTGCATTTCGATGCGGCAAGGATACGCGCTCACGGCCGCGCCCTGCCGGGGATGCGACACTGCACGTACGCCCACCGCGGAGATCCGCCATGCGCATCCTGATCCTGTCCTCGCCCCTGCTGGCCAGCGTGCTGCTGGTGGCCTGCCAGCGTCCGCCGACACCGAACCCGGAGAAGCCACCGGTGCCCAAAGCGATCTCGCGTGCGATGCAGGAGCCGCTGGACCGTGCCAAGGGCGCGCAGAAGGCCGTGGACGAAGCGGCCGCACGCGAGCGCAAGGCCGAGGCCGACGCGACGCAATGACGGGTGGCCTGTGGGGTCAGAGCCCTTTGCGACGCAGAGGGCTCCTACCCCATGAACGAAAACGCCCGGCCGAAGCCGGGCGTTTCCAGTAGATCCACGCCATGCGTGGATGCTTTCCGATCAGAATCCGCAGAAGCAATACGCCAGCGCCTTCACCGGCGCGCCGTTGCCCTTCTCGCGGGCCGCGTTCTCGACGAAGCGCAGCTGCGTATCCACTTCCGGCATCGTGCGCGCCAGCATCATCCGCGCCATGCCCGAATCGGACAGCATCCAGGCGCCGGCACGGCTGCCGGCGAAACCGCTGACGAACTGCGCGAACGGCGTCGCCGCCTTCTCGATGTAGCGCACGCGGTAGGCATCGGCCTTGCCCAGCTTGGCACGGCTGGCGGCGTCGGCCACGGCGTCCTTCAGGCCACCGAAGGCATCGACCAGGCCACGTTCCTTGGCCTGCGCACCGCTCCACACGCGGCCACGGGCCACTTCATCGACCGCCTCGACCGGCTTCTTGCGGGCATCGGCCACGCGACCGGTGAAGTCGGCATAGCCCTTGTTGATCACCGTCTGGATGACCTGGCCGACGGCCGGATCCATCGGGCGGGTGACGTCGAAGGCGCCGGCAAAGCGGGTGGTGCCGACACCATCGGTGTGCACGCCGATCTTGTCCAGCGCGCGGCTGAAGTTGGGCACCATGCCGAAGATGCCGATCGAACCGGTGATGGTCGACGGATCGGCATAGATGCGATCGGCGTTCATGCTGATCCAGTAGCCACCGGAAGCAGCCAGGTCGCCCATCGACACCACCACCGGCTTGCCGGCAGCCTGCAGGGCAACCACTTCGCGGCGGATCTGCTCGGAGGCGAACACTTCACCGCCCGGCGAATCCACGCGCAGCACCACCGCCTTCACGTTTTCGTCGTCACGCGCGGCTCGCAGCAGCGCCGAGGTCGACTCGCCGCCGATGCGGCCGGCCGGCAGGTCGCCACCGCTGATCTCGCCTTCGGCCACCACCACCGCCACCTGCGGACGCGAGTCCACCGGGTTGCGGCGCGCGTCGAGCAGGGCCAGGTAACGACCGAAGTCGACGTTGCGGAAACCGCCGTCGGCATCGTCGTCGGCCACGCCGCGCTCGATCATCAGATCCTCGAATTCCTCGCGGGTCTTCAGCGCGGTCACCAGCTTCTGCTGCAGGGCGAACTTGGCCAGGTCGCCACCGGCGGCGGCGATGCCTTCCGGCAGGGTGTCGATGCCAGCCGCCAGCTGCGCCGGATCCAGGCGGCGGGCCTTGGCGATGTCGGCCAGGTAGCGCTGCCACACGTCGTTCATCCAGAACAGGTCGGCTTCCTTGGAGGCCGGCGAGGCGGCGTCGAGCACGTACGGCTCGGCAGCGGACTTGTACTCGCCCACCTTGAACAGGTGCACATCCACGCCCAGCTTGTCCTGCAGGCCGGTGCGGAAGTACTGGCGGTAGCGGCCCAGGCCCTCGAGCACCACCGACCCCATCGGGTCGAGGTAGACCTCGTCGGCCTGTGCGGCCAGCAGGTACTGCGACTGGCCCATGCTCTCGCTGTAGGCCACCAGCTGCTTGCCGGAGGCGCGCAGGTCCTGCAGCGCGGCGGCGACTTCACGCAGCGAGGCAAAGCCCGACGGCTGCAGCTTGTCCAGCTCCAGCACCACGCGCTCGATCTTCTTGTCTTCCTTGGCCGACTCGATCACCCGCAGCAGGTCGCGCAGCTGGATCTCTTCGGCGCCGTTGTCGCCCACCGCCTTGGCCAGCGCACGGCTGACCGGATCGGCGCTGAACTGCTCGACCAGGCGGCCTTCCGGCGCGATCACCAGGGTGGTGCGGTCCTGCAGCGACTTGCTGGCGCCGGCACCCATGCCGGCGGCGATGACGAACATCACCAGCAGCAGGAACAGCAGGCCGAAGAACACCAGGTTGAGGATCAACCGGCGGGTGAAGTTCATGACGTCCCACAGCCCGATGAAGAAACTGGCGACGGGATTGCGACGCGCCGGGGGCAGTGGGGGCACGGGTTGATTCATGGAGCGCTCCGGATGGCTTCTTGCCGTGGTACCAGCATAGCCGGTGCCGCGTGATGCGGCATCGGACACAAGTCAGGGGATCGCCCGCCATGGGTCGGCATGGCAGGCGGGAGGATCAGGACAGCATCGACTGGCCGATGCGCAGGCTGCTGCGGCGCAGGCGCCAGCCCATCAGGATGGCGGCGGCAGTCAGGCCGACGATCAGGCCGATCCACATGCCCTGCGGGCCCATGCCCAGGCCCAGGCCGAGCCCGGCGCCGAGCGGCATGCCCAGGCCCCAGTACGCGAACATGGCGATGAACATCGGCACGCGGGTGTCCTTCAGGCCACGCAGCGCACCGGCCGACAGCACCTGGATGCCGTCCGGGAACTGGAAGGTGGCCGCGTACAGCAGCAGGGTCGAGGCCAGGCCGGCCACCGCCAGGTCATTGGTGTAGACACCGACGATGGCGTCGTGGCCGAACAGCAGCACCGCCGCCGACAGCGTCTGCGTGCCCATGATGATCGCGTAGCCGGCCCACGCCGCGCGGCGCACGCCGAAACCATCGCCGCGGCCGACCGCATGGCCGACGCGTACGGTGGTGGCCTCGGCCACGCCCATCGGGATCATGAAGCACAGCTGCGCCACGTTGATCGCGATCTGATGTGCGGCCGCTTCATTGGCACCGAGGCGGCCGATCAGCAGCGCGGTGACGATGAACAGGCCGCCTTCCATCAGCACGGTAATGCCGATCGGCAGGCCGGTGCGCAGCAATTCCCAGATCGCCTTCCAGCGCGGCCCCTCGAAGTGCGAGAACAGCTGCAGGTGGGCGAAGCGCTTGGTGAACCACAGGTAGGTGGCGAAGGCGATCGCCTGCAGCCACATCATCACCGCCGAGGCGATGCCGAGCCCTTCGGCGCCCATTTCCGGGAAGCCGAGCTTGCCGTTGGCCAGCACATAGCCCATCGGGGCCAGCACCAGCAGGCCACCGAAACCGAGCAGCATGGTCGGCAGCGTCCAGTGCATGCCCTCGCTGAGGTAGCGCATGCAGAAGTACAGGGTCAGCGCCGGGCCACCCCAGCGCACTGCATGCAGGAACGCGGTGGCGCCCGGCACGATGTCCGGCGCGATGCCGAAGGCCGGCAGCAGCGGCGGCACCACCGTGAGGAAGGTGAACATGATCAGGCCCAGGCCCAGCGCCAACCACAGCGCCTGGCGGAACAGCGGGCCGATCTCGCGCTCGCGGCCGGCGCCATGCAGCTGCGAGACCGAAGCGGTAAGCGAGATGAGCGTGCCGATCGGGATCAGCATCGGCAGCCACAACAGCGCGGTACCGATGGTCACCGCGGCCAGGGTCGCCGTGGCGTGGTGGCCGGCAATCACATTGTCGACGAAGGAGATCAGACCGGTGGACACGTGCCCGAGCACAAGCGGCAGGGCGAGCAGACCGGTGGCGCCGACTTCCTTGCTGAAGCGCGGCGTGGAGGTTGCAGTAGACATAAGGTGCTTGACGCGAACTACGGTTGCGCGCGAAGGGCACAGGCACCGGGTTGCGGCCGGTCATCTTACGCGCGCCGCGCGCGCATTCCCATGACATGGCGTGAATACCGGGTCCCGGCAGACCTCGGTGCAGTCGACTGCGCTTTGGGTCGACTGCGCTTTGGGTCGACTGCGCTTCATACAGAACCGCGAAAACCCCGCGCTGCGCGCGGAAGTCGACTCTACCCGTCGACGCTACGCCTCGGGGTCTATTGACCGGCCTGGCGCTTGAGCCAGGTGTCGCGCTCGGCGGCCGGCACGGCGAGGAACGCGCCGCGCACCGCGTCGCGTTCCTGCGGTGGCGTGCGCTGCGCGACCAGGGTCAGCTGGGCCAGCTGCGCCGGGCTGAGCTGGCGCAGCACGGCCAGCGCGGCCTCGCGCTGTTCCGGTGGCACGAAGCCGAACAGGCCGTGCAGCTTGGGGAATTCCAGCCCCAGCTGCGGGCCCAGCCGCCAGCCTTCACGGAACGCCTGGTCCTGCGCCTGGAACTGCTGGCGCAGGCGCTGCTGCTGGTCCGTCGGCAACGCATTGAATCGCGCCGCGGCCTGTCGGATGCGCTCGCGCTCGCTCTCCGGCAGGGCGCGCCAGGCTGCGTAATCGGCACGGCGCTGACGCTGCTGCGGGGCATCGAGCTGGGCAAACGATGCGGGTGCGACCGGGGGGGCTGGCGCGGCAGACGCAGCGGCCGGCACCGGCGGCGGCAACGGCACGTTCAAGGTCTGCGGCGCGGCCGAAAGCGACAACGGCAGGGCCAGCAGCACGCTGGCGAACACGGTCTTATTCATCGGCAGCAGCGGTTTCCAGCGTGGCGCTGGCCGGCTCCGGCCGGCTCGGCTTGGATTGGGATTCATCCACCGGCAGCGGGCCGCCGGCGGCAGTCCAGGCGTACAGATCGGCATCGGCCACCAAGGGATAATCACGGTCTGCGAGCATGGTGGCGTCGTCGGCGGCCTGGGCCGGGGTCGCATCCGGCGTGGCGTTGACCTTGCTTGGCGGAAGAGCTTCCACGGTCACCGGACCGGCCTCGCCCACCACGCCTTCCGGCAACGGTGCATCACTGCCCAACGAACGGCCCTGCCAGTGGCGCCAGCCCAGCGCGGCAACCAGCAGCACAGCCACGGTCACCAGCAGGATCAGCGGGCCGCGCCAGCGTGGCTTGGCATTCGCGCGCCGGCGCTTGCCAGGGGCGGCCGCACGTTCATCGCGCTGCGGTGCGCGCCAGCTGGTCGTGGGCGCTTCATTGCTGGCGGCCGGTGCGGCTGGCTGCTGCAGCTGCTGCAGACGCTTGGCCGGCAGGTCGCGGATGCGCAGCTGCACCTGCTCGGCCAGCTGGCGCCAGGCCGAGGCATCGGGCTGGCCGTGTGCATCGCGCGGGCAGGCATCGGCCAGCAGGTGCTGATAACCGGCCTCGTCCTGGTCGAGTACGCGCATGGCAATGCCTTCGTCCAGGCTGCCGCCCACCCGCAGCAGCAGCGCCAGACGCGGCAGCGGCCCCATCTCGCCCAGCGCGGTCAACGGTGCGGCCCACTGCCCGCCCGCGGGTTCGCGCAGTGCCTGGCGCTGGCCGAGCAGGGTCCAGAAGCGGGTCGGCCATTGCGCCATCGGCAGGTCGCTGGCGACGGCGGCAAAGGCGCGCATCACCGCCACCAGGGTCTGCTCGGCACGCGCGGCATCGCCGCACTGCAGTTCAGCCACCACCAGGGCGCGGCGTTCGACGCCACGCAGGAACGCCGACAGCGCGCCGGCCGCGGTCGAGGAAACAGGGGCGGGCACAGCCGTCATCGGTCACTCCAAAGGTCTGCCGGCATGATAGCGGCAGCCCATCGGCACCCGTAGGACTTGCGCCCACGGGCACTTCGTGCTGCAGGTTGTGCACAGCACCACGCCCCCCGGGGGAAAAACGGGGGCATCCGGCTGAATCCACTCTGTTTCAACATTGTTTCACACTCAAGTTATTGATTTTAATTGCTTTTGATGTGTGGCTATTTTTTGACCAACTCAAGTGGCAGGCCGTCGCCATCGGCCTTCTGCGCGTCCGCCAGCCGGTAACGCACAACGTTATCCACAGAACATGTGGATAAGACTGAATCTCCAATGGACACCGATATTTAGGTGACATTTATGATTCAACGGAGGCTCCCCGGCTGCCTTTGCCCCCTGCCATTGGCGCGCGCATGGCCCGTTACACTGGCCCGATGCTTTCACCCATTCCGACCCTGCAGGTCGCCCTGCCCGTCCCGCTGCCGCGCCTGTTCGACTACCTGTCGCCGGAGGGCGATGGCCCCACGGTCGCGGTCGGCTGCCGCCTGAAGGTGCCGTTCGGCAACCGCGAGCTGGTCGGCGTGGTGGTCGGCCACGGCCAGACCGATGACGGCCAGGGACTTCGCCAGGCCTTGGCCTGGTGCGATCCGCAACCGCTGCTGCAGGGCGAGCTGTGGCAGAGCCTGCAGTGGCTGGCGCGCTACACCCATGCACCACTGGGCGAGGTGCTGAGCACCGCCCTGCCCGGCCCGCTGCGCCATGGCGACGCCCTGCCCGACACCCACCACTGGGGCTGGCAGCTGACGACCGAAGGCCGCACCCAGCGCGAAAAACTGCGCGCCGGCAGCCGCCCCCGGCAGTTGGCCGAGTTGCTGGCCGACGCCATCGTCGATGAAGACGTACTGGGCGAACGCATGGAGGACTGGCGCACCGCCGCACGCAGCCTGGCCAAGCGCGCGCTGGCCGAACGCGTCGCGTTGAGCGTGGCGCCGCAGCACGCGCAGCCGCTGCCCGGCCCCACGCTCAATCCGGACCAGGCCGAGGCCGTGGCGGCGATCAACGCAGTCGAGGGCTTCCAACCGTTCCTTCTGGATGGCGTAACCGGCAGCGGCAAGACCGAGGTCTACCTGCAGGCCATCATCCACTGCCTGGCCCAAGGCAAGCAGGCGCTGGTGCTGGTGCCGGAAATCGGCCTGACCCCGCAGACCCTGGCACGCTTCCGTGGCCGCCTGGGCATTGCCGTGCATGCCCTGCATTCGGGATTGAACGACAACGAGCGCGCTCGGGTCTGGGCGGCGGCTTCGCGTGGCGAGGCACGGGTGATCGTCGGCACACGGTCGGCAGTGTTCACGCCGTTGCCGCAGGCCGGCCTGCTGATCGTCGACGAAGAACACGATGGCAGCTACAAGCAGCAGGACGGCATCCGCTACCACGCCCGTGATTTCGCTCTGGTGCGGGCCAAGGCGCTGGGCATCCCGGTGCTGCTGGGCAGCGCTACACCCTCGCTGGAAACGCTGCACAACGCCTATGCCGTGCGCTACACCCACCTGCGCCTGAAGCAGCGCGCCGGCGATGCGCGGCCACCGCGCGTGCGCATCCTCGATGTGCGCAAGCGACCGCTGCACGACGGCCTGTCGGCCGATGTGCTGGCCGGCATCGGCGAGCATCTGCAGCGTGGCCAGCAGGTGCTGGTGTTCAAGAACCGCCGTGGCTACGCGCCGGTGCTGCTGTGCCACGACTGCGGCTGGACCGCACCGTGCAACCGATGCGATGCACCGATGACCGTGCATGGCGGCGGCCGTCGCCTGCAGTGCCATCACTGTGGCGCACGGCAACCGGCACCGCTGGCATGCCCCGCGTGCGGCAGCCTGGCGCTGCAACCGCAGGGCATCGGCACCGAGCGCCTGGAAGAACATCTCACCGCCGCCTTCGCCGATTTCCCGGTGGTGCGCATCGACCGCGGCACCACGTCTCGTCGCGATGCACTGGAACAGCAGCTGGCGAAACTGGGCGACCAGCCCGGCATCCTGGTCGGCACGCAGATCCTGGCCAAGGGCCACGATCTTCCCAAGCTGACCCTGGTGGTGGTGGTCGGCATCGACGAAGGGCTGTTCTCGGCGGACTTCCGTGCCAGCGAGAAACTGGCACAGCAGCTGATCCAGGTGGCGGGCCGCGCGGGCCGTGCACGTGATCCTGGCGAGGTCTGGCTGCAGACCCATCATCCGGGGCATCCGCTGTTGGAAACCCTGGTCAGCGGTGGCTACCACCCGTTCGCGCAGGCCGAATTGAACCAGCGCCAGGCTGCCGGATTCCCACCCTTCGCACACCTGGCGCTGATGCGCGCCGAAGCGCAGCAGGTGGAGCATGCCAACGCGTTCCTGCTGGCTGCGCGGCAGCTGCTGGGCGAGCAGAACGTAGTGGAGGCGTATGGGCCGATGCCGGCGCCGATGCCGCGGCGGGCCGGCTACCAGCGCACGCAGCTGTTGCTGTCGGCGACGCAGCGGCCGCCATTGCACGGCGTGCTCGGGCAGTTGGTACCGCAGCTGTACGCGCTGCCGGAAGCACGCAAGGTGCGCTGGTCCCTGGATGTGGATCCGACGGATCTGTATTGAGGGGTCAGAGCCCACCCGTCGGGCGGGATCCGACCCCGATGCCCTGGGGTCGGGTTCCTTTTCGCAGAAAATGACTCTGATCCCGAATGCTTTCGCTTACGTCAGCGGCGACATCACGCCGCGCTGGTAGGCGGGGCGCTCGCGCAGGCGGGCGTACCAATCAGCCAGGTGCGGCAGCTCCGGGCGCTGGATCGGCAATTCGAACCACGCGTAGATCAGCGAGCCCAGCGGGATGTCGCCCATTGCGAACCTGTCGCCGGACAACCACGGCTGCTTGGCCAGGGTGGCGTCGGCCATGGCCAGGTAGTCACCGGCGCGCACGATCGCGGCATTGATCCGCGATTCGTCGCGGTCGGCCGGGGCGGTACGCATGATGCCCCAGATCAGGTCGCTGTACAGCGGCGCCATCCGCGAGGTACTCCAGTCCATCCACTTCTCGGCCTGGGCACGCTCCATCGGGTCTTCGGCGTACAGCGTGCCCAATGCGTAGCGTGCGCTCAGATAGCGCACGATGGCGTTCGATTCCCACAGCGGCAGGCCATGGTCTTCGATCACCGGCACCAGGCTGTTGGGATTCATCGCCTGGTACTCCGGCGTCTGCGTGCCGCCGTGGCTGCCACCGACTTCGATGGATTCATACGGCAGGCCGATCTCCTCAGCGCACCACAGCACCTTGCGGACGTTACTGGAATTGCGGCGGCCCCAGATCTTCAACATTGCGGATTTCCTTGCCTGCAGCGGCGCGCCACGGTGGCGCGGAAGCGCTACGATACGCCCATCCACAGGGAGAGACGACGTGACTGCATGGGATGCTTTGAACTACGTTCTGCTGGCAGCAGGGCTGGGGATGCTGGTGCTGGGCTACCGCCGCTCCAATCGCAATCTGCTGCTGTGTGCGGGCCTGTTGCTGCTGGCCTTCAACGGCGTTGAGGATTTCGCCGCCGGGTTCGCCGACGGCTATGCGAATTCGGAAGCACGGGTGATCTGACCCGTTTGGGTGATGTGCCGGCCAGCGGCCGGCACTAGCGGTTTTTCTTCGGCAGCGCGCGCACGTAGGAGGATTTGCCGTCCTTCTTCAGTTCGAACAGGCCGATCGCCGCCAGCAGATCGCTGAGCTTGCCGTAGCCGTAGTTGCGCGGGTCGAACGAGGCCTGGTTGCCGATCTGGCTGCCGACCGGTCCCAGGTGCGACCAGCCATCCTCACCCTCGGCCGCGGACACCGCGCGACGCAGCATCTTCACCAGCCGCGAGTCGCTGCGCATTTCCGCACCACTCTTGCGCGGCCGCGCATCGTCGTTGGCCACCGGCTCGCTCGAGGCCTGTTCGCTGGACGCCTGTTCGGCATCCGGCACGCTGGCGTGGGTCTGGCCCAGTGCCTCCAGATAGGTGAATTTCGAGCACGCGTTGACGAATGGTTCCGGCGTCTTCTTCTCGCCGAAGCCATACACCTTCACGCCATCGGTCAGCAGGCGCATCACCATCGGGGTGAAGTCCGCATCGCTGGACACGATGGCAAAGCCGTCGAGGTTGCGCGCGTAGAGCAGGTCCATGGCATCGATCACCATCGCCATGTCCGAGGCGTTCTTGCCCTTGCTGTAGGCGAACTGCTGGATCGGCCGGATCGCGTATTCGTGCAGCACGGCTTCCCAGCCCTTCAATCGCGGGCTCTTCCAGTTGCCATAGGCGCGGCGCACGTTGGCCACGCCGTAGCGGGCCACTTCGGCCAGCACCTCGTCGATCTTCGAGGCCGGCGCGTTGTCGGCGTCGATCAACAGGGCGATGCGCTTTTCCGGTTCGCTCATGGGCTCCTCAAGGGCGGTTGCCTGAACCCGAGTATCGCCGATCCACGCGGGCGCTGACGTGACAGGCGGTCAGCGTGCGAAGATGCCAGGCGCTTCCCCCAATGCCCCCACTGGAGTGAGTCGATGAGTCGTGAGCGCGTTCCGCATCTGGTCGTTGTCGGCGGCGGTTTTGCCGGTCTCTGGGCCACCCGTGCCTTGGCCCGCGAACGCATACGCATCACCCTGGTCGACCGCCGCAACCATCATCTGTTCCAGCCGCTGCTGTACCAGGTGGCCACCGCCGGCCTGTCCGCGCCGGATATCGCCGCACCGCTGCGCCACATCCTCGGCCACCAGCGCAATGTGGAAGTCCGTCTGGGCGAAGTGGTGGCCATCGACAAGCAGGCCCGGCAGATACGCATGGCCGACGGCAGCACGCTGGACTACGACAGCCTGCTGCTGGCCACCGGCGCCACCCACGCCTACTTCGGCAACGATCAGTGGGCCGATGACGCGCCCGGCCTGAAGACACTGGACGATGCCATCGCGCTGCGCCGCAAGCTGCTGCTGGCCTTCGAACGCGCCGAGGCCGAACCGGACCCGGCAAAGAAGGCGGCGTGGCTGAGTTTCGCCATCGTCGGCGGCGGCCCTACCGGCGTCGAGCTGGCCGGCACCCTGGCTGAAATCGCGCGGCATACGCTGCGCAATGAATTCCGCCACATCGACCCGGCCAGTGCCAAGGTGCGGCTGGTCGAAGCCGGTCCGCGCGTACTGTCCTCGTTCCCGGAAGTGCTTTCGCTGAAGGCGCGCCGGCAGCTGGAAAAGCTTGGCGTGGAAGTGCTGACCGGCACCCCGGTGAGCGACATCGACAGCCACGGCTTCACGCTCGGCGATCAGTTCGTGCCGGCGCGCACCGTGGTGTGGGCCGCCGGCGTGGCTGCTTCACCGCTGGCGCGCACGCTGGAGGTGCCGCTGGACCGCGCCGGACGCGTACAGGTGCAACCGGACCTGACCCTGCCCGGTCACCCGGAGCTGTTCGTGGCCGGCGACCTGGCCGCGCTGAGCCAGGCCAATGGCAAGCCGGTGCCCGGTGTGGCGCCCGCGGCCAAGCAGATGGGCAAGTACGTGGCCGAGGTGATCCGCGCTCGCCTGCACGGCAAGCCCGAACCCGGTCCGTTCAAGTACGCCGACTATGGCAACCTCGCCACGATCGGCCGCATGGCCGCGATCGTGCACCTGGGCCGCCTGCAGCTGTCCGGTGTACTGGCGTGGTGGTTCTGGCTGGCCGCGCACGTGTTCTTCCTCATCGGCTTCCGCAACCGCATCGTGGTGCTGCTGAACTGGGCGGTGGCGTACTGGAGCTACCAGCGCAGCGCACGCATCATCTTCGGTGATGACCGCGACGACCGGCGGCCGAAGCGGTAGGGCTGCACGCAACGGGGTCGGATCCCTTTCCGCAGGAAAGGGCTCTGACCCCTTGTTGCAGTAGTTCCACGCCATGCGTGGCTCTACCTCCTCATCGGGCCGCCCGCACCCGCCGTTTCGACCCTGCCCGGCAGAAACCCTCTTCTCTCGCGGTGTCGGCAATCTGCGCGGTACTCCAATGCCGGGTGATCCAGATCGTCAATGCGGTGCTGCTGAGATGCCAGCGCAGCATGTCTTGCTGCGGTTGCCGCCACAGGTGGCGTCGGGCAATCCAGAAGGTCTCCCGCTCCACTTCAGGCACCTTCTTCTTCATCACGGCCTTGTCGAAGAACCGGGCGATGAAACGCCACGGGTCCACCGTCTGGTATCCCGTTCGTGGTTCACTGGTGCACGCAGCCACACCACTCGGCACACGGTCTGCCGGCTGCGGCCGGCCTTCGGCCAGCGTCAGCCCGAGCAGGTACAGAAGGCCAGGCAGCAGCGCGATGCCGGCGATTAGCACGACGACGGAGATCCATGC
This sequence comes from Stenotrophomonas sp. YJH_SMC_17, assembly GCF_059371655.1. Lineage (NCBI taxonomy): Bacteria > Pseudomonadati > Pseudomonadota > Gammaproteobacteria > Lysobacterales > Lysobacteraceae > Stenotrophomonas > Stenotrophomonas sp. YJH_SMC_17. The sequence continues at coordinate 273,824 of NZ_JCAFUU010000003.1, read as the reverse complement.
TTTGCCGGCGGCACGCATCGCTCACTGTGCCTTCGGCTTCGGGTACCACAACGCGTTGACGATGACCCAGCGTTGGTCAAAGCGCCCCATGTGGAAGTAATCGACGAACCATGGGGTTTCCAACCACACCGAGGCCGCGTTGCCGGTCAAGTCCAGCACCGTGCAGCGACGGTCCCATTGATCCTTCGGCGTCTTCAGCGCGCCCTGCTTTGTCAGCGAAACCAGTTCCTCCTTCGACATGCGGCGCAGGCCAAGCCGCTCGTCGGGCGTATCGCCGAGCACCGCGCGCTTGGCCAGGTCCGGATGCAGGGAACGGGCGACGCGCTGCGGGTCGGCTTCCAGCTGGCCATCGACGTAGTCGTGGCAGGTGGCTTCGATGGCCGCGAGGGTGGCTGGGTCGGCGGCAGGACTTGTGGCTGCGGAAAGGGCGAACAACAGGGCGATCGTGGACATCCGGGTCTCCAGGGCTGAGGGCTGGGCGATCATGGCATGTGCAAGCCGCATCCCCGCATGGCGTGGATCTACGGCATCAGGCCCATTTCGTCGGTGCCCAGCTGCATGTACATGAACGCAGCGGCTTCTACAGACATGGGCTGCCCCTGCGGGAAGCTGTCCAACCAGGTGGTGATGCGCGCATGGCGCCCCGCCAGCGCATCCGCCAATGCCTGCTTTTCCGCGTCAGTGGCGCGCTCCTGCATTTCGTTGCGAAGCACGTCATCGCCGATCCCCCACCTTTCTGCGAACGGGATCAGATCGATCAGATCGGGAGGGACCCGGTCACGACGCAGGTGGATCGGTTCGGGTGTCCTCGGGCCATACGCTGCCAGCTCAGCGGCGGTGCCGATCTGCCCCTGCTGCAGTGGCGGTGGGGGTGGTTCCTGGGTGCAGGCCAGAAGGGCCACGCAGGCAGCCAACAGCAGTATCCCGCGGTTCTTCATCGGACGGATCCATGTGTCGATGGGTGTGGCGATCATGGCATGGACAAGGCCTACCCACGCACGGCGTGGATCTACCGTAGAGCCCAGTCCATGCCCGGGCCCCGCATCGTGCAGACGGAACAGAAGCCGAGCGTGGGCTCGGCTCTACAGAAGCGCGGGATCCGGCGCCTGCAGCCAGGCCAGCTTGCGTTCGCGCGGCTGCTGCTTGAGCTGCCATTCGGCGCGCGAGGCGGCGGCGCGGTCCGGGTACTCGCGCACGGCAAGGATGCGCAGCGGCGGCCGGGCGCGGGTATAGCGGGCGCCCTTGCCGGCCTGGTGGGCGGCGAAACGCGCGTCCACGTCGGTGCTGATACCGGCGTAGAAGCTGCCGTCGCGGCATTCGAGCAGGTACAGGAACCACGGGCGGAGGGACGGGGCCATGGCCGGATTATGCCGTGCTGCACTGCAGCGGATATACTGGCGCCCGAATGCAGGAGAGAGGCGCCGTGCTGGCGCCCGCCGAAGGCGCAGGCTCCCATGATCGCTCAGGCCGGTGGGCTGGAATCCCACCAACCATGCATTCGACTCGCCGAGCTGGAGAGAGGTCACCGGGCACGCCCGGGACGATCCGCCGAAGGGGCACGCGGCCTACGCCGCTGAACTCTCAGGCAAAAGGACAGCGGGAGCGGCACCGGTCATCGTCATCCCGTCATTGCGCAGGCAGTGGCGGTATAGGCGCATGGCCGGCCCCACCGCGCCCGGAGCCTGCCCCATGCTGCTGTCCATCATCTACCTGATCGCCATTTCCGCCGAAGCCATGACCGGCGCCCTGGCCGCCGGCCGCCGCCGCATGGACCTGTTCGGTGTGGTCATGATCGCCTGCGTCACCGCGCTCGGAGGCGGTTCGCTGCGCGACATCCTGCTCGGCCACTATCCGCTGGGCTGGGTGAAGCATCCCGAGTACCTGGGCTTCACCGTGTGCGCGGCGCTGATCGCCACATGGGTGGCTCGCTGGATGCACCACTTCCGCCGTACCTTCCTTGTGCTCGATGGCCTGGGCCTCATCGCCTTCACCCTGATCGGCTGCTCGATTGCGCGCGAAGCGGGCCATGCGATGCCGATCGTGCTGATCGCCGGCATGCTGACCGGCGCGTTCGGCGGCGTGCTGCGCGACATCCTCTGCAACGAGGTGCCGCTGATCTTCCAGAAGGAGCTGTACGCGATCATCGCGTTGCTGACCGGCGCGGCGTACCTGTTGCTGCTGCACTGGGGCGTGGCCGACGCCACCGCGATCCTGTGCTGCCTGGGCGGCGGCTTCGCGTTGCGCCTGCTGGCGATCCACTACCGTTGGGAAATGCCGAAGTTCGTGTATCACGACGAAGTGCATTGAACGATAGCGTGTTCGCCGGGCATGGCCCGGCGCTACCCTTCGCGCCCTGCACCACCCCGGCGATGTACCTGGCGCTGTCGCTCATGCGCAGCGCCAGGCGCATCGCCGGTGCAGATGGGCCGGTCTCCAACTCCGACCGGCCCTGATCGCGGCCGCACCCCCGCAGGCGCTGGCCGCCATCCACACTCGTGCCGCCGTGAGGCGGCTTTCATCAGGCCGCTTCGGACACCTTCACTTCGCGACGGGCGCGCACGGCCGCAGCCAGTCGCTCCAGCACCGTCACGGTGGTGTCCCAGTCGATGCAGCCATCGGTGATGCTCTGCCCGTAGACCAGCGGCTGGCCTTCCACCAGTTCCTGGCGGCCACCCACCAGATGGCTCTCGATCATCACACCCACGATGCGCTGTTCCCCGTCTTCCAACTGAACGGCGATGTCCTCGATCACCTTCGGCTGGTTCTCGGGGTTCTTCAGGCTGTTGGCGTGGCTGGCGTCGATCATCAGGCGCGTCGGCAACCTGGCCTTGGCCAGTGCCTGGCAGGCCTCGGCCACACTGCCCGCGTCGTAGTTCGGCTGCTTGCCGCCACGCAGGATCACATGGCAATCCGGGTTGCCGGTGGTCGAAACGATGGCGGTGCCACCCTGCTTGGTCACCGACAGGAAATGATGCGGATTCGAAGCGGCACCCACCGCGTCGGCGGCGATCTTCACGTTGCCGTCGGTGCCATTCTTGAAGCCGACCGGGCACGACAGCCCCGACGCCAGTTCGCGATGCACCTGGCTTTCAGTAGTGCGCGCACCAATGGCACCCCATGCCACCAGATCGGCGATGTACTGCGGCGAGATCACGTCAAGGAACTCGACACCGGCGGGCAGGCCGAGCTTGTTGATGTCGCGCAGCAGGCCGCGGGCGATGCGCAGGCCCTTGTCGATCCTGAAGCTGCCATCCAGGTCCGGATCGTTGATCAGGCCCTTCCAGCCCACCGTGGTGCGCGGCTTCTCGAAGTACACGCGCATGACGATTTCCAGTTCGCCGGCCAGCGCATCGCGCAGCGGCTTCAGGCGCTGTGCGTACTCGATGGCGGCGTTCGGGTCGTGGATCGAGCACGGGCCCACCACCACGGCCAGGCGGTCATCACGGCCATGCAGGATCTGGTGCAGAGCCGCGCGCGAGGCGCTGACGGTGTCGGAGGCTTCATCGTCACAGGGCAGCATCGCCAGCAGCTGGGCCGGCGGTGTCAGGGGTTCGATGGTGCGGATACGCAGGTCGTCGGTGTGCGGGGGCATTGGGGGAGATCTCCGGAACGTTGGGGGTCCCCAGCGTGGCGACATGAAAAAAGCCGCCAGGTTCGCTGGCGGCTTTCGGGAATGCGTCTGAAGCTTTCTTCAGGGTGAGCGCAGTCCTTCCTCCGCCAGTGGCTTCGGAAAGTAATACCAGTAAAAGCTGGTGGGGGCTGCGTTCATGGGATGTATTGATAGCACAGCTTTTGCGCAGTGCAAAATGTTTCATCCGCAACTGGGCACGCGGTGCAGCGTGGGGCCCGCCCGGCGCATCCCTGCGGCAGCTGGCACGCGAAGTCGCTCATTTGCCATGCACTTCCACGTCCAGCAGCAGGCCTTCATGGATGTCAGCCCAACGCTCCAGCACGCGGCCCAGTTCCTGCCGCGCTTCCTCCAGCTGTTCCGGGTTGAGCAGGGACCGGGCGGTGTAGAGGTCGGACACCAGCCGCCGCAGGACGGGCTCAGGGATGGCCACCGACGGCCCTTCCGCCTCCGGCAGCTGCAGTGCCGGGGTGTCGCCAAGCGGGCCGTACAGCGTTATCTGGAGCGTGCTCTGCATGATCGACTTCCGCGCGGATGACAGGGGGAATGCACTGTTTACCGCGTCCGGGTGACAGGCGCATGTGCCCCCCCATGCCGAGGACCGGCATCCACCGGCATCTGCCATCCTGCTACAAGGCGGCCAGGTCGGCCAGGTGCTGGGCCATGCTGTCCATCGCGCCTGCCGCATGGGTGGTGGTGAAGTACTCATGCCAGCCGGTAGCGGCAATGCCAGCCATCAGCGCATCGACCTCCTCGCGGCCCGCGCAGCGCCAGACCGCATAGAACTGCGCATCGCTGCTGTGCGGCACGCCCGCGGCAATGCGGCCCATCGCCAGCGGAGTGATGCGGACTGGATCGAACTGCTGCATGCCGGCTCCGATGCGGGCGAAGAAAGCGCTCCGCTGCTCGGGCGGGAGTGTGGTCCAGGCAGGCGTGGCGGTATAGAGCTCGATGAAGGTGTGCGACATGGTGGTTCTTCCTTGAGGTTTACGAAGTTGGGCGGAGGCGGCCGGCAACCTGCACTACCGCAGCGAGCGCAGTGCACGTTGGCGGATGTAGGCGTTGGCGCCGCTGTGGCGCTCGTGCTGCCAACGCGTGCACAGCTCACGCAGCCACTGCGGCTGCGTCTTGCCGGCATCATTGAGCCAGTTGCCGACCGAATCCTGCACATAGCGTTCCGGGTCATCAGCCAGTGCTTCCAGCAGCGCGGATGCATGCTCCGGGTGCTGCTTGAAGAGTGCGATATGCGTGGCCCATACACCGCGTGGACGCAGCGCTTCGCAGGCGAAGCGTCGCAGGTGCGGCGATACTTCCTGTGTCCACGATTGCAGGTACTCAAGCGCCTGCATCGGCGCGGCAACGATGTTCATGCGTAGCGCCAGCCACGCCCATTCGCGCACACCGAAGTGTGGATCATCGGCCAGCGCGCGCATCTGCTGCAGCTTCTCTGCCAACGTCGCGCGGACATCGCTGCCGATCAGATAGCAGGCCCAGCCGCGCACGGTGTCGGACACATGGTCCTGCCATTGCACGGGATCACCGTGCCCCGCCTCACGCAGCAGTTGCGCAGCCAAGGCCATGCGCAGTGTGATGCCCTTGCCTGAGGCATCCTGCATGCGTTGCAGCGCTTCCGGTGCAAGCGCAGGCGCCACCATCTGCAGCAGCGCGGCGAAATCCACTGCCAGGCATTCGGCCAGATGGGTCGTGGGGGCATGGCCGGTGTTGAGTGCATGCAGCCGTTGTGCCGCGATCGCCGGGCTCATGCTGCACGTTCTCGTCCAGCATCGGTGTGCTGCCAGACCTTGTGCAGCAACTGCGACAGCTGTTGCTGTTCATCCGTATCCAACCCATTGAACAGGCCAGCGATCCATTGCGTGTGCTGCTCGAACAACGTCCCAGCCATGCGCGTTCCCTGCGCAGTCAACACGATCTGGAGGCGACGGCCATCTTCGGCATCGCTGCGCCGCTGCAGCAGTCCTTCGCGTTGCAGGCCATCGAGCAGGCCGCTGATGGTGGCGCGGGTCACGCCGGCGCGCTCGGCCAGTTCGTGCGGGGGCAACGTGCCGCCGGCGCCATGCAGCAGGAACAGCACGATGAAGCGGGCTTCACTGAGCCCGTGCGGTGCGAGACGGGTGGCGCAGTCGCGGTCGATGGCGGTGGACAGGGAAAGCAGCTGGAAGCACAGTCGCAGCTGCGCGATGTTGGCTTGCCCGCGTCGCTGCGCCTCATCCATCAGGGCATGGTGCTTGGGTTCGATCATCCTATGAACAACGTATGATTAGGCGCCTAATCATAAATCGGGACATCTGATCCAGGCAAGCCGGGAATGCGTTTCAGCAAGCGCTTCCCAGCAGCAGGCGCGCGATCAGTCCACCACCCTCCCGGTGCAGCAGCTGCAGTTCGCCCGCATGCCGCCGCGCCACGTTGGCGGCGACCGCCAAGCCCAGCCCGGCCCCACCCGTGGCGCGGCTGCGTGAGCTCTCGCTGCGCTGGAAGGGCTGCAGCAGGCGGGTGCGGTCGGCCTCATCGATGCCTGGACCGCGATCCATCACGTCAAGGTGCGCCACGTTGCCGCACACGGCTGCCCGCAGTTGTACCGCCCCCGCGTAGCGATCGGCGTTGTCGATGAGATTGTCGATCGCCCGTCGCAGCAGTAGCGCATCCCCCTGCCACCGCAACGTATCCGGCCCGTCGAAGGAGATGTCGATGCCCCGCAGCAGTGCGCTCTGCACGCACTCCTCCAGCAACACGGCCAGATCCAGCGGATGCATCTGCAAGGGCTGCAGCTCACCACGCGCGTAGTCGAGAACCTGCTCGATCATCGCGTCCATGCGCTCGATGTCGGCCACCATCCGCGCCGCCTGTTGCGGTGGCGCGAACTCCGCACGCAGGCGCAGGCCGGTCAACGGTGTGCGCAGGTCATGCGCGACGGCGGCCAGCATGCGGGTCATCTCCTGCGCCTGTTCGTGCAGCCGCTCGCGCCCGGCACTGATCGCGCGGGCCAGAACCTGCACCTCGCACGGACCATCGTCCGGAAGCGGTGTACTGGCCTGCAGGTCCACGTTGGCGCTGGCCTCGGCCAGCCGCCGCAGGGGCCGGCCGAGGCGGATTGACGCCCATGCCGCCAGTGGTGCCAGCAGCACGGTTCCTGCCACCAGCGCCAGCACGACCTGCCGGCGCCATGCCGCCAGATCGCTGTGGTCGCTGCCCACCACCTGCCACCGACCATCTGCCTGGCGCACGGCCAGTTCGAACGGCGTCCACTGCATTGCGGTCAGCACCGCGACCTGTGCCTGCAACGCGTCCGCGCGCGCTTTGGCGTCAAGCACGGCCCCGCCTTCGATGACCTGCACCTCCGGCGCCTTGCTCCGCCTGCCCCAGACCAGCTTCACATGCTCCAGCGGCTGGCGCAGCTGCGCGGCAACCAGGTGGGTGAGCCAGTCATTGCTGGTGCCCTCCGGCGCAGACGCGCGGGTTTCGAGATGCAGGCCCAGCGCCGCGGCCGACCGTTCACCGCGCAATACCTGAATGGCTTGGTCCAGGCGCATCGGCGGCGGTGGCGGCCGCGGCATCCAGCCGACCACCGCCACACTGACCAAGGTGGCCAGCACCAGGCTTGCCAGCGCCAGCATCGCGATCCAGCGCGCGGTGGACCAGCGCGCCCTCACAGCACCTGCACCTCAGCGTCGAAGCGATAGCCTTCGCCGCGCAGCGTCTGTACCAGTGCCTCGGCACCCGGTGCGGCGTGGCCCAGCTTGCGTCGAAGGCGACTGATCGCCAGATCAACGGCGCGGTCGACGCTCTCGCTGTCCTCACCGCGGGTCAGGGACATCAGCTGCTCGCGCCCCAACACGCGCCCGGCGCGCTCGGCCAGCGCCAGCAGCAGAGCGAACTCGCCGCGGCTGAGCGCCAGTTCGCTGCCATCGGGTGCAAGCAGGCGGCGCTGATCGGGCAGCAATCGCCAGCCGGAAAAGCGCAGCTCGCTGGCCACCTGGGTACGCAGCTTGTCCTGGCGGCGTAGCAGGGCGCGGACCCGCGCCAGCAGCTCGCGTGGGTCGAAGGGCTTGGCCAGATAGTCATCGGCTCCCATTTCCAGACCGATCACCCGGTCCGGTGCTGTTCCCATCGCCGACAGCATCAGGATGGGGATGGCCCGCGCCTGCAGCCGGCGGCACACCGACAGGCCGTCCTCGCCGGGCATCATCCAGTCGAGCACGATCAGGTCCGGACGTTCGACTTGCAGCAGCACATCCAGCGCCGCCGCGTCGGCAGCCACTCGCACGTGGTAGCCATGCAGCAGCAGGCAGTCGGCAATGGCATCACGGATGCTGGCATCGTCATCGACAACGATGACCCGGGCGGGAGTGTTCATGCGGCCAGTATCGTGCAGGCGTGTATCAGGACGGTATCAACACCGATGTTCCGGTGATACGCCGCTGCGCGCCAATGGACCTCCGCATTCACTCTGGAGTTTCCTGTGCGCCTCACCTTGCTGCCCCTGTTTGCTGCCGCCTTCCCCACGCTGGCCGCCGACACCCCCGAACATGTGCTGCCGATGTGGATGCAGGGCGGCCACCCGACGGTAGCGCTCTCGCTGGATGGTCAAGCCGAGCCGCTGCGCTTCGTGGTCGACAGTGCAGCCGGGGCCACGCTCATCGATGGGCGTGTGGCACGCCGCTACGGCCTGGTCGATGGAAAGGCCGACGTTTCCACTGCCCAAGGCGCCAGTGCCTCGGGGGCACAGCTGAGGCGCACGCGCACTACCACCTGGCAGCTGGGTAGCTGGCAGCTGCGGGCCAGCGCACTGCAGGCTGATCTGGGGTCACTGTCCGGGGGCGACGACCCCGCCATCGACGGCCTCGTCGGCAACGACCTGACCGCGCGCTGGGACACCCGCTGGGACTTCGCTCGAGGTGAGCTATCGCTGTCGAGGACCGGCACTCTCCGCTTCGACGATGACAGCTGCCAGGCCAACGCGCTGCAGGACCGCACTGAAGGCCTGCGCGATTTTGGATTCATCACCCTCACCTTGGACGGAACGAACGTCGCCGCTGTTGCCGTGGTCGATACCGGCGCGGCGCAGACCGTACTCAACAATGCCGCCGCGCACGCGCTCGGGTTGCGTACTGATGGAAGCGATCCCCGCCTGCGCAAGCGAAGCAAGGGCACCGAAGGCCTCGGCGGCAAGCCGCACCCGACCTGGCTGTACACGCTGCCCGGCATGCGCGGCACCGCCTGGCGGCAACCGGCCATGGAGGTCAGGATCAGCGAGCTGCCCGTGTTCAAGGCTATTGGCCTGGACACCCGCCCGGCTCTGATCCTTGGCGCCGATGCCATGCGTGGCGGCCAGGTCGACATCAGCACGGGTGCCGCGCGGATCTGCCTGCGCCGCCAAGCGGCCACGTGATCCTGGGGCCATGACGTGTGCGGCGGGCCGGCGTAGCATCGCGCCACGTCCCACCAGGAGGTTCACGCTTGCACCGTGCTGCCCTGTTGTTGCTGACGCTGTTCCCGCTGGCCGCGCCGCCCCCGTTACCCACCCCGGCCCACATCGACGCCGAAGCCCAGCGCTTGATGCATGCCGCCCACGCGCGCGGCATGGCGCTGGCGGTGATAGATGGCGGCAAGGTGGTGCATGTGGCCGCCTACGGCGAGCGAAATGCCGCAGGCGAACCGCTGCGCACCGATACCGTGATGTACGCCGCGTCGCTGACCAAGATGGCGTTCGCCCATCTGGTCGCACAGTTGGCGCAGGACCGGAGGATCGAGCTGGATGCCAGCATTGCTGCGGCGCTGGACACGCCCCTGCCGGAATATCCGCCGGAGCCGAAGAAGTACGCCGACTACCGTGTGCTGGCCGACGATGCGCGCTGGCGCCAGCTCACCCCGCGCCTGCTGCTCAACCATTCCAGTGGCTTTGCCAACTTCGGCTTCCTGGAGCCCGATGGGCGCCTGAAGTTCCACTTTGATCCGGGTAGTCGATATGGGTATTCCGGAGAGGGACTGATCCTGCTGCAGTTCGTGATCGAACGCGGGCGGCTGGGCGAGGATGTGGGCGCGTTGATGCAGCAGCGGGTGTTCGACCGCTTCGGCATGACCCGCACCAGCATGATGTGGCGCGAGGATTTCGCCGCCAACCTGGCCGATGGCTGGACGGTGGAAGGTGTGCCCGAACCGCATGATGAGCGCAGCCGCGTACGTGCGGCAGGGTCCATGGATACCACCATTGCCGACATGGCCCGCTTCGCCGCCGGTTACGTGCGTGGCGACGGGCTATCCGCACCGATGCGCAGGGAGCTGGTGCGGCCGCAGCTGCCGATCACCACGGCCAGCCAGTTCCCCACCCTGCAACCGGAGTTGCCGAAGGCGCAGCAACGCAAGGACCTGGCGGCAGGTCTGGGCGTGGTGACGTTTCTCGGCCCGCAGGGCGCAGGCTTCTACAAGGGCGGCCACGACGATGCAGTGGGCAACACGCTGGTATGCGTGGAGCAGCACCAGCGCTGCGTGGTGATCCTGGGCAACGATGTGCGGGCAGAGGCGGCCTTCCCGGCCCTGGTAGCGTTTGTGCTGGGCGACACCGGCGTGCCGTGGCAGTGGGAGTACGGCGCGGCGAAGGCGTTCGTCAGATGATCGAAGCGTTGCCATTGCACACAGGTCCCGCAGTCGTGCAGCATGCAGACACGGACGCAATGCAGGAGACAGGATGAATCGCCCAGAGATCGATGCCATTGCCGAAGCGGTGTTGCAGCCGGATGCACGGCGCCTGCGCATCGCCGCACGCCATCGCCAGGCTGCACATCGGCAGCGGCGGCAGCGGGTGGGCGCCGGCGCCAGCCTGATCGGCATGGCGGCGGGCCTGCTGCTTGCGCCGATCACGGAGCTGCCGTGGGTACAGGGCATGATCGCGGGTGGCGCGCTGGCCCTGCTGGCGGCCCACCTCTGGCTGCAGCGGCGCGAGGACCGCGCGTAGATACCCGCCTGGGAGCGGTATCCACGCATGGCGTGGATCTGCTTCGATTCCGACCGGCCCCAAAAAAACCCCGCCTTCCGGCGGGGTTTTTCATTGCATCGGTAACGCGGGGACTTAGAAGTCCATGCCGCCCATGCCACCCATGCCGCCCATGCCACCGGCGCCGCCCATGGCCGGCTCGTCCTTCTTCGGAGCTTCGGCAACCATGGCTTCGGTCGTGATCATCAGGCCAGCGATCGAGGCTGCGTTCTGCAGCGCCGAACGGGTCACCTTGGTCGGGTCCAGGATGCCGAACTGCAGCATGTCGCCGAACTCGCCGGTGGCGGCGTTGTAGCCGAAGCTGCCGGTGCCTTCCTTGACCTTGTTGATGATGACCGACGGCTCGTCACCGGCGTTGGCAACGATCTCGCGCAGCGGGGCTTCCATCGCACGCAGGGCGATCTGGATGCCGTGGTTCTGGTCTTCGTTGGCGCCCTTCAGGCCGGCCAGCGCGGTGATCGCGCGGACCAGCGCAACGCCGCCGCCCGGAACCACGCCTTCTTCAACGGCCGCACGGGTGGCGTGCAGGGCGTCGTCGACGCGATCCTTCTTTTCCTTCATTTCGATTTCGGTCGAGGCGCCGACCTTGATCACGGCAACACCGCCGGCCAGCTTGGCCACGCGTTCCTGCAGCTTCTCGCGGTCGTAATCCGAGGAGGTGTCCTGGATCTGGGTCTTGATCTGCGCCACGCGTGCATCAACGTTGGCCTTGTCGCCGACGCCGTCGATGATGGTGGTGTTCTCCTTGGAGACCTGCACCTTCTTGGCGCGGCCCAGGTCCTTGATGGTGGCCTTCTCGAGCGACAGGCCGACTTCTTCGGAGATCACGGTGCCGCCGGTCAGCACGGCCATGTCTTCCAGCATCGCCTTGCGACGGTCGCCGAAGCCCGGCGCCTTGACGGCCACGACCTTGACGATGCCACGGATGGTGTTGACGACCAGGGTGGCCAGCGCTTCGCCTTCAACTTCCTCGGCCACGATCAGCAGCGGCTTGCCGGCCTTGGCGACGCCTTCCAGCACCGGCAGCAGGTCGCGGACGTTGGAGATCTTCTTGTCGTGCAGCAGGATGAACGGGTCATCCAGGTCAGCGGTCTGCGACTGCTGGTTGTTGATGAAGTAAGGCGACAGGTAGCCGCGGTCGAACTGCATGCCCTTGACCACGTCCAGCTCGTTGTCCAGGCCCGAGCCTTCTTCAACGGTGATGACGCCTTCCTTGCCGACTTCCTTCATCGCGTCAGCGATGATCTGGCCGATCGACTCGTCCGAGTTGGCCGAGATGGTACCGACCTGGGCGATCGCCTTGTCGTCGGCGGTCGGCTTGGAGATGTTCTTCAGCTCGGCCACGGCGGCCGAAACGGCCTTGTCGATACCGCGCTTGAGGTCCATCGGGTTCATGCCGGCGGCCACAGCCTTGGCGCCTTCGCGGATCAGGGCCTGGGCCAGCACGGTGGCGGTGGTGGTGCCGTCGCCCGCGTCGTCGTTGGTGCGGGAAGCAACTTCCTTCACCATCTGCGCACCCATGTTCTCGAACTTGTCAGCCAGTTCGATTTCCTTGGCGACGGAGACGCCGTCCTTGGTGATGGTCGGCGCGCCGAAGCTCTTTTCCAGCACGACGTTGCGGCCCTTCGGGCCCAGGGTGGCCTTGACGGCATTGGCGAGAACGTTGACGCCGCGCACCATGCGCGAACGGGCGTCTTCACCGAAACGAATATCCTTGGCAGCCATTGCGATTACCTCGATGTTTGCGCCGGGCCGGGCCCGGCGACGAAAAGGGATGTCTTACAGAAAAGCAGGTCGCGCCGAGGCTCAGCCGATGACGGCGAGCACGTCGTCTTCGCGCAGGACCTTGTACTCGACGCCTTCGCTCTTGTACGAGCTGCCGGCGTACTGGCCGTAGATGACCTTGTCGCCAACCTTCAGCGACGGAGCGCGCACGCTGCCGTTGTCCAGCGGCTTGCCCGGGCCGACGGCCACGACTTCACCCTTGGTGGACTTTTCCTTGGCCGAATCCGGAATGACGATGCCACCGGCGGAGATTTCGTCGGCTTCGATCGGCTTGACCACAACGCGGTCGTGCAGCGGCTTGATGCTCATGAGAGACCTCTTAAGTTATTGATTGGTCTAAAAAAGTCCGGCGATGTTAGCAGTCGCACCAGGCGAGTGCCAGCAACGCGCGTGAAAAAGCCCGACAAGTCGGGAGCACGACAGAGATGGAGACCTCCACAGGCCTTTCAAGGGCTGATCCCGAAATTTTTCTCCGGGCCAGGAAACCTCCCTCCCTGGGTGGACGGCTGTATAGGGATGCAGTGCGGCAAGCCAAGGGGGAAGGGGGGCCATTTAGTGATAGATGTCCCACTGTCAGATATCTGACGTTCATTTACGACAAAGTGTCATCGGATCGGCCTTAGGCTCGGCCGCGCATTCCCAATCACAAGGAGTTGTCGATGCGATTGCTGTCCCCGCTTGCCGCCGCCTGCCTGCTGGCGCTGGCCGCCGCGCCGGCCCAGGCCGAGGTCTTCATCAACGAACTGCACTACGACGACAGCACCGCCGCCGGTGACGTCGGCGAAGCGATCGAGGTCGTCGCCACCGCCGGTGAGGATCTGTCCGGCTACCGCCTGTACCTGTACAACGGCAGCACTCCGTCGGCCGCCACGGTCTACGCCAACAACCCGGTTCCGGCCGGCAGCGCCGCCGGCTGCGGCAGCGCCACCATCGCCGTGGTCAATTACCCGACCAACGGCATCCAGAACGGTCCGAACGACGGCATCGCCCTGGTCGATGCCAGCGGCAAGGTGGTCCAGTTCCTCAGCTACGAGGGCGCCATCACCGCCTCCGGTGGCCCTGCCGCCGGCATGACCAGCCAGAACATCCCGGTGGCCGAGACCAACAGCACGGCGCCAGGTACCTCGTTGCAGCTGACCGGCAGCGGCAGCCAGTACGCCCACTTCACCTGGGCCGAATCGGCCAGGCAGACCTTCGGCAGCTGCAACAACGGCCAGACCTTCATCGGCGGCGGCACCCCGGGCCCGAACACGCCACCTTCGGTGTCCACCACCACCCCGGCGCAGGGCAGCAGCACCTTCCCGGCCGCCGCCGATCTGGAAGTGGTGTTCAGCGAAACCGTGAACCTGGCCAGCGGCGCGTTCGCGCTGAGCTGCGGCACTTCCGGCAGCGTGCCGCTGACCTTCCCGGCCAGCGGGCGCAGCGTGAAGCTGTCCACCAACACCGCGCTGGTGGCCGGTGAGGCCTGCCGCTTCGACATCCGCGCCGCGCGCATCACCGACCTGCAGGGCGCGCATCCGGCCGCCGACAGCCGCATCGCCTTCACCGTGGCCAGCACCGGCGGCAATCCGGACCCGGGCAACCCGGGCGTGCCGGCCGGCTACTACTCGAAGGTGAACACCTCCAGCCCCAGCCAGCTGCGCTGCTCGCTGCACGCCACCATCAAGGGCCACACCGCCTATCCGTACAGCGGCTCGGGCACCAGCACCTGGACCATCCTGGAGATTGCCGACGAGGACCCTAACAACCCGAACCGCATCCTCGACGCGTATCGCAACCGCAGCTATGCCAAGGTCACCGATCGCGCCGGCAGCGGCAGTGGCCTGAAGTACAACCGCGAACACACCTGGCCGAACTCGCTGGGCTTCGCCAGCACCACCGGCGACAAGGGCCTGCCGTACGCGCCGTACACCGACACCCACATGCTGTACCTGACCGATGCACAGTGGAATGCCGACCGTGGCAACAAGCCGTTCGCCAAGTGCGACGCCAGCTGCGGCGAGCGCGCCACCGAAGCCAACAACGGCCAGGGCGGCGGCAGCGGTGGCTATCCGGGCAATTCCAACTGGGTGCGCACGCCGGACGGCAACACCGGCACGTTCGAGGTGTGGGGCAAGCGCAAGGGCGACATGGCGCGTGCGGTGATGTACATGGCCATCCGCTATGAAGGCGGCAAGGATGCGGCCACCGGCCAGTCCGAGCCGGACCTGGAGCTGACCGACGACCGCAGCAAGATCGTCAAGACCAGCAGCTCGCCGGCCTATATGGGCCTGCTGTCCACGCTGATCGACTGGCACCTGTCCGACCCGCCGGATGACGCCGAACGTGCGCGCAATGACGTGATCTACAGCTTCCAGGGCAACCGCAATCCGTTCATCGACCACCCCGAGTGGGCGACCCCGGGCCTGTTCACCTCGGCCAGGCCGGCGACCTGCCAGCTGGCCAACTGACCGCGCAACGCAGCGGTCCACTGCCGCCGCCGGGTCCTGACCCGGCGGCGGCCCTATACTCGACGGCCATGTCGACCGTCGATCCCGTCCTGCTGCTGTTGACCACCTGCCCGGACCGGGCCAGTGCCGAGCGCATCGCGCACGCACTGGTCGGCGAGCGCCTGGCCGCGTGCGTGACCCGCCTGGAGGGCGCACAGTCGACCTATCGCTGGCAGGGCGAGGTGACCACCGACGCCGAGCTGCAGCTGCTGGTGAAGACCACCGCAAGCCGCGTCGATGACGCGATTGCCCGGATCGTCGAACTGCATCCGTATGAACTCCCGGAGTGCATCGCGGTCGAAACCCGGGCCGGCCTGCCGGCGTATCTGGATTGGATCCGGGCACAGACCCGGGAGGAAGCTGATTGAAGACTCTGTTTGCGCGTGGCGCCGCCCTGTGCGCTCTGTTGTGGTTCTCGCTGCCAGCGTCCGCGCTGGATGAGAAGGACCTGCTGCCGGTGGACCAGGCGTTCGCGCTGACCGCCACTGCCCCCGAGCGCGGCCAGGTGCAACTGCAGTTCACGATCGCACCCGGCTACTACCTGTATCGCCACCGCACCAGCGTCAAGGCCGATCCGGCGTTCAATGCCGGCGCGCTGCAGATGCCCAAGGGTGACAGGCACCACGATGATTTCTTCGGCGAAGTCGAAACCTATCGCGAACGCCTGCAGGCCACCCTGCCCGGCACGCCGACCGACGCCGCCGGCACCATCAGCCTGGAAGTGCGTTACCAGGGCTGCGCCGATGCCGGTGTCTGCTATCCACCGCAGAAGCGCGTGGTTCAGGTCACCCTGCCCGGTGGCGGTGCCCAGGCCGCGGCTCCGGCCACGCGTGCCGGCGCCACCAGCCCGTTCAACAACCCGCTGGCCGGTGCCGGCAACAGCGGCGGGCTGCGCCTGCCGGGTGCCGCCAGCAACAGCCAGGCGCTGCCGCTTCCGTCCGAGCAGGCATTCGGCTTCGATGCCATCGCCAGCGACGGCAACACCCTGCTGCTGCGCTTCAGCCCGGCGCCGGGCTACTACCTGTATCGCGACCGCACCTCGCTGAAGCTGGAAGGCAGCACCGGCGTGCAGGCCGGCACGCCGCGCTGGCCGGCTGCGCAGTCGCATCGTGATGAACACTTCGGTGATGTCTCGGTCTACTTCAACCAGGTGGAAGTACCACTGCCGCTGCGTCGTTCCGCTGCCGACGCGGTTGACGGCACCCTGCTGGTGACCTTCCAGGGCTGCCAGACCGATGGCATCTGCTACCCGCCGATGACCCGCCGGGTGAAGCTGTCGATCCCCGCCGGCAAGGTCAGCGCCAGCGCCGACCAGGCACCGCCGCGTAACGAGGTGATCAGCCCGTTGGCTGCGGCGCCACGCGAAGGCGCCAACGGCGCCCCCCTGCGCCTGATGCCGACGGTGCCCAATACGGATGCGACCACCCCGGCCGTTGCAGGCGCCGGAAGCGGTAATGAATTCGCCGCCGATGCGCAGGGTGACAACGCACTGCGTACGCGCCCGCCGGCAACCACGCCGAACCCGGACCGCTCGTTCGTGTGGGTGCTGTTGTTGGCCTTGGCCGGTGGCCTGGTATTGAACCTGATGCCGTGCGTGCTGCCGATCCTGTCGCTGAAGGTGCTGAGCCTGGCGCAGAGCGGCGAGAGCCCGCAGCGCGCGCGCAGCCACGCGCTCTGGTACACGCTGGGCGTGCTGGTCGCCTTCGCGGTGATCGGCGCCTTGATGGTCGGCCTGCGCGCAATCGGCAACGCCGTCGGCATCGGCTTCCAGCTGCAGCATCCGGGTGTGGTGGCTGCGCTGGCCTACATCATGTTCGCGGTGGGCCTGAGCCTGTCCGGTGTGTTCACCCTCGGCGGCGGCATCGGCAATCTTGGCCAGTCGCTGGCCAGCCGCAGCGGCCCGGCCGGTGACTTCTTCACCGGTGCACTGGCCTGCGTGGTCGGCAGTGCCTGCGTCGGCCCGTTCATGGGTGGCGCGATCGCCTACGCCTTCATTGCCCCGCCGCTGAAGGCGATGACCGTCTTCCTGTTCCTCGGCCTGGGCCTGGCGCTGCCGTTCCTGCTGATCGGCTTCGTGCCGGCGCTGGCGCGCCGCCTGCCCAAGCCGGGCCCGTGGATGGAAACGCTCAAGCACGTGCTGGCCTTCCCGATGTACGCCACCGCGCTGTGGCTGCTGTGGGTGCTGGGCAAGCAGCGTGGCGTGGATGGCATGGCGCTGGTGCTGGGTGGCCTGCTGCTGCTCGCCTTCGGCCTGTGGCTGTTCGAGCGCAACCGCTGGACCGGCTCCCGTGCAGTGACCCTGCTCGGCGTGCTGCTGGCGATCGGCGCGCTGGTGCCTGCCTGGGGCGTGACCCAGCTGGCACCGCCGGCACGCGCCGCACAGGCGGCCAGCGACAACGTGGTGGAGTACTCGCCGCAACTGCTTGACCGCCTGCGCGCCGACAACCGCGTGGTGTTCGTCAACATGACCGCCGACTGGTGCGTGAGCTGCAAGGCCAACGAGCGCGCCGTGCTGTCGCGCCCGGAGTTCAAGGACCTGCTCAAGCGCACCAATGCGGTGTACATGCGCGGTGACTACACCAACGTCGATCCGCAGATCACCACCTTCCTGGAAGAGCACAAGGCGGTGGGTGTGCCGTTGTACGTGGTGTACGGCCCCGGCGCACCGCCGACCGTGCTGCCGACCCTGCTGACCCAGGCGGTGGTGGAGGAAGCGCTGTTGCGCACCGCACGATGAAGTGGCAACGGCCAGCGCTGCTGTGGACAGCGGTGCTGGCCGCCGGCCTCGGCCTGTGGGCTGGGCATCGGCTGGCACCGGCGCCAGCTGTACCGGCTGCTTCGCCAGATGCGTCCGCAGCGGCTCCCGCGGCGCCGGCCCTGCAGGTGGGTGACCCGCTGCCGGCACTTTCACTGCCCGACCTCGAGGGCCAACCGCTGGACCTGCGCCAGCGCTTCGCCGGCCGCCCGCTGCTGGTCAACGTCTGGGCCAGCTGGTGCGCACCCTGCGTGGAAGAAATGCCCGAACTGGCGCGTTTCGCACATGTCCAGGCCGAGGACGGTGTGCAGGTGTTGGGCCTGGCGCTGGATACCCCGGAGGACGTGCGCCGTTTCCTGCAGCAGGTGCCGGTGGATTACCCGATCGTGATCGAGACACCGGGCCCGCGCGACGCGAGCGTGCAGCTGGGCAACGCGCAGGGCCTGCTGCCCTACAGCGTGCTGTTCGATGCACAGGGGCGGATGGTCAAGGCGAAGCTGGGGCCGTTCGCCCACGGTGAGATCGAACGCTGGGTGAAGTGAGGGTTCGGCCGGGCGGCGCCCGGCCGATACCCCTGCTTGACCGCAGGCAGGGCGCCCCGGACAATTCCGCGACTAATTCTCATTTGCTGTTGCGCAGGATGCGGGCGGCAGCCGTCCGGGCCCCTCTCCTTCGATGTTCAAGAACGTCCTGTTCCAACTGCACTGGCTGCTGGGCATCACTGCCGGTGCTGTCCTGGCCGTGATGGGCCTCAGCGGCGCCGTGCTGTCCTTCGAGGACGAGCTGCTGCGTGCCGCCAACCCCGGCTTCGCCGAAATTGCCGAACACCATTCCGAAGGCCAGCATCCGCTGGCGCTCACGGAACTGGTGCCGCTGCTGCAGGCAGGCAGCGAGCGCCCCCTGCAACGCCTGCGCATCGATGCCACCGGACAGCGACCGTCAGTGGCACGTTTCGTCGGCGGCAAAGAACACTGGGTGTATTTCGACCCCTACAGCGGTGAGCGCTTCAGCGCCTTGCGCGGACAGGCCTTCTTCGATTTCGTCGAAGACCTGCATCGCCACCTCGCCGCCGGCGAGCGCGGCAAATGGATCACCGGCAGCTGTGCGATCGCCCTGCTGTTCTTCACCCTGTCCGGTCTGTATCTGCGCTGGCCGCGGCGCTGGTGGCACTGGCGCAGCTGGTTGGCGGTGGAGTGGAAACGCAGCGGCCGCGGGTTTCTGTGGAGCCTGCACTCGGTGGTCGGCACCTGGGTACTGCTGATCTACCTGATGAGCGCACTGACCGGCCTGTGGTGGTCGTTTGACTGGTACCGCAGCGCCGCCAACATCCTGCTGGGCGTCGCGCCGGCGGCCAAGCACAAGGTGGCCACCGACGCGACGCTGGACCTGCGCCGCGTCGAAACCACCTTGTACGCGCTGCCCGGCGTGCGTACCGGCTTCATCGACCTGCGCCTGCCGGAAAAGCCCGGCCAGGCGCTCAACGTGCGGGTGATGGCCGGTGATCCGTCGCAGCGTGGCGGCCACCATGACCGTGCACACGACCTGCTGCAGCTGGATCCGGCCAGCGGAGCGATCCTTGATTCACGCCCCTACGCGCGACAGGGCGCCGGCGCACAGCTGGCCACCAGCGTGTTCGCATTGCACTCGGGCAGCTACTTCAGCACACCCGGCCGCGTGGTGGTGATGCTCAGCAGCCTGGGCATGAGCCTGTTCTTCATCACTGGCTGGATGCTGTACCTGGACCGTCGCCGCAGCCAGCGCGTTGCGCGCGGGCTGCGCCAGTCGCTGCCGACTGCCGCCGCCGATGATGGCCGCGCGCCTTGGCTGCTCGTGCATGCCAGCCAGAGCGGGCTGGCCGAACAGCTGGCCTGGCGTGCGGCCGCGCAGCTGCAGGCCGCTGGCCATGCCGTGCAGGTACTGCCATTGGCCCGGGTCGATGCCACGCAGCTCGCGCGCACTACGCAGGCTTTGTTCGTGCTGAGCACCTTTGGCGATGGCGAACCTCCGGATGCGGCGCGGGGCGCTGCGCGACGGCTGCTGGCACAAGCGCCCGATCTGTCGGGCCTGCAGTTCGGCCTGCTCGCCCTCGGTGACCGCCAGTACCCGCACTACTGCGGTTTTGGCCGCCAGGTCGATGGCTGGCTGCAGGGCAACGGTGCGCGTGCACTGTTCGAGCGCATCGATGTCGATGCCGCTGCGGTACCGGCGCTGCGCCAGTGGCAGCAACAGCTGGGCGCTTTGACCGGCATCGCCACCGATGACAGCGTGCTGCCGCCCGCCACGCAGATGCACGAGTGGCGCCTGCTCGGCCGCGACCACCTCAACCCGGGCAGCGTCGGCGGTGCGATCTGGCGCATCCGCCTTGCGGCGCCGGCGGAGGTGCGGTGGCAGGCGGGCGACATCCTGCATATCGCGCCCCGCCACGATGCGCGGCACGCCAGTGCGGTGCTGAAGGCACATGGACTGGACCCGCTGCAGCCACTGCTGGCCGACGGCGCAGCACGCACGCTGCTGGCCCTGGCCAGCGAACGCGAACTGCCCGATGCCGATGCTGCGCTGGCGGTACAGGATCCGTGCCTGTGGCTGGCAGGGCTGCCGATGCTGCCCGGACGCGAATATTCCATCGCCTCGTGCACCGAGGATGGCGCGGTGGAACTGGTGGTGCGGCTGGTGCACGACGACACGGGACGCGCCGGGCTCGGTTCGGGCTGGCTGTCGCTGCATGCACCGATCGGTGCCAGCATCGTCGCCCGCGTGCACCGCAATCCCGGCTTCCACCGCGTTGCGGGTGCACCGATGGTGCTGATCGGCAATGGCACCGGCATCGCCGGCCTGCGCGGCCTGCTGCGCGAAGCCGCACACGCCGGCGAGCAAGGACACTGGCTGCTGTTCGGCGAACGCCAGCGTGCGCACGATTTCCTGTTCGCCGACGAGATCGAGGCCTGGCAGGCCAAGGGTCATCTTGCGCGGGTGGACCTGGCGTTCTCGCGCGATGGCGACGGTGGCTATGTACAGGATCGCCTGCGTGCGGCGGCCGATGCACTGCGCGACTGGATGCAGTGTGGTGCCGTCATCCACGTGTGCGGTTCGCTGCAGGGCATGGCCGAAGGCGTGGACCAGGTGCTGCGCGAAGCGCTGGGCGATGAAGCAGTGGAAACACTGCTGGAGAACGGCCGCTACCGCCGCGACGTGTATTGATTCCTGCCAGCGCGCATTGGCGTGAGCCGAGCATGGGCTCGGCTCTACAGCGTTTCCCGGGCCTGATGATGTAGAGCCGAGCCTGCGCTCGGCTGATTCCCCGCCGGCCCACAGAACAGCACCGCCTAGGCCGCTGCGCGTGCCGCCCGCTGTTCCGGCTGCAGCCGGAACGCGCCAACGGCTTCCGCCAGCGCATGCACCTGCACCTGCATCTGCGCGGTCGAGGCACCAGCCTCTTCCACCAGGCTGGCGTTGCGCTGGGTACTGGCTTCCATCTGCACGATGGTCTGGTTCACCTGCGCGATGCCAGCATGCTGGTCCTGCGATGCACTGCGGATACCGGCCAGCAGCTCGGCCAGCTGCTGCACGCTGCCAACGATCTCGCCCATGGTGGTACCCGCCTGCTCGGCCTGCCGGTTACCCTGGCCGACCCGCGCCACCGAATCCTCGATCAATCCCCTGATCTGCTTCGCCGCCTCGGCACTGCGCTGGGCCAGCAGGCGTACTTCTGCCGCCACCACGGCAAAGCTGCGGCCCTGCTCGCCCGCGCGTGCCGCCTCCACGGCCGCGTTGAGCGCAAGGATGTTGGTCTGGAAAGCGATGCCATCAATCAGCTGGGTGATGTCGCCGATCCGTCGCGAGGCCTCGCTGATGCCCTGCATGGTCGCGACCACCTGGCCAACCGCCTCGCCGCCGCGCTGCGCCACCGCTGCGGCACCCTTGACCAGCGCGTCGGCACGCCCTGCGGCATCCGCATTGCGGCCAACGGTGTCGGTCAGCTCATGCATCGATGCGGCCGTCTCTTCCAGGTTGGCCGCCTGTTGTTCGGTACGCTGCGAGAGGTCGTGATGGCCGGCGACGATCTCGCCGACGCCGGTATCCAAGCTGGACGTGGCGTGCTGGATGCGGGTGACGATGCGGCCGAGCTGTGCGACGGTGGCGTTGGCATCGTCGCGCATGCGTGCGAACACCCCCTGCAGTTCACCCTCCATGCGCACGCTGAGGTCACCGCGGGCCAACGCAGCCAGCAGCGCCTGCAGGTCGCCGAGATTGGTTTCAAACGTCGCCAGCAGGCGGTTGATGCTGGTCGACAGGGTGCGTACGAAGCCCTGCTTGCCCTCCAGCGCGATGCGGCCGTGCAGGTCACCGTGCGCGGCGGCATCGACCAGCGCGGCCACTTCGGTTTCCAACAGGGTTTCCAGCGCACGGCTGCGCCATTCCACCGCCACGCCAAGGAACTGCGCTTCGTCGATGATGGCGTTGGCGATCAGCTGGTAGCGCACGCCGGCATGGCCGATCTCGCGCTCCTCGCGCTGGCGCACACCGGCCAGGCCGGCCAGGGCCGGATGCAGGTGTACCGCGTCGCTGCCCACCAGATCCTCGTACCGCAGTCCAAGCAGCTGCAGCAGTGCCGGGTTGGCGTAGGCGACCTGTCCTTCCGCATCGATCACCATCAGGCCGGTCTGCGCGCTGTCCAATGCCTGGCGCACGCGGGTGTTGCCGCGCGCCACCGCGCGCTCGGTCTCGATGCGCGCGCGCAGGCGCTGCTGCATGTCGACCAAGCGCTGGGCCAGCTGGCCGATCTCGTCGTTGGTGTTGTAAACGCGCAAGGTGGTGTCCAGGCGGTCGTCAGCGATGTCGCTGGCGAAGCGCAGGGTGTCCTGGATCGGCTGGCGCACCGCGCGCAGGACCAGCACCAGACTGGTGATCAATACACCGGCAACCAGCAGCAGCGTCAGTGCGAACAGCACGCTCATGGTGCGCGCGCCCGTCTGCTGCCGTGCCTGCGCACTGGCCAGCGCCGCGACCTGCGCCTGCTGGAATGCGGCCAGTGCCGGTGCCACGCCAGCGGCGGTTTCCAGCAGTGACTGTGCCTCCACGTCCAGGCCTACACGGGCCGCGGTATAGCCCAGCAATGCGATCTGGTAGCTGTCCATTCCGCTGCGCAGGGTGTCCTGCACATCGGTGGACAGGCCCGCCAGCGCCAGATCAAACGGCAGTTTTTCTTCGCTCGCACGATCGGCATGTGTGGAATCACCATCGAGCAGCAACAGCGCTTCCTGACGGCGCATCTTCTGCAGGGACAGCGCCAGTGACGGCCGCTGCTGGGCGTCCACCTGGGTCTGCAGGGCATCGGCCGCCTGCTGCAGCTGCGCGGCAAGGCCAGCGTCACCGCGCCCCATTTCATCGACACGTTCGAACAGCGCCACCACACCCTGCGAGAACGCATCGGCGGCTTCGGTCAGCGCCTGCAGGGCCTTGCGCCGGCTGGCATCCATCGGCATCGCGCGCAGCGCCCGCAGGTCGGCCTGCAGGGCGTTCTGGGTCACCAGCAGCTGGTCGCGGTCGGCATCATTGAAACTGCGTGCATACTGGGTCTGCAGGCGGCGCGCTTCGGCCACCCGTGTGGCCAGGCTGGCGGCCAGATCACTGCCGTGCTGGTAGCTGGCCTGGTCGCGTGCAGCCTGTGCGCTGGCGTGGCCGGTCCAGGCGTAGACGGCGGCGATCGCGACCAGCCCCAGGCCGCATACCCACAGGGTCGCCTTCAGCTTGTTGGCCACGCTGAGGCGGTGCGGCTGCAGCCACAACAGCAGGTCGGGGGACGCCGAGCGCCACGTGCCAAGGCGCGTGCGCAGGGACCGGAGGTGGAAAACAACGGCCGACATGACAGACTCCAGGCGGAAAGACGCATCTGTATCGGCCAGATCTGAAGCAACTTTAGGAATTCTTTGGTTCGACCGCGCCGATCGCTGGCGGACACGGCCTTTGTACCGGGCACAGGCGACGGGGGGATGACATCGCCGCCGCGCTTGACCTCAACCCCGGTTGGGGGAACACAGTGGACCTCCCTCCCCCGCCCGGTGCCGCCATGACGACGCTTGATGTCCCCCGCTACCTGCAGCGCCTGCAGCTGGATGCGCCACCACCGTTGACGCTGGCGGGCCTGACACTGCTGCAGCAGCGTCACAACGCACTGTTGCCGTTCGAGACCCTCAGCTGCCTGTTGCGCGATGCGGTGCCGATCGACCTGGACAGCGTGCAGCGCAAGCTGCTCGACGACCGCCGCGGTGGGTACTGCTTCGAACTCAATGGCGGCCTGCTGGCCCTGCTGCAGGCACTGGGCTTTGATGCGCAGCCTCTGAGTGCGCGCGTGCTGCTGGCAGCGCATGACGGCGAACTGACCGCGCGTACCCACCTGCTGCTGCGCGTCCAGGTAGAGGGCGATGACTGGCTGGTGGATGCCGGTTTCGGCAGCCTGACCCCGACCGTTCCGCTGCGGCTGCGTGACCCGCAGCCGCAGGCCACGCCACACGAGCGCTACCTGCTGCAGCGCCTGCCCGATGAGGGGGACTTCGTGCTGTCGGCCGAATCCGGCGACGGCTGGCGGGCGATGTACCGCTTCGATCTGCAGGCGCCTGCACCGATCGACAACGTGGTGGGCAACTGGTACGTATGCACCCACCCCGATTCCAGCTTCCCGGGCCAGCTACGCGTGTCGCTGACCGGACCGGACTGGCGCCGCACCATCGGCAGCGGCAACTACACCGAGTACCGCCCCGGGCAGGCGCCGGACAAGCGCCCGCTGCATGATGTGGATGATGTGCGTGACGTACTGCAGCAGCGCTTCGGCATGCAGCTGCCGGACGACCCGCGACTGGACCCGGCCATCAATGACTGGCTGCAGCGCTCGCGCGCCGCGACCTTGTAGGGCCGAGCCCATGCTCGGCTGAGCTGGAGCGGCTGGGCCAACAGCAGCCGAGCGTGGGCTCGGCTCTACAGAGCTGCGCGCGCCTGCAGCGCAATGCGGTTGCCTTCGCTGTCGCGGATCTCGGCCACACGCCAGTCACCCGCGTCGGCCGGGCCGAAGCGCAGCTCAGCTCCCGATTGCAGTGCACGGTCGAGGCTCGCATCCAGGTCATCGACGCCGATGTAGATGCGGGCGCCCTGCTCGGAGGGCCGGTAGTCCGCGCCGTGCACCAGCGCAATGCTGGCACCGGCGGCGTCATCGGAGAACGGCAGGTAGGCCATCCGGCAGTCGTGCAGCACGATAGGTTCGTTCACCGCGACCTGCAGCCACCGCTGGTAGAACGTGATGGCCCGGTCCAGGTCACTGGCCGGGATTTCCACATGCAGGATCGGGTTCACTGGCACTCCTTGCTCGGTCCACTCAGATGATGCGCAGGGTAATCGCCTTCAGCACTGCACGGGTGCGATCGCGGGTGCCCAGCTTGTCGAGGATGGCCGAGACATAGTTCTTCACCGTGCCCTCGGCCAGGAACAGGCTGCGCGCGATCTCCTTGTTGCTGTAGCCACCGGCCAGCAGGCGCAGGATCGCCACTTCGCGCTCGCCGAAGGTGTCGGTGGGCGGTGCTTCATCATGGAAGCGGTAGCGCGCGCGCACGGGCTCGGTGCTGACCGGCAACAGCAGGGTTTCGCCGGCGGCGACGCGCTCGATCGCCTCGCGCAGGTCGGCCGGCGCCGCGTCCTTGAGCAGGAACCCCTGCGCTCCTGCCTCGCTTGCGCGCAGCAGAAGATCGCTTTCATCGAAGGTGGTCAGCAGCAGCAGCGGGGTTCCATCACCGCGTGCACGCAGCTGGCGCAACGCTTCGATGCCATCCATCCCGGGCATGCGGATGTCACTGAGGACCACGTCCACCGGCTGGGTGGCCAGCGCATCCAAAAGCGCCTGGCCGTCTTCAGCTTCCAGCACCACGTCCACGCCCAGCCCCTGCAACAGCGCACGCAGACCCGCACGCACCAGCGCCTGGTCATCGGCCAGGGCAACGCGGATCGCGGCGCCGCTCATGCCGGCACCCAGGCAGTCAGGTGCATGCCACCCTGTGCGGTGCGGGCCAGTTCCAGCTGGCCGCGCACCGCCGCCAGGCGCTCACGCATGCCGGCGATGCCGTTGCCCTCGCGGATACGCTCGGCGCGCTGGCCGTCATCACGGATGTCGATACGCAACCGGGCGTCCTCTTCGTTGATCGTCAGCCATACGGTGTCTGCGTTGCCATGCCGGGCGGCATTGGTCAGCGCTTCCTGTACCAGGCGCAGCACGGTCTCTGCCAGCAGCGGGTCGGTCACGCGCACGCCCTCGCCGATACGCAGTTGCAGCGTCGGACGCGGGAACGGCGCGGCCAGGGCGTGCAGTGCGGTCGCCAGATCGAGGCCGCGGTCGTCACGCATCGATTGCACCACCTGGCGGATGTCGGCCAGCAGCTCACCGGACAGCTGCTCGGCCAGCACCAACCCTTCGCGCCCGGCCAGCACCGGATCGGCCGCAAGCGCACGCAGGTTCAAGCGCATCGCGGTGAGTTTGTGGCCGGCCACATCGTGCAGCTCGCGGGCCAGGCGCAGGCGCTCGGCGTCGCGAGCACTGTCGGCCAGCAGCGCACGCGTAGCCAGTAGATCGGCATTGACGCGGGCCAGGTCGTCACGGGCCAACGCGGTGCTGCGTGCGTAGTGTGCGGTCAGTGCCGCGAACGCCTGGAAGCCGCCATACAGCAGCACCACCAGCAACGGCTGGGTGAAGCCACTGTGGCGCAGCACGAGATACATGGCGAGGTTGGCCACCAGTGCAATCCCCAGCACGAAGCGCGGCGGCCAGTGCTCGGCCAGCTGCGCGACCAGCACCACCAGCAGCACCGGCGCGGTCCCGGTACGCGGCTGCAGGGCGACCAGCGCGATCGCCAGCACAGCCTGCAGCACCGCAGCCAGTGCACGCACGCGGGTCGGCATTGCCGCCCATCCGTGCACCACGAACAGCAGCAGGAACATGCCGAGCAACGCTTGGCTGCGGCCGGCAACGGGGCCCTGCACGCCGAATGACAGGCCCACCACCAACACGGTGACCAGGCCAGCGAGGCTGAGGGGACGCAACAGGTGGCGGAACAGGCTGGGCATGACCCGATGCTGACGGCCGCGACTGCAACCGGCAATGGGTCCAGTGCAGAAAGTGACTTCTGGCACGTCGGATCGATGACCTCTGGCCCTGAACCCGGCGCCGTGCCCCGCGCAGACTGGCCCCACACCGCGGCACACCACCACGTCCTCTTCCGGAGCTACTGCCATGATCCGAATCGCCCTGCTCAGCACCGCCCTGACTGCCCTGGCCCTGGCCGGCAGTGCCCATGCCGCCGACCTGGCGGTGACCGTGCACGATGTCCGCGTGCAGACCGGCACCCTGCGGGTCGCTCTGGTCAACAGCACGGCCGCCTGGGACGGCAAGGCCGCACCGGTGCAGGCACAGCAGGCCAAGCCCAGCGGCGACAGCGCCCACTTCGTGTTCAAGGGCGTGCCCGCCGGCAGCTACGCGGTGCTGCTCACCCACGATGAGAACGACAACGGCAAGCTCGATACCAATCTGGTCGGCATGCCGGTGGAAGGCTACGGCTTCAGCAACAACCCGCAGGTGATGCGCAAGCCGACCTTCGACGAGGCGCGCGTCGACGTGCCGGCCGCCGGCGCTGCCATCGACATCACCCTGCGCTGATTCCTGCATCCAGACCCGAGGCCATCATGGACCGTCGCCGCTTCCTCCGTACCCTGCTCAGCAGCAGCGCCTGCCTGGCCCTGGGCGCCACCGCACTGCGCAGTGCGCCGGCCTTCGCCGGTGACCCGGCCCGTTTCGCGCAGGGCCTGCAGGAGCACCCGTGGCTGCTGGGCTGGCGCAGCGCCACCAGCGAGAGCCTCGGCCCGGCCACCGTGCAACTGCAGGGCCGGCTGCCGGCCGGCCTCGCTGGAACGCTGTACCGCAATGGCCCGGCCTGGACCGAGCGTGACGGCTTCCGCTACGACCACTGGTTCGACGGCGACGGCATGGTGCATGGCTGGCGATTCAATGGTGATGGCAGCCTGACCCATCACGGGCGCATGGTCGCCACGCCGAAGTTCACCCGCGAACAGAAGGCCGGCCGTTTCCAGTACCCGGCCGCCGGCACCAGCGTTCCCGGCGCACTGGCCGTGCGCAACAACGATGACGCCAACGTGGCCAATACCTCGGTGACGATGATCAACGGCCGGCTGTTCGCGCTCTGCGAATCCGGCTCGGCGTTCGAAGTGGACCCCGATTCACTGCAGACGCTCGGCCCGGTCACCTGGCGCCCGGACCTGGCGGCGCTGCCGTTCTCCGCGCATCCGTTGCCCGATCGCGATGGCAGTGTGTGGAACTTCGGCTCGATCAGCCTGATGGGAGGCCATGGCCTGCTGGTCTGGCACATCGGCGGGGACGGCCAGCTGCGCAGCGCCAATGTGATCGAAACGCCGGAACACGGCTACCTGCATGCGTTCGCGATGACCGGGCAGCACCTGGTGTTCGTGCTGATGCCGTTCGACTTCACCGGCACCGGCGGCAGCTTCTTCGAGCGCATGCAGTTCGCGCCGCAGCGCCCCGCGCGCATCGCGGTGGTGGCCAAGGACGCGCCGGACAAGGCGCAATGGTTCGAGGCACCGTTCGCGGCGATCTACCACTTCGGCGATACCTTCACCCGCGATGGCGGCATCGTGCTGCGTGCGGTGCGTCACGACGATATCAACGAGGCGCGCTCGCCGATGAAGGAGGCGATGGCCGGGGACGGCGCCCACGCCGCGAACAGTGGTGCCAGCCTGGTCGAGCTGCACCTGGACCTGCGCCAGGGCCGCGCGCGCTGGGAGACGCTGGGCATCAGCGCGGTGGAGTTCCCGCTGTTCGACCCGCGCTCCGCCAACACGCGTGGCGCGCGGCTGTACGCCCCCACCATCGACGGCCCGGCTCATGCACCGTACTTCAACGCGGTGGCCGCGTTCGATATCGAGCGCGGGCGTCGCCAGCTGTGGCACTACGGGCCGGACATCATGGCCGAGGAGCACGTCTTCGTACCGCGCCCGGGCAGCCGCAACGCCGATGACGGCTGGCTGGTCGGCACCCTGCTCGACCCGGTGAACAAGCGCAGCGGCCTGGCGGTGCTGGATGCGTGCCATGTGGATGACGGCCCGCTGGCACAGGCGTGGTTGCCGTATGCCGTGCCACTGGGCTTCCACGGCACCTTCGCCGCGCGCGGCTGAGTCCACGCCGCGCGGACACCCTGGCAGGCATGCTGGAGCTCCCCTGCACCGCGGAGCCCTGCATGTCCCTGGCCGACCATCGAAGTGCGCTGGCACCGCAGGGCTTCCTGCGCGTGGCGATCAACCTCGGTAATCCTGTACTGGCACAGGGCGATGCACGCTCGCCGCGCGGGCCGTCGCTGGAACTGGCCACCGCATTGGCGCAGCGACTGGGCGTGCAGGCCCGCTTCACCTGCCACGACGCAGCGGCCTCGGTCGTTGCTGCGGCCGCCGAAGACGCCTGGGACCTGGCCTTCCTGGCGATCGATCCGGCGCGTGCCGACCGTATCGCCTTCAGCGCGCCCTATGTGGAAATCGAAGGCACCTACCTGGTGCGTGAGGACAGCCCGGCGCAGCAGGTGGCCGATCTTGACCGCGAGGGCCTGCGCATCGCGGTCGGCCGTGGCGCAGCCTACGACCTGTTCCTGAGCCGCGAGCTGCGCCACGCCACGATCGAGCGCGCGGACACGTCTGCGGCGGCCATCGACCTGTTCGAGCAACACCATCTTGATGCCGCAGCCGGTGTACGCCAGCCACTGGAAGCCTGGGCGCGGTCGCATCCTGGCCACCGCGTGCTGGCCGATCGCTTCACAGCGATCCGGCAGGCGGTAGCGGCGCCGGCTTCGCGCCCGGTCGAGGCGTTGCAGGCGCTGTTCGATGAAGTGGAAGCGATCAAGGCCGGCCCGTTGCTGGGCGAAGCGTTCGCACGCGCCGGGCAGGCCGTCACGCTGGTGCGGTGACGGTAGCGTCGGGCATGGCGCGATGCTAAAGATGCGCGCCTGCCATGTGCCGCACATGCTCGGCGGCCTGCGCGTGCAGCCAGTCGCGGAAGGCGAGGAAGCCGCGATGGCGGGCCGAGCGTGGCGGGTACACCAGCCAGTGCGGCCAGTCGGTCTTCAGGCGCTGGCTGGACAGCGCGACCAGCTGGCCGGAGTCCAGCAGCAGGCGTGCGCGGGTGATCCGCCCGAGCGCCACGCCCACCCCGTCCAGTGCGGCCCTGTGGTGTGCCTCCGAATCATCCAGCACCGCCACGAAGCGCGACGGTGGCCTCTGCCCGCTCAACGCGAACCACGCGCCCCACGCACCGTCCGGGTCACCGAGCAGCGGCCATTGGTCCAGCGGCACGCGGTCGATGCCGCCCATGCGCTCGATCAAGGCCGGGCTGGCCATCGGCAGCAGCCATTCGTCGAACAGCGGCTCCACCACCAGCCCCGGCCAGTTGCCGGTGCCCAGCCGCAGTGCGGCGTCGAACTGCCGCTGCCGCTCGAAATCGACCAGGCGTTCGCTGGACTGCAGGTTGATTTCGATCTGCGGGTGCGCGGCGACGAAATGCCCCAACCGCGGCACCAGCCAGGCCGAGGCCATCGACGGCACCGCACTGATCGTCAGTACGTGCTCGGCGCGCGCCGCATAGGGTTGGAACGCCTCGTTGATCGCATCCAGGTGCGGGCCGACCTGATCGAGCAGGCGCTGGCCCTCCAGGGTGAGGGTGACGCCACGCGCCTGGCGGATCAGCAACGGTTGGCCGAGGCGCTCCTCCAGCTGACGCATCTGATGGCTCAGCGCACTGACGGTCAGGTTCATCGACGCCGCCGCGCGCGACAGGTTGCCGAGGCGGGCAGCGGTGACGAAGCCCTGCAGGGCGTGGAGGGGCGGACGAGACATCAGACTTGAATCCTTCTCAAGGCCACCTTGCGGAAATGTCGCTTTTTGCCACCTCATGCTGCCCGTATCGTGCAACCCACTCAAGTGGAGGCACGCTCATGAACCTCTTCAGCAGCCTGTTGTTCCTGCACGGCCACATCGCCAGCGCCGAGCTGGCGCGGCAACTGGCCAGCCCTTCCCCGACGCCGTCGCCGTCGCCGTCGCCGTCGCCCAGCGGTACAGCTGGCAGTGCCGGCCGCTGGCCGGCAACCTCGCCGACCCGGCATCCCGCGGCTGCCGGCCAGCGGCCGGCGCTACCCTAGCGTTGCAGGGCTTGCTGCACCGCCGCCGCCACATCGGTGTTGTCGATGTAGCTGCCGTCATTCCAGCCCACGTGCTTCTGGTAACCCGTATCGACGCCACGCACGCGCTGGCCGAGCAGCTCCGCACCCGCGCCCTTGGCCCACAGCGGCACCAGCGCATTGGAATGATTGCCGGTTGGACGGAAGCTCATCCCCGGCATGCGGCCGCGTCCATGGTTCCTTACCGGATCGAAGGCCACGTTCTGCGCATCCGGGCCCATCGGCATGCTGTTGTCGTGGTCGGTGGTCACGATCAGCAGGTTGCGTTCCCAGCCACCGTTGCGTTCGATCCATTCGACCACCGCCGCTACCGCGTCGTTGAACTCCACGGTTTCCTCGATCAGCCGACCATACTGCGGCTGGTCAGTGCATTGGCCGTAGTGCCATTCGGTACCGCAGGCACTGGTGTGCGCGGCCCAGTCGGTGGCACCGCCTTCCACCATCAGGAACAGGCCGCGGGGTGAACGCTGCTGCAGGAACTGCAGCGCGCCACGGGCCATGGTCGCCAGGTCGGGCACGCTGTCGATCTTCCGCACGCCGGAGGGGGTGCCTGCGTCCTTGCCCAGCACCTGCAGCTGGCGCGCCTGCTGAAGCGTGTTGGCCACGCGTGGCACGCCGATCAGGGGCCGATCAGCCGGCAACCGTCCCTGCGCCAATGCGGCGAATTCCTCCCTGCTGCGGACCAGGCGCCACGGACCGGCCGGGTTTTCCCCGATG
Organism: Stenotrophomonas sp. YJH_SMC_17; assembly: GCF_059371655.1. Lineage (NCBI taxonomy): Bacteria > Pseudomonadati > Pseudomonadota > Gammaproteobacteria > Lysobacterales > Lysobacteraceae > Stenotrophomonas > Stenotrophomonas sp. YJH_SMC_17. The sequence continues at coordinate 242,155 of NZ_JCAFUU010000003.1, read as the reverse complement.
GTGCGTCCCGCTTCCAGCTGCTGCCAGTCCTGCTGCGACACCCACTCCCACGGGTTCGCGCAGCCTTCCAGTGGTGTGCCCGTGCCTTCAGTGCAGGCGCGGCCGTCGACGCTGTAGCCGGGGCCGCCGGTGCCCATCACCAGGTCCATGTGGCCCTGCGACAGCATCTGGTGGGCAATGGCGTGGTAGTTGTTGCGCGATGCATTCTGCGCCGCAAACGCTGCGGGCGTGGCGTGCGCGAACGGCACCGAGGTAACCACGCCGGTGGCCATGCCCAGGCGCTTGGCGCGCAGCGTGTTGAACTCGACGGCGTCGCCATCGTTGTTGACGTTGATGGCGTTGTTGTAGGTCTTGATGCCCGAAGACAGCGCGGTGCCTGCTGCGGCGCTGTCGGTCGCCACCGCGGCCAGGTACTGGTAGCCCGCGAACGGCAAGTCCTGCGCCGGCACCGGCTCGGTATCCCAGGCCTTGCCCGCGTCGTAGCCGAGGGTCTGCGCGTTGTCGCCGGTCGGCTGGCTGCTGGCGTTCAGCGGGAACGTGGTGACCGCCAGGCGCTGCGGGAAATCCGCATAGGGGGCGCCTTCGCGGCTGCCGTACTGCCAGAAGGCTGCGGCATCCCAGGTTCCCCAGCCGGCCCCGTCGTTGATCATCACGATCACGTTGTAAGGCGCGCGTTCGTCGGAAGGTGCCGTGCCGGCGCGCAGGTCCGATTGGCAGGCGGCGAGCGCGGACAGTGCAAACAGCAACGGCAGCAGACACCCGCGGCGCTTCGAGGGGGCAGTCATCAGGGGTCCTGTCGGGCCGACGGCGGGCCGGAATTTCGTTACGTTATAGCATCGCAATATTGCAGCTTCATGCAGCCAGCGCGCGATACCCTGCGCACTCCCCTTCGCCACCGCCGCATCCATGCCGTCGTCTCCGCCTGCGCGCGCACCGCTGTCGTCCATCACGCTCGATGCCGCGACCCGCGCGGTGATCCACCAGCACAACGCCGACATCGCACGGCAACCCGCGTCACTGACCAAGCTGATGACGGCCTACGCAGCCTATGCATGCATCGGAGCGAGCGGGCGCTCGTGGGACGAAACGGTCACCATCGCTGCCGATGATGTGCATGCGGTGGCCGATGACGAAACGCGCATGGGGCTTGTCCCCGGAGAGACCGTCACCCTGGGGCGTCTGCTGGAAGGGTTGATGATCGTCTCCGGCAACGACGCCGCGCTGGCCATAGCGCGGCATCTGGGGGGATCGCAGCCCGCGTTTCTTGAATGCATGAACCACCACGCGCGCCTGCTCGGCCTGCGCGATACCTGGTTTGCCAGCGTATCCGGCATCACCACGCCACAGCATGCGTCGAGCGCGCGCGACGTGGCCGTACTGGCAGCCGCCCTGCTGGCCGATCATCCGCAGGTCCTGGCCATCACCGCGCAGCGCGCGTTCGCGCATGGCAGCTTCCGCCGCAACAACCAGAACGCACTGCTCGGCGATGACGGCGTGGACGGCCTGAAGACCGGCTACACCCAGGCTGCCGGTTTCTGCCTGGCCGCCACCGCCTGCCGGGTGCTGCCCGGGCAGGCGCAGCCGGTGCGCCTGATCACGGTCGTGCTCGGTTCGGACAGCCGCGAAGCGCGCGATGCGCGGGTGCGCGAGCAGCTGGCTGCCGGCTTCGTCGCACGTGCCGGCTCCGCTCTCGAAGCGTGAGGTGGGTCAACGTCGTTTGACGGTCGCCACGATCAGCCGCTGCAGCTCGGCCTCGGCGTCGGCCTTGGCCAGTGCCGCGGCGGCCACGCCTTCGGACAGGGCTTCGGCCGCACCGAGGATTGCCCAGCGCCCGGCCAACGGCACCGTGCCGTCGGCAGCGAACGGTCCCAGCCAGACCTCGCAGTTGTCGATGAAATCCTGCTGGTAACGCCGCCGCACGTCATGCAGTTCCGGCGCGCCTACCAGGGCGGCGAGGATGCCCTGCACCTCACTGCCCTGGCTGAGGATGCAGTCGATGTAGCCGGACGCGATCGCAGCTGCGCGGTCGGCCAGCTGCGCCCTGGCACGGCCGATACGCTCGTGGAACACCACGGTCTGGCGCGCATCGTAGTCATCGTAGAGCGCCGCCAGCAGACCGTTGCGGGTTACGAAATGGTCGTAGGCCACCGGCTTGGTCACGCCCGCCGCTTCGGCCAGCCGCCCCAGCGTCAGCGCATCGGTGCCTTCCTCGCCGACCAGCGTCCATGCCACCTCCAGCAACTGGCGGGCGCGTTGCGCTCGGGTCAGGCGGCGGCGCGTGGGAGCGGCGTTGGCAGGCATCGGCGGAACACGGTGATCAACTCATTGGAGCACCGATTTTACGGCCGATTTCCAATGCGGTCTGCAGATGCACCTGCGCGGCATCGCTGTCGGCGTCGAGCAGCAGTTCGGACGACAGCACGCGTGCGCCACAGTAGTCGAAGATACCCATGTCGATCTGGGTCTTCATCGCCGTGCCATAGCCGCGCCGTTCGATCATGTCCGCGCCCGCACCGCCAATGCCGACCAGATGAACGCGCAGGCGCTGCAGCTTCTTCTGCACCTTGCCATCGGCGCCGTCCTGGTACGCCCAGCCCTGGGTGAACACGCGATCGATCCATCCCTTCAGCAGGGCAGGGAACGACCACCAGTACAGCGGGTAGACCAGCACCAGGGTATCGATGGCATCCAGCCGCGCATGCTCGGCCGCCACATCGGACGGAACCGGACCGGTCCCGCGGAAGAGGGCCTGGTCCTCGCGGTTGAAGCGCGGATCGAAGCCTTCGGCGACCAGGTCGGCGTGGATTACGTTGTTGCCGGCGTCGGTGGCCCGGATGGCGTCGCCGATGCGCTGGGCGATGGCATGGGTGAGCGATCCGGTTTCCGGGTGGGTGGTGACGATGAGACTGTGCATGAGTGACTCTCCAGGAACCATTAACTACCAATGGTAAGTAATGATTCCCGGATCACCAGCGCCACCGGTGGGACGCTGTTTTTGTGTTCACCGTATAGTGCGCCGCATCCCGTGGAGGTCCCCGACGATGCACCGACGCCTGCTTGCTCCCCTGCTGTTCCTGCTGCTGGCCACGATGGCACCGACGGCCGTGGCCGGCGCGCTCACCCCATCCGAATCGGCCGTCCTGCGCCAGGACGTGCAGGGGATGCTGGCCGCGTTCGCGCGCGGCGATGCCGAGCTGATCATCGCCCGCACGCATCCCAGCCTGAAACGCCTGGCCGGCGGTGATGAGGTCTACGCCCGATCGACCCGCGACACGGTCAAGGCGTTGCACCAAGCCGGCGTCACCATCATCAGCGACGAAGCCGGGGTGCCGACCCGTACCTATGCCGCCGGCGACGAGGAGGTCTGCTTCGTCCCGCGCTACTCGTTGCTGCGCGTACGTGAATCCCCTATCCGCAGCACCTCGTTCATGGTCGCCGTGCGGCGCGTCGGCACCGCGCAATGGAGCTATCTGGATGGCGCCGGGTTGCTCGACAACCCGGAGCTGCTCTGGCAACTGCTGCCGGCACTGGAGCCGGGCGTGACCCTGCCCAAGGGCGGAGTGGAAACGCTGTAGCGCGATTGCTGGGCGTCGGTACGCTCCGGCCCCTCCATCCACGCATGGCGTGAATCCACCGGCTGTCCGCTAGCGGAACAACGCGTTCAATGCCGCGCCCGAGGCCGCCTGCTGCAGGCCATCGAAACGTCCCTCCTGCGTAATCGGCTGGGTGGCCTGCATCAAGCCGCCCCAGGCAGCGCGCGCCAGCGCACCCCCCAGGCTGACGCGGCGCACGCCCAGTGCCGCGATGTCCTGCAGGCGCAGCGGCGTCGGCCCACCCACCAGCAGGTTCACCGGCCTCGATCCCGCAGCGGCAACCACCGCGCGGATCTGCTCCGGGGTCGTGATACCGGGTGCGTACAGCACGTCGGCGCCAGCCTCGGCATAGGCACGCAGGCGCTGCAGGGTGTCCTGCAGGTCCGGCACGCCAACGAAGAAGTTCTCCGCGCGCCCGACCAGCAGCACATCGCCGCCGGACCGATCGATGGCCGCACGCGCTGCACGCAGACGCTCGACGGCCTGGTCGACCGGGCGCAGTGGCGCATCGGCCACGCCGCTGGCGTCCTCGATCGACAGTGCGGCGACGCCGGTATCGATGGCGGCAGCCACCGCCTCGGCGACCTGCTGCGGTGTGGCACCGAAGCCATCACCGAAATCGGCATTCAATGGCAGCGGGGTTGCCGCGGCGATCAGCCGCAGGTGCGCCAGCGTGGCCTGCAGCGAAACCGCGCCATCCGGTCGTCCTTCACTCCAGGCACAGCCTGCGCTGGTGGTGGCCAATGCAAGGAAGCCCTGCCGCTGCAGGTAGCGGGCACTGCCCACGTCCCACGGATTGGGCAGCACGAAGCAGCCCTGCGCATGCAGTTGGCGGAAGGTTGCGCGCTTGCGCTGGGTGTCGGCGTCGGGCGGGGTCATGACGGGTTCCGGGGCGGCAGGCCTGCACCCTAGCCCGCCCGGCGGACGCGCTCAATGACGACGGGAGCAAACCGGCATGAAGTGATGCCGCCTGCTTATTGGACGCCACCGGCAGCACTGCCCGAGCGTGCCTGTCTGCCCTTGCCACACCCTGCCACGGAGCCCCGCATGCCCACCGATCCACACCTTCCTGCCGATGATGACGCCCACTGGGCCGACCTGCTTTCGCCGGCACGGCGACGCCTGATCGCCTCGGCCGGGCTGGCCGCCGGAGGCCTGGCCAGTGCGTCGACGACCACGGCATCGCCGCACGCCGCGGCGAACACCACCGAGCCTGGACGTCCCGGCTTCCGAGCCATCGTGCCGCCGGCGCCGACGGGTCGCAGCCCCTGGGGCGAGGCCACGGCCAGCGAACCCACCCCGCGGCCGGCCAGCGTGCGCCCCGGCGAGGCCACGCTGCCGGCCAGGCCGCGCGCCTATACCGACATCAAGAGCTATCACGCCCACATCTACTTCGACGAGGACAACTTCGAGAAGGCGGCCCTGCTGCGGCGCTGGGCCGCCGAGCGCTTCCCGGTGGAGCTGGGCAACTGGAACCTGGAGCCGCGCGGCCCGCATGTCACGCCGTCGTTCTACTTCGGCTTCAACAACGATCTGCTGCCGGTGCTGGTGCCGTGGCTGCAGCTCAACAGCCTGGGGCTGACCATCCTGATCCATCCCAACACCGGCGATGGCCGCGCCGACCATCTGTACTACGCGCTGTGGGTGAACCGCGCGCAGCCGGTAAACGCCTACAACTGGCCGATGCCGAAGCCGGGCGAGCGCGAGGCATTGGAAGAAGTGTTCCCGAACGTGGTGCCAACGGTGCCGCTGGAGACCTGACCCGCCGTCCGAGGGTGCGTAGCTTGCTGCGCACCGAACTTCCTTCATCCACGAGTGGCGTGGATCTACCGATCGGTGGCCCTTCACCCGCACATGGCGCGGGTCCCCCGACAAGGCGCTTGGCGCCATCGTCGGCCTACGTGCACGCATCCCCTGCCCGCACGCCGTTCAGCGCGCCTTGATCCGCCGCTCCGCATAGGGCCGCAAGCGCTTCGACAGATTTCAAACAATCGATTGAAACGCAGCAAACTTCGCCGAACTGGACAGCATCCGCCGGTTCCGCCAGACTGCCGCCCTTTCCCGTCTTCCGGATCCCATGGCGAAGCTGCTGGTCCTGCACGGCCCCAACCTCAACCTGCTCGGCACCCGCGAGCCGGAGGTCTACGGCCACACCATGCTGGCCGACATCGACCAGGCGCTGACCGCGCAGGCCGCCGCCGCCGGCCACACCGTGGAGAGCCTGCAGTCCAACGCTGAACATGTACTGGTGGATCGCGTGCAGGCGGCACGCAACGACGGAACCGCGTTCATCCTGATCAACCCCGCCGCCTTCACCCACACCTCGGTTGCCCTGCGCGACGCGCTGGCGGCGGTGGCGCTGCCGTTCATCGAGATCCACCTGTCCAACCCGCACACCCGCGAACCGTTCCGCCAGCACAGCTACTTCAGTGACAAGGCGGTGGGCGTGGTCTGCGGCTTCGGTGCCGACAGCTACCGCTATGCGATGGATGCGGCTCTGCTGCGCGTACAGGCGGCCGCCGCGTGAAGATGCTGCCGCACGTGCTTGCCAGCATCCTGCTGTGGGCTGGCCTGTGCGGTGCCGCCGCGGCCTTCGACCGCAAGGACGAAGGCATCGACTGTGCGCACCCTGCCACCACGATGGAGAGCGACCTGTGCGCCTCTGACGTGGCCGCGGCCGCTGACGCCGAACTCAATACCGTATACGCCCTGGCGCGCAAGCAACTGCGCTCGCCGGCCAAAGGCGGCAGCTGCAGCTACTGCGGCGATGCCGAGCAGCAGCTGGTGCTGGCGCAGCGCGCCTGGGTGCAGCTGCGCGACCACGACTGCAACGCCGTCTATGCCCTCAGTTCCGATGGCACGGCGCGCAACGGCGCACAGATGCGCTGCCTGACCACACTCGCGCGCGACCGCACACGGCAGCTGCGCGAGTTCTACGAACTGCTTTGACCCGAGCGCGCTGCGCTTCCCACCACACTGACATCAAGAGCAAAGAGGCCACCATGGATCTCCGCAAAATCAAGAAGCTGATCGACCTGCTGGAAGAGTCGAACCTGGCTGAAATCGAAATCAAGGAAGGCGAAGAGTCGGTGCGCCTGTCGCGCGCCCCGGTCGCTGGCTATGCCGCGCCGGTCGCCGCCCCGGTGTACGCCGCCCCGGCCGCCCCGGCACCGCAGGCGATGCCGATGCAGTCGCCGACCGAAGCGTCCACCGGCGGCAGCGCCAAGCCGGGCCCGGCGCTGCCGGAAGGCCACGTGCTGCGCTCGCCGATGGTCGGCACCTTCTACGCCTCGTCCGCTCCGGACAAGCCGGCCTTCGTCACCGTGGGCCAGCAGGTCAAGGAAGGCGAGACCCTGGCCATCATCGAAGCGATGAAGATGTTCAACCCGATCGAAGCCGACACGTCCGGCACCATCGTCGCCATCCTCGGCGAGAACGGCCAGCCGGTGGAATTCGACCAGCCGCTGTTCGTGATCGGCTGAGGGGCACGCCATGCTCGACAAAGTCGTCATCGCCAACCGAGGGGAAATCGCGCTGCGCATCCTGCGCGCGTGCCACACCCTCGGCATCCGCACGGTGGCCGTGCATTCCACGGTCGACCGCAACCTCAAGCACGTGGCCATGGCCGACGAGTCGGTCTGCATCGGCCCGGCGCCGTCGCCGCAGAGCTACCTCAACATCCCGGCGCTGATCGCCGCCGCTGAAGTCACCGACGCGCAGGCGATCCATCCGGGTTACGGCTTCCTGTCGGAGAACGCCGACTTCGCCGAACGCGTGGAAGAGTCCGGCTTCATCTTCATCGGCCCCAAGGCCGACACCATCCGCATGATGGGTGACAAGGTCGAAGCCATCCGCGCGATGAAGGCCGCCGGCGTGCCGTGCGTGCCCGGCTCGGGCGGCCCGCTGGGCGACGACATCGTGGCCAACACCAAGATCGCCCGTGAGATCGGCTACCCGGTCATCATCAAGGCGGCCGGTGGCGGCGGTGGCCGCGGCATGCGCGTGGTGCACGCCGAAGCCTCGCTGAAGACCTCGATCGAAACCACCAAGAGCGAAGCCAAGGCCGCGTTCGGCAATGGCGAGGTCTACATGGAGAAGTTCCTGGAGAACCCGCGCCACGTGGAGATCCAGGTGCTGGCCGACGGCCAGGGCAATGCCATCCACCTGGGTGAACGCGACTGCTCGATGCAGCGCCGCCACCAGAAGGTGGTGGAAGAAGCCCCGGCACCGGGCATCAGCGCCGAACAGCGCGAGCAGATCGGCAAGGTGTGCACCGAAGCCTGCGTGCGCATCGGCTACCGCGGCGCCGGCACCTTCGAGTTCCTGTACGAAGACGGCCGCTTCTACTTCATCGAAATGAACACCCGCATCCAGGTGGAGCATCCTGTCACCGAGATGGTCACCGGCATCGACCTGGTGGCCGAGCAGCTGAAGATCGCCGCCGGCCAGAAGCTGTCGATCAAGCAGAGCGACGTGGTGCTGACCGGCCACGCCATCGAGTGCCGCATCAACGCCGAAGACGCTGAAACCTTCGTGCCGAGCCCGGGTACCATCACCGGCTTCCATCCGCCGGGTGGCCCTGGCGTGCGCGTGGATACCCACATCTACAGTGGCTACCGCGTGCCGTCGAACTACGACTCGATGATCGGCAAGCTGATCGTGCACGGCCCGGACCGCGAAACCGCCATCGCCCGCATGCGGGTGGCGCTGAGCGAGATGGTGGTGGACGGCATCAAGACCAACATCGCGCTGCAGCAGCGGATCATGCGCGACAAGGGCTTCCAGGCCGGTGGCCAGAACATCCATTACCTGGAAAAGCGTCTTGCCGAGCGCAAGAACAAGCCGATCGCACTGACCTGATCGGCAGCAGATGCTGGACATGGAAAGGGCGGGGATCTCCCCGCCCTTTTTTGTTGCTGTAGAGCCGAGCGCACGCCCGGCCTGCTGGAAAAGCAGCCGAGCATGGCTCGGCGCTACAGATGCAGGTTCAGCGCTTGCTGGCCGCCTGCGCCGGGATCTGCGAATTCGCCAGCGGGCGGACACCATTGGGCGAGGTCGGGTCGACGATCACCATGGTTTCGGTGGAACCATCCGGCCACACCACCTGGAAGGTACTGCCGGCCGGCAGCGAAGCGAACGGCATGCCACTCTGCGCGCGGTAGACCGCTGCGACCTGGCTGGCACCCACGCGGCGCACATCTTCCTGCGCCTTCACCGTGGTCAGTTCCACCTTCGACAGGTGCCGGTAGCGATCCTCGTAGGTATCGATCATCAGCAGGCCGACCGCGCCGGCCGAATAGGCCACGAACAGCGCCACCCAGAACCAGAACTTGGCCCCATGCAGGAATCGACGGTAATTCATTGCCCGTCCCTCTTTCCAACCAATCGCTTGATCCACTGCTTCATTTTCCCCGCACCTTGCCGCGACAGCGCAGCGTCATACACGAAATCCCGGAAATCCTGTGTCTCATCCTGCGAACAGATCCCTCCGTTCGCACAAAAACTGTTGACCAGCACACTGTCGGCACCACACGGTAGACCGAGTTCACAGGCGGCAAGCCGCCATGCCAGTTCACTGAGCTGTTCGCCCGCCACCAGGCCATCGAGCGCCCTGTCCCCCGCCGCACGCGCGCCCATGCCCGGCGCGATCGCCATGAAGGCCTCCGGATCGCGCGATGTGCGCACCCGCTCGACCAGGTCCCGGCGGTACTCGGGGCTGTCATGCAGCGGTTCGCCCTCGGCGAACAGCGATGCTTCCGCAGCCAGGTTGCCCTGTGCGGCCGCCTTGCGACGCTCGGCCAGCACCAGCGCGGACCCCAGCTTGTCACCGGGTACGAAGCCGCCGCAGCGCTGTGCCACGCGCTCGCGGGCCTGCACCATGGCCGGCGCGGCGGTCAGGCCCAGGCCGGCCAGCACGTTGTTGTCCAACCGATAGCCGCCCGGATCGATCGCGTACTGCGCGCAGTAGTCATAGACCCGGCTGAGCATCCAGCGGGCTTCGTGGTTGCCGTCGTCGGCCTGCACGCGCAGGCGCTGGGCGTAGGCATACAGATCGGTGGCATCTTCGATGTCCGCGCGCAGGTCCAATGGCAGGCCCGAAGGCAGCGCATTGCCACGCTCGAACGCCGCCAGGCGCCGCGCCAGCGCTTCCGGCACGACCGGCAGGGGCGCGGCATCGTCCGCCGCCGCAACCTGCGCCGTCGGCGGCTCGCCGGCGGTCACCGGTGCCGATCCCACGTGGCCGCTGGCCCGATACCCGGCCACGCCCAGCACGGCCACTGCCGGCAGCACGAGCAACCAGGTTTTCAGGGTAGGAGCGAAGGCCATCGCGGCAGTGAGCTCTTGCGGCGCACAGTAAAGCAGCAAGTTTAGCAAGGCCCGACAGGGCTGTCTGAACCGGCTCCGTTCATCTCGGCTCCGCATCTCAAGCAATACGGAGACGCTCCGATGGTCTAGCATGGCCCCTTTCCCGCGATTGCCCCCACCGCCATGCCGTTCCTGGAACTGACCCTGCGTTGCACCGAAGCCACCCAGCCCCGCTACGAGAATGCGCTGGAGGACGTCGGCGCACTGGCCGTCACGCTGCTTGATGCCGAGGCCGATACCAGCAACGAACAGGCCATCCTCGAGCCGGGCGTGGGCGAGACCCCGCTGTGGGACACCCTGGTGCTGAGCGCGCTGTTCCCGGCCGACAGCAATGCGCTGCTGCTGTTGGCCGCCCTGGAATCCTTCGATCCGGAGCTGGACTGGAGCAGCGGCAGCTTCCGTGCGGTCGAGGACGAAGACTGGGAACGCGCCTGGCTGGACCAGTTCCAGCCGATGGATTTCGGCAGCCGCACCTGGATCGTGCCGTGGAACCATGAACTGCCGGAGGCCGCGCAGGCCGCCGACGCCGCCGTGGTGCGCCTGGACCCGGGCCTGGCGTTCGGCTCGGGCACCCACCCCACCACCGCGTTGTGCCTGCGCTGGCTGGACCAGCTGGCCGTGGATGGCCTGCTGCAGGGCCAGCGTGTCCTCGATTTCGGCTGCGGCTCCGGCATCCTCGCACTTGCCGCGTTGAAGCTGGGCGCCGCCGAAGCCATCGGCGTGGACAACGATCCGCAGGCGCTGGTCGCCACCGCCGACAATGCCGAGCGCAACGGCGAGCAGGCGCGCATGCACGTCTACCTGCCGCAGGACGAGCCGGTCGCCACCTACCCGATCGTGGTCGCCAACATTCTTGCCTCGGCCCTGGACGCGTTGGCCGAGCTGCTGGCCGCGCGCGTGGCCGCCGGTGGCCGCATTGCCCTGTCCGGCATCCTGCACGGCCAGGAAGGTGAGCTGCTGCAGCGCTATGCCGCATGGTTCAATGACCTGCAGGCCACCCAGGATGGCGACTGGATGCGCATCACCGGCGTGCGCCGCGCCTGATCGTGGTTGAATGACCGCTGGATCCGAGCCCGCACCCTGAGCATGTCCGAGCCGAACCCACCGCGACGCCCCCTGGCGACTTTCCTGCGCACCGCGCCGGAAGATCAGCCCGTGCCTGCGACCGATGCGCGCACGCAGGATGACGCCGGGCACACAACGCCTGTGCAGCGGATGCCGGTCGAGCCCATCGACCTGCCGCGGACGCCGGAGACGCGACAGGACGATGACGCTGTCATCGTTGACGACGCCGCGCCTATCGAGCCGGCGCCGCTCGCGGTGCAGGCAGCAGCGGCCGCCAGTGATGCTCCCAGCTTCCTCGGCAGCGCGCGTGCCCGCACGCTGCCTGCACCCCGCTGGCACTGGCTGCTGGTCGCGGGGCTGGCGCTGCTGCTGGTGCTGCAGAGCGTGCTTGCTGATAGAGCGCGGCTCGCCGCAGACGCCGGCAACCGTGCATGGCTGGGCACGCTCTGTGGCGTCCTGCGCTGCAGCCTGCCGGCCTGGCATGAACCCACCGCCTTCACCATGACCAGCCGCGAAATCCGACCGTTGCCCGGGCAGGCCGGTGTGCTGCAGGTGGAGGCCAGCATCCGCAACGATGCACGCTGGGCACAAGCCTGGCCGAACCTCCGCCTGTCGCTGTCCGATGCCGATGGCCGGGTGATCGGCAGCGGCGTGTTCACCCCCGCACAGTATCTGGGCGAGAACCCCGGTGCGGGCCTGCTGGACCCGGGCCAGAGCGCACGCGTCGCCTTCCGCGTGCAGGAACCCGCCGCATCCACCGTCGCATTCACCTTCGACTTCCTCTGACCGTGGAAAGGCGACCGGCCGTGGCAGGCCGGGCACGCTCGCGCTAGACTGGCCGCCACCACCTCGTCCGGCCGCGCGCTCCGCGCGCACGGGCCAACCGAATCGGGAACCCCCTTGAACGCTGTCCTTTCTCGTCCTGACAACAGTCGTGGCGCTCCCCGGCCACCGCTGCGTGAACATGTCGCCCAGTCCGTGCGCCGCTACCTGCGTGACCTCGATGGCTGCGACGCGGACGATGTCTACGAGATCGTGCTGCGCGAGATGGAGATTCCGCTGTTCGTGGAAGTGCTCAACCACTGCGAAGGCAACCAGAGCCGTGCCGCAGCGATGCTGGGCATCCACCGTGCCACCCTGCGCAAGAAGCTGAAGGAATACGGCATCAGCGCGTAAACGCGCGTGTGGGTAGTGCCGGCCGCTGGCCGGCAACCGCATGAACGATGGCAATCAGGGTCAGAGCCCTTCGCTGTGCGAAGGGATCCGCCCCCGGCGGTGATCACCCCACACCGCCCGCCTTCCAGTAATACCGCACCACGTGGAAGAACACCGGCGCGGCGAAGCACACCGAATCCAGCCGGTCGAGCATGCCGCCATGGCCCTCGATCATGTGGCCCCAATCCTTGATGCCACGGTCACGCTTGATCGCCGACATCACCAGGCCACCCCAGAACCCCATCAGGTTGATCAGCAGCGACAGGCCGAACGCCTGCAGCGGCGTGAACGGGGTGATCCACCACAGCGCTGCGCCCAGCGCGCTGGCACTCAGCACGCCGCCGACGAAGCCCTCCACCGTCTTCGACGGCGACAGCTTCGGTGCGATCAGACGCCTGCCCAGCAGCTTGCCCCAGATGTACTGCAGCACGTCCGAGGACTGCACCACGATCACCAGGAAGGCGAACAGCAGCACGTTGCGCGACGGATCATGGCCGGGCACGTGCAGGTTCAGCAGCAGCGGCACGTGCGAGATGCAGAACACGCAGATCATCAGCCCCCACTGCACCTTCGCCGTGCGCTCCAGGTAGTGCGTGGTATCGCCACCGATGGTCGACAGGATCGGCAGGAACAGGAACGCATAGACCGGAATCAGCAGCGTGTACATGCCGTACCAGTCGATCCACACCAGGTAGTACTGCCACGGCAGCACAATGTAGAACGCCGCCAGCAGTGCGTAGTAATCACCCGAGCGCGTCGGCGCCAGGGTGATGAACTCGCGCAGCGCGAACAGCGAGATGATCGCGAACAGCACGATGACCCCGGTACGGCCGAAGAACAGCGCGAGCCCGACCACGATCGCCATCACCCACCACGCGCGGATGCGCGATACCAGGTTGGCGATCACCGGGCTGGGCTGGCCGCGCTGGCGCCAGCGCAACGTTTCAGCCACCAGCGTGGCCAGTACCAGCACCGCACCGACACCGGCGAACAGCAGCCCGGTCTGCTGGCCCACGCTCTGCGCTGCCAGGTCGCCGGACACATCGATCAGAAAACTCATGCGCGCCCTCCGTTCGGCGCCAGGTCCAGCAGCGCCTGGCGGCTGCGGGCCAGGAATGCAGCCTTGTCCTCGTCGGCCTGCAACCGCAGCGGCGTGCCGAAGGTAGCCGTGCACAACAAGGGCAGCGGCAGGAAGCGGCCCTTGGGCATCACCCGCTTCAGGTTGTCGATCCACACCGGAACGAATTCCAGCTCCGGGCGTTGCCGGGCCAGGTGGTAGATGCCGCTCTTGAACGGCAGCAACGGCTCATCGCCCACGTTGCGCGTGCCTTCCGGGAACAGGATCAACGAGCAGTCCTCGTCCACGGCATCACGCAGGGCCTGCAGCGGATCCTGCTGGCGATGCCCGGCCTCGCGCTCGACCAGCACGCCGTTGAACACCGCATCGATCAGGTAGCGACGCAGGCCATCGCGCTGCCAGTACTCGGCAGCAGCAACCGGGCGCACCTGGCGCCGCAACGCAGGCGGCATCGACGACCAGATCAGCACGAAGTCACCATGGCTGGCGTGGTTGCCGTAGTACACGCGACGCTCGCTGGACGGCGCGCAACCGATCCACAGCGCACGCGCGCCGGTCACCACATGGATCGCGCCACTGCAGGCGCGGGCAATCAGTTCGGCGAACATGTGTCCCTCCCGTTCACGTCTGCGGCCACAACACGGCCAGCACCAGCAGCGCGAACTGCACCGCGGTCAGCAGGTACTGGCGCAGCAGCAGGCGGCGCATGCCGGCCCAGCGCGCGTCCCAGCCGCGCAGGGGCGCATCGGGCGACGCGCGGCGCAGGCCGCTGTCCCGCAGCAGCTGATCGGTGCGGCGCGCGGCGGCATCGCCGTCCAGGCCCTCATCGCGCAGCAGCTGCAGCAGGCTGGCGTCCAGCGCCACCCGCCACGCGTGGTACGTCTGTGCCACCCCCGCAAACATGCTGGCCAGCAGCAACCCTGCAGCGATCATCGCCAGGCCCGGCTCGGTGCCGAGCAGCAGCAATGCCACCAGCAGCAGCCCCAGCGACAGGCCTGCCGGCCAACGCCCCTGCCGCAACAGCAGCTGCATGGTCGCAATGTCAGGCGTCGTGCTCATGCAGGGTCTCCGGCGGCAACGGTGATCGCGCGCAGGTGTGCCTTGCCCAGCACGATGCCCGGACGCGCGGCACGCACGATCGCCACCGCCGCATCGGCATCCGCCGCACGACCGCTGCGCAGCAACCAGGTCGCCACGCTGGCCGAACTGCGCGAATAGCCCAATGCACAGCACACCAGCAACGGCCCCTGCGCCCGCAGGCGCGCGATGGCCTCGGCTGCCTCGCGCAGCTGCTCCGGTTCCGGCACCACCAGGTCCAGCATCGGCACACCGGCGTAAGCCGCACCCGGCGCGCAGCAGGACAGCTCGGCGCAGGCATCGACCACGCCCCCCAAAGGTGTCGGCAACGCCGTGCAGGGAATCCGGCCCAGCCACACGCCATCCAGCACCGGCACCGGCTGCGCCGCGCGCCGGGTCCATAGCCGTGAGTTGATCCACGCTGCCGCCAGATATGGAGCCAGCAGCCAGCGTGCCGCCATCGTCAAGCGACCATCGGCGCGCTTCTGGAACACCGCCGTACCCAGCCCGGCATAGGCAAGCGCCACCAGCAGCAGCGACACCACCGGCCAAAGCAGCCACAACGCCGCGCCACGCAGAAGCACCACCGGCACCAGCAATACGGCGGCCCCCAGCAGGTACAGCGCTGCCAATCGCCACCGTTTGGCATCACGCACGGTGCGCCAGGCCCGCAACGGTGGCGTGCCCTGCTCCGGCCACAGCCACACGCACAGCCACCCGGCCAGCAGCCCGGTCGGGATATCGATGAAATGATGCTGGAACGTGGTCAGCACCGAGACACCGATCAGCAGTGCCCACACATGCAGCACCCAACGCCACACGCCGTGCAGGTACTGCGCGAACTTCACCCACAGCACGATCAGCAGCACGATGTGCAGCGATGGCGCCTGGTTGAACGGCTTGTCGAAGCCCAGCAGCACATCGAACAGCCAACCGAACACGCCGCCGATCTCCGGCCGCTCGAAGCTGAAGCGCAGCGGCCACAGCAGGAAGCAGCTCACGGCGATCAGCTGTGCACTGAACAGCCGCAGCGCATGCCGGTCCAGCTCCAACCGTTGCCTGCACAGGAAGAAGGAGACCGCGTAGAACAGGTCGATCGACCAGTAGGGCACGATCGTCCACGGCACGAACGGAATGCGGGTCTCCCAGGCGAACGCCATCACCGGCAGTTCGGCATGGCGACCGGCCATCCAGTTGGCAAAGCCATAGCTGGCGAAGAAGAAGGGGCCCAGCAGGGCCAGCCACAGCAGGGCGCGCCGCCAGGGGCGCCCTTCCGCGGCCAGCGGGGTGGCGGCGAGCGTCGCCATCACGCGGTCCGGCGCGCCAGCGACACGGTGAAGATGCCGAAGTCATCGATACGCTGCGCCACCTTCTCGAACCCAGCCAGGCGCACCAGCTCATCCATCTCCTGCTGGGTACGGCGGCGCATCACCCACGCGGCGCCGCCGCGGTGGCTGGTCAGCGCGCGCGCGATGAATTCCAGCTGGGGGTGCCAGGGCTGGCCGGTGTAGGCCAGGTAGCCGCCCACCGGCACCGTTGCGGCAATACCCTTCAGCGAGCGCAGCACGGCATCGTTGTCGGGGAACAGTTCGTACAGGCCCGATACCACCGCCAGCGTCGGCGCCGGGTCCACCGCCGCCAGTTGCGCCGGATCGAACGCATCGCCCTGCTCGAAGCGTGCGATGTCGGCCGCACCGAGGCGCTCGATCAAGCCCTGGCCCTGGGTCACGTTCAGATCGCTGAAATCACGCAGCACGATGCGGTCGGCGCGCTGTTGGCCCTGGCCCAGCGCTTCCAGCACATAGCGGCCATGGCCGGCCGCCACGTCCAGCACGCGCACCGGCGTGCCCTGCCCGCGCAGGCGCTGGGCGGCATCGCGCAGCAGTTCCTGCAGGTGCTGGCCACGGATGCGGATGCCACGCCAGCCGATCGCATCGAGATAGTTGCGGTCGACCATGCGGCCCAGCGGGCCCTTGCCGCGTGCTTCGTCACGGTAGATGTAGTCCAGCGTGCTGCCCGAATCGAAACCGGTCTGCAGGCCCAGTGCGATGCCTTCGGACAACGTGCCGCCGACGCGCAGGCCGCCGCGCACCACGCGCCAGCGCAGGTCGGCGAGGCTGTTGCGCTCCGGTGGCCAGGCCAGGATCTCCGATTCCTCGAAGGTCGGCCCATGCCGATGTGCGTCACGACGCGACAGCTCGTGCAGCGGTTCGGCGAAGCGCGCCTGGATGAAGCTGCGGATACGCGCCAGTGCCGGTGCGCGGTCGCGCTCACCCAGCGTGTCGTGGAAGAAGCCCGGCAGGTGCACGCGCTCCTTGATCGGACTCGACAGGCGTTCGTAGAAGCGATCCTGCGGGCCACGGTGCACCACGAAATCCGAACCGGACACCAGCAGCTGCACCGGCACGCTGATCGCCTGCGCATCGGCGACAATGCGATCTGCCGCTTCGTACAGGCCCAGCAACACGCGCACCGAGATCGGCCGGGTGATCAGCGGATCGGTGCGGTAGCTTTCCACCCGCGCCGGATCGTGGGTCAGCCACTGCGGCTTGACGTAACTGTTGACGAAGAAGTTGCCGCGCAGCTTCTGCATCAATGCCAGGCCCGGCCGCGCGAACGGTACGTACAGCTTCACCTTGAACGCCGGCGAAGCCATCACCAGCGCGCGCAGGCGCGGCGCGTAGTCATGCACCCAGGTCGCGGCGACCACCGCCCCCACGCTCTGCGCGATCACCACGATATCTTCCACCGCGATGCCATGCGCCGCGCCGATGTGGGCGATGAAGCTGTCCAGGTCGCGTACCAGCGCCGGGAAGCCCGGTGCATCGCCTCGCGCGCCCGGCGACCGGCCATTGCCGCGCGCATCCCAGGCGAAGAAGGCGGTGTCGGGCAGGTCCAGCTCATCGACCAGGTGGGTGACCCGGCCGGAATGTTCATGGCCGCGATGCAGCAGCACGATGGCCCTGGTGGCCGGGGTTGCAGTGGTGCCCGCCCAGTACCGGTAGAACAGCGGTACCTGGTCGAAGCTGTGGAATTCCCGTTCCTGCGCCTGACGCATGCAATCTCCTGACTGATGTGGCGTGTTGTCTTGGTGTGTCTATCGCTGCGGCGTCGCCGCGGATTCCTTCAGCCCGCGCCGTACGCGATTGATCATCGTCAGCACGCACAACGCTGCCATGGCTGCGGCCACGCCGCTGACCGTCAGCGCGCCGACCCAGCCGAAGGCCAGCAACAGGCCCAGCACACCGATCACGAAGGCGCGGTCGCTCTTGCCCATCGGGCCGTCGTAGCGGCGGCTGGCACCGACCATCAGCCCCAGCACGCCGGCGTACTCGCTCAGCGCCGCGGTCCAGGCCAGCAGCCACAGCGTCTCCGGGCGCACGCCCGGTACGCTGAGCAGGCTCAGGTACAGCGCCGCATCGGCGATCACATCGCACACTTCGTTCAGATAGGCGCCCAGCCGCGATTGCTGGCCGAATTCGCGGGCCAGCATGCCGTCCACAGCGTTGAGCCCCATGCGCAGCAGCATCCACAGCGGCAGCAGCAGGTACAGCAGCGGCCGGGCAGGCGCACAGCACCCCACGGCTGCGGCCACCAGCAGCGAGACCACGGCAGCGGCCACGGTCACCGTATTGGCGGTGATGCCCATGCGATACAGGCCACCTACGGCCGGGCGCAACAGGTCCTGGAAACGTCCTTTCAATGCATAGATCGACACGATCTGTACCTGCTGATCCTTGGCAGTCCGGGCACAGCCTACCCGATCAGGGCGCTGTCGCCCCATCGGATTGCGTGCCGCCTGCAGCCGACCGGGCTGTGCCGAAGGCGGCCACCGGCCCCTGCCCTCGGCCGATTTCGCCCCGCGGCGCCCGCCACCGGCCCCCACCGCCTACAATATCGGCCCCGCTCCGCTGCCGATTCTGTCCCATGACTGCTGATCTGTTGCCCGTCCGCCGGGCCCTCCTCTCCGTTTCCGACAAGACCGGTCTGGTCGAGCTGGCCACTGCGCTGGCAGCACGCGGCGTGGAGCTGCTGTCCACCGGCGGCACTGCCAAGGCGATCCGCGATGCGGGCCTGGCCGTGAAGGACGTGGCCGAGGTCACCGGCTTCCCGGAAATGATGGATGGCCGGGTCAAGACCCTGCACCCGATGGTGCACGGTGGCCTGCTGGGCCGTTCGGGCCTGGATGATGCGGTGATGGCCGAGCATGGCATCGGCGCCATCGACCTGCTGGTGCTGAACCTGTACCCGTTCGAATCGGTCACCGCCAAGGCCGACTGCACCCTGGCCGATGCGGTGGAGAACATCGACATCGGCGGCCCGGCCATGCTGCGCTCGGCGGCCAAGAACTTCGCCCGCGTGGCGGTGGCCACCGACCCGTCGCAGTACGCCGAACTGCTGGCCTCGCTGGACGCCCACGATGGCCAGCTGACGGCTGCCACCCGCTTCGCGTTCTCGGTGGCCGCGTTCAATCGCGTTGCCCAGTACGATGCCGCGATCAGCAACTACCTGTCGGCGGTGACCGCCACCGACGCCGCCGTGCCGGCCCGCGCCGAGTACCCGGCGCAGATGAACTCCACCTTCGTGAAGGTGATGGACCTGCGCTACGGCGAGAACCCGCACCAGAGCGGCGCCTTCTACCGCGACCTGTACCCGGTGCCGGGCACGCTGGCCACCTTCCAGCAGCTGCAGGGCAAGGAGCTGAGCTACAACAACCTGGCCGACGCCGATGCGGCGTGGGAATGCGTGCGCCAGTTCGACGCGCCGGCCTGCGTGATCGTCAAGCATGCCAATCCGTGCGGCGTGGCCGTCGGTGCCGGCAACGGCGATGCCTACGAGCTGGCCTACGCCACCGACCCGACCAGCGCCTTCGGCGGCATCATCGCCTTCAACACGCCGCTGGACGCCGCCACCGCCAAGGTCATCCTGGACCGCCAGTTCGTGGAAGTGCTGATCGCCCCGGACTACGAGCCGGCCGCGCTGGAGTACGCACAGAAGAAGGCCAACGTGCGCGTGCTGCGCATCCCGCACGGTGATGGCCTGAACAACTTCGACAGCAAGCGCGTGGGCTCGGGCCTGCTGCTGCAGTCCTCGGACAACCGCGGCATGACCCGCGACGAACTGAAGGTGGTCAGCAAGCTGGCGCCGACCGACAAGCAGTTCACCGACCTGCTGTTCGCCTGGAACGTGGCCAAGTTCGTGAAGTCCAACGCGATCGTCTACGCCAGGGACAACCGCACGATCGGCGTCGGCGCCGGCCAGATGAGCCGCGTCTACTCCGCGCGCATCGCCGGCATCAAGGCGGCCGACGCGAACCTGGTGGTGGAAGGTTCGGTGATGGCCTCCGATGCGTTCTTCCCGTTCCGCGATGGCATCGACGCCGCAGCGGCCGCCGGCATCAAGGCCGTCATCCAGCCGGGCGGTTCGATGCGCGATGCCGAAGTGATCGCCGCCGCCGACGAACATGGCCTGGCCATGGTGTTCACCGGCGTTCGCCACTTCCGCCACTGATCCTGGAGCGACACGGATGTCCGCAGTTTCGATCAAGCCCCTCGTTCTGCCCGCCCTGATGGGCGCGGCCCTGCTGGCCGGCTGCAAGCCGGCCGCCGAACCGGCACCCGCCGCTGCCCTGCAGGCAGAGGCGCCGGCCGCAACCAGCACCGCAGCGGCCGGGCATGTCAGCCGCACCGCGCGACTGCAGGCTTTCCTGACCGCGCATTACGGCGAGGACGCGCAGCTGTCCGACGGCTGGCGCGGCAACTGGGCGCAGGGCGGCGACACCCGCCCGGTTGACTGGGCGGTCTGTGCCGAGCAACCCGTGGTCAGCGGTGACAGCTGGCAGCAGCTGCTGGCGGTGTGCGGCGAAGTGGTCGACGCTGGCCATGCCGACGCGGGCACCATCGACTACTACGTGCTGCGCCCGGCCGGCGATGGCTTCGACGTGGCGGCCGAGCTGACCGGCGGCACCTATGGCAGCAGCGGCCGTCCGGGCAGCGTCGAGATCCTGCGCTTCGGCAGCGATTTCTACGGCTTCCGCAACGTCAGCGGCTGGTACGGCCAGGGCTATTCGCTGCAGACGCAGAGCTTCATCCTGCCCGGCCCGAACGGTCTGGTGGATGCCGGCAGCGTGCGCAGCCACATCGACAACACCGCGGCCTACGACTGCGACGACGCCGAGCAGGCCGAAGACTGCCGCACCCGCATGTTCGACGTCGACTTCGAACTGCGCATGGACGACAGCAACCGCAGCGCGCGCACCTGGCCGCTGCTGATCGAGGAAACGGGCAGCAGCTGTGGCGGCAGCAACGTGCGCCGTACGCACCGCTTCACGCTGGACCCGAAGACCTGGACCTATTCCTTCCCCGACGCGCTGCAACGCGAAGGCTGCGAGTGAACCACGCGCGCCGCCGGGGACATCGCCCTTCCCTTCCCACGCAATCTGGAATCTCGTGATGAACGTACTTGTCATCGGCTCTGGCGGCCGCGAACACGCCCTGGCATGGAAGCTGGCCCAGTCCTCCCGTGTCACCGAAGTGATCGTGGCGCCCGGCAATGCCGGCACCGCCAACGAAGACAAGTGCCGCAACGTGGCGGTGAAGGTGACCGACATCGACGGCCTGCTGGCGCTGGCCCAGGCCGAAGGCGTGGCGCTGACCGTGGTCGGCCCGGAAGTGCCGCTGGTGGCCGGCGTGGTCGACCGCTTCCGCGCCGCCGGCCTGCGCATCTTCGGGCCGACCGCCGCCGCCGCGCAGCTGGAAGGCAGCAAGGCCTACGCCAAGGACTTCCTGGCCCGCCACAACATCCCCACCGCGTTCTATGCCGTGCACACCGACGTGGACGCGGCGCTGGCCTACATCCGCGAGAAGGGTGCCCCCATCGTGGTCAAGGCCGATGGCCTGGCCGCCGGCAAGGGCGTGATCGTGGCGATGACCCTGGCCGAAGCCGAGGACGCCGTGCGTGACATGCTGTCGGGCAATGCCTTCGGAGACGCCGGTGCGCGCGTGGTGATCGAAGAGTTCCTCGATGGCGAGGAAGCCAGCTTCATTTCGATGGTGGACGGCGTGCATGCGCTGCCGATGGCAACCTCGCAGGACCACAAGCGCGTCGGCGACGGCGACACCGGCCCGAACACCGGCGGCATGGGCGCGTACTCGCCGGCCCCGGTGGTCACCCCGGAGGTGCATGTCCGCGTGATGCGCGAAGTGGTGAACCCGACCGTGCAGGGCATGATCGCCGACGGGATTCCCTTCACCGGCTTCCTCTATGCCGGCCTGATGATCGACGCCAGCGGCGCGCCGAAGGTGATCGAATTCAACGTGCGCTTCGGCGACCCGGAAACCCAGCCGGTGATGCTGCGCCTGCAGTCCGACCTGGTCGACCTGGTGGAGGCGGCCATCGACGGTCGCCTGGACCAGGTGGAGGCGCAGTGGGACCCGCGCCCGTCGCTTGGCGTGGTGCTGGCCGCCAAGCCGTACCCGGAATCGCCGATCACCGGTGACGTGATTTCCGGCCTGGCCGATGTGCCGGCCAGCGCCAAGGTGTTCCATGCCGGCACCGCGCTGGACGCGCAGGGCCAAGTGCTCAGCGCCGGCGGCCGCGTGCTGTGCGTGGCGGCACTGGGCGACAGCGTGCGCGACGCACAGGCCAATGCCTATGCCGGCGTGGCCAAGGTGACCTGGGCCAACGAGTTCCACCGCAACGACATCGGTTGGCGCGCGATCGCACGCGAGGGGTGAGGTGTGGGGTGCAGCCACGCGTGGCGTGGCTCTGGGTGAGTTCCACCGACGAGAAGGCCCGGCAATGCCGGGCCTTTGCTCTAAAGAACAGCGCCCAGACCCTTCCGGTCGATCAGGTTTAGAAGTGTCGCGGCTTCAGGGACGGGAGGAAGCAGAATGCGCCAACATCAGGAATATCCGGATGGCTTTGATTGCGTCTGGCTGGGCGTGGACCAGACCGGCGCCGTGGCGGCATTCGTCACCGCAGGCGAGGGAGACATCCCTGCCGCGCTTCTGAGTCAAGCGGCGGTGGACATCTTCGATATCGAAATGATGTTGATGGAGCTGCCGGTGGTTGGCAGGGCCATCACGCACATGAAGGTTCCCCGGGACGATGACGGTGTGGCCATGGCTTCGCGCGGCATCCATGTGTACGACTGGAACCGCGGCGGCTACGCGCGCTTTGCCACCCCTACTCTGGCCATTCAGCGCTCGGCGCTCAGCCGGGAACTGCAGGTGCTGGCGGGTCTGGCGACCTTCAACACGATCGACTTCCGGCAGCACGCCTCTATCCCGGTCTGGGCTCTGATGCAAACGACGGGAAAGCCGATGCCATGACGCAGTATCAGTGCCCGGCATCCACGCATGGCGCGGCTCTACCTTAGACCCACGCCATGCGTGGATGAACCCAACCAAACGAAAAAGGCCCGGCAGTGCCGGGCCTTTTCTCTGCTTCAACGCCACCCCGCCTTACGCGGTGAACAGCGCCTTCATCTTCTTCAGCGCGTTCGCTTCCACCTGGCGGATACGCTCGGCCGACACGCCGTATTCGTCGGCCAGTTCCTGCAGCGTCACCTTGCTGTCGGCATCCAGCCAGCGGCGGCGGATGATGTCGCGCGAACGGGCATCCAGCTCGGCCAGGCCTTCGCGCAGCAGCTGCATCTGGTTGTCTTCGCTGTCGGCACGCTCATAGGCCATCGACGGGTCTTCGTCGTTGGCAACCAGGAACGCGGCCGGCGACGGCGGCGCATGTTCGTTGTCCTCGTCGGTGGGCGCATCGAAACCGATATCGCGACCGGACAGGCGCGATTCCATTTCCATGACCTCGCGCTCGGACACGTTCAGGTCCTTGGCCACCGCGCTGACTTCAGCCGCGTTCATCCAGCCCAGGCGCGTCTTCGACTTGCGCAGGTTGAAGAACAGCTTGCGCTGCGCCTTGGTGGTAGCGACCTTGACGATGCGCCAGTTCTTCAGGATGAACTCGTGCATTTCGGCACGGATCCAATGCACGGCGAAGGACACCAGACGCACGCCCATGTCGGGGTCGAAGCGCTTGACCGCCTTCATCAGGCCGATGTTGCCTTCCTGGATCAGGTCGCCCAGCGCAAGGCCGTAGCCGTTGTAACCGCGGGCCACGTGCACCACGAAGCGCAGGTGCGAATGCACCAGCTCACGTGCGGCGTCCAGATCGTCACCGTCGCGGAAACGACGGGCCAGGTCCTGTTCGTCATCGACCGACAGCACCGGGATCTGGTGCACGGCACCGATGTAGGCGTCCAGCGAACCGAGCGCACTGGGAATCGGGAGATTGTTTGCCACAAGGGCAGTAGAGGTGTTCTGGCTCATAGGCACCCATCTTAGCAGTCCGGGATTTGGACTGCTAAAGGAGGAAAAAGTTCCAGCATCCTATTGATGCAACACTGGTCCCAAACAGAGCCCTACCGTAGCGCGATTTGATGACAGTGGCGAGCACGCTTTTCGGGATTCACAATCCCTTGGAATTCAACCAATTACCCACCATAAACGGCCGATTCCGGTCAAGCGGAGCTGAACGGGCCGTCCAGAAGGCCCATTCAGGACCAGAAACGTTGCCCGGTGTTCAGGCTTGGCCCCCGCCCGTGCTCAGAGCGCCGAGCGCGGCGGAAGCGACCAGTCGATCGGGGCCTGCCCGCGGCGCTGCAGGTACTCGTTGGCCATCGAGAAATGCCGGCACCCAAGGAAGCCACGGTGGGCCGACAGCGGCGACGGGTGCGGCGACTTCAGCACGCGATGGCGCCGGGTGTCGATCACCTTGCCCTTCTGCTGTGCATAGGCGCCCCAGAGCATGAACACCAGGCCTTCGCGTTCGCGGTTGAGCACGTCCACCACGTGATCGGTGAAGCCTTCCCAGCCACGGCCCTGGTGCGCGCCGGCCTTGCCCTCTTCCACCGTCAACACGGCGTTGAGCAGCAGCACGCCGCGCTGCGCCCACGGGATCAGGCAGCCGTGGTCCGGGCGCGGGAGGCCGAGATCGCTCTCGATCTCCTTGTAGATGTTCAGCAGCGACGGCGGGACCGGTACGCCCGGCGGCACCGAGAAGCTCAGGCCATGGGCCTGGCCTCGGCCGTGGTACGGGTCCTGGCCGAGGATGACCACCTTTACCTGCTCGAACGGCGTGGCGTCGAACGCAGCAAAGATCTGCGGGCCAGGCGGGAACACTGCCGCACCAGCGGCCTTGCGCTGGCGCAGGAAGCTGGAAAGCTCGCGCATCTGCGGCTGCAGCAGGTAATCGCCGACATGCTGCTTCCAGCTCGGTTCCAGCTGGATCGTCGGGGTGTCGGCTACTTCATCCATCATCGAATCAGGGGTCCATCGTTCAATCGGGCCAGCCGCAGCTGGAACAGCACCTTGGTGACCAGCAGCCGTTCTTCGATCGGCTTGAGCACCAGGTCGTTGGCACCGGACTGCAGCAGCCCGGTCTGGTTGTGCGGGTTGCCGTCGCCGGTCATCACCAGCACCGGCAGGCGGCGCTTGCCGTAGCCAAAGTCCACGCGCACGCGCTGCACCACATCGCGGCCGCTCAGTTCGCCCTTCAGGGTGACGTCGGTCAGCACCAGGTCGATGCGGTGGCGGCTGCGGCCTAGCGACTCGGCAGTGAGCAGGGTGAACGCCTCTTCGGCGCTGACCACGTGCAGCACGTTCAACTGCTGGCGTTCCAGCATGCGCTTGGTCGCTTCGGCCACCACGCGGCTGTCCTCGATGTAGAGGATGGTGGCGCCGGGAATGGTCTGCGGCTGCACGTAGCCGCGGATGAAGGTCGCCAGCGCTTCATGGCCGAGCGATTTGTCGAAATAGTCGGTGACGTACTCGGTGAAGCGGCGCTGCTCCAGGTGCTGCTGGGCGTCGCCGGACACCACGATCACCGGCACATAGGCCTGGCCAGCGGCTTCGCGGACCATCCGCGCCAGCGCCAGGCCGTCGCCATCACGCAGCGTCAGTGAGGTGGTCACCAGGTCCACCGGGCCCTGCGCCAGCGCTTGCTGCGCGTCCTCGATGCTGTCGCAGCCGATCACGTCCACGCCGGGCAGGTCGCGCTTCAGCACGTCGGCGATCAGCTTGCGCACCAGCTTCGAGCCATCGACCACCATCACCCGCGTCGCGGGCCCTTCAAGGTGCTTCAGCGCTTGCGGTTGCATGCCGGTCTCAGGTGTCGGTCGGGCGTGTCTGGCGCAGGAAGTGGCCGGTCACCAGCCACGCACCCAGCCAGCCCAGCAGCAGCGTGCCGAGCAGGACCAGGCCGCCATGCAGCAGGTCCAGGCCGTGCAGCACGAACGGGCTGCCATAGCTGCGCGAGAGTTCGGCCAGCGGCACGCGCAGCGCGGCACCGGCGGCGCCGATCAGGGCCAGCGCCACCGCACCGGCACCCAGGCCATACCACGCGCCCAGGTACAGGAACGGGCGGCGGATGAAGCCATCACTGGCGCCGAGCAGCTGCAGCACGCCGATCTCTTCGCGGCGGGCCTGGATGTCCAGGCGCACGGTGTTGCCGACCACCAGCGCGGCGCCGACGCCGAGCAGCACCGACAGCACCTGCACCAGCCGTGCACCGAATGCCAGCCAGGCATCCAGGCGCTGGCGCCACAGTGCATCGTGCTGCACCAGGTCGGCCTCGGGCAGGCTTTCCAGCGCGCGCGCGAGGCGTGCGTCGTCCTTGCCCTGGCCCGGGGTGATCACCAGCAGCGAGGGCAGCGGGTTGTCGTTGAGGGCGTCGATCGCCTCGCCGAGGCCGGCATCGCGCAGTTCCTGCAGGCCCTGCTCGGGCGTGCGCACGTTCACTTCGGCCACGTCATCGCGGTCGCGCAGCTGGCCGGCCAGACGCAGCGCGCCGGGGCCATCGACGTTGCCCTTCAGGAACACGTTGATGTCACGCGACTGCTGCACGCTGCCGGCGAACTGCTTGAGGTTGTCCAGCGCGATCGACAGGCCCAGCGGCAGGGCCAGCGCCAGCGCCATGACCATCACCGTCAGCAGGGTCGCCCACGGCTTGCGGAAGGCACGGCCGAGGCTGAACACCACGCTGTGCGCGTGGTGCTGGAACCAGACGCCCACGCGCGAGGGGGCGGCGGCTTCGCTGTTTTCGTTCTTCGCCATGCGTTACTCCGCCAGGTCCTGCGGCGAGATGTCATCCACCAGCCGGCCGTGGTCGAGGATCAGCACCCGCTTGCGCATGCGGCGCAGCAGCGGCAGGTCGTGGCTGACCACCAGCACGCTGGTGCCGCGCGAGGGCAGCTCGGCAAACAGGGCCATGATCTCCGCCGCCAGGGTCGGGTCGAGGTTGCCGGTGGGCTCGTCGGCCACCAGCAGCTTGGGTTCGCCGACGATGGCGCGGGCGATGCCGACGCGCTGCTGCTCGCCGGCTGACAGCTGCGAGGGCAGCGCCTTCTCGCGATGGCCCAGGCCCATCCGCTCCAGCACCGAGCGCACGCGCTTGCCGATGTCGCCACGGCGGGTGCCGCGCAGGATCAGCGGCAGCGCCACGTTCTCGGCGATCGAGCGGTCCATCAGCAGGCGATGGTCCTGGTAGACCGCGCCGACCGCACGCCGATGGCGCGGAATGTCGCCGCCGCGCACCTTCAGCAGGTTGCGCTCATCGAACACCACCGCGCCGCGGCTGGGCCGCTCGTCTAGGTGGATCAACTTGAGCAGGGTGCTCTTGCCCGCACCGGAATGGCCGGTGACGAACAGCATCTCGCCCGGCGCAACCTCGAAGCTGACATCGGTCAGCGCCTCGTGGCCACCGGCGTACTGTTTGCTGACATTGTCGAAGCGCAGGACACTCATGCCCCGATTATGCAGGAGCGGCGCGACGTCGTGGAGATGGTGGGGCGATTGGCGGTAGCCGCAGTAGCAGCCGAGCATAGGGCTCGGCTCTGCAGGGCGGCATGGGGGCTGTAGAGCCGAGCCCATGCTCGGCCCAGTGCGGACCAAGGTCCGCACCCACCCCCGGCGGCTTAGCTGCCCGACAGCATCCGGCGGATCTTGCGGCCGATGCGGGTCAGGAACGAATCGCCGGTATCAGCGGCCGTGCGCACCGGCTTGGCCACCACCTGCACCGGGGTGACCGGGCTGGCGCCGTTGCCGGTATTGGCCTGCACGCCCTCGGCACCCTCGACCGGACGGCCGTGGCGACGACGACGGCGCTTGCGCGGCTTGTGCGCGCCGTCCACTGCACCTTCCGGTGCGCCTTCGGCACGCGGCGGGCGCGGCGGACGCGGGGCCTGGGCAGCGGCGCCTTCGGCACCGGCGACCGGCGCGGCTGCACCCTGTTCGCCTTCCACGCGCGGCTTGCGCGGGCCACGCGGACGGCGCTCGCCGCTGCGCTCGCCGTCGCGACCACCGCGGCCACCGGAACGGCCGCCACTGCGGCCACCGCCTCGACGCTCTTCCTCGGCGGCGCGGGCTTCGCGCGCCTCGCGGAAGATCTGGCCGACGCTTTCGTTGTCCTCGCCTTCCTCGCCTGCCGCCGGGGCCGGGCGTTCCGGACGCGGCAACGGCGTCAGCAGTTCCTTGGTGACCGGCTCGGACGGAATCTTCTGCTCGATGTAGGCCTCGATGTCCGGCAGGCCCATGGCGTAGCGTTCGCAGGCGAAGCTGATCGCGTCGCCCTCTTCACCCAGGCGCGCGGTGCGGCCGATGCGGTGCACGTAGTCTTCGGCATCGAACGGCAGGTCGTAGTTGTAGACGTACTTGATGCCATCGATGTGCAGGCCGCGCGCGGCCACGTCGGTGGCCACCAGGATTTCCAGCTGGCCCTTCTGGAAGCGGTTGAGCAGGCTCTCGCGCTTCTTCTGCGGCACGTCGCCGGACAGCACGCCGACACGGTAGCCGGCCTTTTCCAGCGCGCGGGCGACGCGCTCGACGAATACCTTGGTGTTGACGAAGACCATGGTGCGCGCGCCTTCGCTGCGCGACAGCAGGCCCAGCAGCAGCGGGATCTTCTCGTCGTCGGCCGGGAAGTAGATGCGCTGGCGCACGCGGGCAGCGGTAATGGTCTCGGCTTCGACCACCAGCTTCTGCGGCTCGTTCATGTGCTCATAGGCCAGCTCCAGCACGCGATGGCTGAGGGTGGCACTGAACAGCAGCGTCTGGCGGGTGGTGCGCTCCGGCATGCGACGCAGCAGGAAGCGGATGTCCTTGATGAAGCCAAGGTCGAACATGCGGTCGGCTTCGTCCAGCACGCAGATCTCGCAGGCATGCAGCGAGACCACCTTGTGCTGCTTGACGTAGTCGATCAGGCGGCCCGGGGTGGCGATGATCACGTCCACGCCCTGCTGCAGCAGTTCGCGCTGCTTGTCGTAATCCACGCCGCCGTAGACCAGGGCGAAACGCAGGCCCAGGTCGGAACCGAACTTCACCGCATCCTTGTGGATCTGGATGGCCAGTTCGCGGGTGGGGGCGAGGATCAGGGCGCGCGGATCTTCCGGCTTGCGGTCGGCCAGCGCCGGACGCGTCAGCAGGCGGTTCACGACAGCGACCAGGAAGGCCAGGGTCTTGCCGGTGCCGGTCTGGGCCTGGCCGGCAACATCACCGCCGGGCAGCGCGACCGGCAGGGTCAGCGCCTGGATCGGGGTGCAGCGGGTGAATCCGGCTCCTTCAAGGCCGGCCTGCAGGGCCGGATGCAGTTCGAAGGAGGAGAAGGTCAAATCGGTCAGCGGTTTGTCGCTCATGAGTCCGTCTTGGTATGGCCGCCGGCCCGTGGGGCGGCTGGCACTTCATCGTCTAGGGGCACCGTCGCAAACTGCGGCCCCTGCGGCGGGTTGGCATGCTGGGACCACCCGGTCCGCACGCCGCACAATGGCCCAGTTTAACGCACTCGGGCCGGCAAACCGGAATGGCGCGTCTCAGCAGGCCCGGAGACGCCCAGCCTTCACCCAGCCACACCGGACTTGAACGGCCTGGCCAGGCCTACTGGTGTCGCCCGCTGCCACCCCCATCTTCGGGAAGACAGTGAAATCCGACACATACCGAGCTTCGAAGCGATCACGATACGCTGGGTTCCAGCCGGCGCCTGTCCCCGCCCTGCGATAGGGGTACACTGCCGGCCGTGAGCGTCCAGGCATCCCGCCGAACGCACCGCGGCAGTGTGCCGCGAGGCAACGACGAGGGTCGCGCCACCGGGCATGGCCCAGTTCACCCACCTCCGGCATGGCCGGGTGCAATCCAAGACGAGAAACCAAGATGAGCGACAAGGTTGTACATGTCGGCGACGCCGACTTTGATAGCGCAGTGCTGAATTCCAAGGAACCGGTGCTGGTCGATTTCTGGGCCGAGTGGTGTGGCCCGTGCAAGATGATCGCCCCGGCGCTGGACGAACTGGCCGACGCCTACCAGGGCCGCGCCAAGATCGCCAAGGTCAACGTCGATCACAACCGTGCGCTGGCCGCCAAGTACCACGTGCGTTCGATCCCCTACCTGGTCGTGTTCAAGGACGGCGAGAAGGTCGGCGAGCAGATCGGTGCGGTGGGCAAGGCCCAGCTGGCCGGCCTGCTGGACAAGGCCCTGGCCTGATCCTGCCGTTTTCCGGCAGCCGCGGCCCGCGGCTGCCGGCGGACGCCCCGCGTCCATGATGAATGTTGTTCCCGGCAGCCCTTGCACGGCGCCGCAGGCCGATGATAGTGTCGGCACATCCGGCCGCGTTCGCGTGCCGCACCCTCTGGACGCAGTTTCTTCCAGACCCATTCCCAACGTTCGCCGCCCCAGCCGGGCGCTCGCACCTTCAAGCGAGGAATAACGCTCTTGTCCGATAACACTTCCGAAACCGGCAGCGCCGATGCGCCCGCCGAAAAGCGCGTGCGCAAGCCCCGCGTGAGCAAGGCCGCCGCCCCGGCAGCCGCCGAAACCAGCGCCGCTCCGGCGCAGCCGACCCTGCCGCTGGCCGCCGCGCCCGAGGCACCAGCCCCCGCCCCCGCACCGAGCGCGCCCGCCGCCGAGGCCCCTGCCAGCAGTGGCGGCGGCGAAGGTGGTGAAGGTCGCGAATCCGGCCAGCCGCGGCAGCAGAACCACCAGGGCGGTGGCCAGAACCAGGGTCAGAACCCGTACAACCAGAACGGCCAGCAGGGCCAGGGGCAAGGCCAGGGCAACCGCCGTGACCGCTTCCGCAACCGTCGCGACCGTGACCGCAACAACAACCGCTTCCGCGACGACGGCATGCCCAACGACGGCGGCGAGCAGCAGCCCTTCGTGCCGCGCCCGCACGCCAACGTGCCGGAAGGCTTCCCGGTCTATTCGCTGAGCGACCTCAAGCGCATGCCGGCACAGAAGCTGCTGGAAATCGCCGAGCAGCTGCAGATCTCCGAAGGCGTGGCCCGCGCCCGCAAGCAGGATGTGATCTTCGCCCTGCTGAAGGTGCTGACCCGCCATGGTGACGGCGTTGCCGCCGACGGCGTGCTGGAAATCCTGCCGGACGGCTTCGGCTTCCTGCGCGCGGCCGAAGCCAGCTATCTGGCCGGCCCGGACGACACCTACATCTCGCCCAGCCAGATCCGCCGCTTCAACCTGCGCACCGGCGACCACATCTCCGGCCGCATCCGCTTCCCGAAGGACGGCGAGCGCTACTTCGCGCTGAACATCGTCGACACCATCAACGGTGAGCCGATCGAAGCGTCGAAGAACAAGGTGCTGTTCGAGAACCTGACGGCGCTGTTCCCGCGCCGCCGCTTCACCCTGGAGCGCGGCAACGGTTCGTCGGAAGACATCACCGGCCGTATCCTCGACCTGATGGCACCGCAGGGCAAGGGCCAGCGCTCGCTCATCGTGTCCCAGCCGAAGGCCGGCAAGACCATGATGATGCAGCAGGTCGCCACGGCCATCACCACCAACCACCCGGACGTGCACCTGATCGTGCTGCTGATCGACGAACGCCCGGAAGAAGTGACCGAAATGCAGCGCACCGTGCGCGGCGAGGTCATCAGCTCGACCTTCGATGAGCCGGCCGCGCGCCACGTGCAGGTGGCCGAAATGGTCATCGAACGCGCCAAGCGCCTGGTCGAGCACAAGAAGGACGTGGTGATCCTGCTCGACTCGATCACCCGCCTGGCCCGCGCCTACAACAACGTGGTGCCGAGCTCGGGCAAGGTGCTGACCGGTGGCGTGGACGCCAACGCCCTGCACCGCCCGAAGCGCTTCTTCGGCGCCGCGCGCAACGTGGAAGAAGGCGGCAGCCTGACCATCATCGCCACCGCGCTGGTCGACACCGGCTCGAAGATGGACGAGGTGATCTACGAAGAGTTCAAGGGCACCGGCAACAGCGAAGTGCACCTGAGCCGTCGCATCGCTGAAAAGCGTGTGTTCCCGGCCATCGAC
Organism: Stenotrophomonas sp. YJH_SMC_17; assembly: GCF_059371655.1. Taxonomy (NCBI): domain Bacteria; kingdom Pseudomonadati; phylum Pseudomonadota; class Gammaproteobacteria; order Lysobacterales; family Lysobacteraceae; genus Stenotrophomonas; species Stenotrophomonas sp. YJH_SMC_17. The sequence continues at coordinate 210,425 of NZ_JCAFUU010000003.1, read as the reverse complement.
ATCAACCGTTCCGGCACCCGCCGCGAAGACCTGCTGATCGAACCGGAGCTGCTGCAGAAGATCTGGATCCTGCGCAAGCTGCTGCATCCGATGGATGAAATGGCCGCGATGGAGTTCCTGCTGGACAAGATGAAGAACACCAAGTCCAACGACGAGTTCTTCGGTTCGATGAAGCGCTGAACCCAACCCTGCGCTTGAAGAAGCCTGCCGCCGCGTGCGGCAGGTTTTTTTTTGCCTGCAGGGTGACCCACTTCATTTCACCGCCGCCCGGTTTTGGCGATAATCCGCCCGATGCCCTGCCCGGCCCCGAGGGCCTGGCCACCGATTCCCGCTGTCGCCCCTTCCGGAGAACCGGTCGGGTCCAGCCTCCTGCCGGATCCGTCGACGCATGCGAACGCTGTCTCCCCGCCTCAACCTGGGCAAGCTGATCCTCGCCCTGGCCCTGCTCAGTGCCATCATCGCGCTGGCCAACACCCTGCTGGCCAGCTACCGGGTACAGCGCGACCAGCTGGTTGGAAACACCCTTGAAGCGAACCGCGTCTATGCCACCAAGCTGGCCGAGACCACCCAGAACTTCCTGCTGGCCGCCCAGCAGGAACTGGCCTACGCCGCCACCCGGCTCGGCCAGGGCAACCTCGATCCGGCGCAGGCACAGGACGAGGCCAGCCGCCTGCAGCTGCAGACCAACAGCTTCAATTCCTCGCTGGTGGTGGATGCCGATGGCCTGGTCATCGCCACCTCGCCGCAGACCCTGCAGCTGCAGGGTGAGGTGCTGCACAGCGTGGGCAACAACGCCGCGCTCGCCGCGCGCCAGCCGATGATCAGCGACCCGTACCAGTCGGCCACGGGCAAGCTGCTGGTGTCGCTGTCGCACCCGATCTTCGACCGCCAGGGTCGCTATCGCGGCTATGTAAGCGGCACCCTGTACCTGCGCCAGCGCAGCGCGCTGCACACGCTGCTGGGCAAGCACTATTACCGCGACGGCTCCTACCTGTACGTGGTCGACCGTCATGGCCGGCTGCTGTACCACGCCGATGGCAAGCGGGTGGGCGACTACGTGGTCGGCAATCCTGCAGTGAAGGCCGTGGTGCGTGGTGAGCGCGGCGCGCAGCAGGTGCGCAACAACCTGGGCGTATCGATGCTGGCCGGCTATGCACCGGTGGCGGCCACCGGCTGGGGCATCATCGCCCAGCGGCCGACCGAGGCCACGCTGCAGCCGCTGTCGAGGCTGATGACCGCCGTGATCTGGAACGCGATCCCGCTGGGCCTGCTGTCGCTGCTGATCACCTGGTGGTTCGCCCGTCGCATCTCGATGCCGCTGTGGCAGCTCGCACGCAACGTGCAGGGCGGCGAGGATACCGGCAACGCGATCAGCCACGTCAGCGGCATCCGCGCGTGGTATTTCGAGGTGGCCCAGCTCAAGCAGGCGGTGCTGCACAGCTTCAATGCGCTGCAGGACCGCATCGGCACGCTCAACCGCGCCAGCCGCACCGACCCGCTGACCGGCCTGCTCAACCGCCGCGGCCTGCAGCAGGCGCTCGACGCCCTGCAGGTGCAGGGCATCCCGTTCGCGATCCTGGCGCTGGACATCGACCGCTTCAAGTCGATCAACGACAACCACGGCCATGATGTCGGCGACACCGCCATCGTCCATATCGCCGACCAGATGCGCCGCTACTCCCGCGACAGCGACATCCTCTGCCGCGCCGGTGGCGAGGAATTCCTGCTGCTGTTGCCGGGCATCAGCGCCGAGTCGGCGCGACAGGCCGGTGAGCGCCTGCGCCAGCGCATTGCCGACCATCCGTTTGAACCGGTCGGCACCATCACCGTCTCGCTGGGCGTGGCCCATTTCCCAAGCTTCCACACCGACGCCGAGCAGGCGCTGCGGCTGGCCGACAAGGCGCTGTACATGGCCAAGGAGCAGGGCCGCAACCGGGTGGTGGTCTACCCCTACGCCGATTGACGCAGAGCCGGGCTGCCCGGCCCTGCAATGATCGTCAACCCTGCTCCAGCGGCGTCAGCAGGCGCAGCCCGCGCTTGGCACCGTCCACCATGTAGACGCCGCCCTCGGGCAGCAGATCGCTGCCGGCCTGTTCGATCGCGTCCGCCTTGCGCCACGGTACGGTCTGTCGCGGGCCCGGAATGAAGGCACGCCAGCGGCCATAGCGCTCCAGCCCTGCGTTGCGGTCGTCGCCCAGGGCGAAATTCACGGGAACGCGCACCGTCCAGCTGTCGCGGGTGCTGTCCTCGCCGGTGGTCGGCGGATTGAAGGTCCAGCCGCGGGCGCTGCTGATACTGGCCTTGGCCAGGATGTCGCGCATCTTGGCCATGGTCCGTTCCGGGCCGACCACGGTCATGTTCACCTGCTCGGCGATCACATCGGCCACCGTACCGTCACGCGCCACCTTGAGCGCCAGCAGCACCTCGCCCTGCCCGCCGTTGCGATACGCGTCTTCGGGATAGCGCGGCGGGGTCATGCGCTTGCGGGTCACCGAGTCGGTGGCCTTCGGATCATATTCACTGAAATCGACACTGGTCATGCTGACTTCGTAGCCGCCGTCGGCCATCGACTTCCCTCGCAGGCGCACCCGCATCGGCGAACGGGTCGCGACCGCTTTGCCATCGCGCAGCGTGGGCTCGAAGCGCCAGCCACCGATGGTGCCTTCGACGAAGGAGGCGATGCTCGGCGTGAGTGTCGATTTCTGGTCCAGCACGAGCGCGCTGACCACGCCCTCCGGAGTGACATCGATACTGCCGGAAAGCACCATGCTCATCTCTGCGGTGGCACGCACGGCACGCGTGGTCTGCGCACTGGCATCGCCGGCAAGCAGCGGAGCGCCGGCACCAACGGCCAACGCGAGAGCGAGGAACAGGGGGGAACGCATCATTGCCGGATCCTTGGTGATGAGTGCTGAGCGTAGCGCAGTCTTCACATCCGGGACAGTTCGGCGTGGCTACGCCAACCGGTGCGTGCCTGCATAGGGTGGCGTATCCGGATAGTCACCACGGGCAAAACGGTCCTGCAGACCCTGCCACCAGGCCGGGTCGAACAGGTGCCGGTAGTGCTCGCGGAGCGCCGCCAGCTCGCCGGCAGGCAGGCCCATGAACGGGCCGAAGCGTTCGGGGAACACATCGCGCGGCCCCACATGGAACCAGGGCTCGTCGGCCATCGCCTCCTCCGGCGTGCGCGGCTGCGGCCAGGCACGAAACACGCAGTCGCTGACCAGGCACAGCTCGTCATAGTCGTAGAACACAGCGCGACCATGCCGCGATACGCCGAAGTTCTTCGGCAGCATGTCACCGGGGAAGATGTTGTTGCGCGCCATGTCGGTGATCGCCTGCGCGTAGTCGAGTACCGCCGCGCGCACCGCCTCACCGCCCTGCTCGCGCAGGTACAGGTTCAATGGACGAAAGCGGCGTTGCACATAGCACAGCGCGATCTCCACCTCATCGCCATCGACGCGCACGCTCTGCGCGCATTGCTGCAGCAGTTCCTCCAGCAGCGCTGGTGCGAAGCGCTCACGCGGGAAGCGCAGGTGGCGATAGGGCTGTGCATCGAGCAGGCGGCCGACGCGATCGAGGTTGAACACCAGCGCGTACTTCTCTTCCACCTGCTGCCGCGACATCGCCTTGGGCCACGCGAAACGGTCGCGGATCAGCTTGAACACCAGCGGATAGCTGGGCAGGGTGAACACCGCCATGACCATGCCCGGCGTGCCCTCGGCATGCACCAGCCGCTCCTGCGGATGCTCGTTGAAGTGGCGGAAGAAGGTGCGGTAGCGCTCGGTCTTGCCCTGCTTGGCGCGGCCCAGCACGGTGTAGATCTCATCGATGGGCTTGCCCGGCAGCAGACTGCGCAGGAACACCACCGCGTCGCCGACCGTGGCCAGGTTGGCCTGGAAATAGCTGCGCGACACGCCGAACAGATGGGCCACGTCGCGGCGCCGGGTCAGTACCGCATCGGCGCGCAGGCCGCGCTCGTCGTTGACCAGCGCGATCACGCACGGCGAGAAGCGATGCTCGCCGAACACGCGGCCGACCAGGTAGGCGCGGCGCTCGCGATAGAACACGGTGTCGAGCAGCTCGATGCTGCGCACCGGCGTATCGCCCCAATGGGCAAGGTCATCCTGCAGGCGCACCGCGATCGCCGCGGCACAGCGCAGCTGGTGCGCATAGGGGATATCGAACCGGTAATCGGCCAGCACCCGCTGCAGCGCCTCCACCGGCCGCGTCGGTGAAACGGCGTAGGTATGCCGCGCGACCGGATGGGTGATGGCGTCCGAAGGCTCGACATCGAAGGCGATGAACTCCAGCGCCGGATCTACGCCACGGGTGGCGAACAGGCGCCGTGACAGTGTGTTGTAGAAGGTCTTGTACAGCTCGGCATCGATCGGGCCCTGCAGCAGCGCGCTGTACTGTGCATGCACCTGCAGCCAGAGCGTGCGTTCGCCGATCCGTTCGCCGGCAAGGCGGCGCAGCGTATCCATCTGCTCGGCGACGCACAGGTCGTACAGCGCGATGCGCTCGACTGCATCCCGGCGGGCACCGGCCCAGTCGCGCTGCTCGAAGCGCTGCCGCGCACGGGCGGTGATCGCCGCGAAGCGGGCGTGGTACTGCTCGAAACCATCGCGGATGACGCTGGCAATGCGCGTCGCCAGCTCGGCAGCGATGTCAGGCTCGGACATGCGTGGCTCACCCGGTAGGACCGGCTTCACCATACGCTGGCGTGGGGTGGCTTGTGTAGAGCCGAGCCCATGCTCGGCTGATCCAGGCAGGAGCAGCCGAGCATGGCTCGGCTCTACAGTTGCAAAGCGCAGCCGGGTGGGCCCGGCTCTACGGAAGCCGGTGGCTCAGATCGCCAGTTCGGCCTCCACGTCCTGCACCTTGCGCCGGGCCAATGCCAGATTGGACTTGGTACGGTCCAGCACGATGTAGAAGAACAGTCCCTTCTTCTTCGCCACCGGGCGCATGATGTGGTACGCCTTGCCCAGCGAAATGAGGATGTCCTCGATCGTGTCGTTGAGGTTCAGCGATGCAGCAGTCTTCATCTTGGCGCGGATCACTTCGGTGTTGCCGGCGGCGGCCACTTCCATGTCCATGCCGGCACCGGCTTCGCCCAGCAGCATGCCGCTTTCGTAGTCGACCAGCGCCACGGCCTGCGCGCCGTCGATGCCCATCAGTGCGTTCAACGATTCAGTCAATCCAGCCACGTCGCTCCCCTTTCAGGTATGGTTCGAGCCCCACGTTTCCCTGCGGACGGGCTCACGATCCGCCGAGTTCGGCCAGGATCGCCTGGCCACATTCCCTGCTCTGCCACAGCACCTGGCCGATCACGGTGCGCTGGTCGCAGGCCGCCATCAGCAGCAGCGGCGCGCGTCCTTCGGCCTGGACCGCCAGCATCAGCACCTTGCCGCCTGCGGCCTCCAGCATCAGCGTCTGCAGATCGCCCAGTACCAGTTCGCGCCCTACCGCTGCGGCCAGAGCCAGCATCGCGCTGGTCATCGCCGCCAGCCGCTCGCCGCGCCCCTCGGCACCGGCGCTGACCAGAGCAAAGCCATCGACACTGGCCAGCACTACCGTGCGCACGCCTTCGACCCGCTGCCGCAGGTCCTGCAGCAGCGGCTGCAGGCGCTCACGCTGGCCGGCGTCAGGCAGTACCGCCACCTGCCCGTCAGCCATGCGCGGCCACCAGTGCGTGCGCTTCCATCTCGCCCATCAATACATCCATCAGCAGCAATCCCTGTTCGCGGTCGCGGGCATCCACCGCCAGCAAGGGCAGCGGCTGATCATCGAGGCGGGCACGTGCGGCCCAGTCGTCCACGGCCGCCTGCGGCGCCTGGTCCAGGTGGGTGATGGCCACCACCAGCGCCAACGACGATGCGAACGGGCGCAGTACCTGCAGGTAGTCTTCCAGTTCGGCAGCCACGCCCGCGCGGCGCGCATCCAGCAGCAGCACGGCGCCGCGTGCGCCCTGCAGCAGGATCGGCCACAGGAAGTCGAAGCGCTGCTGGCCCGGCGTGCCATACAGGCGCAGCCGCTCGCCGTTGGGCAGGTCGATGTCGGCATAGTCCAGCGCCACGGTGGTGGAGGCCTTGTCGGCACCGAGCCGATCGCTGTTGGCCACATCGGTATCCACCACTGCGCCGGCCGCGATGCTGCGCACCAGGGTCGACTTGCCGCTGCCCATGCCGCCCAGCACCACCACCTTGTGCTCACGCATTGCGCTCGCTCCCGCGCAGGTGCCGCCACAGGCGGGCGAGCAGGCCGCTTTCCGTGCCGGCGGTGCGCACAGCCATGGGCGTCGCTGGGGCGGCCTGCAGCTGCGCGTAACCGCACAGGTAAGCGGCATGGATGAAGTCGCGCACGGCCGCAGGCGGCAGATCAAGCAGCATCGCGCACTCGTCCACCGTGCACGCGCGCTTGAGCAGCAGCGAGCACAGGCGGAAGCCATCGTGGTCATGGCCCAGCACGCGGAAGTCGGGCCAGCGCAGCAGCTTCACCGCAGCACTGCGCAGGCGCTCGTCCAGCGCCTGCCAATGGCGGCTGCGTTGTGCCCACTGCCACAGCAACGGCCGCAGTGGCTGGCGTGGCCGTTCGCCACCCAGGGCCTGCAGGCGCGCCGCTGTCAGAGCATCGAGCTGCAGGCGCTCGAAGGCATCAGCCAAGCGTTCCACCAGCGCAGCGGCAGGCTCCTGCAGCAACACGGCCTGGTCCTGTTCCAGATCCATCAGCAGCAGCGGCTCGCCTGCGTCACCCAGCAATGCCTGGCCCTGGCGCAGCGGCAGCCGCTCGCGCAGAAGGCGGGTGATGGCGTGTGCACCATCGGCCAGGCGGATCGGTGCAGGTGCGTGCATGGCCAGCGGCTCCGTGGGCAACTGCATGCCGCGCAGCGCGCGGCCGATGGCACCGTCATCAAGTACGTCCTGGTGGCCATCGCCGTCGCGCAGCTGGCCGCCGAGGTCCTCGATCCAGCACTGCAACCGCGGGCGCTGCTGGCGCATGCGCAGGGCCGCATTGCGCAGCGCCGGCGTATCGCGGATGACCAGCAGATCGCAGTCATCCAGATCCTGGCTGCGGCGGATCTGCCCATCGGGCAGCGCCGACGCCACGCGCAGCCGTTGCAGCAGGGCCTGCTCGCCCTGGATGTCGGTTCCCACTACCAGCACGCGTGCCATCGGTGTTCCCCGTGCGGCCACCTCCCCGGTGGCCTCGCGTCGCCAAGGCTAGGACATCGCCAGCGGCAGCCGTCGTGATCGACTGCTCAGATTGAGGGCGGTTGCAGACCGTGTCCTATCGGTTCTGCGACGGCCATCGCGGGCAAGTTTCATGCCCTCTTGACGGCATTACGACGGCTGACGGATTTCACGGTTCTGGACGCTGGGGGGATGGGGTCGGAGCCCTCTGCGGGCAGAGGGGTCCGACCCCCGGAGGCAAAAAAGAAACCCGCGCCGAAGCGCGGGTTCCGGGGTCAAGCGGGCGACGGGGATCAGCCGCGCAGCTGCTCCAGCGCGGCGTTGAAGGTCGCGCTCGGGCGCATCGCCTTGCCGGCCTTGGCCAGGTCCGGACGGTAGTAGCCGCCGATGTCCACGGCCTTGCCCTGCACCGCGATCAGCTCGTCGACGATCTTCTGCTCGTTGTCAGTCAGTGCCTTGGCCAGCGGTGCGAAGCGAGCCTTCAGCGCAGCATCTTCGTCCTGCGCGGCCAGGGCCTGGGCCCAGTACAGCGCGATGTAGAAGTGGCTGCCACGGTTGTCGATGCCGCCCAGCTTGCGCGACGGCGACTTGTCGTTGTCCAGGAACAGGCCATTGGCTTCGTCCAGCGCCTTGGCCAGCACACGGGCGGCGGCGTTGTCGTAGCGGTTGCCCAGGTGTTCCAGCGATGCGGCAAGCGCCAGGAATTCACCCAGCGAATCCCAGCGCAGGTAGTCCTCTTCGACGAACTGCTGCACGTGCTTCGGGGCCGAACCACCGGCACCGGTCTCGAACAGGCCGCCACCGGCCATCAGCGGCACGATCGACAGCATCTTGGCGCTGGTGCCCAGTTCCATGATCGGGAACAGGTCAGTGAGGTAGTCGCGCAGCACGTTGCCGGTCACCGAGATGGTGTCCTCGCCCTTGCGGATGCGGTCGAGCGAGAACGCGGTCGCTTCCACCGGCGGCAGGATGCGGATGTCCAGGCCGCTGGTGTCGTGGTTCTTCAGGTAGGTCTCGACCTTGGCGATGACCTGGGCGTCGTGCGCGCGGGCGGCATCCAGCCAGAACACGGCTGGGGTGCTGCTCAGGCGGGCGCGTTCGACGGCCAGCTTCACCCAGTCCTGGATCGGCGCGTCCTTGGTCTGGCACATGCGCCAGATGTCACCGGCTTCCACGGCGTGCTCGAACACCACGGTGCCGGCCTCGTCGGTGACCTTGACCACACCGTCGGCGGCGATCTGGAAGGTCTTGTCGTGCGAGCCGTACTCTTCGGCCTTCTGCGCCATCAGGCCGACGTTCGGCACCGAGCCCATGGTGGCCGGGTCGAAGGCACCGTGCGCCTTGCAGTCGTCGATGACGGCCTGGTACACGCCGGCGTAGCAGCGGTCCGGAATGACCGCCTTGGTGTCCTGCAGCTTGCCTTCGGCATTCCACATCTTGCCGGAGTCGCGGATCATCGCCGGCATCGAGGCGTCGACGATCACGTCGCTCGGCACGTGCAGGTTGGTGATGCCCTTGTCCGAATTGACCATGGCCACGCCCGGACGCTGTGCGTACTCGGCAGCCAGGTCGGCTTCGATGGCGGCGCGGGTGGCTTCCGGCAGCGACGGCAGGCGCGCGGCCAGGTCACCGATGCCGTTGTTGGCATCGAAACCAGCCTGCTTCAGCACGTCGGCGTGCTTGGCCAGCACGTCCTTGTAGAACTCGTTGACGGCCACCCCGAACATGATCGGGTCGGAGACCTTCATCATGGTCGCCTTCAGGTGCAGCGAGAACAGCACGCCCTGGGCCTTGGCATCGGCGATCTGCTCACCAATGAACGCGGCCAGCGCCTTGCGGCTCATCACCGCGGCATCGACGATCTCGCCGGCCTTGACCGCGGTCTTTTCCTTCAGCACGACGGCGCTGCCATCCTTGCCGTGGAAGGTGATCTTCAGCGAACCGGCGTTGGCCAGGGTGGCCGACTTCTCGCTGCCGTAGAAATCACCGGCGGCCATGTGCGCGACGTGCGACTTCGAATCCGACGCCCAGGCGCCCATGCGGTGCGGGTGCTTGCGCGCGTAGTTCTTCACCGACAGCGGTGCCCGGCGATCGGAGTTGCCTTCGCGCAGCACCGGGTTCACTGCACTGCCCTTGACCTTGTCGTAGCGCGCCTTGTAGTCGCGCTGCTGGTCGTCAGCCGGGGTTTCCGGGTAATCCGGCAGCGGGTAACCCTGGTCCTGCAGTTCCTTGATGGCCGCCTTCAGCTGCGGCACCGAGGCGGAGATGTTCGGCAGCTTGATGATGTTGGCGTCCGGCGTGGTCGCCAGCTGGCCCAGCTCGGCCAGGTCGTCGCTGACCTTCTGCGCATCGGACAGCAGTTCCGGGAACTGCGAGAGGATGCGGCCGGACAGCGAGATGTCACGGGTTTCCACCACGATGCCGGCGGTGGCGGTGTAGGCGTCGACGATCGGCAGCAGCGACTGGGTCGCCAGGAACGGGGCTTCGTCGGTCAGCGTGTAGAGAATCTTGGACATGGGGGACTTGGACTCTGTAGCAATGCTCAGGGGAAGGCCGGCGCCAGCGCCGGGCCACGTGCAACCGTGTCGCTTTCCCCCGCCGCAGTCAGGGTGGGCGCGCGGCGGGGAAACCCCTGCATTGTCGCGTTTTCAGCCGCGCGGGGCAAAGCCGCGCCATACGCGGCGGTACTGCACGGCAGCAACGCTGTGATCCAGCCACATGCATCGGATGCACGCCTGCCCACGCATCCAGGCATTCACGCATTCACGCATTCACGCATTCACGCATTCACGCATGGCGTGGATGATGACGCCAGCCATCGCCCAATAAAAAAGGACGCAGCCTCGCGGCTGCGTCCATTGTGAGTCCTGCCGGGAGAGAGTCGGCAGGACTTACTTGACCTCGAACTCCTGCGGCGTTCCAGCCGCCTTGCCATCGACCATGACCTCGGCGCGGTACTTGCCGGCCGGCCAGCCCTTTGCATTCTTGAACGTAACGTTGGTGGTCTCCGCGCCGCTGGCATTCAGGGTCGCAGTCTGTTCGCCGGCCACCTGGCCGTCCTGGAAGGTCAGCTTGGCACCGACATTGACGTTGTTGGCGGCGCCATCGGTCTTGACCGAGACGATGACGTCATCCTTCGGCGAGAACAGTGCAGCCGGGGCGACCGACTTGTCGGCGGCCGCGGTCTTGCCCACGGTGACGGTGGAAACGCTGACCGCAGCAGCTTCCGCCATCGGCGGCGGTGCACCGGTCATCGGCGCCGGCGCTGCCGGCTCGGCCGGAGCCGTGGCGGCCGGAGCCGCGTTGGTGTCGGTCGACTCTTCCTTCTTCTTGCAACCGACCAGGGCAACGCTGCCCAGCAGGGCGGCGATCAGGGCGGTCTGGAGCGGGGTGGTCTTGATCATTCGGGGTTCCTCCCAGGGATTGTCGGACGGCGTTCGATCGCCGGCTTAATTCGGCGGCAGCTTCAGGGTCTGGCCCGGGAAAATCTTGTCCGGGTCGTCGAGCACGTCGCGGTTGGCTTCGAAGATCTTTTTCCAGGCGTTGGCGTCGCCCAGATGCTGCTTGGCGATCTTCGAGAGTGAGTCGCCCTTCTGCACGGTGTAGGTGCCACCGCTGACGATCTCGGCGGTGCTGTCCACCGAAGCGCTGACGCCGGAGAAGTCCGCCTTCGGCACCTGCTCGGCGGTACTGTCGACGCTGGCACTGACGCCGGAGAAATCGGCTTTCTTCTCGGTACTCATCCACAACTCCCGTCTGCATGACTACGTGGCTCGCACGGTGCCATGGCGGTTGTTAAACGGGGATGGTGCGGATGTGAAGCCGCCCCGGGGGGCGGCTGAACAATCGGGGCGGACGGTGGCCGCTGCGCTTGCCGGGCGTGGCCCGGCGCCAGCCGTAACCGCCTGTGGCGGCTACTGGCGCAGCTCGCGATACGTCGCCGCCGGGGCGACGATGCCGGGGCTGGCGCGCCACGGGTTGATGTCCAGGCCCCCACGGCGGGTATAGCGAGCTTCCACTTCCAGCCATTGCGGCTGGCAGCGCGCAGACACCTCGCTGAAGATCCGCTCAACGCATTGCTCGTGGAACTCGGCGTGTTCGCGGTAGCTGACCAGATAGCGCAACAGGCCAGCACGATCGATCCTCGGCCCGCGGTAGCGCAGGCTGACTGTCGCCCAGTCCGGCTGGCCGGTCACCGGGCAGTTGGACTTCAGCAGTGCCGAGACCAGGGTCTCCTCCACCACTTCACCAGCATCGGCCGAGAGGAAGTCGGCCTGCGGCGGACCGTAGCAGTCGATCTCCAGCTCCAGCCCGTCGATGGATTCACCGAGCGGCGTCTCGCGCAGGCCCGGCAGGCCGAACTCGACCTGGACCGGCGCACCGGCGCAGTCCGACAGATCCGCCACGACACGCGCGCGCAGCGCCTCGGCGCTGTCGATACGGGTGCTGTTGAGGGAGTTGAGGTACAGCTTCAACGACTTCGATTCGATCAGCCGCGGCGAGGTGCACGGCACCTGCACGGTGGCGACGGCGACCTGCGGCTTGCCACGCGGGTCGAGCCAGCTCAGCTCAAAGGCATGCCAGCGGTCGTGGCCGACGAACGGCAGCGCGGCATCGTCGAGGCCGATCTCGGCGCGGGCGCCACTGCGGGGGATGGGAAACAGCAGGCCGGGATCGTACTGCGACGGGTAACTGACCTCGCGACCGAGGCTGGAATCCTGTGGGGTGTTCATGGTGGGCATTGTATCGCGCGGAGGGCGGGCCTTCGGCCGGACCGGCCAACGGCGGAGCCCCTCCGTGGTGGTTCAGGCACGATCTCGGGGTCGGCCGGGAGGGTGGGTTGGCTGGGGGCCGCTGCAAGTACGTCCATGTAAGCTCGGTCGCCGCATCCATGCGGCTCACGCCCCCAGCCAACCCACCCTCCCGGCCACGGACAATTTCTCGCGCCACCACGGGAAAGATCAGGAAAATCAAAATCAAAAACCGATCCTTCAGACGTTCCTGACGCCTGCCGTGTCGACCAAGGTCGACCCCCACCAGAAGCAGAATGTCGTTCCGACAGCCGCAGGAAACTGTCGAAGGCGGGGTGGGTCCGGTGGCAGGGGCGTGAGCCGCATGGATGCGGCGACCGAGCTTACATGGACGTACTTGCAGCGTCCCCTGCCACCGGACCCACCCCGCCATCCCTCAGGAAACCAGCTTTTGCCGTTGACGTGGCTTAGGCCTCGGCGGGTGCAGGGCTGCAAGCCCTGCCGGTAACCCTCACCCCGCAGGAGTGCCTGCACCGTGCAGGTAATCCAGGCTCACCTGCAGCAACGCGCGCAATCCCACATCCAGCGCCTTCTCATCCAGCAGGAACTTCGGCGAATGATTCGCCGGCGCCGTCGCCGGGTCGATGCCCACGCTGGTCGAACCCACGAAGAAGAACATGCCCGGCACTTCCTTCGCATACAGCGAAAAATCTTCCGCGCCCATCTGCAACGGCGGCTCGTACACGTTGTCCTTGCCCACCACCGCCTGCAGGCTCGGCAGCATCTTCGCGGTCAGCGCCGGGTCGTTCACCGTCGCCGGGTTGCCTTCCGACTCGTAGATGTCGGTCACCGCCTTGGCGCCATGCGCGGCCGCGGTGTGCTCGGCCACGTTGCGCAGGTCGGCGAAGATCTGCTGGCGCATGCCTTCGTCGAAGGTGCGGATGGTGCCGACCATCTCCACTTCGTCGGGAATGATGTTGTAACGGATGCCACCGTTGATCGCGCCGAAGGTCAGCACCGCCGGCTGCTTGGACAGGTTGGCGCGGCGGCTGACGATGGTCTGCGCGGTGCCGACCAGATCGGCGGTGGCCACGATCGGGTCAACACCGTTCCACGGCGCCGAGCCATGCGTCTGGCGACCGATCACCTTGATGCCGAAACGATCCGAGGCGGCCATCAGCGGGCCACCGCGCACCGCGATCTGCCCGGCCTGCACACTGGAGAACACGTGCAGCCCGAACACTGCCTCCGGCTTGAAGTCGGCGAACAGGCCTTGCTTCAGCATCAGTGCGGCGCCGCCCTCTTCCGGCGGCGGCGCGCCTTCTTCGGCCGGCTGGAAGATCAGCATCACCTGGCCCGGCAGGTCCTTCTTCATCGACACCAGCGCCTCGGCCACGCCCAGCAGGGTGGCGGTGTGTGCGTCATGGCCGCAGGCATGCATCACGCCCACGGTCTGCCCGCGGTACTGGTCGGTGGCCTTGGACGCAAACGGCAGCCCGGTCTGCTCGGTCACCGGCAGCGCGTCCATGTCCGCGCGCAGGGCGATCTTCGGGCCCGGCTTGCCGCCCTCGATGATCGCCACCACGCCGTGATGGGCGATGCCGGTCTTCGGCTTCAGCCCCATCGCACGCAGGCGCTTGGCGACCTCGGCCGAGGTGCGCGCCTCGCGGTTGGACAGCTCCGGGTGCTGGTGGAAGTCGCGGCGCCATTCGACCACCTGGGCCTGCAGGCGCTGCGCGGCGGCGGTCACTTCCGGGCGTTGCCCGTCCTGGGCATGGGCAAGCGCCGGCAGGGCCAGCAGCAGGGCGGACAGCAGCAGCGAACGGCGCATCGCAATCTCCACAACAAGGGGTTCCAGCTGAATGTAGGGCAACACCGGCGCTACGGGAACCACCGGCGCCTCACCCGGTCTTAGCGCCCGTCCCATCCGTCATGCAGGAAACGTGATGTGGCACAGGTATGCTTTGCGCATTGTCCCGGGGTCCCGCCCGGTCCAGCCCTCTCGGAGTCCTCGTAATGTCACGTGTTTGGAAGATCGTGCTGCTGGTCGTGGCGGTACTGGTGCTGGCCGTGGTCGGCCTGCGCGTCATCGGCGGGGGCAAGGACAAGGCTGGGAAACCCGCTGCGGGCGCGCGCCAGGGCGGCGAAGACCCGGATGCCGGCCCGGTGCCGGTCACCGTGGTGGATGCCACGCGCCAGGACGTGCCGGTGTATGCCAGCGCGCTGGGTACGGTGACGGCAATGAACACCGTCACCGTCAGCCCGCAGGTCGGCGGCCAGCTGATGAGCCTGAATTTCCGCGAAGGCCAGGAAGTGAAGCAGGGCGATGTACTGGCGGTGATCGACCCGCGCACGGCCCAGGCCAGCTATGACCAGGCCGCTGCTGCCAAGCGCCAGAACGAAGCCCTGCTGGCCACTGCGCGCTCCAACTACCAGCGCTCGAACGCACCGGAGTATCGCCAGTACGTCGCCAAGACCGATCTGGATACACAGCGAAACCAAGTGGCACAGTACGAAAGCGCGGTCGCAGCGAACGAGGCCAGCATGCGCTCGGCACAGGTGCAGTTGCAGTACACCAAGGTCACCGCACCGATCTCCGGCATCGCCGGCATCCGCGCGGTCGATGCTGGCAACGTCGTCAACGCCGGTACCGCGCTGGTCACGCTCACCCAGATCCATCCGATCCACGTGCTGTTCAACCTGCCCGAGCGCCAGCTGGGTGACGTGCGCCAGGCGCAGGCCGCCGGCCCGGTACCGGTGGCGGCGCTCGACCGCGCCGATTCGCACGTGCTGTCCGGTGATGGAAAGCTGGACGTGGTTGACAACCTGATCAGTGCCGACAGCGGCACGTTCAAGGCGCGTGCCCTGTTCGACAACACCGACAACGGCCTGTGGCCGGGCCAGTTCGTCAACGTGCGCATGCAGCTGCGTACCATCGCCGGCGGCGTGGTCATCCCCACTCAGGCGGTGCTGCGTGGTCCGGATGGCGAGTACGTCTACGTCGTCCAGGGCGACAACACGGTGAAGATGCAGACCGTGCGCAGCGGCGTGGAAGTGGGCGACAGCCAGGTGCAGATCGCCGAAGGCCTGAAGGGCGGCGAGCGGGTGGTCAGTGAAGGCCAGTTCCGCCTGAAGCCAGGCAGCAAGGTCACCGCACTGAAGCCGGGCGAGACCCCGGCCGCACCGACCGAGGCCGAACTGAAAGCGGCCGAGCAGAAGAACGCGGGCGGCGGTGGCCGTCGCGGTGGTGGCCCGCGCTGAGCGCAGGCCACTGATCTCCCTCGCGCCGGCGACCCTGCCGGCGCCGACATTGAAGTGCCAGCAAGGATCAGTCCGTGGGCTTTTCGACGATCTTCATCCGCCGCCCGATCGCCACCTCGCTGTTGATGGCGGGCCTGTTGCTGCTGGGCATCCTCGGTTACCGCAAGCTGCCGGTGTCGGCGCTGCCGGAAATCGATGCGCCCAGCCTGGTGGTCACCACCCAGTACCCCGGCGCCAACGCCACCACCATGGCCTCGCTGGTCACCACCCCGCTGGAGCGCCAGTTCGGGCAGATTTCCGGGCTGGAACTGATGACGTCGGACTCGTCGGCCGGGTTGTCGACGATCATCCTGCAGTTCTCGATGGACCGCGACATCGACATCGCGGCGCAGGACGTGCAGGCGGCGATCCGCCAGGCCACCCTGCCCTCGTCGCTGCCCTACCAGCCGGTCTACAACCGGGTGAACCCGGCCGACGCGGCCATCGTCACGCTGAAACTGACCTCCGACACGCGCCCGCTGCGCGACGTCAACAACTACGCCGACTCGATCCTGGCCCAGCGACTGTCGCAGGTGCAGGGCGTGGGCCTGGTCTCGATTGCCGGCAACGTGCGCCCGGCCGTGCGCATCCAGGTCAATCCGGCGCAGCTGTCGAACATGGGCCTGACCCTGGAGCAGCTGCGCAGCGCGCTGACCCAGGCCAACGTCAATGCGCCGAAAGGCTCGTTGAACGGCAAGACCCAGTCCTACAGCATCGGCACCAACGACCAGCTGGCCAGCGCCGCCGAGTACCGCGACACCATCATCAGCTACAAGAACGGCCGCCCGGTGCGGTTGTCGGACGTGGCCGAGGTGGTCGATGGCGTGGAGAACGACCAGCTGGCCGCCTGGGCCGATGGCAAGCCGGCGGTGCTGCTGGAAGTGCGCCGCCAGCCCGGCGCCAACATCGTGCAGACCGTCGAGCGCATCCGCGCGATCCTGCCGCAGCTGCAGGGCGTGCTGCCGGCCGACGTGCACCTGGAGATCTTCAACGACCGCACCGAGACCATCCGTGCCTCGGTGCATGAAGTGCAGTTCACCCTGATCCTCACCATCGGCCTGGTGGTGGCGGTGATCTTCGTGTTCCTGCGCCGGCTGTGGGCGACGATCATCCCATCGGTGGCAGTACCGCTGTCGCTGGCCGGCACGTTCGCGGTGATGGCCTTCGCCGGCATGTCGCTGGACAACCTGTCGTTGATGGCGCTGGTGGTGGCCACCGGCTTCGTGGTGGACGACGCGATCGTGATGATCGAGAACATAGTGCGTTACATCGAGCAGGGCAAGAGTGGCAAGGAAGCGGCCGAGATCGGCGCACGCCAGATCGGCTTCACCGTGCTGTCGCTGACAGTCTCGCTGGTGGCGGTGTTCCTGCCGCTGTTGCTGATGCCTGGCGTCACCGGTCGCCTGTTCCACGAATTCGCGTGGGTGCTGAGCATCGCGGTGGTGCTGTCGATGCTGATCTCGCTGACGCTCACCCCGATGATGTGCGCCTACCTGCTCAAGCCCGACGCCCTGCCCGAGGGCGAGGACGCGCACGAACGCGCGGCCGCCGCCGGCAAGCAGAACCTGTGGACGCGCACCGTGGGCCTGTACGAACGCAGCCTGGACTGGGTGCTGGGCCACCAGCGCCTGACCCTGGCCGTAGCGGGCGGTGCGCTGGTGCTGACCGTGCTGCTTTACGTACTGATTCCCAAGGGTCTGCTGCCCGAACAGGACACCGGCCTGATCACCGGCGTGGTGCAGGCCGACCAGAACATCGCCTTCCCACAGATGGAACAGCGCACCAGGCAGGTGGCCGAAGCACTGCGCCATGATCCGGACGTGACCGGCGTTTCGGCCTTCATCGGCGCCGGCAGCATGAACCCCACGCTCAACCAGGGCCAGCTGTCGATCGTGCTGAAGGAACGCAGCCAGCGCGATGGCCTCGACGAGATCCTGCCGCGCCTGCAGAAGGCGGTGGCCGGCATTCCGGGCGTGGCGCTGTACCTGAAGCCGGTGCAGGACGTGACCCTGGATACCCGCGTGGCTGCCACCGAGTACCAGTACTCGCTGTCGGACGTGGATTCGGCGACGGTGGCGACCCAGGCCACGCGCCTGACCGAAGCGCTGCGCAAGCGTCCGGAACTGGCCGACGTCGACAACAACCTGTCCAACCAGGGCCGCGCGCTTGAACTGAACATCGACCGCGACAAGGCCAGCGTGCTGGGCGTGCCGATGCAGACCATCGACGACACGCTCTACGATGCGTTCGGCCAGCGCCAGATCTCGACCATCTTCACCGAACTCAACCAGTACCGCGTGGTGCTGGAAGTTGCGCCGGAGTTCCGCACCAGTACCGCACTGATGGAACAGCTGGCCGTCGCCTCCAACGGCGCCGGTGCGCTGACCGGCACCAATGCCACCAGCTTCGGCCAGGTCACCTCGTCCAACTCGTCCACCGCCACCGGCATCGGTGCGCAGAACACCGGCATCACCGTCGGCGCCGGCAACATCATCCCGTTGTCTGCGCTGGCCGAAGGCAAGGTGAGCAGTGCGCCGCTGGTGGTCAGCCACCAGCAGCAGCTGCCGGCGGTGACCGTCTCGTTCAACGTGGCACCGGGCTATTCGCTGTCCGAAGCGGTACGGGCGATCCAGGAGACCAAGGACAGCCTGGACATGCCCACCCACCTGCATGCCGAGTTCATCGGCAAGGCCGCCGAGTTCACCGGCAGCCAGACCGATGTGGTGTGGCTGCTGCTGGCCTCGCTGGTGGTGATCTACATCGTGCTGGGCGTGCTGTACGAGAGCTACATCCACCCGATCACGATCATCTCGACCCTGCCGCCGGCCGGTGTCGGTGCGCTGCTGGCGCTGATGCTGTGCGGGCTGAGCCTGTCGGTGGATGGCATCGTCGGCATCGTGCTGCTGATCGGCATCGTCAAGAAGAACGGCATCATGATGGTGGACTTCGCCATCGAGGCGCGCCGCGCCGGTGCCAACGCGCATGAAGCGATCCGCCGTGCCTGCCTGCTGCGCTTCCGCCCGATCATGATGACCACTGCTGCGGCCATGCTCGGCGCGCTGCCGCTGGCGCTGGGCACCGGCATCGGCTCGGAACTGCGCCGCCCGCTGGGCATCGCCATCGTCGGCGGCCTGCTGTTGTCGCAGCTGGTCACGCTGTACACCACGCCGGTGATCTACCTGTACATGGAGCGCTTCTCCGAATGGCTGGCCCGCCGCCGCGAACAGCGCGCGCTGCGCAACGGTTCGCTGCAGGAGCCGCAGGCATGATCCACGCCCCGCTGCTGCGGGGGGCCGCACGATGAACCTGTCCGGCCCCTTCATCCGCCGCCCGATCGGCACCGCGCTGCTGGCCATCGGCCTGTTCATGGTCGGACTGATCTGCTACCTGCGGCTGGGCGTGTCGGCGCTGCCGAACATCGAGATCCCGGTGATCTTCGTGCACGCCAGCCAGTCCGGCGCCGATGCGGCGACCATGGCCTCCACGGTCACCGCGCCGCTGGAACGCCACCTCGGCCAGCTGCCGGGCATCGACCGCATGCGCTCGTCGAGCTCGGAAGGCAGCTCGCTGGTGTTCATGATCTTCCAGAGCGGCCACAACATCGATTCGGCCGCGCTGGACGTGCAGACCGCGATCAACTCGGCGCAGGCCGACCTGCCTTCGGGCATGGGCTCGCCGATGTACCAGAAGGCGAATCCGAACGACGACCCGGTCATCGCCATCGCGCTGACCTCGCAGACGCAGTCGGCCGACGAGCTGTACAACGTGGCCGACTCACTGCTGGCGCAGCGCATCCGCCAGATCAGCGGCGTCGCCTCGGTCGACATCGCCGGTGCGTCGACGCCGGCGGTACGCGTGGACGTCAACCTGCGCCTGATGAACGCGCTCGGCTTGACCGCCGACGACCTGCGCAACGCCGTGCGCGCGGCCAACGTGACCTCGCCCACCGGCTTCCTCAGCGATGGCAATACCACCACCGCGATCATCGCCAACGACTCGGTGGCGCGCGCCGCCGACTTCGCCGACCTGGTGGTCAAGACCCAGGGTGACGGCCGGGTGATCCGCCTGAAGGACATCGCCAACGTCTACGACGGCCAGCAGGACGCCTACCAGGCGGCGTGGTTCGACCACAAGCCGGCGGTGGTGATGTACGTGTTCACCCGTGCCGGCGCCAACATCGTGGAGACCGTGGACCGGGTCAAGGCGCAGATCCCGACCCTGCGCGACTACCTGCAGCCCGGCACCACGATGACGCCGTACTTCGACCGTACGCCGACCATCCGCTCGTCGCTGCATGAGGTGCAGATCACTCTGCTGATCAGCCTGGCGATGGTGGTGCTGACCATGGCGCTGTTCCTGCGCCGGCTGGCACCGACGCTGATCGCCGCGGTGACCGTGCCGCTGTCGCTGGCCGGTGCCGCGCTGGTGATGTACGTGATGGGCTTCACGCTGAACAACCTGAGCCTGCTGGCGCTGGTGATCGCGATTGGTTTTGTGGTCGACGATGCGATCGTGGTGATCGAGAACATCATGCGCCACCTCGACGAGGGCATGCCGCGCATGCAGGCGGCACTGACCGGTGCGCGCGAGATCGGCTTCACCATCGTCTCGATCACCGCCTCGCTGGTGGCGGTGTTCATCCCGCTGCTGTTCGCCAGCGGCATGATGGGCGCGTTCTTCCGCGAATTCACCGTCACCCTGGTGGCGGCGATCGTGGTGTCGATGATCGTCTCGCTGACGCTGACACCGGCGCTGTGCAGCCGCTTCCTCAGCGCCCATGACCACACCGCGCCGCCGTCGCGCTTCGGCCGCTGGCTCGATGCCGGCCACGAACGCATGCTGCGCGTCTACACGGTGTTCCTCGACTTCTCGCTGCGCCACGCGCTGCTGATGTCGCTGACCCCGCTGATCCTGATCGGCGTGACCGTGTTCCTGTTCGGCGCGGTGAAGAAGGGCGCATTCCCGCCGCAGGACACCGGGCTGATCTGGGGCCGCGCCAACTCCAGCGCCACCGTGTCCTTCGAAGACATGGTCGCCCGCCAGCGTCGCATCACCGACATGCTGATGGCCGATCCGGCGGTGAAGACCGTGGGCGTGCGCCTGGGCAGTGGCCGCCAGGGCTCCAGCGCACAGTTCAACATCGAGCTGAAGTCGCGCAGCGACGGCCGTCGCGAAACCACCGCGCATGCGCTGGCACGGTTGAGCGCCAAGGCCGATCGTTACCCGGACCTGCAGCTGCGCCTGCGTGCGATCCAGGACCTGCCCAGCAACGATGGCGGCGGTTCCAGCCAGGGCGCGCAGTACCGCATCTCGCTGCAGGGCAACGATCTGGCCGCACTGCAGGAATGGCTGCCCAAGCTGCAGGCGGAACTGAAGAAGAACCCGAAGCTGCGCGACGTCGGCACCGACGTGGACAACGCCGGCCTGCGGCAGAACATCCAGATCGATCGCGCCAAGGCCGCGCGGCTGGGCATCACCGTCGGCGCCATCGACGGCGCGCTGTACGGTGCGTTCGGCCAGCGCCAGATTTCCACCATCTACTCGGATATCAACCAGTACAGCGTGGTGGTCAACGCCCTGCCCTCGCAGACCGCCACCCCGGCGGCGCTGAACGAGGTGTACGTGCGTGCACGCAACGGCGACATGGTGCCGATCACCGCGGTGGCGACCCAGGTGCCCGGCCTGGCGCCGTCGCAGATCACCCATGAAAACCAGTACACGACGATGGACCTGAGCTACAACCTGGCTCCCAACGTGAGCATGGGTGAGGCCAAGGCGATCATCGATGCCACCGTGGCCGGCATGCGCATGCCCGGTGACATCCGCCTGGCCGACGATGCGGGCTTCGGCTTCAACTCCGACCCCAGCGACATGCTGATCCTGGTGCTGGCGGCGATCCTGACTGTCTACCTGGTGCTGGGCATGCTCTACGAGAGCCTGATCCACCCGGTCACCATCCTGTCCACGCTGCCGGCGGCGGGTGTGGGCGCGCTGCTGGCCCTGTTCGGCACCAACACCGAGCTGTCGGTGATCTCGATGATCGCGCTTGTGCTGTTGATCGGCATCGTCAAGAAGAACGCGATCATGATGATCGACTTCGCGCTGGTGGCGCAGCGCGAGCACGGGCTGGCGCCGCGCGATGCTGCCCGTGAGGCCAGCATCGTGCGCTTCCGCCCGATCATGATGACCACGATGGTGGCGATCCTGGCAGCGGTGCCGCTGGCGATCGGCCTCGGCGAAGGCTCCGAGCTGCGGCGCCCGCTGGGCATCGCGATGATCGGTGGCCTGCTGTTCTCGCAGAGCCTGACGCTGCTCAGCACGCCGGCGCTGTACGTGATCTTCTCCTGCCTGGCCGAACGCTGGCGGGCACGTCGCGCACGCAAGCGCGAAGCAAAGCTGCTAAAGCGCGCGCAGCGGGCGTAGAAGGGCCCATCCGCGCATGGCGCGGATCGACTGAAACGGTAGCGCCGGGCCATGCCCGGCGGATGCGGATGGTGGGTGCGGACCGACGGTCCGCACTCCATATTTCACGCGCGCCCCGCAATAATGGAGCTCGACCCTTCCACCGAGCCTGCATGTCCGCCTGTCAATCCCGCCTCAGCCGCCTGTGGGCCCACGAGAAGGCCAGTTATGGCCTGCGGGTGTTCATCGCCCTGACGGCGGCGCTTGCCGTGTGCTGGCATCTGGACGCGCTCACGGCGCTGCCCGGCGTGTTCCTCGGCATCATCGCCAGTGCCATCGCCGAAACCGACGACAACTGGTGGGGCCGGACCAAGGCCGTGGCGCTGTCGCTGCTGTGTTTCTGCATTGCCGCGGCGTCGGTGATCTGGCTGTTCCCGTGGCCATGGATCTTCATCGGCGCGCTGGCGCTGTCCACCTTCGGCCTGACCCTGCTGGGCGCGCTCGGCGAGCGCTATGCCTCCATCGCCCAGGCCACGGTCACGCTGGCGATCTACACCATGATCGGCCTGGAGCAGCATGGTGCAAGTGACCTGCGCACTGCGCTGGACGCGGTCAGCCACCTGCTGGCCGGCGCGATCTGGTACGGCCTGCTGTCGATCCTGTGGACGGCGCTGTTCGCCAACCGGCCAGTGCGCGAGCGCGTGGCGCGCCTGTATCAGGAACTCGGGCGCTACCTGCAACTGAAGGCTGCCCTGTTCGAGCCGGTGCGCGAGGCCGACCTGCAACGCCGCCAGCTCGATCTGGCCGAGCAGAACCGGCGCGTGGTCGGCGCGTTGAACGAGGCCAAGACGGCGATCCTGGCCCGCTTCGGCCGTTCCGGCCGGCCCGGCGTGAATTCCGGCCTGTACCTGCGCCTGTATTACATGGCGCAGGATTTCCACGAGCGCGCCAGCTCCTCGCACTACCCGTATGGCGCCCTGGTCGACGCCTTCTTCCACAGTGACGTGCTGTACCGCTGCCAGCGCCTGCTCGACCTGCAGGGCCAGGCCTGCGCGCGGCTGGGCGAGGCGATCCGCCTGCGCCGTCCGTTCGTGTATGGCGAAAGCAACCAGCAGGCCGGCCGCGACCTGGGCGATGCGCTGGCCTACCTGCGCGACCAGCAGCGCCCGCAGTGGCAACGCCTGCTCGGCTCGCTGGACCTGCTGGTGCACAACCTGCGCAGCATCGAACGCCGCCTGCTGGACGCCGAGCGTTCCGAGGCCAGCCTGGACAACGTCGATACCCGCCTGCGCGACAGCAACCCGCACACCCTGCGCGAAATGGGCGTGCGCCTGCGCCAGCAGCTCACGCCCGGCTCGGTGCTGTTCCGCCACGGCCTGCGCATGGCCTTGGCGCTCATCGCCGGTTTCGCGGCAATCCGCCTGTTCAATGCGCAGAACGGTTCATGGGTGCTGCTGACCATCGTGTTCGTGTGCCGGCCCAACTTCGGTGCCACCCGCCAGCGCCTGGCACAGCGCATCGTCGGCACCGTGGCCGGCCTCGTGCTCACCTGGGCGCTGCTGCAGCTGTTCCCGCAGCTGCACGTGCAGCTGCTGATCGCGCTGCTGTCGGCACTGCTGTTCTTCTTCACCCGCACCGACCGCTACCTCGTGGCGTCGGCAGCGATCACCGTGATGGCCCTGACCTGCTTCAACCTGATCGGCGATGGCTTCGTGCTGATCGTGCCGCGCATGGTCGATACGTTGCTGGGCTGTGCGATCGCCGCCGCCGCCGCGTTCCTGATCCTGCCCGACTGGCAGGGCCGCCAGCTGCACCTCGTGCTGGCGCGCGTGCTGGACACCGCGGCGCGCTACCTCGATTCGGTGCTGGGCCAGTACCGCAGCGGCATGCGTGATGACCTGGCCTATCGCATCGCCCGCCGCGACATGCACAACGCTGACGCCGCGCTGTCCACCGCACTGTCGAACATGCTGCGCGAACCCGGCCATGTCCGCCGCAACCTGGATGCAGGCTTCCACTTCCTGGCCCTGTCCAACACCCTGCTGGGCCATCTCTCGGCATTGGGTGCGCACCGCGACCAGGTGGACAGCTACGCCGGTGATCCGCTGGCATTGGCGGCCGGTGATCGCGTGCGCAAGGCGCTTCAGCAGCTGGCCACGGCCCTGGCCGCACGCCAGCCGGTCGCGGAAGATGACAACGACGCCGATCGCGCGGTGGCCGCCGAGCTGGAACAGATCGATGAAGCGATGCCGCCGAAGCTGCAGCTGATCCGCACGCAGATGGCGCTTGTGCTGCGGTTGCTGCCGAAGGTGCGGGCGGCGGCGAATGAGGCGGTGCGTACGCTCACGTGACAGCGTGCCGCCGGGCATGGCCCGGTGCATCGTGTGCAACAGCGCGTTGCGCCTGGCGCTGCAGCTTGATCACGCAGCCGCGAGGATACTGGGTGATCCGCTGCTCACGGATTCCCCCATGAAGATCGATCTTGCCGGCCGCACCGCGCTGGTCACCGCTTCCACCGCCGGCATCGGGCTGGCCATCGCCGAGGGCCTTGCCGCAGCAGGCGCGCGGGTCATTCTCAATGGCCGCAGCACCGGCAGCGTCGAACGCGCCCGCCAACGCCTGCTCGCCGCCGTTCCGGGTGCCGAGGTGACCGGCGTCGCCGCCGACCTCTCCGATGCCGCCGGCGTCGATACCCTGCTGGCCGGCCTGCCCAAGGTCGACATCCTCGTCAGTAACGCCGGCATCTTCGGTCCCGAGGACTTCTTCGAGACCGAAGACGCCACCTGGGAGCGCTACTGGCAGACCAACGTGATGTCCGGCGTGCGCCTGTCGCGTGCGCTGCTGCCGGCGATGGTGGCGGCCGGTTGGGGCCGTGTGTTGTTCATCTCCTCCGAATCGGCACGCAACATCCCGGCCGACATGATCCATTACGGGGTCAGCAAGACCGCGCAGCTGTCGCTGTCGCGCGGCCTGGCCAAGCGCGTGGCCGGCAGTGGTGTCACCGTCAATGCGGTGCTGCCCGGCCCGACCCTGTCCGATGGCTTCGCGGCAATGTTCGAAGATGAACGCCAGCGCAGCGGCAAGCCGCTGGAGCAGATCGGCCGCGAGTTCGTAATGGCACACCGGCCGTCTTCGGTGATCCAGCGCACCGCCACGGTCGAGGAAGTGGCCAACATGGTGGTGTACCTGTCGTCGCCGCAGGCCTCGGCGACCTCCGGCGCGGCACTCCGCGTGGATGGCGGCGTGGTCGACGACATCGTCTGAGTCCGCCGGCAGGTGTGCGGACCAACGGTCCGCACCCACAGGTCCGCGCTCACAGCGGATAGGCAGGAATGCTAGGCTGCGCCGGTCAAGGAGGCTCCATGTCCGGTCACAACCAGTTCGCCCTGCTGCGCCAGCGCCGTTTCCTGCCGTTCTTCGTGGTCCAGGCGCTGGGTGCGTTCAACGACAACGTGTACCGGCAGGCGATCATCAGCATGCTGCTGTTCATGGCCGTGCCGGAGGAAGAACTCGGGCTGTACGCTACGCTGGCGCCGGCCATCTTCATCCTGCCGTACTTCCTGTTCTCGGCCCTGGCTGGGCAGATCGCCGACAAACTGGAGAAATCGCGGCTGATCGTGATCACCACCACCATGGAGATCGTGATCATGTCGCTGGCGGCCACCGGCTTCCTCACCCAGAGCCTGCCGGTGCTGCTGGTTGCCCTGTTCTGCACCGGCATGCAATCGACACTGTTCGGCCCGGTGAAGTATTCGGTGCTGCCGTCGGTGCTCAAGCCCGAAGAACTGACCGGTGGCAACGGCCTGGTCGAGATGGGCACCTCGATGTCGATCCTCTCCGGCATGATCGTCGGCGGCCTGGTGTTCACCGTCGCGGGCAGCCACGGCACCGTGGTGGCAGCGTGCGCGATCATCGCGCTGGCCATCTGCGGCAACATCGCCGCGCGGCTGATTCCCAAGGTCGATGCCGGCGACCCGGAGCTGAAGATCAACTGGAACCCGCTGCCCGAATCACTGGCAGTGCTGCGCATGGCGCGCCAACAGAAGGCCGTGCGCAACTCGATCCTGGGCGTGTCCTGGTTCTGGTTCGTCGGCACCGTGCTGACCTCGCAGCTGCCGGCCTACGCCGTAACCAACCTCGGCGGCGAGCCGATCCTGTACATCTTCGCCCTCGCCCTGTTCTCGGTCGGTACCGGGGTCGGTTCGCTGCTGTGCGAAAAGCTGTCCGCACGCACGGTGGAGATCGGGCTGGTGCCGCTGGGCGCGTTCGGCATGACCGCCTTCCTGCTCGACCTGTACTTCGCCCGCAGCGGCGAGGCGACCGCGCACGGGCTGACCGTCGGCACCTTCCTGCAACAGCCCGGCAGCCTCCGCATCGTCATCGACCTGATCGGCATCGGCCTGTTCACCGGCATCTTCGTGGTGCCGCTGTTCGCGCTGATCCAGAGCCGTACGCCCAAAGCGCAGATGTCGCGCGTGTTCGCGGCGCTGAACATCCAGAATTCCGGCTTCATCGTGGCTGCCGCACTGCTGTCGCTGGCCGCGCACAAGCTGCTGCACTGGAGCATTCCGCAGCAGTTCCTGGCACTGGCCATCGCCAATGCGCTGGTGGCGATCTACATCTTCACCATCGTCCCCGAATTCCTGATGCGCTTCCTCAGCTGGGTGATGGTGCGCACGCTGTACCGGCTGCGCCCGCACGGCATCGAAGCCAACGTGCCCGACGAAGGCGCCGCGCTGCTGGTCTGCAACCATGTCAGCTACATGGACGCACTGATCCTGTCGGCGACGATCCCGCGCCCGGTGCGCTTCGTCATGTATTACAGGATCTTCAATATTCCGGTGATGCGCTGGATCTTCCGCACCGCCAAGGCGATCCCGATTGCCGGTGCTCGCGAGGACCTGGCGCTGATGCAGCGCGCGTTCGATGAGATCGATGCCGCGCTGGCCGAAGGCGAGCTGGTCTGCATCTTCCCGGAAGGCGCGCTGACCAGGGATGGCGCGATGACACCGTTCAAGTCAGGCGTCGAAAAGATCCTGGAACGGCGCCCGGTGCCGGTGGTGCCGATGGCGCTGCGCGGCATGTGGTCGAGCATGTGGAGCCGGCGCGACAGCCGCCTGGGCCGGATGCGCGTGCCGCGCCGTTTCCGTGCCACCGTCGAGGTGGTGGCGGCACCGGCCGTGGACGGACACTCGGCCAACGCCCCGTCGCTGGAAGCCCAGGTCCGGGCCCTGCGTGGCGATCACGCCTGACGGGACCGGCCCACGAGGCGGTTCCGGCAACCTCTCCGCATACGCCACCGTCAAGTGGAGAACACGTCATGTCGTGCATGTAAACGCATACATGCAACGCGGGTTGCGGTAGATTACGCACCCACAGGGGGGAGGTTCGGCCGATGCATCACGGCCGGCCACCATGGAATGGAGTCTTGCTTTGAATCAACCACCACCGCTCAGCCGTCCGGTCTACATCCCCAACCATCTGGTCTGGGCGATCCTGACGACGCTGTTCTGCTGCCTGCCGCTGGGCGTGGTGTCGATCGTCTATGCCTCCCAGGTCGATGGCCGCCGCGCGGCCGGCGACCTGCCGGGAGCCTACAGCGCGTCGCGCAAGGCGGGCTGGTGGGCAGTGGCTTCGGCCGTGGCCCTGCCGGTCCTGTTGCTGTTGTGGTTCGGGCTGTTCGGCGGCTTGGCCGTACTGGGCGCTCTTTCCGACCAATGATTCACCACCACCACCCATCAAGGAGCTTGAACCCATGAATACCGCTACTCCGCAGGTCCCGAACAATCTGGTCTGGGCCATCCTGACCACCCTGTTCTGCTGCCTGCCGGCCGGCATCGTGTCGATCGTCTACGCCGCGCAGGTCAACGGCAAGCTGGCTGCTGGCGACATCGCCGGCGCCCAGGACTCCGCCGCCAAGGCCAAGAAGTGGGCCATCTGGTCGGCCATCGCCTGGGCCGTGGTGGTCGTGCTGTACGTGCTGTTCTTCGTTGTGCTCGGCGGCATGGGCGCGATGAGCAACAGCGGCTACTGATACGCCTGGACGGATCCGGCGCCTGCGCCGGATCCGTTGTTGCATGTCCGCGCTTCCCACCCGTTCCCGACTCGCCCGCTGGGCGCCGCTGCTGGTTTCCGCCGGCCTGGCCGTGGGTGCCACGGTGGTGCTGCGCAACGTCAACCCGTATATCGCCGGCAATCCGTTGCCGAGCTGCCCGCTGTACGCGCTGACCGGCCTGTACTGCCCGGGCTGTGGCAGCACGCGCTGCCTGTATTCCCTGGTCCACTTCGACCTGCCAGGTGCGATGGCGATGAACCCGCTGCTGGTCATCAGCCTGCCGTTCCTGTTGTTGATGCTGCTGAACATCGCCGGCATCCGTCCACGCGTGCTCGACCCACTGATGCGGGTACTGGCCAATCCCACGTTCTGGCTCTGGGTGCTGCCCGGGTATGCGCTGCTGCGCAACCTGCCGTGGGCACCGTTTACCGCGCTGGCACCGATCTAGGATTCCAGCCAACGGCGCAGCCCCTCGTGGTGGGCGGCGTTTGAAGGCAGAAGCCTTGGGGTTGGCCGGGCCGGATGGGGTTGCGGGGGACGCCGTGAATCCGTCCGTGGAGGCTTGGCCGCGGCATCCATGCCGCGGACACCCCCGCAACCCCATCCCGCCCGGCCACGGACAGTTTCCGTGTGCGTCCACCACGGAACAGAAAAAGAAGATCAAAAGCGAAAGCGGATCGCTTCGCTCCGCATCCACGCACGGCGTGGATCTACCGTGTCGACCAAGGTCGACACCTACCGGCAATCGCAGTTGACCCACCGTCACCGGGAAACTGTCGGGGGTGGGGCGGTGTGGGGCTGCAGGACCGTTGGCGCCATGGATGGCGCCATCGAGCCCCCAAGGATGGGTTTACGGCGTGTCCTGCAGCCCCACACCGCCCCGCCCAACCCTAAGCAATCCAGAGCCGCTGTTGCTGTTGCTGTTGCTGTTGCTTCTGCAGGTGCAGGGCTGCAAGCCCTGCCAAGACACCTACCTCACCCAGCCTGCAATCACCAGCAGGGCGAGAATCGCCAGCCACAGCAGCAGCATCCGCCACACCAGGCTCATCGCATCGCGCAGGTCCGGCAGCCGCTGCCACACCGGCAACAGCCCCGCCTCGGTGTAATCGTGCGCGTCCTCGCGCAGTTCGGCGTTGACGCTGGCCCGCGCCACCGCGCCCAGGAACCCGATGTTGCCCGCCAGACGCTCGCCGTGCGCCTGGCGCCAGGCCTTCCACGCCGTATCGAAATTGCCGACCAGCGCCATCGAGAACGCCATCAGCTGCGCCACCGGCCACTCAACCCAACCGAGCAGGCGCTGCGCCAGCGCCAACGGCTCCACCGGCACACGGGCACGCATCGGGCTTTCCGCCATCAGCGCCAGCAGCCGGTAACCGAGCGCACCGGCCGGGCCCAGCAACAGGAACCAGAACAACACCGCGAACCAGCGCCGCAGTGCGTTGAGCACCGTCGCCTCGACCAGCGACGGAATGTCCGCGCGCAGGCTGCCGCCGGCCGACTGCAGGTTGCGCACTGCAGCCTGCCGCGTCGCTGCATCGTCGGCATCGATGATGGCCTCGATATCTCGGTCCAGGTCACGCGGGCCCCAGCACCAGGCCAGCACCGCCACGCCCAGCAACAGCGACGGCAGGCCAAACAGCACGCCGCGCAGCAACCACGCCAGCAGCGCCATCAACAGCAGCGGCGGCAGCAATGCCAGGGCCACGCCTGCCGGGCCTTGCCAGACCTTGCCCCCGCGCGCGTCCAGCCAGCCCAACCAGCGCCGGAAGCCGTCGAAACGGCGCAGCGAGGCAGCAGCGGCCGGAGCGACATGGCCCAGGGCCAGTGCAACCAGCACGGCGGCCAGAGTGGTGAACATGGCGGGTCTCCCTACGAAACAGATCGCTCGGCGTCGCTACCTTACCTGTCGCAGCGCCCCCCTCAGCGGTGAACCGGACTGTAACCCGGGCCGTGTTCAGGTGGCGGCAATACAGGCGCCATGGCCACCCCGGCTCAGCCCTTCTGCTGCCGGTACCAGTGTTCGATCAGGCTGCGCGAAATCGAGATCGGCGGTGACAGGCGGATGCCCTGGCCGTCGTCCTCCACATCACGCGCCAGCGCTGCCCCCACCTCTTCGGCACTGAACCAGCGTGCATCTTCCAGTTCGCCATCCACGGTCGGCAGGTCGTCCTGCGCCTGTGCACGGAAGCCGACCATCAGCGCACCGGGGAACGGCCATGGCTGCGAACCGAGGTACTGGCAGGCGGTCACCCGCACCTTGCTCTCTTCGTGGACTTCCCGCACCACGGTCTGCTCGAAGGTCTCGCCCGGCTCGACAAACCCGGCCAGCACCGAATAGCGGCGCGGTGCCCAGTTCGACTGGCGGCCGAGCAGCAGCCGGCCCTGGTTCTCCACCGCCACGATCACCGCCGGGTCCACGCGCGGATAGTGTTCGGTGGAGCACTGCGCACAACGGCCCACGAAGCCACCCCGGGCGAAGGCCACCGCGCCCCCACACACGCCGCAGAAGCGGGTGCGGGAGTGCCAGTAGGACATGCCACGGGCGTAGCTGAAGGCGGTCGCGTCGGCCATCGTCCAGAGCAGCGCGGCCTGGCGCAGGTCGAGGCGGCGGGATGCGGTGACGGTGACGTTGGTGGCTTCGACCGAGAACCACGCCTGCTCCCCGCGCAGGCCAAGGAAGATCGCGGCACCCGGGCCACCACCGATGTCGGCGCCGGTCAGCGCCAGCGGCTGATCGTCATCGCCGGTGAAGGCGCTGCCGTCCTGATCGAGCACGAGAATGCGCGCGCCCGGCCACAGGCGCGCCAGTGCATCGGCATCTTCGCGCAGGGCATCGGCGCGCTCCAGCGGTTCGCCGACGAAGGCGAAACCGGAAAGCGGCGAAGGAGTATTGGGCATCCGGCAAGCGTGCCGCCAATCGATGCGGGTGGCAAGCCGCAGGCTTTGCGGAAACTGTCTGTGGGTGTGGAGCCTGCTCCACACACCTTGTAGCGCGGGACGCAGGCCCTGCGCCCTGCCTACATGCTGAAGCTGCTGCCGCAGCCGCAGGTGGTCTTGGCGTTCGGGTTGCGGATCACGAACTGCGCACCGGTCAGACTCTCGGTGTAGTCCACCTCGGCGCCCATCAGGTACTGCAGGCTCAGCGGGTCGACCAGCAGGGTCACCCCGCTGGTCTGTACCGCCAGGTCGTCCTCGGCACGGTTCTCGTCGAACTCGAACCCGTACTGGAAGCCCGAACAGCCGCCGCCTTCGATGTACACACGCAGGGCCAGGTCGGGGTTGCCCTCTTCCTGGATCAGGGATTTGACCTTGGCGGCCGCCGACTCGGTGAAGTTCAGCGGGCGCTCCAGCGACTGGTAATCGGGCGCGGCGGCCGGGGTGGCGCCGGGCAGGGAGACTAGCGTGCTCATGCCGTCAGCATGGGGGCGCCGACGATGGCTTTCAAGCCATCGCCTCGGCCAGCTTGCGGCGCGCGGCGGTGTCGCCCTTGCCGGCATTGGCCTCATCGCCGTCCGGGGCTGGCAGTGCTGCCATCGGGGCGCTGGCGTGGATCAGGCGACCGTTCAGCTGGGCGCCCGCATTCATTTCCACCACCTGGTAATGGACGTTGCCGTTGACCCGCGCGCTCGGGGTCAGCTCGACCTTCTCGGTGGCATGCACGTCGCCGTCCAGGCGGCCACTGATGACCACCACCTGGGCGCGGATCTCGCCCTCGATCACGCCATGCTCGGCGACCGTCAGGGTCGCGCCACTGGCACCTTCGGCGGCGATCACCTTGCCGTGGATGCGGCCTTCCACATACAGCCCACCACTGAATTCCACATCGCCGCGGATCACCACCTGGTTGCCGATCAAGGCATCCACCACCAGCTGGCCGTCACGGTTGGATTTGCTGCTTCCGAACATCTGCCTACTCCCCTTTGGCGGCCGGCGCACCGGCCTGTTTCCAGTCGAATACCTGGGTGGTACCCCCCGTACCACTCCCCAATGTCACCCGCACGCGTTGCGGGGTGAAGTCAGCCGGCAGCATCACGCTGCCGGTGAGCTGCTGGAAGTACCGGAACGAGTAATCCTGTCCCGGCACCTTGCTGCGCTGGTGCAGATCATCCCAGCTGATCGTCGCCAGCTTGCCGTTCTTCACGCCTTCCACGGTGAAACGCATCTGCCCCTGGCTGATGGCACCGCGGTTGAGGTTCTGGGTCAGCACTGCGGTGTACTGCCAGGTGCCGGCCGCTTCCGGGCTGAACTCGATCGAATGGGTGTTCAGGCCCTTGCGCTGGCTGGTTGAACCGACCAGGCGCTCGTAGAAGGCCACGTCGGCGCGCAGGCCGGCAATTTCCTCGTCGCGCTCGGCCAGCGAGGACTGCACCTCGGTATTGGCGGCGCGGCTGATGCGATCGGAAGCTTCCAGCGTGGCCTGCTTCTGGCGCAGTTCGGTCAGCTGCGCCTGCAGCGTCTCGGCACGCTTCTCGGCGGCCTGCAGGCGCTGGCCCTGGGCATCGCGCGGGGTGGCCATCCAGCAGCCACCGAGCACCGCCAGCACCAGGCTGAGCAGCCAGATGCCGCCGATCACCAGCAGGCGGCGGCGGTCGGCCGGCGGTTGTGGCGCGCCCGGCAGGCGGACCTGCACGCGCATGGGAGGACGGTTGGTCATGGGTGGATTCCGGGGCATCGCGAGGGCGACACCGGTACGGCCCCTGTGGCAAACGACGGGCTAGTGTATGACAGGACGGGCAGGTTTCCTGCGCACTGGCCGGCCACGGTCTGTGGCGTTCAGGCACGCCATCGCCGATAGTGTGGCCCCCTGCACAGTTCCGTCGCCGGAGCACCGCCATGACCGAAGCCCACCTGTTCGTGATCGGCATCCTGCTGGCCTGGCTGGCCGGCATCCGCGTCTACCTCACCGTATTCGGTGTCGGTCTGGCCGGCCTGCTCGGCTGGGTCGACCTGCCCCCCGCCCTGCAGGCCACCGAATCGTGGTGGGTGCTGGGTACGTCTGCGGCACTGGCGGTGACCGAATTCTTCGCCGACAAGATCCCCGGCGTGGACTCGGCCTGGGATCTGGTGCAGACCCTGGCACGCGTGCCTGCAGGTGCTTTCCTCGCCGCGGCCACACTGTCGCCGGATGGCCAGCTCGGCACCGGTGCACTCGCCGCCGGTGCGGGTGTTGCGCTGGCCAGCCATGGCTTGAAAGCCGGCACCCGTGCCCTGCTCAACACGTCGCCGGAACCGGCCAGCAACTGGGTGGCCTCCGCCGCCGAAGACACCGTGGTGATCGGTGGCCTGGCCCTGGCCCTGGCACACCCGTGGATCGCACTGATCGTGGTGCTGGCCTGCAGCCTGGCCGGCGCATTGCTGGTGTGGCTGGTCTGGCGCGCCCTGTGGAAAGGCGTGCGCTGGCTGGCACGCACGGCGTCGCCCGACAGTCCACGCCAGCCCGGCACCGGTTGATCGCCGGGCTTGTCGCATAATGGACGCGAACACCAGGAGCACCGATGGCCGCAAACGAATCCCCCGCGGGCGCCCGCCCGGGACGCGCTGAAACCCCTCCGGCCGATCATTGGCAACGCTGGAGCCCCAGCGTGGCGGACCCGTCCACGGCAGCACCGGTGGCAGCCGCGCCGCTGGCCGCCATCGATGCCCCCGCAGGAATCGGCAGCGCACCGCCGCCGGTGCCCGGCCCTTCCGTGCTGGCCGAGACCGGCAGCAATGATCCGGCACCGGCGCCGTCCGATTCGCCGTACCGCGTGCTGATCGTCGAGGATGATCGCGCCCAGGCGCTGTTCGCGCAGAGCGTGCTGCACGGCGCCGGCATGCAGGCGATCGTGCACAGCGATGCCGATGCTGCCTTGCAGGCCATCAGGGAACACCGCCCCGACCTGATCCTGATGGACCTGCACCTGCCCGGCCTGGATGGCATGCGCCTGACCGCGCTGATCCGCCAGCAGCCCGGCCTGCAGCTGCTGCCGATCGTGTTCCTCAGCGGCGACCCGGACCCGGAGCGCCAGTTCGAGGTGCTCGACAGTGGCGCCGACGATTACCTGAGCAAGCCGATCCGGCCACGCCACCTGATTGCCGCCGTGGCCAACCGCATCCGCCGCGCGCGCGCGCAGGCCGCAACCCTGCCCGGCGTTTCCAGCACCCCGGCCACCAGCAATCCGGAAACCGGGCTACCGACACGGCATCACGTGCTGCAGCAGCTCAACGCCGCGCTCGCCCACCGCGACCAGGGCGGCGTGCTGTTCGTCGAGATCTCCAGCGCACTGGGCCTGCGCGAGCGCTACGGCTATGCCGCCTTCGAGCGCCTGATGGTGCAGGCCGGGCAGCGCCTGGCCGAAGCCGGCCATCCGCACCTGCTGGCACGCCTGAACGACAACAGTTTCCTGCTGCTGGCGCGCGATGCCGACGAGGACAGCCTGGAAGGCATCGCGGCGGCCCTGCGCGAGCAGCTGTCCTCGCGCGCCTTCGTGATCCGCGATGATGAATCGGTGCACCTGCGCGGCGTGGTCGGCTACGCGCCGCTGTCGTCCGGCTTCGACGATGCCAACAGCGCCCTGGAAGCGGTGGAGCGCACCACCCTGCAGGCACGCCTGCTGAGTGCCGGCGTGGCCGGCCACGTACACCGTGACGTGGTCAGCGAGCAGGAACACCTCGCGCTGCTGGAAGGCCAGCTGGAACTGGCCTACCAGCCGATCGTCGCCGTCGCCGGCGGCAACACCGCGCAGTACCAGCTGCTGCTGCGCCTTCGCCAGGCCGACGGCACCCTGCTGGCGGCCGGCCAGGTGATTCCGGCCGCGGAAGCCGCCGGGCGCATTGCCGATCTCGACCAGCAGGTCATGGACCACGCATTGGGCCTGCTGGACCTGTACCGGCACGCGACACAGCCGCTGAACCTGTTCGTCTCGCAGTCGCTGCGCACGCTGCAGCGCGATGCCTTCGCCGACTGGCTGCTGGAATCACTGCAGCAGCGCGACCTGCCCGGCAGCGCGCTGGTGATCGACGTGCGCCTGCCCGACGCACTGATCCACGCCGTGCCGCTGCAGCAGTTCTGCCAGCGCATGGCAGGGGCCGGTGTGCGCTTCTGCCTGAGCCAGTTCGAGCCCGGTGGCGAAGCCGATGCCCTGCTGACCCAGCTGCCGTTGTCATTCGTACGCATGGCCGCGCGCTTCTCCAGCAGCCATTCCAATCCGGCCACGCGCGAGGAGCTGCGCCGGGCGATTGAACGGGCACATGCGGCTGGTCAGCAGATCATCGGCCAGCAGATCGAAGATCCGCAGGCCGCCGCCGCGATGTGGGTGGGCGGTGTCGACTACATCCAGGGCAACATGGTGCAGTCGGCCGGCAGCGACCTGAACTTCGACTTCCACAACGCGGTGCTCTGACGTGCCGCTGTGGGTCGTGCTGCTGGCGGCCCTTGCCGCAGCCGCCATCGCGTTGCTGCTGATGGGCCTGCGCCTGCGCGCAGGCAACCGTGCACTGGCCCTGCTGCAGCGTGAGTGCAGCGCGTTGGCCAGCGAACGGGACCAGCTGCGCCACACCACGGAGCGTCAGGGGCAGCTGGAACAGCAGCTGCTGCAGGCCAAGCAGGCCGCCGAGGCAGCAGTGCTGGCCAAGGGCGAGTTCCTGGCCACGATGAGCCACGAGATCCGCACGCCGCTCAACGGCATCCTGCCGATGCTGGAACTGATCGCGCGCGGCCCGCTGGGCGAGGACCAGCGGCAGATGCTGGCCACTGCCTCGGCCAGCTCGCAGCAGCTGCTGCGCATCGTCGATGACATCCTCGACTACTCGCGGCTGGAAGCGCAGGCACTGGAACTGGAGATCACCAGCTTCAACCTGCGCGATCTGCTTGATGGCGTGGTGCAGCTGATGCAGCGTGCCGCCGACGCCAAGGGCCTGTCGCTGGGACTGCAGCTGGACCCGTCGGTACGCCTGCCGGTGCGTGGCGACCCGGTACGACTGCGCCAGGTGCTGAGCAACCTGCTGGCCAACGCGATCAAGTTCACCGCGCGCGGCCAGGTGCAGCTGCGCGTGCAGCGCCTGGGCGAAGGTGCGGCACAGCACCAGCTGCGCTTCGAGGTCATCGACACCGGCATCGGCATCGACGAAGCACTGCAGGCGCGCCTGTTCCAGTCCTTCAGCCAGGCCGATGCCTCCACCACCCGCATCTACGGTGGCACCGGCCTGGGGCTGGCGATCTGCAAGCGCATCATCGACCTGATGCACGGGCGCATCGGCGTGCAGTCCACGCCTGGCCAGGGCGCCACGTTCTGGTTCGAGATCCCCTTGTTGAAGGTGCCCGGCGACCTGCCGGCCATGGCGCGCACGCCGGCCTCGCTGCTGCTGTTCAGCAGCGATGCGATCCTGCAGGCACGCATCGAGCGCATCGCGGCCCATCATGGGCTGCTGGTGCACGCCATGGCGCAGTTCGACGCCGTGGTCGAGCGCCTGCGCGCGACGCCACGGCCAGGCCAGCCGGCACCGGCCTGGCTGCTGGTCGATGCACGTGCGCGCCGCGTCGGTGAAGCGACCTTGCAACAGGCGTTGGCCGAGCGTGGCGAGGATGACGCGCTGCAGGTGCTGTGGCTGCAGGACGATGCACCTCCAGCGCGCCCGCGCCAGCGGCAGCTGCCCGCGCATTTCGACGATGCTGCGCTGCACGCACTGCTGGCGGCACCGGTCGCGCATGCACGCCCTGCCGCGCTGCTGGCCAATGCCGAACCGGGGCAGCCGACGCCCCTGCCGCCGCCGTTGCACCTGCGGGTGCTGCTGGTGGAGGACAACACGGTCAACCGCATGGTGGCCGAGCAGCTGCTGCGCGTGTTCCAGTGCGAGGTCCGCAACGCCGCCGATGGCGAGCAGGCATTGGTCGCCCTTCGCGAAGGGGGCGTGGATGTCGTGCTGATGGACTGCCAGATGCCGGTGCTGGACGGCTATGCCGCTACCCGCCGCTGGCGCGCCGAGGAAGTGGAGAACCGGCGGCCACGCCTGCCGATCATCGCGATGACCGCCAATGCCATGGCCGGTGACCGCGAGCGCTGCCTGCAGGCCGGCATGGACGACTACCTGTCCAAGCCGATCGCACGTGCCACCCTGCATGCGCTGCTGCAGCGCTGGGGGGGCGGGAAAGCTGCATCACCCGGGCAACCGTCTCTAGAGCCGACTCTAGAGCCGAGCCATGCTCGGCTGACAGCCAACTACAGTCACACTCCATCCGCCGAGCATGGCTCGGCGCTACAGACCCCGGAGAAGCAGGTGGCGCTACCACCGCAACCGGTGCTGGACCGCGACGTGCTGGACGAACTGCATGCGGTGATCGGCGAGGCCGTCATCCAGATCATCACGGTGTTCCTGGACGACGCGCCGGCGCTGGTGCAGCAGCTGCAGCAGGCAGCACAGGCTGGCGACGCTGAGCGCCTGCAGTCGGTCGCACACAGCCTGAAATCTTCCAGCGCGAACGTGGGGGCGTTGTCGTTGTCGGCGGTGGCGCGGCGCATCGAACTCGAAGCCCGCAGCGGCCACCTGCCGCGCCCCGCAGTGGCGGTGGCGCTGCTGGTGGCCGAATTCGCCCGCGCGCGCGTGGCGCTGACGGGCTACCTGGCACAGCATCGCGCCGGCCAGGTGGACTGAATTACTCTTCCAGCTTGCTCAGCAGGTACTTCGGTTCGCCGATGCGCTCGATCAGGTCCAGCTGGGTTTCCAGCCAGTCGATGTGCTCTTCTTCCGAATCGAGGATCTTCACGAACAGCTGGCGGCTGACGTAGTCACCGACCGAATCGGAATAGGCCACGGCCTCGCGCAGGGTGACCACGCCATCCCGTTCCAGCGACAGGTCGCACTGCAGGATCTCGGTCGGGTTTTCACCGATGCGCAGCTTGCCCAGCGCCTGGAAATTCGGCAGGCCTTCGAGGAACAGGATGCGGTCGGCGAGCATGTCGGCATGCTTCATCTCGTCTATCGATTCCTTGTACTCGTGTTCGGCCAGTTCCTTGATGCCCCAGTTCTTCAGCATCTTGGCGTGCAGGAAGTACTGGTTGATCGCGGTCAGCTCGTTGTAGAGGACCTTGTTGAGGAATTCGATGACCTTGGTGTCGCCCTTCATGGGGATGCTCCTGCACGCTGAAAACGCAGGCACTTTAGCGCCTTGCGTGCAGCCGTGAAGGAACGCGAATCGTGCGCATTGGCCAGTGCGGCCAGCAGTGAAGGACGAGGAAGCGGCGTCAACGCGCCGCGAAAAAGATCAGGCGACCTGGGCCAGGCCGAGTACCGGCAGGGGCAGATCGTGGGTGGCACGTGCCTTGGCCAGCAGATCGCCGGCCATTTCCAGGCAGGAACCGCAGGTGGCGCCACAGCCGGTACGCATGGTCAGTTCGGCCACCGTGCTGACGCCATGTCTGGCGGCTTCGCGGATCTGGTGGTCGGTGACTCCGTTGCAGATGCAGACGTACACAGGCGGGAACCGGGCTGACAGGCCAGAAGCGGCCTGTTGGGTATTCCAATGGAAACGAGAATGGTTGTCAATCATAGACCTGAACCATTCTCGATACCGTTCAGCCGGTCAGCTCGCCGGGCCGTCGCCCGTCGCCTTCTTCGGCCAGTAGCCGCGGGTGCGCGGGCGCTTGCGCGGGCGGTCATGGCCGGCGGTGTGGCCCGGCATCCAGGCCTCGGCGGCACTCTTGGGCATGGCGGTCACCCCCTGCCCGGCCACCCCGCGCGCCAGCGGCGCCAGATGTCGCAAGGCACGCGCGTAGACGCCGCGCTTGAACATCACCACGTGCTCCACCGGATACCAGAAGTCCACCCAGCGCCAGTGGTCGAACTCGGGCGAGTCGGTGTGGTCCAGCTTCACGTGGGATTCGTCGCCGGTCAGGCGCAGCAGGAACCAGACCTGCTTCTGGCCGATGCAGACCTGCCGCTCGTTGCGGCGGATGGCCCGCGCCGGCAGCTTGTAGCGCAGCCAGCCGGGCGTTGCCCCGAGCACTTCCACATGCTCAGGCAGCAGGCCGGTCTCTTCCTGCAGTTCACGATACATGGCCTCGACAGGCGTCTCGTCGGTGTTCATGCCTCCCTGCGGGAACTGCCAACCATCCCGGCGCACGCGTCGTGCCCAGAACACCTGGCCGTCCTGCCGCATCAGCACGATGCCGACGTTCGGTCGATAGCCGTCCGGATCGATCACGATGCGGACTCCTAAGAAAATCTACTGGTCGGGACTATCCCATGCCCTCTGTCGGCCCACAAGCGCGATACAAAAGTGTTGACAGGGGCGATACACATCCGCAGAATAGCGGGCTCACCAAGGCTATGTAGCTCAGCCGGTTAGAGCACAGCACTCATAATGCTGGGGTCGGTGGTTCGAGTCCACCCATAGCCACCACACTGAAAATCAAGTTGTTTTTCAGTGTGAAAAGTGAGAAAATAGTTGCACGTTTTGCCCCGTCGCCAAGCGGTAAGGCACCTGACTCTGACTCAGGCATTCGGTGGTTCGAATCCATCCGGGGCAGCCAAATTAAACGCAAAAGGCCAGATCTTTCGATCTGGCCTTTTGCGTTTAGTTTAGGTCACGCATACCACCGACCAGGAGCAGGCGAGCATCGGCTCGCTCTACAGGAGACACAGGGTCGGATCTTTTCCGCAGGGAAAGGCCCTGACCTCACTCTCTCCAATGCACACCCCCAGAACGACAAAAGCCCGGCCGAAGCCGGGCTTTTGCGTTTCCATCCAGCGGGCTCCCGAAGGAGCCCAACCAGGCGCGGTAAATCAGCGCTTGGAGAACTGGGTGGCGCGGCGGGCCTTGTGAAGACCGACCTTCTTACGCTCGACTTCACGGGCGTCACGGGTCATGAAGCCGGCCTTGCGCAGCTCGGACTTCAGGGTTTCGTCGTACTCGACCAGAGCACGAGCGATGCCCAGGCGGATCGCACCGGCCTGGCCGGTGGTGCCGCCGCCAGCGGCGGTGACCAGGATGTCGAAGCTTTCGGTGTTCTTGGTCAGCTCGAGCGGCTGGCGCACGATCATGCGCGCGGTCTCACGACCGAAGAACTCGTCCAGCGGACGGCCATTGACGGTGATGTTGCCCGAACCCTTGCGCAGGAACACGCGAGCGGTGGAGGACTTGCGGCGGCCAGTGCCGTAGTTTTGAGTGATAGCCATGATTAGATATCCAGAACCTGCGGCTGCTGTGCGGCGTGCGGATGCTCAGTGCCGGCGTAGACCTTGAGCTTGCGGTACATCTGGCGACCCAGCGGGCCCTTCGGCAGCATGCCCTTCACGGCGATCTCGATCACGCGCTCCGGGTGGCGCTCCAGCGCCTGGGCCAGGGACTCGGTCTTCAGGTTGCCGATGTAGCCGGTGAAACGGTGATACATCTTGTCCTGCAGCTTCTTGCCGGTGACGGCAATCTTTTCTGCATTGATGACGACCAGGTAGTCGCCGGTATCAACGTGCGGGGTGTAGACCGGCTTGTGCTTGCCACGCAGACGGCGGGCCAGCTCGGTGGCGAGACGGCCCAGGGTCTTGCCCTCGGCGTCGACGAGGTACCAGTCGCGCTGGACGGTCTCGTTCTTGGCAGTGAAAGTGCTCATGAAGAACTCTAGGTTAGGTCGGGCTCATTGCGGCGAAAGGCTCGCCGGAACTCTGCCACGCGTTGTGAAAAGGTGAAGCGTAAGAGGCGGGATTGTACTCACCTTGCAGGGCGCACGCAACCCTGCCCCAGTGCCGGGTTGGCAGGGGCGCGGGGCCGGGCGAGAATCGAGGGGTCTTCCGCCCCACCGCTTACTGCCATGCCCGTGCTCCGCCAGACCACCCCACTGGACCACCTGCTGACCGAGGCGCAGCGCGCCCTGGACACGGTGTTCGGCAATCCGCCGGCGGCCCGCCCCTACCCGGCGGCGGACACCGACGAACCCGGCATGGACAGCGCCGAGCGGCGCCATGCCGCGGGCCTGATGCGGATCAACCACGTGGGCGAAGTCTGCGCGCAGGGCCTGTACTTCGGCCAGGCGGCCGTGGCCCGCGACCCGGCCACGCGTGAACACCTGCTGGAAGCGGCGCAGGAAGAAACCGACCACCTGG
Source organism: Stenotrophomonas sp. YJH_SMC_17 (assembly GCF_059371655.1). Classification (NCBI taxonomy): domain Bacteria; kingdom Pseudomonadati; phylum Pseudomonadota; class Gammaproteobacteria; order Lysobacterales; family Lysobacteraceae; genus Stenotrophomonas; species Stenotrophomonas sp. YJH_SMC_17. Next base: position 169,650 of record NZ_JCAFUU010000003.1, on the reverse strand, counting down.
CCTGGTGCGCCACCCGGCTGGGTGAGCTGGACAGCCGTCCGAGCCTGTTCAATCCGCTGTGGTACGCCGGCAGCTACACCATCGGCACCCTGGCCGGGTTGCGCGGCGACGGCTGGAACCTGGGCTTCGTGGTCGAGACCGAGCGCCAGGTGGAGGCCCATCTGGACGAGCACCTGGTCGACCTGCCGGCCGGGGACCTGCGCAGCCGCGCGGTCATCGCGGTAATGAAGGAAGACGAGGCCCGCCACGCGGACCACGCCGAGCAGGCCGGCGCACGCCGCCTGCCATTCCCGATTCCCGGGGCGATGGCGCTGGCCTCCAAGATGATGAAGACCATCGCCTACCGGTTGTAGCCGCGACACGGGGTCGGATCCCTTTTCCATCGGAAAAGCGCTCTGACCCCATCATGGATCGCGCCCGTCAATCAGTTGGGCGAAACCAGCTTCAGGCCGATCACGCCGGCCACGATCAGCCCCACGCATGCCAGGCGGGCCGGCGATGCGCTGTCGTTGAACAGGTAGATGCCCAGCACCGCCACGCCCATGGCGCCGATACCGGTCCAGATCGCATAGGCCGTACCAACCGGGATGCTCTTCATCGCTTGGCTCATCAGGTACAGGCTGATCAGCGCGGACACTACCGTGGCAGCGGTGGGCAGGGGTTTGCTGAAGCCTTCGGAGTACTTCATTCCGAGGGCGAAACCGATCTCGAACAGGCCGGCCAGCAGCAGGTAGATCCAGGGCATGGGTGGGGGCTCCTTACCTTTCTTGAAAAAAACGAAACGGCCCGGTGTTTTCACACCGGGCCGTGGGTCGGTACATCACCGTGGAACCATATCGCCTGCGCGACACCAGTTCCACGGGGCGGGTCGTCCCGCCTGGGCGGCGATGCCTGCGGGCATCGCGCATGGGGCTTACTCGGACAGGTTCCGGCCGTGGAACAGCTCTTCGATCTCGCGCTTGAGCAGCGCTTCGATCTTCATGCGTTCCTTGAACGACAGGTTCTTGGCCTTTTCCTCGAACAGGTACTGGTCCAGGTCGAAGTCCTTCAGGTGCATCTTCGTGTGGAAGATGTTTTCCTGGTAGACGTTGACGTCGAACATCTCGTAACGCGACTTGATGTTCTTGGCCAGGAAGTTCTGGATCGAGTTGATCTTGTGGTCGATGAAGTGCTTCTTGCCCTTCACATCGCGGGTGAAGCCACGGACGCGGTAGTCCATGATCACGATGTCCGACTCAAGGCTTTCGATCAGGTAGTTCAGGGCCTTCAGCGGGGAAATCACGCCACAGGTGGCCACGTCGATATCCGCGCGGAACGTGGCGATACCTTCCTGCGGATGGGTTTCCGGGTAGGTGTGGACAGTGATGTGGCTCTTGTCCATGTGCGCGACCACGGCATCGGAGATCAGCTCCTTGCCGGCCAGCTTCTTGTCGATCACCGGCTCTTCGGAGATCAGGATGGTCACCGAGGCACCCTGCGGGTCGTAGTCCTGGCGGGCCACGTTCAGGATGTTGGCGCCGATGATCTCGGCGACATCGGTCAAGATTTGAGTCAGCCTGTCGGCGTTGTACTCTTCATCGATGTATTCAATGTAACGCTGACGCTCCTCTTCGGTGCGCGCGTAACACACGTCATAGATGTTGAAGCTCAGCGCCTTGGTGAGGTTGTTGAAACCCTGCAGCCTCAGGCGAGGCAACGGCTTGACCACGGCGGTCGATTCCTGTGTAAGAAGGGAAAGGGGGAATTATGGGGCAAACTGCCCCCGGGGGGAACGTGAAGACGCAAGAGTTCTGGCACACTGTTTGCCCTTAACAATTGCGCTGGTTAAGCTCCGCTATCGACCCCGTGAATCCGTTCATGCGCAGAGGGAGCGCTCCTATCGTGTCAACCGTGCGCCTAGCTAGCAGTCCACTGGCCTTGGATATCGCCACCATCGATCGTTTCCTGGCGCACAGCCACCGGCGGCGATATCCCACCCGTACCGACGTCTTCCGACCCGGTGACCCGGCGGGAACCCTGTACTACGTTGTCAGCGGCTCGGTTTCGATCATGGCCGAGGAAGATGACGATCGCGAGCTTGTGCTGGGCTACTTCGGTGCCGGCGAGTTCGTTGGCGAAATGGGCCTGTTCGTCGAATCGGACCGCCGCGAGGTGATCCTGCGGACCCGTACCGCCTGCGAGCTGGCCGAAATCAGCTACGAGCGCCTGCACCAGCTGTTCCTCGGCCCGCTGTCGGCTGATGCCCCCCGCCTGCTGTACGCGCTGGGCCAGCAGATCTCCAAGCGCCTGCTCGATACCAGCCGCAAGGCCAGCCGCCTGGCATTCCTGGACGTCACCGACCGGATCGTGCGCACCTTGCACGACCTGGCCCAGGAACCGGAAGCGATGAGCCATCCGCAGGGCAGCCAGCTGCGCGTGTCGCGCCAGGAACTGGCCCGCCTGGTCGGCTGCTCGCGCGAAATGGCTGGCCGCGTACTGAAGAAGCTGCAGACCGACGGCCTGCTGCATGCACGCGGCAAGACCGTGGTGCTGTACGGCACCCGTTGACCGTTGAGCACCCGGTGGGTGCGGACCTTGGTCCGCACTCCTTCGCGCGCTAGGCTCGGTGCATGGAACTGAGCAGCGAATTCTGGTGGTTCATCCTCATCGGCCTCGGCGCGCAACTGGTCGACGGCGCGCTGGGCATGGCTTTCGGCCTGGTCTCATCGTCGGTGATGCTGAGCATGGGCCTGCCGCCGGCGCAGGTCAGCGCCAGCATCCACACCGCGGAAGTGTTCACCACCGGCGCCTCGGGTGTGTCGCACCTCGCCGCCGGGAATGTCGATAAACGCCTGTTCCTGCGCCTGGCCCTGCCCGGCGCGGTGGGCGGCGCGGTGGGCGCCTACGTACTCACCCAGATCCCCGGCGACATCATCCGGCCATTGATCTACCTGTACCTGCTGGTGCTGGCGATCATCATCCTGGCCCGCGCCGCCGGGCGCTGGATGCCCAAGGGCGAGATCCGCCGGGTACCGGTGCTGGGCTTCTTCGCCGGCCTGCTGGACGCCAGTGGCGGCGGTGGCTGGGGGCCGGTGGCCACGTCCACCCTGCTCGCCCGCGGCGGCCAGGCGCGCACCACCATCGGTACGGTCAACGCCGCCGAGTTCATCGTCACCCTGACCATCTCGGCCACCTTCCTGCTGTCGATGGGCGTGCAGCACCTGCAGATCGTTGCCGGCCTGCTGATCGGCGGCATGATGGCCGCACCGGTAGCGGCGATCCTGGTCAAGCGGGTGAAGGAGCGCTGGGTGCTGGTGGCCGTTGGTGTGCTGGTGCTGGGCATCAGCCTGTTCCAGATCGGCCATGCGGTGTACGGGCACCTCTACCGCTGAAGCATCTCCTGTAGAGCCGAGCCATGCTCGGCTGCGGACACACGGATCCCGCAACGAAGAGCAGCCGAGCATGGCTCGGCTCTACAACAGGCGCGGGTCAGGCCTTGTCGCCGCCGCGGTCGACGCAGCCCCAGTTGAGGATGCGGGTGCCGGCCGGCAGCACGCTGCGGAAGAAATCCACCTTGGAGCGCTTCGGGTTCACCACCACCGGCGCCTTGGCGGCCAGCAGCAGCGGCAGATCGGCGGTGCTGTCCGAATACGCGATGTCGATCTCGCCGTAGCCGCGCTCGCGCAGCATGCGCATCTTCTCTTCGTTGTGGCAGTGGCGGGTCGGGCCGACGCCACCCAGTCGCGGGCCGACCTCGGTGCCGATCACCGGTACGTCCTGGTGGGCCACGAAGGCCAGGATGGCGCGAGCCAGTTCCGGCGGCGCGCCGGTGGCAACCACCACGCGGTCACCCTTGGCGCGGTGGGCCGCAAAGACCTCCAGCGCCTGCGGCAGCAGCTTGGCGCGCATCTGCGCCTCGTTGCGCAGCACGTAGGCGTCGATCACCTTGTTGAAATCGCGCGCACGGTGCAGGCCGAAACTGCCGATCCACACATAGACCGAAATACCGGTACGCCGGGTCGGCAGCATCGCCACCAGCGGCCCGGCAATCGGCGTCACCAGCAGGGCGGCCAGCATGCGCAGCGGGTTGCGCTTGATCAGCGAGGCGAACAGGTGGGTGCCCGAATCGCCGTCGTAGAGGGTGTGGTCGAAGTCGAAGACCACCAGCGGCGCATCCCCGCGCGGCGTTGGATAGTGCGTTGTCATGCTGCGAAGAATAGCTGACGCAGGCCCTCGCCCGGCTCTTCCACGCGCATGAAGGCCTCGCCGACCAGAAAGGCATGGATGCCGGCATCGCGCATCAGGGCCACGTCCTGCGGGCCGAGGATGCCGCTTTCGGTCACGAGCAGGCGGTCGCGCGGCACGGCGTTCTGCATGTCCAGCGTGGTCTGCAGCGAGACCTCGAAGGTGCGCAGGTTGCGGTTGTTGATGCCGATCATCGGCGCCGGCACCTGCAGTGCGCGCTCCAGTTCGTCGATGTCATGCACTTCCACCAGCACGTCCATGCCCAGCGACAGGGCCAGTTCGGACAGGGTGGCCAGCTGGGTGTCGTCCAGTGCAGCGACGATCAGCAGGATGCAGTCGGCGCCCAGCACGCGCGCTTCGTACACCTGGTAGGCGTCGATCACGAAGTCCTTGCGCAGCACCGGCAGCGTGCAGGCTTCGCGCGCCTGCTGCAGGTAGGCGTCGGCGCCCTGGAAGAAATCGATGTCGGTCAGCACCGACAGGCAGCTGGCGCCGCCGAATTCATAGCTGACGGCGATGTCGGCCGGGCGGAAGTCCGGGCGGATCACGCCCTTGGACGGGCTGGCCTTCTTCACCTCGGCAATCACCGCCGGGTCGCCGTTGGCCACGGCCGCCTGCAGCGCGCGCACGAAGCCACGTACCGGCGGGGCGCTTGCCAGTGCGGCCTGCAGCGCCTCGAGCGGGCGCTGGGCACGGCGCTGGGCCACTTCTTCGGCCTTGCGGGCCAGGATCGTCTGCAGGATGTCGCTCATCGTCTTCGGTTCGGTGCGGGGGCGGTGAGGACGGCCATTATCGGCCATCAAGAGGGTCAGGCTGAACCGCGCGCTCAGGCAACCAGCGCGTGGGTGGTCTCCACATACTGCTGCAGGCGCTGGCGGGCGCTGCCGTTGGCGATGGCGGCACGTGCGCGGGCCAGGCCGTCACCGATATCGCTGGCCACGCCGGCCACGTACAGCGCGGCGCCAGCATTCAGCGCGACGATGTCCAGCGCCGGGCCGGGCTCGTTGTCCAGCACGGCGCGCAGCATCTGGATGGACTGCTCCGGGCCGTCCACGCGCAGGTTGCGGCTGGCCGACATGGCGATGCCGAAGTCTTCCGGGTGGATCTCGTACTCGCGCACCTTGCCGTCGCGCAGTTCGCCGACCAGGGTGCCGGCGCCCAGCGAGATCTCATCCATGTTGTCGCGGCCCCAGACCACCATCGCACGCTCGGTGCCCAGCTCACGCAGCACGCGTGCCTGGATACCCACCAGGTCGGGATGGAACACGCCCATCAGCACCGAGGGCGCGCTTGCTGGATTGGTCAGCGGGCCGAGGATGTTGAAGATGGTGCGCACGCCCATTTCGCGGCGCACCGGCGCGACGACCTTCATCGACGGATGATGGATCGGCGCGAACATGAAGCCGATGCCGGTCCGGTCGATCGCAGCGGCCACCTGGTCCGGCTGCAGTTCGATCACTGCGCCCAGCGCTTCCAGTGCATCGGCGCTGCCGGACTTGGACGACACGCTGCGGTTGCCATGCTTGGCCACGCGCGCGCCTGCAGCAGCGGCCACGAACATCGAACAGGTGGAGATGTTGAAGGTGTGCGAGCCATCGCCACCGGTGCCGACGATATCCACCAGGTTGGAGGTATCGGCCACCGGCACTGGCCGGGCGAATTCGCGCATCACGGTGGCCGCCGCGGCGATTTCGTCCACGGTCTCCTTCTTCACGCGCAGCCCGGTGAGGATTGCGGCGGTCATCATAGGCGAGACATCGCCGCGCATGATCTGCCGCATCAGGTCGACCATTTCGTCGAAGAAGATTTCGCGGTGTTCGATGGTGCGGTGCAGGGCTTCCTGGGGGGAGAAGCTCATGGGAATGCTCCTTGGATCAGGCCGCCGGGCGCTGCAGGAAATTGCGCAGCAGGGCGTGGCCGTGTTCGGTGAGGATGGATTCGGGGTGGAACTGCACGCCTTCCACCGGGAACTGGCGATGGCGCAGGCCCATGATCTCTTCGATCGAGCCGTCGTCGTTCTCGGTCCAGGCGGTCACTTCCAGCACATCGGGCAGGCTGTTCTTGTCCACCACCAGCGAGTGGTAGCGGGTGGCCTGGTAGCGGTCCGGCAGGCCGGCAAACACGCCCTTGCCTTCGTGGCGGATGGGCGAGGTCTTGCCGTGCATGATGTTGCCGGCACGGATGACCGTGCCGCCGTAGACCTGGCCGATGCCCTGGTGGCCCAGGCACACGCCGAGGATCGGCGTGGTCGGGCCCAGGCGCTCGATCAGCTCCAGCGACACGCCCGCCTCGTTGGGCGTGCACGGGCCGGGCGAGATGACGATGCGCTCGGGCTTCTGCGCAGCGATCTCGTCCACGCTCATCGCATCGTTGCGCACCACCTTCACCTCGGTGCCCAGCGTCTGCAGGTACTGCACGAGGTTGTAGGTGAAGCTGTCGTAGTTGTCGATCATCCACAACATGGTCAGGTTCCGTCGCTTATCAGGAAAATGGCGTATACGTTTTCGGTGTAGGTGATGGGCGCGGCCACCAGCAGTTCGCCAGCCGCCGGCGCCGGCGCCGCGCGGCTGCCAGTGACCTGTATCCGATCCAGTGCGGTACTCTCGCCGTCTGCATAGCCGTCTGCGCCTGCGGCCGGGCCTGCAGTCGGCCAACTGCCTGCCTGCACGCCGTAGGCGAAACTGGGGGCCACATCGGAGATGCTGTAGAGGCCGGTGATCTTCGCGCCATAAGCGCCGGCCAGCCCCTTCGCCGATGCGCGGGTCTCGGCAGCGGCCTCGGCCTTCAGTTCGGCGCGCAGACGGGCCGCGTTGGCATAGGTGGGCACGGCCGTGCTCACCTGCACTTCGCGGCTGGCCTTCAGATCACCCAGGAAGTCCTTCAGTGCTTCGGCACTGGCAAACGATGCCGTCAGGCTGCGGCTCGCCTCGATTCCGTTGAACACCTCTTCATCATCGCGGTAACGCGTCGACGGCGTGATGCTCAGGTTGTCCGCACGCACGCTGTCCTTCAGGGCGCCATGCTTCTCGAAGAGCTGCAGTACCCGCTCGGTATTTCCCTGCACGCGCTGGCGGGCAACGCTGGTCTGCATGTCGACCGACGCCAGCGCCACCTTCACGGTGAAGCGGTCCGGCATGACGGTGCGGGTGGCACTGCCCTTCACCAGCAGGTGCGGCTGCGAAGGAATGGTATTGGCCTGTGCCCACGCAGACGGGGCCATCGTGGCCAGCAGTAACGACCACAGCAATGCGCTCAGCAGCTTCATGCGGTACTCCTTGTCTTGAATGGGAACAGCAGGAGGTGCCGCGGCGCAGGCCACGGCACGGAAAGGCTCACAGGCCCTTGGCAGCCTGGGCGACGGCGCGGAACAGCGCGCGGCCCTTGTTCATCGTCTCGTCCCATTCCTTGTCAGGGTCCGAGTCGTAGACGATGCCGGCGCCGGCCTGCACGTACAGGCGGCCATCCTTGATGACCGCAGTGCGGATCGCGATCGCAGTATCGGCATCGCCATGCCAGCCGATGTAGCCGATGCTGCCGGCGTACACATTGCGCTTGATCGGTTCCAGCTCGCGGATCACTTCCAGCGCGCGGATCTTCGGCGCGCCGCTGACCGTGCCAGCCGGGAAGGTGGCACGCAGCACGTCGGCGTAGCTCAGGCCCGGCTGCAGCTGCCCGGTCACTTCGCTGACGATGTGCATGACGTGGCTGTAGCGCTCGATCACGAACTGCTCGCCCACTTCCACAGTGCCAGCCCTGGACACGCGGCCGGCATCGTTGCGGCCGAGGTCGATCAGCATCAGGTGCTCGGCGCGTTCCTTCGGATCGGCCAGCAGTTCGGCTTCCAGGGCCAGGTCCTGCTCGACGGTGGCACCGCGCGGACGGGTGCCGGCAATCGGGCGCACGGTCACTTCACCATCCTGCAGGCGCACCAGGATTTCCGGCGACGAACCGACCACCTGCAGGTCGCCGACATCGAGGAAATACATGTACGGCGACGGATTCAATGCACGCAGCGCACGGTACACATCCACCGGGCGCGCCTTGAACGGCACGCTCAGGCGCTGGCTCAGCACCACCTGGAAGATGTCGCCGGCCCGGATGTATTCCTTGCTGCGCTGGACCGCATCGACGAAGCCTTCGCGGGTGAAACCGGAGACGAAATCGGACTCGTCCAGCACATCGCTGTTGAGCGGGGCGGGATAACCGGCCCCCGGTGCACGCAGCTTGGCGGTCAGTGCATCCAGGCGCGCCTGCGCCTGCTCGAACGCGCCCTCGACGCGCGGGTCGGCATGCACGATCAGGTACAGGCGGCCCTTGAGGTTGTCGAACACCGCCAGCTCGTTGGAGTCCAGCAGCAGGATGTCCGGGGTGCCCAGCTCATCACGGCCGGCCGGCGGCGCCAGGCGCGGTTCGATGTAGCCGATGCACTCGAAACCGAACCAACCAACCAGGCCACCGGTGAAGCCCGGCAGGCCGTCCAGCTTCGGCACCGAGTGGGCGCTGCGCAGCGCCTCGACCTCGGCGAACGGGTCGGCCACCTCGCGGGTGTCCACCACCTGGCCGTCCTCGCGCACGGTCAGCGTATGGCCGTGGAAGGCGTACACGCGGCGCGCCGGCAGGCCGATGATCGAGTAGCGACCAAAGCGCTCGCCGCCTTCGACGGATTCAAACAGGTAGGTATTGGGGCCGTCGGCGAGCTTCAGATAGACCGAAAGCGGCGTGTCCAGGTCGGACAGCACTTCGCGGACGACGGGAATATGGGTGTGGCCTTCAGCGGCCTGCAGCTGAAACTGAGCATGCGAGTTCAAGACGACTTTCCTTCCGGGACACAGCGTTATGGGGGCGGACGACGGCAACGGGCCACCATCGCCACCAACGGCGTGCGGAAGAAAGGGTATGCGGGGTCGTCAGGCTGGACACCCCTTGACTGTATCGCAGGATCGGCGGGAGGGGAACCCTGGGAAACTGAACCACGGGAAAGCACAGGGCTGATGGCGGGGACCGGCGCGATAACCGGTCGAGTCGACTGTCAGTCGACTTGCGCGTGTAGCGCGGGGTTTTACGCCGTCGGAACGAAAAGCAGTCGACTAACCGTCGACTCTACCCCCCTGCCCGGCCAGCAACGGGCAACCGGCCGGCAGGTGCATGCGCACCCGTCCCGCCACGCAGTCGATGCGGAACCGCTGGGCCTGCACCGGCTCACCATCCAGATTGAGGGTCAACGAGCGCTGCGATTCGATCTGCAGCCACGGCAGCCGCGCGCGCGTGGCCAGCTGTTCCAGCGCCGCCTGGGTACCGGCCTTGAACATCTGGCCAAGGGTGGCGGTGACCTCGCCTTCCAGCTCCGGCAGCACCGTTACATCCAGCAGGCCATCGTCGATCAGCGCCTGCGGGCACAACTGCTGGCCGCCACCCGCCTGGCGACCGTTGCCGATGCCGAGGGCGATGAAGTCGCCTTCCCACGCGAAATCCGGCCCCGACAGGCGCGCGTTGATCGACTCGATCCGCCCCAGTTTGGCGATGCCGGTGATCACGTAGGCAAGGCCGCCCAGCATCTTCTTAAGCCCAGCATCGGTCTCCACGGTAACCTGCGTGCCGAAGCCACCGCTGGCGAGATTGGCGCACCACCACGGCGTGCCATCGGCGTCCACGCGCAACAGATCAATGGCGTGTGGCGCGGCCTGCCCGATCAACGCGAAGGCCTCCTTCGGTTCGGTCGGGATGCCTGCAGCGGTGGCGAAATCGTTGGCGGTGCCCATCGGGATCAGCGCCAGCGAGGGCAGCATGTCCGCCGCCTCCTCGCGATGCGCCAGCGTCTCGGCCACCGCACTGAGCGTGCCATCGCCACCGGCAGCAACGATCACATCCACGCCGTGATCAATCGCCTCCGCCACGTAGCGCTCGGCATCACCGTCCTCCCAGGTCACCCGCACTTCCAGCTGCACACCCTGCCCGCGCCAGTGGCCGACGGCGTCGCGCAACTCATCGTTGCCAGCGGATTTGCCATTGAGGATCAGGCGCCAGCGCGGTGCGGCCATGTGGTGCTTCCAGGACGGGGGCGCACAGGCTAGCAATGCGCTGTTTGTCTGCGGTGAATGTCACGCAGATGTCATTCAGCAACCGGAGAATGGAAGGCCATAGCAGGGACGATGGATGGAGGCAGGATCAGCCTCCCACGAATACAGCAGGGCCACGCCGGGGTTTGGCGTGGCTTTTTTTGTGCACAGGGATCGTGCGAACCAAGGTTCGCACCCACCGGGTTGCGGTTCGCACCCACCGCAGACCTCACCCGTTGGCGAAATCGTGCAGCGCCTGGCCCTGCAGCCGGTACACGGTCCACTCGTCCTGCGGCTTGGCGCCGGCGGCGGTGTAGAACTCGATGGCCGGGATATTCCAGTCCAGCACCGACCATTCGAAGCGGCCGCAGCCTTCGGCCACGGCCTGCCGGGCGATGTATTTCAGCAGCGCCTTGCCTGCGCCGACGCCGCGCTTTTCCTGGCTGACGTACAGGTCTTCCAGGTAGATGCCCTTGCGGCCCAGCCAGGTGGAGTAGTTGTAGAAATACACCGCATAGCCGATGGCCTCACCGTCGGCTTCGCAGATCAACGCGCGAGCTGTCGCATCGGCGCCGAACAGGCTCTCGGCGATGCCGATCTCATCGGTCTGCACCGAATGCTCGGCCTTCTCGTAGATGGCCAGCTCGCGGATGAAATGCAGGATCAGGCCAGCGTCTGCGACGGTGGCCGGGCGGATGTTCAACACGGCCACCGTGCCCATGGCTCAGCCCCTTGCCGCAGCAACGTTCGCGCGCATCTGCGCGATCACGTCCGGGTAGCTGGTCTTGGCGTTGAAGATGGCGGAGCCGGCCACGAAGGTGTCAGCGCCGGCGGCGGCGATCTCGCCGATGTTGTCGGCCTTCACGCCGCCGTCGATCTCCAGGCGGATGTCCTTGCCACTGGCATCGATCTTCTGGCGGACCACGCGCAGCTTGTCCAGCGCCGACGGAATGAAGGCCTGGCCGCCGAAACCCGGATTGACCGACATCAGCAGCACCAGGTCCAGGTCATCCAGCACCCAGTCGAGGATGTCCACCGGGGTGGCCGGGTTCAGCACGATGCCCGGCTTGCAGCCCAGCGAGCGGATCAGCTGGATGGTGCGGTGCACGTGGCGGCTGGCCTCCGGGTGGAAGCTGATGTAGGTGGCACCGGCCTCGGCGAAGTCCGGGATGATGCGGTCCACCGGCTCGACCATCAGGTGCACGTCGATCGGCGCGGTCACGCCGTGCTTGCGCAGGGCCTGGCAGACCATCGGGCCGATGGTCAGGTTCGGCACGTAGTGGTTGTCCATCACATCGAAGTGGACCCAGTCGGCGCCGGCGGCGAGGACGTTGTCGACTTCCTCGCCGAGACGGGCGAAGTTGGCGGAGAGAATGGACGGGGCGATGAGGCAGTTGGACATGGCCGGGGCCTTCGGAACGGGGAAAGGATTCTCCCGCCCGCAGGCGGGACTGTCGGGTCAGCGCTTGCGCAGGGTCTTGATGCGATCGTAGGCGGCGTTGATCCGCCGCGACTTCTGCTCGGCCTGCTGCTGCAGCTCGGGGGCCGCACCGCCCAGCTTGTCAGGGTGGTACTGGGAGATCAGCTTGCGGTAGGCGCGCTCGACCTCGGCATCGGTGGCCTCGGAAGTCAGCCCCAGCTCCCGGTAAGGGTTCTCCTTGTTCAGGCGGAACCAGTCCGAGTCGAAGGCGTGGCCGATCAATAGGCCGACCACCGCGCCGAACAGGGGATTGGGCCGGAACAGCAGGGCGCCGGCGATGAATCCGAGCAGTTTTCCGTACCAGCGCATGGCGCTCCGGGGGCGACCGACGAAATGGACGCTCATTTTACGTCACAGCGGGCCCGGACGGCTTTACACTAGGCCGCCCGCTGGTCAGCGGGCCCGCCGGGTCCGTTGGGCAGCCGTATCGACAACGCCCCAGGAGTGCCCGTGCCAACCACGCTGTTGCAATCCGATCTCCCCGGCCTGCCCTTGCGCCATCGCGGCAAGGTGCGTGATGTGTTCGATATCCCGCGCGAGCGGCTGCCTGCAGGGACCCCGCCGGGCGATTACCTGCTGATGGTGGCCACCGATCGCCTGTCGGCGTTCGACGTGGTGCTGCCCGACCCGATTCCGGGCAAGGGCGAGATGCTCTGCCAGGTGTCCAACTTCTGGTTCGCCAAGACCGCGCACCTGATGCCCAACCACCTGACCGGTATCGACGTGGCCAGCGTGCTGCCCGAAGGCGTGGACCCGGCCCTGTACGCCAAGCGTGCGGTGGTCACCCGCAAGCTGAAGCCGGTTCCGGTGGAAGCGATCGCCCGCGGCTACCTGATCGGCAGCGGCTGGAAGGACTACCAGCGCACCGGCAAGGTCAGCGGCATCGACCTGCCAGACGGCCTGCGCCAGGCCGAGCAGCTGCCCGAGCCGATCTTCACCCCCTCGACCAAGGCCGCCGTCGGCGACCATGACGAGAACATCGATTTCGATGCGATGGTGAAGCAGGTCGGTGCCGACCTGGCCGAGCGCGTGCGCGACGCCACCCTGCGCATCTACAAGTTCGCCGCCGATTACGCCCGCGAGCGCGGCATCATCCTGGCCGATACCAAGTTCGAGTTCGGTACCGATGCCGATGGCCGCCTGTACATCATGGACGAGATGCTGACGCCGGATTCCTCGCGTTACTGGCCGGCCGACGAGTACGAAGTGGGCACCAGCCCGCCGAGCTACGACAAGCAGTTCGTGCGCGACTACCTGGAGACGCTGGACTGGGGCAAGACCGCCCCGGGCCCGAACATCCCGGCGGAGATCATCGAGCGCACCCGCGCCAAGTATGCCGAGGCACTGCAGCGCCTCGCCGGGATCAGCGTCGACTGATGCCCCTGCGCCCCCGGCCGGAACGGCTGGGGGCGTATTGAAGGCGCGACCGCCGACGGCGGTGCGTCTGCTGGGATGGAATCGGGCCGGGATGCGGTTGATTGGGATGAATTCGGCCGGGATACGGTCGACTGCTCTTCGTTCCGACGGCGAAAATTCCCGCGCTGCGCGCGGTAGTCGACTGACAGTCGACTCTACCCGGTCGCCCCCGCCCCATCGGTCCCGCCCGGTGCGCCCCACCCCGTCGCTCCCCATTCGCCGCCCATCACCGCGCTGCCCCGGCGGAGTATGCTGGCCGCATGCAGACCTCCACCGAGCTTGCGCGGCCGATCGACCGCTATTTCGCCAGCTATTCCGACGACCACCAGAACGTGATCAACCAGCGCATCCACGTGGTGGCAGTACCGGCCATCCTGTGGTCGGTGGTGGCCCTGCTGTGGTGCCTGCCGCCGTTGATCACCTGGTTCCAGTACGGCATCTGGTCGGCGTTCGCGATGTTCAGCGCCTGGTGCTTCTACAACAAGCTGTCGCGCCCGCTGGGCATCGGCATGCTCATCCAGTTCTTCGTGTTCGGCTGCCTGTGCCGCCTGCTGGAAGCAGAAATCGGCCTGCAGGCCCTGCGCTGGCTGGCGGTAGGCGTGTTCGTGGTGGCCTGGGTGGCGCAGTTCATCGGCCACACGTTCGAGGGCCGCAAGCCCAGCTTCCTGACCGACCTGACCTACCTGCTGATCGGCCCGGCCTGGGTGATGGCCAAGCTCTACCGCAAGCTCGACTGGCGCTACTGACGTGCCGGCAGCCGGCAGCGGCCGTCGTTTCCTGAACGGGCGAATTCCGTCACCCGCACTCCACGGCGGCCCTGCCAGCCTGCCCCGGTGATCCGCTCCCCACCGCCCGCCCGTCGACGGCAGCCCCTGTGCGACAGGGCCTGAGGTCTCCCTGCGTGGGCGTAGGGTGTCTCCCGAGGGCAGCCGGCGAGGCGATGCAGGAACGCGATGTTGCGCCGCAGAAAAAATGAATCAGCGAACGTTACATGCAATTGATCGCTGTTCGATGGGTTTCGGCGACATTTCGCAGCCTGTTATCCTCCCTGACCTGCTCGTGAATCATGGATTCCCTGCATGCTCCCCAGCCTGCCCCTGCTGCTGGCCCTGCCGTTCCTGATGGCAGCGGTTGTTGCGGCCTTCCCCCGTAGTTCGCGCTCGACTGCTGCCTGGCTGGCGGCGTTGGCGCCGTTGGGCGGGCTTGCCATCCTCGGCTGGCTGACGCCCGCTGTACTTGATGGCCAGGTGGTCCGCACCCTGGTGCCGTGGCTGCCGCAGATCGGGCTGGACTTCACCCTGCGCCTGGACGGGCTGGCCTGGATGTTCGCCGGGCTGGTGCTGGGCATCGGCGCGCTGGTGGTGCTGTATGCGCGCTACTACCTGAGCCAGCAGGACAACGTGCACCGCTTCTACTGCTACCTGCTGCTGTTCATGGGCGCCATGCTCGGGATGGTGCTGTCGGGCAACCTGCTGCTGCTGATGATCTTCTGGGAAATGACCAGCATCAGCTCGTTCCTGCTGATCGGCTTCTGGTCGCACCGCCAGGACGCCCGCGAAGGCGCGCGCATGGCGCTGGTGATCACCGGCGGCGGTGGCCTGGCCCTGCTCGGTGGCGTGCTGCTGATCGGCCGCATCGTCGGCAGCTTCGACCTGGACGTCGTGCTTGCCGCCGGCGAGCAGATACGCGCCAGCGCGCTTTATCCGTATGCGCTGTTCCTGGTGCTGGCCGGCATCTTCACCAAGAGCGCGCAGTTCCCGTTCCACTTCTGGCTGCCGCACGCGATGGCCGCGCCCACCCCGGTTTCGGCCTACCTGCACTCGGCCACCATGGTGAAGGCCGGCGTGTTCCTGCTGGCGCGCCTGCACCCGGCGCTGGCCGGCAGCGACCTGTTCTTCTACACGGTCAGCGGCATCGGCGCGCTGACCCTGCTGATCGGTGCCTGGAACGCGATCTTCCAGCACGACCTGAAAGGCCTGCTGGCCTATTCGACGATCTCTCACCTGGGCCTGATCACCCTGCTGTTCGGCCTGTCCACGCCGATGGCGGTGGTGGCCGGCGTGTTCCACATCCTCAACCACGCCACCTTCAAGGCCTCGCTGTTCATGGCCGCCGGCATCATCGACCACGAGACCGGCACCCGCGACATGCGCAAGCTGGGCGGCCTGCGCAAGCTGATGCCGTTCACCAGCGCGCTGGCGATCATCGCCTCGCTGGCGATGGCCGGCATTCCCCTGCTCAACGGCTTCCTGTCCAAGGAAATGCTGTTCGCCGAAGCGATCACGGCCGGGGGCCCGGGAATCATGCGCACGGCAGTGTCGATCGCTGCGTTGCTGGCTGGCGTATTCGGGGTGGCGTACAGCCTGCGCTTCGTGCACGACACTTTCTTCGGCCCTGGCCCACATGATCTGGACCGCGTTCCGCACGAGCCGCCGCGCTGGATGAAGGTGCCGGTGGAACTGCTGGTGGTGATCTGTATTGCGGTGGGCGTGGCACCGGCACTGACCGTGGCGCCGGTGCTGCATGCCGCTGCGGCGTCGATCCTCGGCAGCGCCATGCCCGAGTACAGCCTGGCCGTATGGCACGGCTTCAACCTGCCGCTGGCGATGAGTGCCATAGGCGTGGTCGGCGGCGTGGCGCTGTACTTCGGCCTGCGCAAGCTGATCAACCTGCACGCGGTGACCAACGTCAGCACTGGCCGCAACGTGTTCCACGCGCAGCTGGACGCGATCTCTGCGCTGGCCATGCGCCTGACCAACGGCATCGCCAATGGCAGCCTGCAGCGCATGCTGCTGGGCCTGGTGCTGGTGGCCATCACCGTGGCCGCCGCGCCCTACATCGCCCATCCGGCCTCACCGAACTGGACCCGGCCGCAGCCGATCCCACTGCTGGGCTGGGCGCTGTGGCTGGTGATGATGGCCTGTGCGGTGGCTACCCTGCGCGTCTACAAGCAGCGCCTGCTGGCGGTGCTGCTGGTCGGCGGCGTCGGCCTGATGGTGGCGCTGACCTTCGTGTTCCTGTCCGCGCCGGACCTGGCGCTGACCCAGCTGCTGGTGGAGATGGTCACCCTGGTGCTGATGCTGCTGGGCATGAACTACCTGCCCGCGCAGTCCGGGCCGGAGCGGCCGCGCTGGCGCAAGCGGCGCGACGCGGTGATCGCGATCGTTGCCGGTGCCGGGCTTGGCGCGCTGGCCTATTCGGCGATGACCCTGCCGCCGAACACCATGGCCGGCGAGCTGCTCGCCCGTGCCCTGCCCGAGGCGTACGGCCAGAACGTGGTCAACGTGATCCTGGTCGACTTCCGCGGTTTCGATACGTTTGGCGAGATCACCGTGTTCGGCATCGCCGCGCTGGTGGTGCACGCCCTGCTGCGCCGCACGCGGATGGCACCGGAACAGATCATGCCCGGCCCGCCGATCAAGCTGCCGGTACCGGCCGACCTGGCGCAGATCATGTTCCCGCTGACCCTGACGGTGTCGATCTTCCTGTTCCTGCGCGGCCACAACGCACCGGGCGGCGGCTTCATCGCCGGCCTGGTGCTGGCGGTACCGTTGCTGATCCAGTACGTGATCCAGGGCACTGCCTCGGTGGAGTCGCGCTTCGGCTTCGACTACATCCGCTGCATCGGCATGGGCCTGCTGATCGCCCTGCTCAGCGGCTGCGCCTCGATGCTGTTCGGCGTGCCGTTCCTGACCAGCGGCCACCTCGACCTGCACCTGCCGCTGATCGGCGACGTGCCGCTGGCCAGTGCGATCGGTTTCGACATCGGCGTCTACCTGGTGGTGTTCGGCGGCGCCATGCTGATGCTGTCGATGATGGGCACGATCAAGCCCTCGCGCACCCGCACCGCCCGCAAGGGTGAGATCGACCTGCAACGCCGTTCGGCCCGCACCGGGGAGATGCACTGATGGAACTGGCCCTGGCTACCGCGATCGGCGTGCTGACCGCCATCGGCATCTACCTGCTGCTGCGTGCGCGCAGCTTCGATGTGATCCTCGGCATGACCTTCCTGTCCTACGCCACCAACCTGCTGATCTTCGCCGGTGGCCGCGTGGTGCTGGGCAAGGCGCCGGTGCTGCAGGAAGGCGTGGACAGCCACCTCGGCAACTACACCGATCCGCTGCCGCAGGCGCTGGTGCTGACCGCGATCGTGATCGCGTTTGCGATGACCGCGGTCAGCATCGTGCTGGCCATGCGCAGCCGCAGCGACAACCACAGCGACCACGTGGACGCCCACGAGCCCGACGACGACCTGCAGGATGAGAGCGTGCCGCCGCGCCAGGGCGAGGACCGCGCATGAACCATCTGGTGATCCTGCCGATCCTGATTCCGCTGCTGGGTGCTGCGCTGTCGCTGTTCGTCGAACATCGTCGCTACGGCCCCAGGGTGCAGCGCGCGGTGGCCTGGACTGCGCTGTCGGCGCTGGCGTTGGCGGTGGGCCTGCTGTTTGCCAGCACGGCCAGCGGTGACATCAACGTCTACCTGCTGGGTGACTGGCCGTCGCGGCTGGGCATCGCGCTGGTGGCCGACCGGCTGTCGGCGTGGATGCTGCTGACCACCCTGCTTCTGGCCATTCCCTGCCTGCTGCATGCCTGCTCGGGCTGGGACCGTCGTGCGCCGCACTTCCATGCGCTGTTCCAGTTCCAGCTGGTGGGCCTCAATGGCGCGTTCCTCACCGGCGATATCTTCAACCTGTTCGTGTTCTTCGAGGTGATGCTGATCGCCTCCTACGGCCTGCTGCTCAGCGGTGGCCGCGGCCTGCGCATGCGCATCGGCCTGCACTACGTGGTGTTCAACGTCACCGCTTCGACGCTGTTCCTGATTGCACTGGGGCTGCTGTACGCCTCGCTGGGCTCGTTGAACATGGCCGAACTGTCGCAGCGCATCGCCGAAGTGCCGCCGGCGCAACTGACCCTGGTGAAGGCGACGATGGGCCTGTTGCTGCTGGTGTTCTGCGCCAAGGCCGCGCTGATGCCGCTGTACCTGTGGCTGCCGGAAGCCTATTCGCGCGCACCGGCCGCCGTGGCCGCGCTGTTCGCGATCATGACCAAGGTCGGCCTGTACTCGGTGCTGCGCATCCAGATGCTGTGGTTCGGCGATGATGCGGGCGCCATGGCCGGCTACGGCCGAGACTGGCTGCTGTGGGCCGGCGTGGCAACGCTGGTGCTCGGCGGCCTCGGTGCCCTGGCTGCGACCCGCCTGCGCGTGCTGATCTCGTACCTGGTGATCGTCTCGGCGGCCACGCTGTTCATCGCCTTCTCGGTCGGCAACCCGCAGGTGCTCTCGGCCGGCCTGTACTACCTGCCGCACAGCAGCTTCGTCGCTGCCGCGCTGTTCCTGATCGCCGATCTGATCCGTCGCCGTCGTGGCGGCGCCAGCGACCGCAAGGAGGTGGTCGCGCCAATGCCGGGCAAGGAAACACCGGCGGTGCTGTTCCTGGTCGGCGCGGTATCGGTCGCCGGCCTGCCGCCGCTGTCCGGCTTCCTGGCCAAGGCCGCGCTGCTGGCCGGCATGCCGGCGCAGTACACCGGCCCGGTCTGGACCGCGGTGCTGGTCAGCAGCCTGCTGGTGATCATGGGCCTGACCCGCGGCGGCATCCGCCTGTTCTGGCGCGTGCCGCCGGTCGATCCGGAGGCACCGAAGCCGCGCAAGGCACGCCTGCGCCGGGTCGAGTTGTACGCCGCCTGCATCCTGCTGGGCTACGGCATCGGCATGACCCTGGCCGCCGCCCCGCTGATGCGCTACACCGACGCCACCGCTGCACAGCTGCTGCACCCCAGTGAGTACGTGCAGCAGCTGCGCGCGACCACGCCGGAGATCCGCCAGCCATGACCGCCCAGCGCTCCCTGTTCCGCCGCGTCATTCCCTCACCGATGCTCAGCATCATGGTGGTGGCGTTCTGGCTGCTGATGTCCGACAGCTTCACCCTCGGCCAGATCGTGCTGGGGCTGGTACTGGGCGTGGTGGTGCCGCTGTTCGCCGCACGCCTGGACCGCGAGTTCGCCCGCATCGGCACGCTGCGCCCGCTGCCCAAACTGCTGTGCGTGACCCTGTGGGACATCCTGATGTCCAACATCCGCGTCGCCCTGCAGGTGCTCGGCCCGGAGAAGAACATCCATCCGGGCTTCATCTGGCTGCCGCTGGACATCGCCAACATCCACGGCATCGCCGCGCTGACCAGCATGATCACGCTGACTCCGGGCACGGTCTCGGCTGCGCTCAGCGACGACCGCAAGTACCTGCTGGTGCACGTGCTGCACCTGGAGGACCCGCAGGACCTGATCGATACGATCAAGCGCCGTTACGAGGCGCCGTTGATGGAGATCTTCCCATGACCGGTTTTGAAGTCATCCAGACCACCCTGGTGGTGTGCATGCACGTGGTCGGCCTGGCGATGCTGCTGGCCACCTGGCGCCTGCTGCGCGGGCCGACCGTGCCCGATCGCATCCTCGCGCTGGACACCCTGTCGGTGACCGCGATCGCCGAGCTGATGCTGTTCGGCATGTACCTCAACTCGCCGATCTACTTCGAGGCCGCGCTGATCATCGCCATGCTCGGCTTCGGCAGCACCGTGGTGCTGAGCAAGTTCGTGCTGCGCCGGGACATCGTCGAATGATCACCGCGATCCAGATCGGCCTGTCGATCCTGCTGCTGTTCGGCTGCTTCTTCATCCTGGTCGGCGCACTGGGCCTGGTGAAGCTGTCCACCTTCTTCAAGCGCCTGCACGCGCCAACCAAGGCCAGCACGCTGGGCGTCGGCTGCGTGCTGGTGTGCTCGGTCTGCTACCACATCTTCCTGGGCCAGGACCCGCAGCCGCGCGAGCTGCTGATCACCGTGTTCCTGTTCATCACCGCACCGATCAGCGCGCACATGATGGCCAAGGCCGCTTTGTCGCTGCTGATGGAAACCCGCCCCAGCCTGCCCGGCAACGAGCCGGCCGCCGAAGAGCAGCTGCCGCCGCCGGAACCGGTGCGGGAAGAAGAAGCCACGCAGAACCGGTAGTGCTGGCCGATGGCCGGCAATGGCAAGGGTTCCGTCAGAGGCAATGAGGTTGCCGGCCAGCGGCCGGCACTACCTCATGCCGCGCCCACCAGCAGCAGCTCCAGCACGAACCAGCCGACGAATGCGACCAGCAGGATCCCGCCTTCGCCTCGGCTGATCTTCAGGTCGCCGCGCAGCATCGGGTACAGCACCAGCGCGAACGCCAGCAACGCGGGCAGTTCCAGGCGTACGAACGAAGCCGGCAGTGCCAACGGCTGCAGCAGTGCCATCACACCGATCACCAGCAGCAGGTTGACCGCGCTGGAACCCAGTACATGGCCCAGCACCATGTCGCCATGCCCGCGGCGCGCGGCGGCGATGGCGGTGGCCACTTCCGGCAGCGCGGTGCCGATCGCCACCGGCAGCAGGCCGACCAGCAGCGGCGTCCAGCCCAGCGCAGCACCGAAGTCGGTGGCAGCCCCCACCACCAGGCGCGCGCCCCAGTACAGCGCCAGCGCCGCGATCAACACCCTCAGCACGTTCAACGGCAGGCTGGTGCGGCTCAGCGCGGATTCGGCGATGGCCGCCTGCACCTCGGCGTTCTCGCTGCGACCACGGCGCAGCAGCACGACCTGCACGACAATGAAGCCGGCCACCAGCACGCCACCTTCCCAACGCGCCAGGCGGCCATCCAGGCCGAACAGGATCAGCAGCACGCCGGCCGCCAGCAACGACCACCACAGCACCGTCTGCAGGCGTGCGCGCAGCAGCAGCGGCGCGGCGATGGCCGCCATGGCCAGGGTCAGGCCGAGGTTGACGATGCTGCTGCCCACCGCATTGCCCAGCGCCAGTTCCGGCTGACCCACCGCCAGTGCGCGCGCGTTGACCGC
Source organism: Stenotrophomonas sp. YJH_SMC_17 (assembly GCF_059371655.1). Classification (NCBI taxonomy): domain Bacteria; kingdom Pseudomonadati; phylum Pseudomonadota; class Gammaproteobacteria; order Lysobacterales; family Lysobacteraceae; genus Stenotrophomonas; species Stenotrophomonas sp. YJH_SMC_17. The sequence goes on along the minus strand of NZ_JCAFUU010000003.1, from coordinate 148,603 downwards.
CAGTTCCGGCAACGAGGTGGCCACCCCGAGCAGCAGCAGGCCCGCAGTGAAGAGCGTGGCCCCGAAGCGTTGGGCCAGGCCGGAGACGGCCTTGACGATGGAGTCCCCGCCCAGCGCCAGCAGCAGCAGGCCAAGCAGGAACCAGGCAATGGCAATGGCGATCATCGAGCACTCCCCCAGCGGTCGTGGCGCGATTCTACGCTGGGCCCGCGCGCAGGGCTGGGCCCTCGATCAAGAATCAGCCACAGCCTTCCGCGTAATCGACCTGCGGGGTCTTTCCGACCCGCCAGGCGCTCACGCGGCCGTCGGCACCGAGCGCGAAGTCGATCACCGCAGCGCCTTCCTGCGCCGGGCGCACGCGCAGGTGCTGGGCCTTGTCGTCGTACTTGTCAGGGCCGACATCGGCCCGCTCCGGGTACAGTACCTGCAACTCACCCAGCGTCATGCCGACCTTGCCGCCACCCGGGGCGGTGATGGCCGCGCTGCGTACGTCGTAACGCACCAGCTTGCGCGCCTCGATCATCAGGCGTGGATCCTCGGCATCCTGCGGACGCAGGAAGTAGCAACCGTCGTTGCTGTCGTCGGCCGGCAATGGCTTGCCGGCAGCGTCGGTGCCCAGCCCTTGCAGCGGTGTTCCGAAGCCACTGCGGACCTCGGCGATGCCGGCGCCCAGCGTCGCGCCGGCGTAGCCATCCAGCCGCGCAGGGCTGTCGGTGCGGGGATCGGCCGGCGACCGGGTCGCCAGATCGGCATCGGCCGCTGCAGTGGGCGGCGCCGTGTCTTTGGCCGGGGCCTCAGCGGGTGTTTCAGGCGCACGGCCGCAGGCGGCGAGCGACAGGAGCAGAAGACCAGCGAGTGGAAGATGCTTCATCGGTGCGGTTCCCGGGCACGTGGTTGGCTGCACGCTAGCGCAGCGCGCGTGCAGGCGCTGCATTGTCATCGCCGTTTCATCGCCCTCGTTCAGGCTCGGCGTGCACCGACTTGGCTGTCCCTTCCATGCAACCGCGCAAGACCGATCTCGCCCGAACCGCGCTGCAGGCCCACCGTGCGCCGCTGGACATGCGCCAGCGCCGGCTGCTGATCCTGTGCGACGGCCAGCGCACCGTTGCCGACCTGACCGGCCTGCTTGGCCAGGAGGCGCCGGCGATGGTGATCCAACTGGTGCAGGCGGGCTATCTGGCGACCGGCACGGCAACGGCGGCGGCCCCCCCTCACGCCGCTGCCGAACCGGCCAATGCAGCGCCGGTGAAGGTGCCAACCAACACCAGCGCCACGCCGGTCGAACGTCGCCGTTCGCTGGTGGCGGCACGCATCTACGTGCTGGGCATCCTGGAAATGCAGCGGCATCCGCAGGCAGCGGCGCTGTTCCGCGATCTGCAGCAGGCGCGTGCGGAGGATGAGGTGCTGCAGCGGCTGCAGTCGGCGATGCAGCTGCTGCCCGCGCTGACTTCGGATGGCTATTGCCAGCGCGTGCGCCAGCGCCTGCTGGAGGCGTTGCCGCTGGAGCATTGCGACGCCTTCGCCGAGGTGGCGTAAGCGCAGGTTCCGGCGCAGCCGTGCCGACCAACGGTCGGCACCCACCTACCTAGCGGGACGACCGGAAGTTGTTGCGCAGGCCGTTCCAGCACTGCTGGTAATCGCCCTGGCGATGGCCGGCAGCCAGCGCCTGCGCGGTCGGGCGGATCACCCCGCGGGTCTCGAACATGAAGGCCATCGTGTCCTTGATCACGTCGGCCTTGGACAGATCGGCATTGGACGCCTTGTCGAAGGTCGGTGCATCCGGACCGTGGCCGCTCATGCAGTTGTGCAGCGACGCGCCGCCCGGCACGAAGCCTTCGGCCTTGGCGTCGTAGGCACCGTGCACCAGGCCCATGAACTCGCTGGCGATGTTGCGGTGGAACCACGGCGGGCGGAACGTGTTCTGCGCCACCAGCCAGCGCGGCGGGAAGATCGCGAAGTCCATGTTGCTGGTGCCCGGCGTGTCGCTGGGCGAATGCAGCACCAGGAAGATCGACGGGTCCGGGTGGTCGTAGCTGATCGAGCCGATGGTGTTGAAGCGACGCAGGTCGTAGCGGTACGGCGCGTAATTGCCGTGCCAGGCCACCACGTCCAGCGGCGAATGGTCGATCGGCGCACGCCACAGGCGGCCTTCGAACTTGGCGATCAGTTCGAAATCGCCATCCACATCCTCGAACGCCGCATGCGGGGTCTCGAAGTCGCGTGGATTGGCCAGGCCGTTGGAGCCGATCGGGCCCAGGTCGGGCAGCTTCAGCAGCGCGCCGTAATTCTCGCAGATGTAGCCGCGGCTCGGGCCATCGGGCAGCTCCACGCGGAAGCGCACGCCACGCGGAATCACCGCGATCTGCTGCGGTTCGATCTCGATCACGCCCAGCTCGGTCAGCAGGCGGATCGCGCCCAGCTGCGGCACGATCAGCAGCTCGCCGTCGGCGTTGTAGAAATAGCGGCCTACCATGTCGCGGTTGGCGGCATACAAATGAATGCCCACGCCGGCATGCGCATCGGGCGAACCGTTGCCGCCCATCGTGTACAGGCCTTCGACGAAGTCGGTCGGCAGTTCCGGCAGTGGCAGCGGGCTCCAGCGCAGCTGGTTCGGCGAGGCCGGCTGCGAGCCGAAATCACACTGCAGCTGCGACTGCGCGAACGGGGTGAACTCGCCATGGGCCACCGCCGGGCGGATCCGGTACAGCCAGCTGCGGCGGTTGCTGCCGCGCGGCGCGGTGAACGCGGTGCCGGTCAGCTGTTCGGCGTACAGGCCGTGGGCCACCTTCTGCGGTGAGTTCTGCCCGACCGGCAGCGCACCGGCAACGGCCTCGGTGGCGAATTCGTTGCCGAAGCCGGACTGGTAGCCGCGGGCGGTGATGGCGCTGGACATGGGGGCTCCTGGATACGGCAAAACCGGAACGGAAAGCAGCCGGGCACGGCTCGGCTCTACAGAGGGGCAGGCGCCGGGACTGGCCCGGCGCTGCTGATGACCTTACAGCACGCCGCGGCGGATCTGGTCGCGCTCGATGCTCTCGAACAGCGCGGTGAAGTTGCCTTCGCCGAAGCCCTCGTTGCCCTTGCGCTGGATGATCTCGAAGAAGATCGGGCCGATGCAGTTCTGGGTGAAGATCTGCAGCAGCTTGCGCTGGTGGGTTTCCGGATCGGCATCGATGAGGATCTTGTTCTTCGCCAGGCGCGGCACGTCTTCACCGTGGTTCGGCACGCGCTGGTCGATCACGTCGAAGTAGGTCTCCGGCGTGTCGAGGAAATCCACGCCCTGCGCGCGCATGGCTTCAACGGTCTCGTAGATGTTGTCGGTGAAGCAGGCGATGTGCTGGATGCCCTCGCCCTTGTACGCGTCCAGGTACTCGTTGATCTGGCTCTTCGGGTCGGACGATTCGTTCAGCGGAATGCGCACGATGCCGTCCGGCGCGGTCATCGCCTTGGACACCAGGCCGGTCTTGAGGCCCTTGATGTCGAAGTAGCGGATCTCGCGGAAGTTGAACAGGCGCTCGTAGTAGTCCGACCACTGCTGCATGTTGCCGAAGTACAGGTTGTGGGTCAGATGGTCGATGAAGGTCAGGCCGAAGCCCACCGGGTGCAGGTCGGCACCGGCGATCGGCTCGTAGTCGCCGTCGTAGATGCTGCCAGCGCTGCCATAGCGGTCGACCAGGTACAGCATGCAGTCGCCGATGCCCTTGATGACCGGCGCGCTGACCGCTTTGCTGTCCGGCTTGAAGGCGATGGCTTCGGCGCCGTTGCCCAGCGCGGTCTGATAGACCTCCTGGCCCGGCTTCTTGAAGCGGATGGCGAAGCCGCAGGCGCACGGACCGTGCTTCTCGGCGAAGTCGGCGGCGAAGGAATCCGGGTCTTCATTGACCAGGAAGTTGACGCCGCCCTGGCGATAGACGGTAATCGGACGCTGCTTGTGCTTGAGCACCGCGCTGAAGCCCATCTTCCGGAAGTACGCGTGCAGCTCCCGGCCACGACCGGCCGGGGCGGCGAATTCGACGAACTCGAAGCCGTCGATGCCCATCGGGTTCTCGAAGGTGGTGACCTGCATGCCGGGGTTGGGGTGCGAGGCGGTCGGGACTGCGGTATTCATGGCGTGGCTCCGAATCGGTACCGCATCGGTACAAACCAGGTGCGGGCAGGTTGGGACCCGGCGAGAATGCAGGGTCTGGACCCACCCCTTATAGTTACACTTGAAACCACCAGCAAGGTGCACCGCAACATGAGCCCCGCCGATCCCGCCTCGACCCGCCTGCGTGCCTCGCACGTCCTGCTCGACCTGGAACAGTTCCTGCCCTACCGGCTGAGCGTGCTGTCCAACCGGGTCAGCGGCAACATCGCCAAGCTATACGGCGATCGTTACGGTCTGGCGATTCCCGAATGGCGGGTCATCACCATCCTGGCGCTGTATCCGGGTTCGTCGGCCAGCGAGGTCTCCGACCGCACGGCGATGGACAAGGTGGCGGTAAGCCGCGCCGTGGCCCGCCTGCTGGAACGCGGCTTCATCAAGCGCGAGACCCACGGCGACGACCGCCGCCGCTCGGTGCTGGCGCTGTCGGCGGCTGGCTTCGAGGTGTACGAGACCATCGCCCCGATGGTGATCGAGATCACCCGCAAGCTGATGTCGGTGCTGAGCGAGGAGGAGGAGCAGCTGCTGGAAAAGCTGATCCTGCGCCTGGCCGGCGATGGCCTGGAACGGATGGGCGAAGGGGTGTAACCACGCCGAGCGCGGCGATTGGTAGATCCACGCCATGCGTGGATGGCGACGCGCCGGTGTGGCTTCGGTGGGGTCAGAGCCCTTTCCTGCGGAAAGGGATCCGACCCCGGGGTGCGCGGGGTCAGCTCAGATGCTTGCGGCGCGCGTGGATCCACGGCACGGCCAGCGCCGCGATGGCGCCACCGGCGAAGCCGAGCGAGGCGGCAACCGTGGCCGCTTCGACCGCCCCCGGCAACGCCAGCGCCGCAGCCACCAGCAACAGCGACGGCAGGCCGACGAAGGTGCCCAGGAAGAAGTGCCAGCGCGGCGACCAGGTGTTGAGCTGCAGCAGGCTGACCGGTTGCCACGCCTGCGACGCGGCATCCTCGGCAATCTTTGCCACCGCCTTGGCCAGATCCACTTCGGGCAGCGCGCGCCCCAGGCGTGCGGTGGCCAGCAGTTCGGCCACGGCGTCCACCGGGGGGAAGCTGGACGGCCACGCCACCGGTGCCGGCACGCCGTAGGCGGTCAGCAGCGGCACGCTCAGCCAGGGCGCCACCAGCGGGCGCATGCGGCGGCGGCCATGCACGCACCAGATCTGTTGCTGGCCATGTGCGGTAACGCTGTACAGCGCCAGTTCGTTGGCCGGCGGATAGCCCAGCATGGTCACCCGCGCCGCCAGGCTGTCCTGGCCCATCGCGCGCAGGAAGCCGGGGCGGCTGCGCCCTTCCTGCATCCAGGCCAGGCCAAGCGCGCCCACCAGGTAGGCTTCCGCCACGTCCTTGCTGCCAGCGGTGGCGCGTTCGTCACTGGCCAGGTACCAGGCCAGCGATTTCGGTTCGGACACATCGTCCAGGCCCCAACGGCTGTCGTCGCCCAGCACATGGCGCACCGGCAGGCGCGCGGGAGCGGTCTCACCACGCTCGCCCGGCTGCAGGAACGGCAGCACCCCCTGGATGAAGGTGGACAGCTCGATTGCACGCACGCCGTGGCCCTGCCATTCCGGCGGCAACAGCCCGGCCAGCTGGCCGTCGGCGGCCAATGCGTCGAGCCGGGACTTCTGCTCGACCAGCTTCTGTACCGCGCCCTTCAGCACCACGTTGTCGGGCAACGCGATCTGCGGCAGGCGGTGGCGGGGCGGTGCCAGTTCAACAGCGTCCTCGCCGGTGCCGGCGTCATCCAGCAGCGCTTCCTGCGGCGGCAGGGTCACGCCCTCGCCTGCTCCGCCCTCGGCCAGGTCGCTGGCGGGTTCGGGCAATCGTTCGGCGTGGTCGCTGTGCATGGGCGTTCCGGTAGGGTGCATCGACGGGATGTCGACTGAGGTCCTTGCCGGTAGCGGCGAGCGCGTAGCGAAATTGAGATGCCGCTTCCGGGAATGTGACCGCACCCACAGTAGAGCCACGCCATGCGTGGATGCGACCCGGCATCAGTCCCGACCCACCCTGCCGGCCATCGGCCGGCACTACCGGTCAGGTGCCCATTGCTTCAGGAAGGCGCTCACCCGCGCAGGCTGGAACGCCTCGCCCCGGCGCAGCTCACCGGTGGCCTGCGACACCAGCAGGCTTCCATCGGCATCGAGCACCAGCAGGCGCGGATAGTCGCGCTCCATCTCGGGGAACTGGGCGAAGAAGGCCGTGTTGGGCTGCTCGTCGCTGGCGTTGACCTTCACCCACACAAAGTGGGCATCGCGGAAGCGGCGCAGGTCGCCGTTGCCTTCCACAATCTCATCCAGCGCATGGCAGCGGTCGCAGGCGGCGTTGCCGACCTCCAGCAGGATGCGCTTCCTGCCGCGCTGGGCTTCCACCTTGGCGGTGGCCAGATCATCGGCGGGGTCGCGGGCCGGGTCGAACTGCGCGCCGAGCCCGGCGATGGCGGCGATATCCGCCGCCACCGGCGTGTTGCCCGAGGCCACCGGCTCGCTGGGGTCAGCGACCGGTGGCTCGGTGGGTCGGGTATCCAGGGGCTGCGTGGGCTCGGCGGCGGCAGGCGGTTGCGGTTGGGAACAGGCGCCGATCAGCGCCGCACAGACCACCACCACTGCTCCACCGAGCTTCATGCGCATGCCTTCTACCCTCTCATCGTTACTTGACGCCGTGCATCAGCTTGTTGATCAGCGGGGCGATCAGGAACAGCACCACGCCGGAGCCGATCAGGGCCCAGAACCCGAAGGTATACCCCTTCAGGGCCGACTCGACCGTCATGCCGCCTTCACCACTGACCACGCCGGCGAAGATGCCCGACAGGTTGTTGCCGATGCCGGTGGACAGGAACCAGCCGCCCATGCCGAAGCCGACCAGGCGCACCGGGGCCAGCTTGGTCACCATCGACAGGCCGATCGGCGACAGGCACAGCTCACCGATCGACTGGATGACGTAGACCATGAACAGGGTCCAGAACGGGATCTTGCCGTCCACCACCATCTGCGACAGGGCGAACATCAGCAGCGCGAAGGCGGCGCCATTGAACAGCAGGCCCAGGCCGAACTTGCGCGGGATGGATGGATTGGCACGGCCCATGGCCACCCAGATCCAGGCGATGATCGGCGCCAGGGTGATGATCGCCACCGAGTTGACCGACTGGAACCACGCGGTAGGGAAGGTCCAGTCACCGAACTGGCGGTTGACGATGTTCTCGGCCAGGAAGGTGAACGAGCTGCCGGCCTGTTCGAAGAACATCCAGAACATCACGTTGAAGGCGAAGATGATCAGCATGGCGATCACGCGGTCGCGCTGCACCTTGCCCTCGCGGATGCCCTCCACCAGCAGCACCACGGCCAGCGCGGTGAACATCGCACCCAGGATCCAGGCCAGCGCGGTAGCACCGGTGGCCAGCAGGAAGTAGGCGATCGGAATGGCGACCACGGCACCGATCAGCACCATGATGATGCGGCCGAAACCTTCAGCGCCGGCCGGCGGTGCGCCGATGCCCTTCAGGCCGGCACGGCCGATGTAGAACCACACCAGCGAGATCAGCATGCCCACGCCCGAGGCGATGAACACGACCTTGTACGACGGCATTTCCGAGGTACCGAAGACCTTGCGGGCCAGGTACTCGGTCAGCACCGGGGCGATCATCGCGCCGATGTTGATGCCCATGTAGAAGATGGTGAAGCCCGAATCGCGGCGCTCGTCCTTCAGGCCGTACAGCTTGCCGACCATGGTCGAGATGTTCGGCTTGAACATGCCGTTGCCGACGATGATCGTGGCCAGGCCGAGCTTGAAGATGTGCTCCTGCGGCAGCGAGATCATGAACAGGCCGGCCGCCATGATGACCGCGCCGGTCAGGATCGAACGCTGGTAGCCCAGCACCCGGTCGGCCACGTAGCCACCGAAGATCGCCGCGGCGTACACCAGCGCCAAGTAGGCACCGTAGATGCGGCTGGCATCGCCTTCACCGGCGGCGTTGCCGTTGTAGAACTGGGCGACGATGTACAGCACCAAGGCCCAGCGGATGCCATAGAACGCAAAGCGTTCCCAGAACTCGGTCATGAACAGCATCCACAGCGGGCGCGGATGGCCCAGCGTGGTCTTGAAGTCCGGCAGGGCCGGCTCTGGGGTGTTCGCAGTGGCGTTTACGCTCATGCGGGTTTCCTGGTTCGGTGGATGACGAGCACGTCCGCTGTGCAGTTGGAGCAACGCGCGAGGATCACCGACTTCTGGCGTTCACGTCAAATACACGCCGTTTGAGGCAGGTGCCGGCCTGCTCGCTGAACTTGCATCTGAAACGATCCAGCCAAGGGTCGGGATCCAAGCTGAATACGGATCAGCCCTGTGCTGGCGGGGGTCCGGCCTGCAGGCTGGTGCGCACCTGGAACAGCTCGGGGAAGAAGGTCAGTTCCAGCGCCTTGGCCAGGAAGCCGACCCCGGACGAGCCGCCGGTGCCGCGTTTGAAGCCGATCACCCGCATCACCGTGCGCATGTGGCGGAAGCGCCAGAGCTGGAAGGCGGTCTCCAGGTCCACCAGGTCCTCGCACAGCGCGTACTCGCGCCAGTAGCGGTCGGTGTCCTGGTAGATGCGCTCGAAGACCGGCTGCAGTGCGTCGTCGGCTACATGCGGCTGGGTCCAGTCGTGGTTTTCATACACGGCCGGTACGGCGTGGCCGAAGCGGGCCAGGTACTTCAGGAATTCCTCGTACAGGCTGGGCGCTTCCAGCACGGTGCGCAGCTGCGCCTGGCCCACCGCGTCGTGCTCGAACACCTGCAGCATCTGCGCGTTCTTGTTGCCCAGCAGGAACTCGATGTAGCGGTACTGCAGCGACTGGAAGCCCGACGAAGGACCCAGCACGTCGCGGAAGCCCATGTACTCGGACGGGGTCAGCGTTTCCAGCACCGACCACTGCTCGGTCAGCTGGCGCAGCACCTGCTTGCTGCGCGCCAGCACCTTGCGGCACTGCCAGACTTCATCGCGCTGCAGGAAACCGATCGCGGCCCGCAGTTCGTGGCCCAGCAGCTTCAGCCACAGCTCCGAGGTCTGGTGCTGGATGATGAAGAGCATCTCGTCGTGGTGCGGCGGGTTGGACAGCGGCTGCTGCGCGCTGAGCAGCTGGTCCAGCCGCAGGTAGCCGCCGTAGGTCAGGCGCCCCTGCAGGTCGGTGTGGATGCCGGCTTCGAGATCGCGTTGGTTGTTGTCGACGGACATGGGTGCGGCCAGATCGGGGGCGGCAAGGGTAGCGCGTTGCCGCCATGCTGGCAGCCGCCACGTTCATACCGGGGCGTCCGGTTGGCCGTGGAGCATCGGCCGATGCCGTGCCTGCGCGTGGAACCGCCCATGCCGTTGTACTGGCGGTCAGCCAGAGGCGTATTCTGATGCTTTGCAGCAACGACTGAATACGTTGTTGTTATTGGCCCCCCACCCGCCGGCAGGGGTAAAACGGGGAATCGCCGTGTTGCGGCGCAGGAAGGCTATTCCGTACGCGTTCCTTAACATGGCGATTCATATCATTTGTAACTTCTCTGTCGAAGGTGCAGTACGCAATGACGGTTGCCGCTGAATTCAAGATCGAATACCTGCAGTACCTGGACGCGGACGGCAAGCTCGTCCGCGATGACCTGCCCGCGTCGCTGCGCGACCCCAAGGTCCTGGTACCGCTGTTCAAGCAGATGCTGTACGTACGCACGTTCGACAGCAAATCCATCGCGCTGCAGCGCACCGGCAAGCTCGGCACCTATGCCGCCTGCCTGGGCCATGAAGCCGCGCACGTGGGCATCGGTGCCGCAATGCAGAAGGACGACGTGTTCGCCCCGTCGTACCGCGAGTATGGCGCGATGTTCATGCGTGGCGTGCGTCCGCACGACGTGCTGATGTACTGGGGCGGCGACGAGCGCGGCAACGACTACGGCGGCAACGCGGCCAAGGACTTCCCGTTCTGCGTGCCGATCTCCACCCAGTGCCTGCATGCCGCAGGTGCCGCGCTGAAGTTCAAGCTCAACAAGGAACCGCAGATCGCCGTGGCCGTGTGCGGCGACGGCGGCAGCTCCAAGACCGACTTCTACGCAGCACTGAACTCGGCCGGCGCCTACAAGCTCCCGCTGATCCTGTGCATCGTCAACAACGGCTGGGCCATCTCGGTCCCGCGTTCGGCCCAGACCGGCGCCGAGACGCTGGCGCAGAAGGGCCTGGCCGGCGGCCTGCACTGTCTGCAGGTGGACGGCAACGACCTGATCGCGGTGCTGGCGGCGATGGAGCAGGCGCGCGAACGTGCGCTGGCCGGCGACGGTGGCACCGTGCTGGAACTGATGACCTACCGCCTGTCCGACCACACCACCGCCGATGACGCGCGCCGCTACCGCGACGACGCCGAAGTGAAGGATGCCTGGCAGCGCGAGCCGATGCTGCGCCTGCGCAAGTACCTGACCGCCGCCGGCGTGTGGAGCGAAGAAGAAGAAACCGCCTGGATCGCCGAGTGCGGCACGCGCGTGGACGAAGAAGTGAACCTGTACCTCAACACGCCGGTGCAGCCGGTCGAGGCGATGTTCGACTTCCTGTATGCCGATCCGCCGCCGGACCTGCTGGCCCAGCGCGCCCAGGCGATCGCCCTGGAGAAGCGCCATGGATGAGATCAAGAACGGCGCGCCCGGCGCGCACACCAACGCCGCCGACAGCGCTGCTGTCGCGCGCGGAGAAGAGAGCATGACCACCACGCCGATCACCCTCATCGAAGCCATCACCCAGGCGCTGGCCTGGGAGCTGGAGCACGACCCGTCGGTGCTGGTGCTGGGCGAGGACGTGGGCGTCAACGGTGGCGTGTTCCGCGCCACCGCCGGCCTGCAGCAGCGCTTTGGCTCCGAACGCATCCTCGACACCCCGCTGGATGAAACCACCATCGCCGGCCTGACCATTGGCCTGGCCGCGCAGGGCATGAAGCCGGTGGCCGAAGCCCAGTTCGACGGCTTCATGTACCCGATGGTCGACCATATCGTCTGCCACGCCGCACGCCTGCGTTACCGCACGCGTGGCCGCCTGCACTGCCCGATGGTGCTGCGCGTGCCGTGGGGCGGTGGCATCCGCGCGCCGGAACACCACAGCGAAGCCAACGAGGCGATCTTCACCAACGTGCCGGGCCTGCGCGTGGTGCTGCCGTCGTCGCCGCAGCGTGCCTACGGCCTGCTGCTGGCCGCGATCCGCGAGCCGGATCCGGTGATCTACATGGAGCCCAAGCGCATCTACCGCCAGTACAAGGAAGTGGTCGTCAACGACGGCGAAGCCTTGCCGCTGGACGTCTGCTTCGTGCTGCGCGACGGCACCGACGTGACCCTGGTGACCTGGGGCGCACAGGTGAAGGAAGCGCTGGAAGCGGCCGACAAGCTGGCCGGCGAAGGCATCAGTGCCGAAGTCATTGACGTGGCCACGCTGCGTCCGCTGGACTTCGCCACCATCGCCGAATCGGTGGCCAAGACCGGCCGCTGCGTGATCGTGCAGGAGGCGCCGAAGACCGCGGGCTTCGGCGCCGAGATCGCCGCGCGCCTGGCCGAGGAATCGATCTATGACCTGCTGGCGCCGGTCGAGCGCGTCACTGGCTACGACACCCACATTCCGCTGTTCCGCCTGGAAATGAAGTACCTGCCGAGCGTTGAGCGGATCGTGGCGGCGGCCAAGCGCGCGGTGGCGGCCGGCTGACATGCGGGCCCGCCTTCTGGGGGCTTACCGCAGCCAGTATCCCAACCCGCTCCGGTTCCACACCGGCCAGATCGTCGAAGTAGGTGTCCGTGACGAGGAATGGCCGGCGTTTGCCTGGGTACGCACCAACGATGGGCGCGCTGGATGGGCGCCCATCGCTTGGTTGCAGCTGCTGGACGAGGGTCGCGCCGAAGCCCTGTGCGACTACGATGCCCGCGAGCTGGATGTGGAAAGTGGCGAGATGGTGAAGCTTCATCACGAACACGGTGGGTGGTGGTGGTCCGAGCGCGCCAATGGCGCGACGGGCTGGCTGCCGGCCCGCGAACTGGAACTGCTGGAAGAGAACTGCAAATGAGCCAGACCAAGAACTTCAACCTGCCCGACCTGGGCGAAGGCCTGCCGGACGCGACCATCGTCGAGTGGTTCGTCAAGGAAGGCGATGTGATCAAGCTGGACGAGCCGCTGGTCTCGATGGAGACCGCCAAGGCCGTGGTGGAAGTGCCCTCGCCGTTCTCCGGCAAGGTGCTGAAGCTGTCCGGCGGCGCCGGCGACATCATCCCGACCGGCTCGGTGCTGGCCAGCTTCGAACTGGACCCGAACCTGCCGCAGCGTGCCGATGGCCAGGACACCGGCCACAGCCATGGTCACGCCGCACCGGCGGCGCCGGCTGCCGCACCGACCCCGCCGCCGCTGCCGGCTGCGCCGGTCGCTGCGGAAGAAGCCAAGCCCGCCGCAGCCGAGCGCGATGACGCGGGTACCGTGGTCGGCGCGATGCAGAGCTCCAATGCCGTGCACGCCGAGCAGGCGCTGGCCGTCGGTGGCGTCAAGGCCGTGCCGGCCGTGCGTGCGATGGCCCGCAAGCTGGGCGTGGACCTGAGCCGCGTGCCGGCCACCGGCACCGATGGCGCCGTGACCATGGCCGACGTCAAGCAGGCCGCCGCCAACGGCAGTGCCAAGCTCGGCGCTGCTCCGGCACCGGTCGCTGCTGCCGCCTATGCCGCGCCAGCCCCGGCGCAGGTGTCTGCCCCGGTGCAGAGCGAAGCGCGCACCCCGCTGTCTGCCGCTGGCAAGCCGATGCGCACCCAGCCGCCGGGCGTGGTCGCCAAGGGTCAGCCGGAACCGCTGAAGGGCGTGCGCCGCAACATGGCGCGCGTCATGGCCGACGCGCACAGCAAGGTCGTGCCGACCACGCTGAACGACGACGCCGACATCCACGCCTGGCTGCCGGGCAACGACGTCACCGCCCGCCTGGTTCGCGCCATCGTCGTTGCCGCACAGAAGGTGCCGGCCATGAACGCCTGGTTCGACGGTGAAGCGCTGACCCGCACCCTGCACGCCCAGGTGGACATCGGCATCGCCGTGGACACCGACGACGGCCTGTTCGTGCCGGCCCTGCGCAATGCCGACATGCTCGATGCACGCGGCATCCGCGAAGGCGTCAATCGCCTGCGCGAGCAGGTGGAATCGCGTTCGATCGCCGCCTCGGAACTGAGCGGCTACACCATCTCGCTGTCCAACTTCGGCATGTTCGCCGGCCGCTACGCGACCCCGGTCGTGGTACCGCCGTGCGTGGCCATCGTCGGTGCCGGCCGTGCCCGCCACCAGATGACCCCGGTGATGGGCGGCGTGGAAGCGCACAAGGTAATCCCGCTGTCGGTCACCTTCGACCACCGCGCGGCTACGGGTGGTGAAGCCGCCCGCTTCCTGCGCGCGATGATGGACGACCTGGCGCTGGCCAGCTGATCCAGCTGATCGGTGGGTGCCAACCTTGGCTGGCACATGAATTGGAGAAACGCCGGGCACTGCCCGGCGTTTTCTTGTGCCCGCATCCACGCATGGCGTGGATCCACAAAATGCCCGCGATCAATCGCGAGCGACCATACCCTCGGCGCGGCTGTAGACACGCAGGCGGTGCCCGTCAGGATCCGCTCCGACGAAGGTGTGACCGAATTCCAGCGTCACCGGTGCCTGCAGGATCTGCACACCGAGCGCGCGCCACGCATCGTGCGTCTGCTGCACAACGTCGGGGTTGGCGACCACCATCGCCAGTTCCGCGGCGCCGGCCTGCGCGGACACCGGCGGTTGCACGTCGTCGCGCTGCCACAGGCCCAGTGCGGCGCCATCGCCGAGCAGGAACAGCGCAAACCCGGGCGACTGTTCGACCGGCGGTTGGCCGAGGATGGCGCTGTAGAAGGTGGCGCTGGCGGCGACGTCGCGCACGTACTGCAGCAGGGTGCTGGGCTTGAACATGGGGAAGCTCCGTTGGTGGGAGCGTTCATGGTGGTACGGGCCTGCTGACAGATTCTGTCAGTAGAGTCGACTGTCGGTAGAGTCGACTGTTAGTCGACTGCCTTTCCTTCAGCCTGCATAAAACCGCGCGCTGCGCGCGATAGTCGACTGACAGTCGACTCTATTTCCCCCCGCTCCACGCGTCCCGCTGTTGCTGTGGTCATGAGCGATCCAGCCAGTCCGGTGCGATGCCCTGCGCTTTCTGCCAGCGTCGCAGCAGGGTGGCGCGTGGCACCCGATAGCGATCCTCCAGCACGCGCACCTGGCGGATGCGGTCCAGCCTGAAATGCCGGAAGTCCCCGCGACTTTCGCACCATGTCGCCAGCATCGGTACTTCATCGAAGTAACCCAGCGCGAACGGCCAGACGATGCGCTCGCTGCGCTGGCCGTGCGCGTCCTCGTAAGCGAACTTCAAGCGCTGCTGCGAACCCACAGCTTCACGCACGGCCTGCAGACGCGCAGCCGGCACCTTGGCTGCCGCACGCGAGGGACCCACGCGCAGGCCGCTGTCACGCAGCGCTTCGCGCCGTGCTGCAGGCAACACATGCGCGATACGCGCCAGGGCGTCGCGTGCGGCCTCGGCCAGCGCCGGTTCGGTGCGGGCGGCGACCCAGCGCAGGCCCAGCACCAGCGCATCGATCTCGGCCGGTGGCAGGGTCATGGGAGGCAAGGTATCGCTCGGCGCCAGCAGGTAGCCGACGCCGGCCTCGCCACGCAGGTCAGCGCCCTGCTCGCGCAGGGTCTCGATATCGCGGTACAGCGTGCGCAGGCTGATGCCCAGCGCGTCGGCCAGCGCCTGCCCGGCCACCGGACGTCGATGACGGCGCAGCAGCTGCAGCAACTGGGTCAGGCGCAGCGCTCGCGACATCAACCGACCAGCGCGCGCGACGCCACCACGTGCTCGCCCGGTTGCGGGGCCAGCGCGGCCTCGGCCAGTACTTTGGAGATTTCAGTGGCCGGATTGATCCGCCACGCCCGCGGCAGGACCGGCCCCAACGCGCCGAGTACCGTCAGTGCGAAACGCTCGCCGCGACGCACCTCGTTGCGCTCGCCACCGATCAGCCCTGGGCGGACCAGGGTCAACGAGTTGAAGCCCAGCGCGCGCAGGTCACGCTCCAGCTCGCCCTTCACCCGGCTGTAGAAGATCGACGACTGCGGGTTGGCGCCGGCCGCGGAATTCAGCACATAGGTACTGGCCCCCTGTGCCTGTGCGAGCCGTGCGAACGCCAGCGGATAGTCGTGGTCGATGCGATGGAAGGCCTCGCGGCTGCCGGCCTGGGCAATGGTGCTGCCCAGCGCGCAGATGACCGCGTCTACGCGCGCCCATTCGGGCGAGGTGGGCAACGCGTCGAAGGCCAGCACCGGGTTCTCCAGCTTCCCGTGGGTTACGCCCAACGGGCGGCGGGTGGGCGCCACCACGGCGCTGCAGCGCGGGTCGTCCAGCAGCCTGGGAAGGGTCAGCCCGCCGACCAGGCCGGTCGCCCCCAGCAACATCACGCGCATCACCACCTCCACTGCGGCATCCTGTCGCCCATCCTAGCCGTTCAAGCCGTCGGCGGCCGCGCCGATATGCTGGAACCAGTCCCTGCCAGCCCCCCAGGATTCGCTCCATGACGGACCAGCCCGACCACCGCCCTGCCCCCGGTACCGCCCTTGGGCCGCCGGCACGCGTGCGCGCGGTGGTGGACGATGGACTGGGTGACCGCGTGGTGCTGCAGGGCGGCGGTGGCGTGGCCCTGCAGCAGCTGTTCGCCGGTGCCGACGCGCCGGAACCGCTGCTGGCGGCGTTCGCCAACGGCATGGCCACCCTGCCCGGCGAGCTGGGCGACATGGGCGACCGCCTGCAGTCGGCGCAGGCCAGCGCCGATTGGCCACGTTACGGCCGCGCGATGCGGCAGCTGATCGACAAGTACATCCGCACCATCGAGCAGCATTCGCCGGACGGGCAGCCGGAAAGCCTGCGCCTGTCCGAGCAGCTGCGGCTGCTGCTGGGCGGCGCGGTGGTGGCCCTGCTGCAGCACGACCCGGACCTGCGCGAGCAGGCGCAGGCGCTGGCCACGCGCCTGCGCCAGTGGCAGCCGGGCACGGCACTGGAACCCATCGAACAGGGCGTGCGCGAGCTCGGCCACCAGGTTGGCGTGCGCGCCGAAAGCTGGCAGGAGCAGCAGGCGCTGCTGCTGGAGCTGTTCGCGCTGTTGCTGGAGAACGTGAGCGAGCTGCTGGACGACCGCAGCTGGCTGCAGGGCCAGATCGCCGCGGTGCGTCAGCTGCTGGATGGTCCGCTGGAAGCCGAAGCGGTCGAACGCACCCGCGCCGAGTTGCGCGAAGTGATCTACAAGCAGGGCCTGCTGCGCCAGGGCATCGACGATTCGAAGGCCGCGATGCGCGGGTTGATGGGCGAGTTCATCGAGCGCATGGATGGCATGGCCACCAGCACCGGTGAGTACCACGATCGCATCGGCAGTTACGCGCTGCAGCTGCGCGAGGCGCGCAGCATCGCCGACCTCAACCAGCTGCTGCAGGACGTGATGCGCGACACCGGCAAGGTGCAGCAGCAGGCCGCACAGGCGCGCGATCACCTGGCCAATGCGCGGCAGGAAGTGGAACGTGCAGAGCAACGCATCGCCGAGCTTGAGCAGGAGCTGCGTGCCGCCGGAGACCTGGCACGCATTGATCCGCTGACCCAGGCGCTGAACCGTCGCGGCCTGGACGAACTGCTGCAGCGCGAGCTGGCGCGCGCCGCGCGCAACAACTCACCACTGGGCGTGGCGGTGATCGACCTGGATGATTTCCACCAGACCAACGACGCGCACGGGCACGCGGGTGGCGATGCGCTGCTGCAGCACCTGGTGTCCGTGTGCAAGCTGCTGCTGCGCGCCACCGACGGCATCGCGCGGCTGGGCGGCGATGAGTTCGTACTGGTACTGCCGGAAACCCAGGGCGCCGACAGCATGGCCACCGTGCAGCGCCTGCAGCGTTCGCTGGCACATCGCGTGCTGACCGTGCAGGACCAGCGCGTGCCGGTGCATTTCAGCGCCGGGCTGGCGCAATGGCAGCCCGGCGACGATACCGAGACCCTGTTGCGCCGCGCCGATGACGCGCTGTATGCCGCCAAGCGGCAAGGCAAGAACCGGGTACAGGCGGGGTGATGATCCAGCATGCGGACGCTGTAGCGCCCGAGCCCATGCTCGGGCGGCGGGGTCCAGCGCCGTAGAACAGCCGAGCGTGGGCTCGGTTCTACAGATTACTTCCCGCGCAGCGTCTGGAACCCGGTCACCGCCGCCAGCACGATGGCGCCGACGATGATGCCGACCACCATGTTGGCCGCAGCACTGATCAGCCAGCCCCACTGCCCTTCGCCGCCCAATGCCTGCACCGCATGGTGCAGCGCCGGCACGTTGTGCACCAGGATGCCGCCGCCCACCAGGAACATGGCGATGGTGCCGGCCACCGACAGGAACTTCATCAGCCACGGCGCCGAGGCCACCAGGCCGCGACCAAAGGCCGCCACAGCCCCGCCCTTGCGCGAGAGGTACAGGCCCACGTCATCAAGCTTCACGATGCCCGCGACCAGCCCGTAGACGAACACCGTCATCGCCAGCGCAACCACGGCCAGGGTGATCAGCTGGTTGGTGAACGGTGCGGTGGCGACCACGCCCAGGGTCAGCACGATGATCTCGGCCGAGAGGATGAAGTCGGTGCGGATCGCGCCCTTCACCTTGTCCTTCTCCCACGCGACCATGTCCACCTGCGCATCGGCCAGCGCCTTGCGACGCTCGGCCTGGCGCTCGGCATCGTCGTCGGAGGAATGCAGGTAGCGGTGCGCCAGCTTCTCCACACCCTCGAAGCACAGGAAGGCACCGCCGATCATCATCAGCGGCACGATCAGCGGCACGTTCCAGCCGCGGCTGTGCAACCAGGCCTCCAGCGCGCTGATCGCCAGTGCCGCCGGCACCAGGATCACCTTGTTGACCAGCGAGCCCTTGGCCACCGCCCACACCACCGGCAGTTCGCGGTTGGCGTTGACCCCGGTGACCTGCTGCGCGTTCAGCGCCAGATCGTCGCCGAGTACACCAGCGGTCTTCTTCGCCGCGACCTTGGTCAGGACCGAGACATCGTCGAGCAGGGAGGCGATATCGTCGAGCAGGGCGAACAGGCTGGCACCGGCCATGGCACATCCAAAGAGGGAATGGGCGGATTCTGACCGATACCGGGGTACCTGCGGAAGCGGGTGGATTCACTGCGTGCCTACCGCCCCCCGGCGACACTGCGGAATCCGGACACTGCCGGCCAACGGCCGGCACGACCGTCTTTGCCGCATGGGAGTTCCGCTTGAGCAACCCGTCCACCGCCAATGGCAATCCTCCGCTGGTCAAAGGCATGAACCGGCGCAGCCAGATCCTGCGCCTGCTGATGCGCTATCGCCATTCAGGCGTGTTCTCGGGCATGAACCTGGATGCCGCGGGCAATCCGGCCGACGTTCCCGCAGACGGCAACCCGGAGCAGTTCGTCAGCGACCTGGAAGCGCTGGGGCCCACCTTCGTCAAGCTGGGCCAGATGCTGTCCACGCGCCCGGACATGGTGCCGGTGGAGTTCGCCACCGCACTGGAACGCATGCAGGAGAAAGTGGCCGAGATCCCGGTTGAACGCATCCACGCGATCGTCGAGCAGGAGCTGGGCGCACCGGTGAACAAGCTGTTTGCCTCGTTCGACCCTGAACCCCTGGGCTGCGCCTCGATCGCGCAGGTGCATCGCGCGGTGCTGCACGATGGCCGCCAGGTGGCGGTGAAGGTGCAGAAGCCTGAAGTGGCTGCGCAGCTGCGCTCGGACCTGGAGGCGTTGCGCAGCTTCGCGCTGGCCGCCGACCACCTGACCCAGGTCGGCCGCCGCGTGCGCCTGCGCGACTGGCTCAACGAGTTCGCCAAGACCCTGATGCAGGAGCTGGACTACCACGCCGAGGCCGAGAACCTGGCCCGCTTCGGCCGCCACCTCAAGCCGTTCCGCCGCCTGTGGATTCCGCAGCCGCTGTGGGATTACAGCAGCCAGCGCGTGCTGACCATGGAACTGGCCACCGGCGTGCGCGTGGATGCGATTCCCGATGTGCGCCGCACCGAGCAATCGATGGATCCACTGGCGGCCGCGCTGATCCGCGGCTACCTGGACCAGATCTTCGTGCATGGCGAGATCCATGCCGACCCCCATCCGGGCAACCTGCGGGTGATGCCCGATGGCCGTCTGGCGATCTTCGACCTGGGCATGGTCGCGCACATGCCGCCGCGCCTGCGCGAGCGCCTGTTGAAGATCCTGTTCGCCGCCGTCGATGGCCGTGGCGAGGAAGTGGCCGACGACCTGATCAGCATCAGCACGCGGCTGGAGGCGTTCGACGAGGAACGTTACCTGCGCGAGACCGGCCAGTTGATCGCGCGTTACGCCGCCAGCGGCACGTTCTCCGAAGGCCGCGTCGTGCTGGACATGGTGCGCATCGCCACCGCCTGCGGGCTGCGCACGCCGCCGGAACTGAGCCTGCTGGGCAAGGCACTGCTCAACCTGGAGACCGTATGCCGCTTGCTGGCACCCGAGCTGGATACCCGCCGCATCGTCGAGCGCCAGCTGCAGCACGTGATGCGCGCCCGCCTGAAGAAGTCACTGTCTGCGGCCAACATCGCCAGCGAGGCGATGGAGCTGCAGCAGCTGTTGCGCGATGGGCCGCGCAAGCTGTCGGACATCATGGCGTTGCTGGCCGAGAACCGCCTGCAGATGAAGGTGACCGGGCTGGAGGAATCGCGGCTTATGGAGAACCTGCAGAAGATCGCCAACCGCGTCGCGGCCGGCATCATCAGCGCGGCATTGATCATGGCCGCCGCAATGATGATGAAGATCGACACCGGCTGGCATCTGTTCGGCTACCCGCTGATTGCGCTGATTCTGTTGTTCATCGGCGTGGTGCTCGGCCTCGGCATCGTGACCAGTGCACTGCTGTTCGACCGTCGCGCGCGGGCACGCGAAGAACGCGGACATCGCTAGCGCACCATCGAAAAATCCCGCATTCATGCGGTTTTTAATGCAATCCAACGCAGGCTTTCACGCTCGTTTTACCTTCTGAGCACGATCCCGCGCGCGTCATTTCAACAAACATTTCAGTCAGGTTCGTGCATGCACTATCGGGTCATCGGCCTGTCACATGCATGTGCTTGCGGCAGCGCCGGTCGGATGGACACGCGTCGGTACGACGTCCATCACCACCACCCCGTCACTGCCGAAGCTGCCTATGCTCTGGATACTGCTGCTGTCGTTGTTGCTGCTGTGCTGGTTGTTCCTCGCGTCCGACAAGTGGGTGTGGTGGAAGGCCGGTGCGTTCTCCCTGCTGCTGCTCACGCTCAGCGCATGGTGGCTGATCGACAAGCTGTCCGGTGATGGGCTCAATGCCGCCACCCTGTACCACCTGGGCGCCGACATGGAAGGCGCCGGTGTCTCCGATTTCAAGGGCTACATCGCCGGATTCATCGTGCTGGCGCTGGTCTCGCTGCTGCCGCTGTTCGCCACGCGGGTGAAGCGCTGGCGCCGGCCCGGCCACGGCGCTGCCTGGTTCGCGGGCTTCGCTGCGGTGTGGGTGGCCACGATCATGATCAGCCCGCTGGCCCGCGACGGCCAGCGCCTGTACCAGCAGCTGCGCCCGGTCGACTTCGCCCGCATCGCACCCGAATACCAGGTGCCGACGCAGCCGCTGCAGCGCCCGCGCAACATCGTCTGGATCTACGGCGAAAGCCTGGAACGCACCTATCTGGACGAGGACGTGTTCCCGGGCCTGATGCCCAATCTCAATCGCCTCGCCAGCCAGTCGCTGGACGTGCGTGGCCTGGCCTCGGCCGAAGGCAGCGGCTGGACCATCGCCGGGCTGGTGTCGTCGATGTGTGGCGTGCCGCTGACCACCTCGCAGGGCGACGAGAACAGCATGGACCGCATGGGCAGCTTCCTGCCCAAGGCAGTGTGCCTGGGCGACTACCTGAAGCAGCAGGGCTACACCAACCACTATCTGGGCGGTGCCAACGGCCAGTTCGCCGGCAAGGGCCAGTTCCTGGCCAGCCACGGTTTCGATGAAGTGCATGACCTGGCCTGGTTCGAGCAGCAGAAGAAGATCGGCCGCATCCATTACTCGGCCTGGGGCGTGCACGACGATGTGCTGCTGGACACCGCCTACCAGCGCTTCGAACAACTTTCGCGCGCCGGTTCGCCGTTCATGCTGACCACGCTGACCATGGATACCCATCACCCGGCCGGGCACCTGCCAGTGTCGTGCAAGGGCGAGCGCTACCAGAGCCAGTACGGCAACATCGGCCTGCTCAATGCACTCAAGTGCACCGATCGACTGATCTCGCAGCTGGTCGAACGCATCCAGGCCAGCCCGTATGGCAAGGACACGTTGATCGTGATCGCTTCCGATCATCTGGCGATGCCCAACGACCTCAGCCATGTGCTGGCCAAGCAGAAGCGCGAAAACCTGCTGCTGTTCCTCGGCGACGGCGTGGCGCCTCGCCAGCTGGCGGTGGAAGACGGTTCAACGCTGGATTCCGGCGCCACCCTGCTCAGCCTGCTCGATCCGAACCTGCAGACCATGGGCTTCGGCCGTTCGCTGCTGGATGACAAGCGCGCGCCGAGCGCCAGCGTCGCCGCACGCCGCGACGGTGGCCGCGACTACCCCCAGTATCTGGCCTTCGCCCGTTCGCTGTGGCTGGGTGAACCGACCCGCGAACTGAAGATCGACGGCGACGACCAGGTGGTGGTCGGCCTGCAGCATGTGCAGCCACCGGTTCTGCTGGAGTACGACAAGGACTGGGGTCTGAAGTCGGTGTATCTGGAAAACACCTCGCGCCAGTTCGATGATGCCGACCCGGACAACACCCTGGCCTATGTCGACCGCTGTACCGCGTTCGAGGACGGCTCGGCCGATGGCGACTGGTGCGCCCTGCTGGTCAACCGCGACAACGGCATCAAGCTCTACCGCGACAACGACCTGCGTGGCGGCATTGCCGTGGATGCGCCGCTGGACGCCTTCCAGGGCCCGCGCCCGAGCGTGCGCCAGGCGCACATGATCACGCAGAAGGGCCGCCGCACCCGCGCCGGCCAGTACATGCTGCAGCTGGTGGCGAGCACGCGCCCGGATCGCGGTTTCTGGATCGAGGCGGTGTCGTCGCAGCGCAAGGTGGTGCTGGCCCAGCAGTGGGTGCAGCCCGATGCCAACGGCAAGATCAACGTATCGTTCGGGCTGGACCACGAAGTGGACGATCTGGAGATCCGTGCGTGGTTGAACCATGCCGAGAAGCTGGCAGTGGATACGTTCGCACTGGTGCCCTCGCGCAGCCGACCGCGGGGGTAGGGGTTTCTTTGCAGGGCTGCGCCCTGCCACCCGCTACAAGCCGGAGAAACAGCAACGGCAACAGCGTGCGTTCCGTGGTTGGGTGGGGCGGTGTCGGAGTGCGGGGACGCCGTGAATCCGTCCTTGGAGGCTTGGCAGCCGCATCCATGCGGCTGACACCCCGCACTCCGACACCGCCCCACCTCTGACAGATTCCTGCGGCTGTCGGTAGGTGTCGACCTTGGTCGACACAATCTGTCAGATATCGAAAATCAAAATGGGGTCAGATCCGTTTTCCTCCGGAAAACGGATCTGATCCCAAAAGCAATTCCAACAGATCGCGGAAATCTGTCGAAGGCGGGGCGGTGCCGGAGTGTGGGGTGTCAGCCGCATGGATGCGGCTGCCAAGCCTACAGGGACGTACTTGCGGCGTCCCCGCACTTCGGCACCGCCCCGCCCAACCACGGAATGCACGCTGTTGCTCTTGCGGTTGCCGTTGCTTCGGCGGGTGCAGGGCGCAGCCCTGCAGAACACCCCTACTCCTGCGGATCGCGGGTGATGTGGATGTCGGTCGGGGTCGAGAGCGGGATGTTCCGCTCCGCCAGGATCTGCAGCAGGCTGAAGTACAGATCGCTGCGGGTGGCATACACCTGCCGTGGGCTGGCCACGTACGCGAAGCTGTTGATGGTGATCTGGCCACCGGCAATGCTGTCGATGTAGACCGTTGGTGCCGGCTGCTTCAGCACGTTGGTGTGCGCGGTATACGCATCCAGCAGCGCCTGCCGCAGGTTGCCGACGTCGGTACTGGGCGGCACCGCGAACTGGATCTGGATGCGGCCCTGGTTGTTGCCCATTGTCATGTTGCGTACGGTCTTGGTGACCAGCTCGGAGTTGGGCACGATCAGGGTCGACTTGTCACCCACCTGGATCTCGGTCGAGCGCAGGCTGATGCGGCGGATGTCACCCTCCTGGTCGCCCAGCTTCACCCAGTCGCCGATCTTCACCGGGCGCTCGGCCAGCAGGATCAGGCCGGACACGAAGTTCTGGGTGATCACCTGCAGGCCGAAGCCGATACCGACCGACAATGCACTGACCAGCAGCGCGAGCTTGGTCAGTTCCAGGCCCATCGCCGTCAGCGCCCAGATCACCGCGATGATGATGCCCAGGTAGCGGGCGACGGTACTGACCGAATTGCGCGCGCCCAGGTCCAGCTCGGTCTTCGGCAGGTAGGTGTCGGTCAACCAGCGCTGCACCAGCTGGGTCACCGCCAGGCCGGCCAGCAGCACGGCCACCGCCAGCACGATCCGCATCGGCTTCAGCGTGGTACCGCCCAACGGGATGCCGGTGGTAAGCAGCGAGGAGAAGCGTTCGACCACTGCACCGATGTTGCCGAACGGCGCCACCAGGGCCAGCAGTGCGATCAGCACGACCAGCGTGCGCAGCATCGCCGACAGCAGCACACCGGCCTGCTCCAGGCGCGATACGCTCAGGCCGGTGCTGAGCAGGATGGTCTGGCCGACCTTGCTGTCGGCATTGAGCATCCACGTGCTGAAGTCATCGAAAAACTTGAACAGCAGGGTCGCCGCCAGCACCACGATGCTGCCGCCTATCAATTGCTGGTTCACGAACTTGGCGAAATTCAGATAGCCCAGCAGCGTGGCGATGATCGCTGCCACCACCGCGATGTTGCCTGCCACCCGCGCCAGCACCAGCCAACTGCTGCGGCGCACCGGCGTACGCGGGCCCTGCCCGTCGGCCTGCGCTTCCAGCCTGGCCTCGGCCTCGGCGGTCTGCCGGCGGTGCAGGCGCGCCAGGGTCACCAGCATGGCCATGATCAGGCCGAGGTAGGTCAGGGCAATCAGTCCATCCAGCGCCACCGTGGTGACGTCGCTGGTGCGCGTGGCCTGATCGAGGGCGACCAGCACCGTGCTCAGCCAGGCCAGCGCCGCCGCGCCCCAGGCGTACTTGCGCAACTTGAGTGCAGCGGTGTCGTCCAGGTTCAACAATCGCCACGACGGGCGCTTGGGCACCAGCAGGCAGGCGCTGAGTGCGGCGATGAACGCGGCGCGGAACGTCGCGGTTTCCAACCCGTCGGCCACCACCTGCAGGCGCGGCGCAATGGCATCAACGGCATCCAGCGCCGCCATCAGCACCACTACGGCATAGCCGGGCAGCAACGTGCCCACCAGCAGCAGCCACATGGCCAGCCCAGACCGGCGCAGGCGGCCATCAGGCGCGCGGTCGGAGGCGGCGAACTGCCGCCCCAGGCGGCGCAACCACAGCCGCAGCGGGAACATCATCACCAGCGCGGCCACCAGGCCGAGCAGCGGCGTGCCCCAGCCATTGGCGCGGATGCCGGCGACCAGCGTGTCACGCCCCTGCTCGGCCAGCGGCGCGACGCGCGCGACATCGATCGGCAGGCGCTCGGCCACCTTGCTCCACAGCGCAGGCGACAGCGGCGAGGCCACCTTCTGCCCCAGCTCTTCGGTACGTTGCGCGGCGCGTTGCTGGTCGATGTCGGTCGCCAGCTGCTGCGCACGCACCGCACTGGTCTTGGCCTGCGCCACCGATGCGGCCAGTCCATCGCGCTGCTTGTTGAGGGTGCGCCGTTGCGCCGCCAGTTCGGGCGGCTCGGTGGCGCCCTCGGCGGGCGTGCCCAGCTGCGCCAGCTGTTCGTCGAGGCGGTCCAGCTGCGGCTGCAGCGACTTCTCCACCGCCTCGGCGTCACGCCGGGCCTTCGAAGCATCCTCGGACAGCATGGCCAATGTTTCGATGGCCGCGGCATCACCACGCTTGCGGTCGACTTCCTTCAGCTTCGCATCGATATCCGCCAGCTGCTGCTTCGGCGTGGGGTCCTCATCCTGTGCCAGCACCGGTGCGGACAGCAGGAAGGCAGTGCACAGCAGCAGGGCCAGCCAAGGCCCCCGTGCACGGATCGATCGCAGGAAAGAAGACACGCCAGCCACACCGTTTCGCGCGGACCACCGCGCCTGCGCGCGACTATACGGCACAGGCGGTAAAGGCCGGATGCGTGGCGCGGAGGACCGCACCCGCGTGGATGGGGGCTTCGGCGGGGTGATGGCGCTGGTGGTCACCACTGGGCGATGACGGTCTGGCGATTGCGGCGGGGTGATCGTGGCCGGGCGAATCGACTGGGTAGAGTCGACTGTCAGTCGACTATCGCGCGCAGCGCGGGCTTTGCACAGCGTCCAGCGAAGAGCAGTCGACTAACAGTCGACTCTACCCAGTCGGTTTTCCCCGCCGGTTTGTCCCCCCGGTTTTCCCGTCGATTCGCCCGGTCAGTTCACCCAGCCCACGTTTCCGCGCGCCCGCACGCCACCCCGGCGAAATCAGTACTTCAACCGCAGCTCTTCCACCGTGGGCTGCTGCAGCGCGTACCAGTCCTGGAACTCTTCCTCGGTGATCTCATCGGGCGCATACACCGCCACCGGGTGCCAGTCGTGGTCGGTCGGCAACGGCTGGCGCGGGCCGGCACGCAGGCTGTAACTGACGCCCTCGTAGTCCACCAGGTCGTCGACCTGCGGCCACTGCTCGCGTGCGAACGCGGATTCACTCTTCAACAGGATCACCTGGTACATCGGCACCTCCACTTCGGTTGGATCAGGAAAACACGGCGCTGGCTGCAGGATACCGCCGCACCGGTGACAACGGGCACGCCGCAGCGGCGACGGAACGTTCTGGACACGGCCATCGCCCCGGCTTCACCCGCCCATGGCAAGGCCATCGGCATCGTGGAGGCCCACCCCTGCCACGACCGCCGATGACCGAGCACCCGCCGCTGAAGACCGTTGCCGACCTCAAGCTGCCCCGCTACCTGGGCACCTGGTACGAGATCGCACGCCTGCCGATGCGCCACGAGCCAGAGGGCTGCACCGACGTGTCGGCGCACTACACCCTGCTCGACAACGGCAACGTCGGCGTCACCAACCGCTGCCGCATGGACGGCGAGGTCGAGGAAGCCACCGGCGAGGCCTGTGCCGTCGACAACGACAGCGCGCGCCTGGAGGTCAGT
The DNA here is from genome assembly GCF_059371655.1 of Stenotrophomonas sp. YJH_SMC_17. Taxonomy (NCBI): domain Bacteria; kingdom Pseudomonadati; phylum Pseudomonadota; class Gammaproteobacteria; order Lysobacterales; family Lysobacteraceae; genus Stenotrophomonas; species Stenotrophomonas sp. YJH_SMC_17. Next base: position 122,101 of record NZ_JCAFUU010000003.1, on the reverse strand, counting down.
TTCCTGCCCAAGGGCCTGCGCTGGCTGCCGTTCGCCAAGGGCGACTACTGGGTGATCCAGGTCGCTCCGGACTACAGCGTCGCGCTGGTCGGCAGTCCGGATCGCAAGTACCTGTGGCTGCTGGCGCGCGAACCGCGCCTGGACGCCACCGTGCAGGACCATTATCTGGCGGCCGCGCGCCTGCAGGGCTTCGATCTGTCCGAACTGATCCAGACCCCGCATACCGGCCACCCGACCGCCTGAGCAGCTGCGCATGGACCTGAAGAGTGGCTACCCGTGGTGGGCGGTGCGCAACGGCCTGATCCACGCCTTCCCACCGCTGGAAATGGACCTGCACAGCGACGTGCTGGTGGTTGGGGGTGGCATCACCGGTGCGCTCATCGCCGATGAACTGTCCGCCCACGGCCACGAAGTGGCGGTCATCGAGCAGCGCGACATCGGCTGGGGCAGTACCGCCGCCAGCACCGCGCTGCTGCAGTACGAGATCGATACCCATCTGCTGGAACTGGCACAGCGTTACGGCCATGACGCCGCCGCACGGGCCTACCTTGCCTGTGCCGAGGCAATCCCGGCACTGGGCGAGGTGGCGCGCGGCCTGAAGGACGTGGATTTCCAGCGGATGGACAGCCTGTACCTGGCCAGCCGCCATCGCGACGTGCCGCGCCTGATGGCCGAGGGCGATGCCCGCCGCGGCATCGGCCTGGATGCCCGCTGGCTGGGCCCGGAGGCACTGCGGGAACGCTTCGACGTTGAGGCCGGCGGCGCCCTGCTGACCCGGCAGGCGGCCCGGGTCGATCCGTATCGGCTGACCTATGCGCTGCTGCAGCGCGTGCGCCGGCGCGGCGGCCACGTGCATGACCGCACCGTACTGCACAGCCTCGATGCCACCGCGCGCGGGGTGACCGCCCGTACCGAAGCCGGTGCCACGGTCCGCGCACGCCACGTCGTGCTGGCCATGGGCTATGCCAACCAGCGCTGGCTCGATCAACGCGTCGCCCGCAACCGCAGCAGCTATGCCTTCATCACCGACCCCATCGATGCGGACGTGCTGGGCCGGCTGCGCAACACGATGGTCTGGGAGAGCGCACGCCCATACCTGTATCTGCGCGCCACCGGCGACCGGCGCCTGCTGGTGGGTGGACTGGACGATGCCATCGACATTCCGGCCCGCCGCGACCGGCGCGTGCAGCGCAAGGCCGATCAGCTGATGAAGCAGCTGCAGCACTGGTTTCCACGGCTGGGGCCGGTGCCGGCGTTCTCCTGGGGCGGTACCTTCGCCGAAACTGCCGACGGCCTGCCGTTTTTCGGCCCGCACGAACAATGGGGCCCACGGGTGCACTTCGCCATGGCCTACGGCGGCAACGGCATCACCTATTCGATGATCGGCGCGCAGCTGCTGCGGGCCGGGATCGAGCGGCGCAGGCACCCATTGGCGGAGCTGTTCGGGTTCGGGCGGCTGTAACCTGCAGCCAGGCATGGCCTGGCTCTACCCCAATCCGGCACCGACAGGCATCATTCAAGCAGCCCCTGCTAGCGTCGGCCTGTACCGCCGCGTGTTGCGCGGCCACCTGTCCGCTGGAGCGCTGTCATGATCCGCCCCCTGACCCTGCTGCTGTGCCTGGCCCTGCCGGGAACCGTACTGGCCCAGTCCGCTGCCGGTGCTACCGCGCCGCAGGCGGCCGGCCTGGACCTGTCGCTGCCGCAGGCGCCGATGCGCTACCTCAACGACCCCGCCCTGCAGCAGGACCCGCCGGGCACGTACTACGGCGACAAGAGCGGCCCGCGTGTGCACGACGACGCGAAGATCGCCGACGTGACCGACGACAAGGTCAAGGTGTCCGGCAGCTTCACCACCGGCATCGGCTATTCCAAGAATGGCGGCAACAGCCACTACAACGCCGCCACGCTGAACCTGAGCAAGAACTACACCACCGATGAGGGCAAGACCCACGGGGTCAACGTCAACATCCACGTGAGCGAGGGCAAGGGCCCGGGCTTCTTCGGTCCGTATGGCGGCTACTACGGCCGTGGCCCGGGCTACTGGGACTACCCGCCGCCGTTTGGCTGGTAAGCCAGTTCCCGTAGAGCCGAGCCCATGCTCGGCTACGGTTGGCCGCAAAGCCGAGCATGGGCTCGGCTCTACATGGGCCTACGTCAATCCAGCCAGCCATCGCGCTCGCTGTGCAGGATGCGGCCGTCATAACCGCTCAGGCGCACCTCCACCTTCTGGTTGCGGGCATTGCGCGCTTCCAGCGACCAGGTCGCACCATCACGTTCCAACGAATGGATCTCGCGCAGGCCATGTGCCTGTGCCCGTGCCAGCACCTGCTCGGTGCCCAGCAGCGCGCGGCCATTGTGTTCGTCGAAGATCTCGCCGGTCTTCGGGTCCACGTAGACCTCGCTGAACCGTCCATCGGCGCGGCTCACGTCCGCTTCCCACAGGCTGTCGTCACGCTCGATCTCGTGGATCTGGGTGTAGCCAGCCTTGCGCAGCGTCTGTTCAACCTGGGCCATGCCCAGCGGTGCGGCCTGAGCGGCCGGTACGATCGCCAGGGCAGCGACGGTGGCGAGGGTGAGCGACTTCAACATGGGGGTTCTCCTGTTCGTGTTCATGGCCGGACCATCCCGGCAACACCACGATGCACGGGGTGGTTAACAGCCCCTTAGCCGGCGCTGTTAGCCCGCTGTTAGTCAGCCGCTGCACACTCACGCCTGTTCCCCCTTCCCTCATGCGCCCGCGATGCTCGCCACCCTGCCCCTGCTGCTGGCCTTGGCCAACACCCCGACCGCCGCTACGCCCGTCCAGGATCCGGCGCAGCAGGTCGCGCGCCGTGCCGTGCAGCAGGGCCGTTACGTGCCGCTGGAAAGCGTGGTGCGCGATGCACTCAAGCGTTACCCGGGGCAGCTGCTGGAAGTGGAGCTGGACGACGGCGTCTACGAAGTGGAGATCCTGCGCGCTGACGGCGTGGTGGTCGAGCTGGACTATGATGCGCGCAGCGGAAAGCTGCTGAAGACGGAGCTGGACGACTGATGCGCATCCTGTTGGCCGAAGACGATGCCGCGCTGGCGCAGCGCCTGGTGCCCCTGCTGGAGGAGGCCGGCTACGTGGTGCACGTGGTTGCCGATGGCCGCCAGGCCGAGGAGATCGGCCAGATCGAAGATCTGCAGGCGGCCATCGTCGACCTTGGCCTGCCCGGATTGGACGGACTGAGCGTGATCGAGCGCTGGCGCGGCAACGGCCGCGGCTTCCCGGTGCTGGTACTGACCGCGCGCGGGCGCTGGCACGACAAGCTGGCCGGCTTCGATGCCGGTGCCGACGACTACCTGACCAAACCGTTCCAGGCCGACGAACTGGTGCTGCGCCTGCGCGCCCTGATCCGCCGCAGCCACGGCCACGCCAGCCCGCGACTGCACTGCGGCCCGCTGCAGCTGGACGTCAACGCTGGCCGCTTCCAACTGGAAGGACAGCCGCTGGCGCTGAGCCCGCAGGAGTTCCGCCTGCTCAGTTACTTCATCCACCACAGCGGCCAGGTGATCGGCCGTGATCGCCTGGGTGAGCAGGTGTTCGAGGGCGGGTTGGATCCCGACTCCAACGCGCTGGATGTGCTGCTCGGGCGCGTGCGCCGCAAGCTCGGCACCGAGCTGATCCAGACCGTGCGAGGCCAGGGCTGGCGGCTGGCGACGCCGTGACGCGGCAGCCCTCGCTGCGGCGGCGGCTGCTGCTGGCCGGCGGCGTCGGACTGCTGCTGGTCTCGCTGCTGGCCAGTGCACTGCTGGGTGAACTGTTCAAGCGCAGCGCGCGTGATCGGCTGGACCACGAACTGCAGCAGGACATGCTGACCCTGGTCGCGCAGATGGAGGTCACCCCCGACAACCAGTTGCAGCTGCGCCAGGAACCGAACGATGCGCGCTTCCAGCGGGTGTTCTCTGGTGCGTACTGGCAGATCGCCGGTGCCGACGGCAGCGTGCTGCTGCAGTCACGCTCGTTGTGGGATGAAACGCTTCCCGCCACCGCCACTGGCCCGGCCACGCGCAACCTGACCGGTCCGTTGCAGCAATCGCTGCGCGCACGCGTGCAGCAGGTGCGCCTGCCACGCGCCAGTGAGCCGTTCGTGGCCGTGGTCGCCACCGACCGCAGCGCGCTGGATGCCGATGTTGCCGCGTTCCGGCAGCGCACCGCCATCGCGTTGGGTGTGCTCGTCGCAGCGTGGCTGGCGGTGCTGGCCAGCCAGGTGCACTTCGGGCTGCGCCCGTTGCATCGCCTCGGTGCACAGCTGGAACGCGTGCGACGCGGTGATGCGCAGCGCATCGAGACGCGCGGATTGGGCGCGGAGGTCGCGCCCCTGGGTGAAGAACTCAACGCACTGCTGGAGCACCAGCAACGCATGGTCGCGCGCGCGCGCACCAGTGCACAGGACCTGGCGCATGCATTGAAAACCCCATTGAGCGTGCTGGCCACCGAGGCTGACGGCGACGGCGCGGACTGGCGGACCACCGTGCGCGAGCAGAGCGCCCGCATGCAGGCCAGTGTTGACCGTTACCTGGCGGCAGGGTTGGCCGCAGACCATCGCCAGCGCAGCGACGTTGCGACTGTCGCGCAAGCGCTATGCCGGTTGATGGCACGCGTGCATGGCGAACGCGGCATTGCGTTCACGGCCGCAGGTATCGATCCAGCGTTGCAGTTCGCCGGTGCCAGTGCGGATCTGGAAGAGATGCTGGGCAACCTGTTGGACAACGCAGGACGATGGGCGCAACAGCAGGTCCACGTCAGCGCACAAGCCGACGAAGGCCAGTTGCGAATCGAAGTCCGCGACGACGGCCCTGGCCTGGCTGCAGATGCGCTGGAACGGGTCACACAGCGCGGCGTGCGTCTGGATGAGCGCGAGGGCAGCAGTGGATTGGGCCTGGCGATTGTGGGCGATATCGCCGCCAGCTACGGCGGGCGGTTGGCGTTGGAGAATGCGCAGCCAGGGTTGCGTGCGACGGTATGGTTGCCGGTGGGATGACTCGTTGGCGCTGGAAGGCCAGGCGGGTAGAGTCGATTGTTAGTCGACTTTCGCGCGTAGCGCGGAATTTCCCAGCGCCGCAGCCAAGAGCAGTCGACTAACAGTCGACTCTACCGCCTTCGGCCATCAACGGTGATGCATCCACCAGCAATCAATCGCGTCCAGCACGATGTGGATGATCAAACCGATGCCGAACAACCGCGTCTTCTTCGGCACGCACAGGCCCGCATACACGGCGATGGCCGGTGCGGTGTGCAGCGGATGGAAACCGATGCTGCAGCGGTTCGGCGCATAGATCGGGTCGGCCAGAAGATGGTCCAGGTCGATGATCCAGCCCAGCAGCATCAGCAACCACGCCGAGGCAAAGCGCTTGCGCCAGAACAGCCATGCCAGCAGGGCTGGCACGGCGGCATGCAGGAGCAGGTGGAAGATCGCGCGTGCGCTCATCGGGGCCGGTAGCGCCGGGCCATGCCCGGCGTTCCCGTAATCATCAGACCAGCGGTTCGTCGGACAGGTACGTGTAGCCGGTCAGGCCCGCTTCCAGCGCTTCCGACAGTTCCTGCGCACGTTCCGGCGACAGCTCGGCCGCCGCCACGCGCTGGGCATAGGCCGCACGCAGGTCGTCCAGCCTGTAACCCACGTAGTCCAGCATCACGTCGGTGGTGTCGCCACGGCGCTGCTGGGTGATGGCATAACCATCGGCGTCGGCCAGCACTTCCACCGCGTCGGTGTCACCGAACAGGTTGTGGATGTCGCCCAGGATTTCCTGGTAGGCGCCCACCATGAAGAAACCGATGCGGTAGCTTTCACCATGCTTGATCGCGTGCAGCGGCAGCGAGCTGTCCAGGCTTTCGTTCTCGACATAGGTCTTCACCATGCCGTCCGAATCGCAGGTCATGTCGGCGATGATGCCGCGGCGGTCCGGCGTTTCGTTCAGGCGCTCGATCGGAACGATCGGGAACACCTGGTCGATCGCCCACGCATCGGGGATCGATTCGAACACGCTGAAGTTGACGAAGTACTTGTCGACCAGGCGCTCGTTCAACTCGTCCAGCGCCGGGCGATGGCTCTTTTCGTCGTAGCTCAGGCGCGCACGCACGCCGTGGGCGATGGCGTAGAACAGGTCGTCGATGCGCGCACGCTGCGGCAGGTCGATCTGGCCCAGCGCGTAGCTGGCCAGACCTTCGGCGTGGAAGTGCTGCGCTTCCTGGAACAGTTCCACCGCCGGGCGCACGTCCAGTTCCTCATGGATCTCGCGCAGGTGGCGGATCGCCGCCGGCTCGTCGTCGTGCTGGTCCGGCACGCGGCCTTCCTGCGCCTGCTCCACTTCGGAGACATTGGCGATCAGCACCGCATGGTGCGCGGTCATCGCGCGGCCGCACTCGGTCACGATGCGCGGCGGAGTCAGGCCGTGCTCTTCGCAGGCGTTGGCCAGCGGCTGCACGATGTTGCTGGCATACGAATTCAGGCCGTAGTTGATCGAGCAGAAGCTGCGCGAACGGGTGCCTTCGTAGTCCACGCCCAGGCCGCCACCCACGTCGACGTGGGTGATCTTCGCGCCCAGCTGTGACAGCTCGACGAAATAGCGGGTGGCTTCGCGCATGCCGTTGGCGATGTCGCGCACGTTGGAGATCTGCGAGCCCATGTGGAAGTGCAGCAGGTTCAGGCAGTCGGCGTACTCGGTATCGCGCAGCGACTTCCACAGGTCCAGCAGCTGGCGCGGCGACAGACCGAACTTGGCCTTGTCGCCACCGCTGTTCTGCCACTTGCCGGCGCCCAGCGACGCCAGGCGCATGCGCACGCCCAGGCCCGGCTTCACGTCCAGCGCCTTGGACTCTTCCAGCACCAGCTTCAGCTCGGACGGCTTCTCGATGACGATGAAGGTCTGCAGGCCCAGCTTGCGACCGATCAGGGCCAGGCGGATGTACTCGCGGTCCTTGTAACCGTTGCAGACGATCAGGCCACCCGGGCGCGACAGCGCCAGCACGGCCATCAGCTCGGGCTTGCTGCCCGCTTCCAGACCGAAGCCTTCACCGTGGTGGCTGGCCAGGGTGCCGGCCACGCCGCGGTGCTGGTTGACCTTGATCGGGTACACAGCGGTATAGCCGCCGGCGTAGTCCCAGTCCTGCTGGGCCTGGGCGAAGGCCGCCTGCAGCTTGCCCAGGCGCTGGCCGAGGATGTCCGGGAAGCGCACCAGCAGCGGCAGCTTGGCGCCGGCGGCGCGCGCAGCGTCCACCACCTTGGGCAGCGACACCACCGGGCCGTCCGCCCCGGTCGGTCTCACCACCATGTGCCCGGCCTGATCCACGTCGAAGTAACCATCCGCCCAATGCGGGATCGAGTAGGTCTTGCGGGCTTGGTCGAGGGACCAATCGGTCATTTCAGTCGGCCTTGTTGGCAATAAAAGGGGGGGCATGATAACGCCTATATGCCCACAGGTTCGTTATCATGCGCGCCCGCGCCCGTGACAGGTTTCAACCTGAACGGGCCGATCCGTCCGGATGTGGCATCTGTGCCACGCGGCCCCGCCCGCCAGCCCGGCTTCACCCCTCCGAACAGGACTGTTTTCAATGACTGACAGCAACAACTGGTACATCGAACACTTCGAGCGCACCGGCTCGGCCATCGGCTACCGCATCACCGGCAAGCTGGACGAGGTGCAGTCGCCGTTCCAGAAGATCGAGATCTTCCAGACCACCGACTGGGGCAACCTGATGACCATCGACGGGGCCATCATGCTGACCAGCAAGGACAACTTCTTCTACCACGAGATGATCAGCCACCCGGTGCTGTTCACCCACGCCGCGCCCAAGCGCGTGGTCATCATCGGTGGCGGCGACTGCGGCACCCTGCGCGAAGTGCTCAAGCACACCGGCGTGGAGAGCGTGACCCAGTGCGATATCGATGAGCAGGTCACCGTGATGGCGCGCAAGCACTTCCCGGAACTGTGCGATTCCAACGACGACGCCCGCGCCGAGCTGCTGTTCGACGATGGCGTGGCCTACATGGCCAACTGCCCGGCCGGCAGCGTGGACGTGGTGATCGTCGATTCGACCGACCCGGTCGGCCCGGGTGAGGGCCTGTTCAACAAGGCCTTCTACGAGAGCTGCTTCAAGGCCCTGAAGGACGACGGCATCCTGGTGCAGCAGTCCGAGTCGCCGCTGATGCAGCTGGACCTCATCAACGAGATGCGCGCCGAGATGGGCAAGGCCGGCTTCGGCTCGTTCAAGACCCTGCCGTTCCCGCAGCCGTGCTACCCCACCGGCTGGTGGAGCGTGACCATGGCGCGCAAGGGCGACAGCAGCTTCGACTTCCGCCAGGCCGACTCGGCCGCCAAGACCTTCAACACCCTGTACTACACCGCCGCGCTGCACACCGGCGTGCTGGTGACGCCGCCGTTCGTGCAGGCTGCGCTGAAGGGCTGATCCTGTAGAGCCGAGCCCATGCTCGGCTGCTTCTGCGCGAAATGCAGCCGAGCATGGGCTCGGCTCTACAACAGAACGCGCAGGGCCCAAAAACAAGAACCCGCGCTGGCAGCAGCGCGGGTTTTTGCCTTCTGTAGAGCCGAGCCCACGCTCGGCTGCTCTTCGGACAGGTTGCGATAAATCAAGCCGAGCATGGGCTCGGCTCTACAGTTACAGCGCCCAGATACCGGCAATCACCGCCACCACCAGGCCCCACTTGATCAGCTGGTAGGCCACCACGCTGCGCTCGCGCAGCGCCTTGGCCTTCAGGCGCACCTTGTACAGGCCACCGAACGCCTTGTTGACGCCACCGGTCGGGTCACCCGGCAGGTTCGGCGAGGCACCACCGGCCAGCAGCGTGGCCGCCACCGCACGGTTGAACAGGCCCGGCAGGCCGAAACGCAGCGGGCGGGCGATATCGCAGAACAGGATCACGCGATCCTCCTGCGTCTCGTTGTGCGCATGGTGGATGTAGGTCTCGTCGAACATCATCCACTCGCCATCGCGCCAGCTCTTCTTGATGCCGTCCACTTCGATGTAGCAGCCATCGTTGTTGGGCGTGGTCAGGCCCAGGTGCAGGCGCAGCGAACCGGCGAACGGGTCGCGGTGCGGGCGCAGCTCACTGCCCGGCGGCAGCTGCGCGAACATCGCCGCACGCACGTCCGGAATCGACTCGATCAGCGCCACGGTCTTCGGGCACAGCGTCTTCGCCGACGGGTGCGAGGGGCCGTACCACTTCAGGTAGAAGCGCTTCCAGCCACGGCGGAAGAACGAGTTGAAGCCCGCATCGTTGAAGCTGCTGGAGGCGGCGATCTTCTGCGCATCGCGCAGCGCCAGCGCCTCGTCGCGGATCATCTGCCAGTTCTGGCGCAGCGGTTCCAGCTGCGGGAATTCCTTGCCCGGGTCCAGGAACGGCGTGGTCGGCACCTTCGAGAACATGTACATGACCACGTTGATCGGGGCCATGAAACTGGAGTGGTCCAGCAGCTGGCGCGACCAGCGCGCGCGGACCCTGCCACGGAAGTGGATGTACAGCACGCAGGCCACGAACAGCACTGCCAGTACGATCTTGATAGTCAAAGCACTTTCCTCCAGCCGCGGCCGGATCGGGAAACGGGGGCGATGCACGGCCAGGCGGCCAGCACCGGTGGGGAACGCGGCAGGGGACGGGGACGTGCCGAAGAGGGGCGGCCGCCGATGTCGCGGATTAACAGCTTATGGTCGGCAGGCCGTGCGCCGGGGTCAAGTCGAGCGTGCACGACGTTCAGCGCGCTGCCAATGAATGGGCGATTGGAAGCTGTAACTGATTGATTTCAAATGGCCGCCCCCATAAGTGAGACAGAATTGTCCGATTGAGCGTGACGAACTGTTCCAGCCACGACCCCGACATTTCTCCGACAAATCGTGGAATAGCGAACTGGTGAGTACTAAAATTAACAAAACATTAGTACTTCCCCTGCACTACCGGTTCGCTTGACGCTCAGCGCCGCCCACCGGGTCGCCCGAGACCCTGATATGTACCTCCCTGCTACGCCCCCCTCCTCCTGCGGCGATGACGCCGCAACGCCGCTGCTGCTCAAGCGCGGCGAACGTTTCCTGGCCCCCGATGTCTACCGCACCTGCCTGGACGGGCGCGAGGCGGTCATCAAGGACTACTCCCGTTATCGCGGCACCCCGCTGTCGCCCGTCGCCCGGCTGATGGTGCGCCGCGAAGCGCGCATGCTGCAGCGCCTGGGCGGCTGGAAGCACGCCCCGGCCCTGCTCGGCACCCTGGGTGGCCTGGCGCTGGGCATGGAATTCATTCCCGGCCAGACCCTCAGCACCGCGCAGGCGGTGGGCAATGACGTGTTCGAGCAGCTGCAGCACGCGCTCAGCCGCCTGCATGCCGCCGGCATCACCCACAACGACCTGCACGGCACCAATGTGGTGGTGAGCGGCGGCGTGCCGGTGCTGCTGGACTTCACCTCGGCCTGGCGCGCCCCGCGCTGGCTGCGCCGCAACCCGCTGAGCCGGCAGATGCGCCGCAGCGACATGAAGAACCTGCTGAAGATCCGCCAGCGCGTGACCGGCCAGGCTCCGAGTGCCGCGCAGGCCGCGCTGGTGGCCGACCCGGGTTGGGTGGCTGCGGTGCGGCAGGGCTGGAAGCGGTTCTACAAGTGGGCGAAGCGCCGGTAGGGGTCGAGCTCGCTCGACCGCTTTACCGCTCTTTGTAGAGCCGAGCCCACGCTCGGCTGCTGTTCTTGCATCGCGCGAAATGCAGCCGAGCATAGGCTCGGCTCTACAACATGCTGCCGAACGGGTTACAACGCGTCCGCGTCCAACTCACCGGTACGAATGCGCACCACGCTGCCCAGGTCGTACACAAACACCTTGCCGTCGCCAATCTTGCCGGTGCCCGCGGCCTTCACGATGGCCTCGACCACCGCCTCCACCTGGTCATCGGTCACCGCCACTTCCAGCTTCACCTTCGGCAGGAAATCGACCACATACTCCGCACCGCGGTACAGCTCGGTATGGCCCTTCTGGCGACCAAAGCCCTTCACTTCCGTCACCGTGATCCCGGTAACCCCGCGCTCGGCCAGCGCTTCGCGCACGTCGTCGAGCTTGAACGGCTTGATCACCGCCATGACCATCTTCATCGTCTATCTCCTGTCTTCCGGCGTGGAGGATAGCGCCTGAACGTGGCCCGTGCGAAGCCGCTGCGGCCTGTCCGAGCAGTGGGTGCCAGCAGTATCCTTGTGCCCGAATGGCCTGCCCGCGCCGGATGCACGGGCCCTACCCCACGGAGCACCCCATGATCGACCTGAATCAAATCGATGACCTCGCCCGTCGCCTCAGCGACCTGGTGCCGCCGGGCCTGCGCGAATCGCGCGAGGAACTGCAGGCCACCTTCAAGAGCGCGCTGCAGGCCGGCCTGGCCAAGCTCGACCTGGTTACCCGCGAGGAGTTCGAAGTGCAGCGCGCCGTGCTGCTGAAGACCCGCGAGAAGCTGGACGCGCTGGAAAAGGCCGTACGCGAGCTGGAAGGGCGCTCGACGTCAGATTGAGTTGACGCCACTTTCGCCAGACAGCGAGGTGAAAAGCAGACTACCGCTCATCATCAAACGCGAAGTGCCTCACGTCCTCGAGATCGAACACGGCACGATCCTGCGTCAGCCGAATCCGCCCGGACACCTGCACGCTGGCAGAGATATTGCACAGGCCAGGACTGTTACGCTCCAGGCATATGCGCTTCTGTTCAGCGTAAAAACGTGCGACCGAACTGGCGGCCCCATGCTTGCCGATATCGAGGATACGTGCGCCATCGCTGCAGCGGGAGTTGCGCAGAACCTCTTCGTGGCGGTTATCCGTTACATATCGAGCTGACAACACGACCTCTTCCCGATCATATTCGCCGGGATTCTTAGCGATGGCACACAGCACTTCATCATGAGGATCGTCGTTTACGGTTGTCGCCCCCCCACTGGCACATGCAGATAGCAGCAAGCCCAGCATGGGCACTAATGACGCTGATTTCATAGTCATTTGTCCTTCTCGGTCTTGGGCTGACGTGCTTCCCAGTTTGCAACAGAACCCTCCACCCCCTTGGCCTGTTCACTCTTGCTGATGTTGATCCCAAGGCCTTTCGCAACAACCGCCTCCGTGCCGTAAGCACCCCGCTCTGTGGCACGAACCTCATCACTGGTGGCCGCGGGGCTGGACGCGCTGGAAAAGGCCGTACGCGAGCTGGAAGGCCGCAGCGCCGCAGAATGAAAAAAGGAGGCGCACGGCGCCTCCCACTTACAGAGTATTTCGCGGATGGGGCCTTGCCGCAAGGCCCGTGCGGCGTCCTAGACTCGCCGGCCTGTCGATCCGGCAGCACAGTCAGGGGCAGTGCCGATGGCACAGGACACCGAATGGACACCCGTTACGCATGACACCTGCAGCCAGGTCGCCGGGCCGTTCTATCACGGCACCCGCGCCGATCTGGCGGTGGGCGAACTGCTGAGCGCGGGCTTCAGGTCCAACTATCGCGACAGCGTGGTGATGAACCACATCTACTTCACCACGATTGCCAAGGGCGCCGGGCTGGCTGCGGAGATGGCCCGGGGTGAAGGGCGACCGCGCGTGTATGTGGTGGAGCCGACCGGGCCGTTCGAGGACGACCCGAATGTAACCAACAAGAAGTTTCCCGGGAATCCGACGCGGTCGTATCGGAGTGCGCAACCGTTGCGGGTGGTTGGGGAGATTGCGGAGTGGGAGCTGTATGACGCGGAGTTTGTACGGCAGTTGAAGGCGTTTGTTGCTTCGGGGATTGGGGAGATCATCAATTGATGGTAGTGAAAGGCCTCGACACCGACGCATCGGCATCGACTGATGCGTGCACCCGTATAGATACAGCATCCTTCCCTGCTCACCTTCTCAGTCAGCGCCGGGCTACAAAGAAACTGAGCGACTCACTCAGTCAGAGCACAGCGATTGCCACAACGAAAATTGAAGCCGCACCGCAATGCGGCCTCGACAACCGCAATGCCCCGCGAAAATCAACCTCCACGTCGCTTTATATGACCAACCAACAATGTCATGCCTGCGTTGCTTCGTCGGCAGCATTGCAGTCACTCCGTGCCCAGCACCCATGCAGCCATGCGTGTGTGGACTAACCCACGAGGGACCTGCGGCCTCAGCTGCGCCTTCTTCTCATACTCACAGCGCATCTGGTGCCCCTCAATGCCTGCCACGGGAAAATAGATTTTTAGATAGGATACCTAACCTCATCTATTCATTAAAACTCATGGCCGATAGGGAGTGCTAGAGAAACCAATCTTGTCGGCAAGCCCAGGCTTCCCTAGATTTCGAAGCATTCGTTTAAGAGCATGTGCAGAAAGCAGACTTCCTGCTGTGGAACCCAAGAGTATTGAACTCACCGCGTCCTCTAGGAGCAATGGCCCGCCAATCGCGTTCAACCCGAGTCGAAGCTTCAACTTAGGCTGAATGCCCTTTTGCGTAATCGCATAGCTCAACAACTCCGCATAACGCTGCTTCTCGTCTCTATCAGGAAAATAAACCACACGCCACTCATTCTCTTCTCGAAATGCCACATGCTTGGTAAAAAGTGCGAAGTATCGCAACCTCTGAAAATATGCATAGGCTATGTGGCCGATATTTACATGGTTCGCACTGGATCCAAAGGCAGCTACAGCTACACCGAGTCCTGAATGAAGTTGAAATCATCCGGATCAACAGCCCAACGACTGTTCTGTGTTTTCTGAACCTCCCAAACCCTAGCGACGCATTCAATACCAGATTGATCTGACAGGGAGCATGCAGTCAGAAGCTTTGTTCGGAATGCTGTAGTTACGGGAACCTTGTTACGCAGAAGGCGAACGGCGGCTTTGATGGAGGGGCTGCTGGATAGATCTCTAATATTCCAATGTTCTGAGGATTCAGACTTCAGCTTGTCCAGAAGAGCCTTGTCTTTTCCATGAGTATCTGTAGTTGCGTCCCATGACTCCTTTGTGGCTAAAAGTGCCACGAATGAGAAGGACTCGGAGAGCGTGTATAGAGCTGCCGCCCTTAAAAGGTCTTTGATTAGGTCGCGGCGCCTATTGCTTGCGTTACCCTTGTCCTTTTGGCGCCACCACTTCAGCTCCGTTCCACCAACCAGCGACTGATTCTCTCCCGAAACCCTGTAAACCATAAGATCTACGTTTGAGTCGGACCAGCCATCCGGCTCTACCTCCCGCTCTAACAACCAGGCATTCTTATGTTTGGACCCAATCGCTGCTGCGGCAACTATCAATCCGTCGCGCAGTGTTATTTCGCCAACGCCTTTAATGGATGCCGTTGAGAGGCCATGTGCTGCATGGGAGCAAAGCATCCATGCTATGGCACGAGCAAGCTCGCTCTTTTGGTTTGTGTTCACTTAGAACTCCCTTTCTCATATTTAAACCTAGAGCTGACGCCGCGACATGACGCGGCGTCAGCTTTAGTGAAATGTTAGCCTTTCACTTGTTGCGAGTGGCGAGCTTGTAAATGCCCCACGCACCTGCGCCAGCAAGGATTGCTCCACCAACAGCCCAGCCAATGCCAGGTACTGCGGCGGAAGTTGCAGCAGTAGCCGCGATAGCGCTGACACCGCCAGTCATTCCTGCACCGCCTGCAGCTATGGCGCCCCCTCCCGCGGTTGCAAGCGCTCCAGTTGTGGCTGCAGCCCCAGCTCCAGCAGCAGCGCCCGCAGAAGCGAGAGCCGCAGCAGCAGCAGTTTGAGCTGCAGCTGCAACTGTTGTAACACCTATTGCGGCACCTGCTCCTGCTCCGGCAGTCGCGCCAACGCCTGCAGCGACTGCTTGGCCGATCGCATCACTTTCCTTCGAAATAGCCATAACACCTCGTACAGTTCATATAAGAATGATGACCTAATAACCGACCTAAGGTAAGATCGTACAGCCGCCCATAAAGCGACGCAGGGGAAGCAACGCAGGGGAAGCAACGCAGGGTGCGCCTTCCCTTCAGAAGCGTCAATCTCGTTGATTTCGAGGTCACTGCATATCGGCCAGCGAGGCAGCATAAGTGCGGCCTGACCCTCGTGGATGGAGGCTAATCCAATCACATTTCAAATGATCATTAGACACCTTCCTTAGATCGGAAGCGTCGCCCCAAAACCCCTCTCATCAGCGCCCCGTGAATGTGCAGATCCAATCAGAAGCAGCCCTCCCTTCATGCGGCGCGCGTCTCACTTGCCAACGAGCCAAGTCATTAATCCAGAGATTCGGATCAGACATGGCACCCCTTGTTATCACCCCCATCCATAATACGACAAAACCCACACATAACGCCCTCTCGGCTTGTGCTGGCACTAGCGAGAACTGTCTGGACCCGGCCAAAACTCAGAAACTCACGATACCGGAATCAGGCCGAATCGCGAATCTTCTTGGGCTCGAATGAACAGTTTGCCGGACCTTACTTGAACATCTCCAACAGATCCTTGTCTTCATGCCGCTGCTCCCATGTGGAAAGAAGGCAGAAGCTCACCCCGCTGCGCATGGCAGCCTTCTGGAACCCAGCCAGTTCTTCCTTCGTGACCGGGTACTCAACCGGATCAAAGTGCAGAAGCCCCCACGGCTTGACGAGAGAGAACCCAGGCATGAGTTCCGAGAAGATCGCCTTGAGCAGGGGCCGGATATTCGAGAAGTCCTTGATCGGACCCGCGCGATTGCCAAGGGCGTGACACTGGCGGCGAATGGTCCTGTCTCCACCGACCAGGCGCGCAATAAAATGGTCCTGATGCACCTGAACGTAGATCAGCTGACGGCGAAAAATCCTCATCCTCTTCTCAACTCCGCACGCTTAACAGTCGTCCATGTGCCTGCATGCCCTTCCATCAAATCGCAGGCTGCACCTTCAGCGCGCTTGAACCCCTGCGCAGCAGGTACCACGCAACCAGGAACGGCCACAGCGAGTTGATCGACGAGAACACGCGCTGTGTCAGCCCCCTGAACCCTTCCGGATCCGCCCCAACCACGTTCAACCAGAGATAGACGATGCTCGCGATGCTCACCACAGCGGTCACGGCATACGCCCTTCGGTTGGCAGACCACGCGCTCAACTCGATGTGCGACATCGCCGGCGCGATGATGTTGGCGATACCGATGGTGTAGAAGCCATGCATCGGATGGCCCATGGGCCAGAGCCCGTTGGTCAGCATCGAGATGCCAAAGATCATCCAGCAGATCGCGCCCGCGGCAATGCGGCGGCCGGACTCCCGCCATACCCCGATGGAGAACGCCACGAAGCCCACACCGGAGCCGATGGCGGCAATCCTGCCGCAGATGCTCCCAAGCGTGGGCGCCTGCAGCAGCTCGCTGGCGTGCTGCGCTAGCGGGTTGTAGCCCGGCGCGAACACGGCGGCAACGCTGGTCCAGAACAGGAACCACGGAAGCGGGACCAGGCCCGCGCAGAGAAGCAGTCGGATGCGGCGTTGCACGTGCAGTGATCCTTGTTTTGGCCTGCGCCAGTGGAGGGAATCCGTTCAAACGCTGCAGAACCTTGCTGCTGCAGGCAGGATGGTCTTGAATGACTACAGCGGTAGTCAGATTGCGCGCGGCACTCGGTAGGTTCAATAGGCAGGAAGTCATTTAAACCCTCCAGCCGGTGTCGCAACGGATCGGCTGCATGAGCGATCACGCATGCCCGATGGGCGAGTGCTGTCGCATTTGCCGCGCTTGGCGTTTCTGGCGGAAGAATTTGAAGACTCCGTTCCAGAAGTGCCTGTACGCCTAGCCTGCCAAGGCTCTCGCCCCTTTCCGCGCTATGCGACAATGCCGAAAACGTCTCGGGTTTTGGCGGCATTGACCCCTACCCGTTGGCATTCCGAACAACAGCAGGTAATCGTTACTGCGCCACCGTGCATCGGTGGTCGGGACTCGAAAACCCGGATTGCTAGACGTAAGTTTGCGCTTGCCAGCCGGCACCACCGCGCGTGGTGCCGGCTGGCAATCCGTCTGCCGGCTATGGCGGGCGGGGCGTGGGGGCCTCGTGCCCGCCGGCGTTGTCTAGCAACCGGTTTTCGAGCCACGCTCTGCCCGCCACCTTTATCGGTGGCGGCTTCCGCCTGCTTGCACGGAGCCCGCCATGACCACGCCGCACTCCCCTCCCCCGCGACCCATCCAGGAAACGCCCTCGGCCGCCCCGGCCCCGGACCCCAACAGCCTCATCGCCATCCTGCACGCCATCGGCGCGGGCGCTGCGGCTGACGGTCAGCCCTGGCCGGAGCGCCATCACCTGCGCAGCCGGCAGATGCAGTTGTCCGACGCCGACTGCGCGCTCACCGGCCAGCGCATCGTGCAGGAAATCCTGCTGGCCGCAGAACGCACGCGCCAGAACGGCGGGCCCGAGCAATACGTGGGCGACCGGGTGATGGAGGGGCTGGTGATGGCCGACCTGGCACTTACCGCTTTCATCCACGAGCGGGTTCGGCCAAGGGACTGAGCGCCCCGCCAGCAACGCATGCCTTTCTACCTATGTGCGGGGTGACGAATGAAGCAGTACGGTCTTGCCGCTGTGGCGGCGTGCATGGCGGTGGTCGGCGCAGTATGGGCAGCATGGCCCGAGCCCGCGGGCGATCAGGTGTGGGCCTACCAGAAGCTGCAACCGGCCGATTACCGGTTGCTGCACAGTGATGCGCTGGGCTTCGTCACTGCGAAGGCGCAGGAAGGCTTTGAACTGCACACGCGCTATGCCGGGGTGACGTCCTTCGAGATCCGCTGCAAGGGCGTTCTGGTGCTGGACGTGGAGAACGCGCCCTCGCGCGTACTGATCCGGATGCCTGCCGATGCCCTGCAGCGGGCGCCGGATGTCGAACGTCTGCGCATCAGCTTCGAGCGTTGGCTGGATCTGCACCAGAGTGAGGGAAGGTTGCTGGTGGAAAGTGTGGGGCCATCGTGGGTTGAGGCGTGGTTGGGGCGCCTTGACAGGTCGGTGCCTGATGAAGAGAGGTGTCCAGTTGGGGCTTGAACTCCAAACCGTCATGCTACTCACAACTGGGGTGGGTCGGCCGTCTCAAGAATTGCAGTCAGTAGGAATTCCTAGCCGCTTCAAAACACGTGGAACCTACTCTGGCGCGGCACAAGGCCACAGCTTGGCTCCCCTCAGCTTGGCCGACTGAATCACCGCGACCACATCCCGCCTGATGATAATGGCATTGGAAGACTGGTGGCCTGCTCCAAAGAACTGCTCGCTGCGCAAGATGGGAAGGTCTGGATTCCCAACTGGCGCTGGTAGGAGGCCTCGCTCTGGACCCATGTAGCGAAAACGCCCGCATTTCGGACAGCGAACCCCCGAGTCCTCATCCATCTGCAACGCCACGGTCGTGTCAGCACGTAGCTGCACGATGTGATCAAGAACATTTCCCTTGGTGTCCTCAACCGGCCACGTCTCAATGCCAAGTGGAGCAAGATGCACTTGCCAAACGTCCTTATGCATGAAGATCGCATCTTCAACCCAGAACAGTTTGAGGAATGCGTTACGCCCCCACTTCAATGACTTCCGCACACGGAAAGGCGCATTCTGGACAGCCCAGGCTCCGCACTCGTCACAGTATTTCGAAGTGTCGTAGGTTTGCGCCCGAAACCCAAAATCGTCTTCCGGCTGAGGATACCCATTTGCATGCGTAACCTGCAGCTCACAGTAATCAGCAGCGGCAACCTCTGCGGCCGAAAAATCCGTTGTTACAAGGAAAGAGCCGCCCCAGTCCCTGATCAGCGAGGAAACACCCGCCCATTCTGGAGCCCCTTCCGCCGAATGGACGACACCAATAATGCACTCCCCACTGAAGTCAGATGGCGGATCAACAGTGGCGCCGATCTGCTCGAGCTTTAGCGCGCGCTCAGCGGTCCAGCGAAAGGTGAAGCGATACTCTATGTTCATGAATAAATTCACCTTAAAGACCTGGTTGCTTGGGGAAGGATGGATAAGCGGCAAGACCGAGCTGATATGCCTCTAGCGTTTGAAGTTTGAGCAACCAAGGGCAATCTCGTTCTCCTAGTGGAGCACACCGTGGATTATCGGGCCGAACTTCCTAGCCATTTCACCGGCATTCTCCGATGGCACTCCGCGGAACACCTGCTGCACCATCAAGCGCCCCTCTGCAGGAAACCACACATGAGCCTGGCGCTGGTCCACAGCCGTGCCCGCGCCGGGGTCGATGCCCCGCTGGTGCGGGTGGAAGTGCACCTCTCTGGCGGCCTGCCCGCCACCCAGATTGTCGGCCTGGCCGAGACCAGCGTGCGCGAATCGCGCGAGCGCGTGCGAGCCGCCCTGCTCTGCGCGCGCTTCGACTTTCCGCAGCGGCGCATCACGTTGAACCTCGCGCCTGCCGACCTGCCCAAGGAAGGTGGGCGTTACGACCTGGCCATCGCGCTGGGCATTCTGGCGGCCAGTGGCCAGGTCGATCCGCAATCGCTGCTGCAGTATGAGTTCCTGGGTGAGCTGGGGCTGACCGGCGAGCTGCGGCCGGTTGCGGGTGCACTACCGGCCGCGATCGCTGCAGCCGAGGCCGGGCGCATCCTGGTAGTGCCGCCGGGGAATGCCGCCGAGGCGGCGCTGGCCGAGCACGCCGATGTGCGCGTGGCGCGCACGTTGCTGGAGTGCTGCGCCGGGTTGGGCAATCCGCGCTTGTTACCGCCCGTGGAGCGCGTAGACACGACACCGTTGCCACTGCCCGATCTGGCCGACGTGCGCGGGCAGGCGCATGCACGGCGGGCGTTGGAGGTTGCCGCTGCCGGTGGTCACCATCTGCTCTTGATCGGCAGCCCTGGCTGCGGCAAGACGCTGTTGGCCTCGCGCCTGCCCAGTCTGTTGCCGGATATAGAGGAGGTTGAAGCGCTGCAGCTGGCCGCGATTGCCTCGGTGAGTGGCGAAGGGCTGGACCCAAGACGTTGGCGGCAGCGGCCGTTTAGAGCGCCCCATCACAGCGCGAGCGCTGCGGCGCTGGTAGGTGGCGGCAACCCGCCCTGCCCCGGCGAGATCTCGCTGGCCCATCACGGTGTGCTTTTCCTCGATGAGCTGCCCGAGTGGAACCGCAGCGCGCTGGAAACCCTGCGCGAGCCGCTGGAGTCCGGCCACATCCGCATCGCCCGCGCTGCACGCAGCGTGCAGTATCCAGCGCGGTTCCAACTGGTGGCTGCGATGAATCCCTGCCCGTGTGGCTGGGCCGGTGACCGCAGCAACCGTTGCCTGTGCAGCGATGAACGGATCAACCGCTACCGCGCACGGGTGTCCGGTCCGTTGCTGGACCGCATCGACCTGCATATCGGCGTGACGCGCATGGATGCCGTGGAGCTGCGGGAGAGCACGCCGCTGGGTGAACCCAGTGCGGCGGTACGTGCACGGGTAGAAGCCGCCCATGCCCGGCAGCAGGCGCGTGGCGGTCTCAACGCGCATCTGTCGCCGGCGGCGCTGCGCGCCTGTACCCGACTGAGCGAGGGCGATCAGGACATGCTTGAACAGGCCATCGAGCGCCTGCAGCTGTCCGCACGGGCGATGCACCGGATTCTGCGGGTGGCACGCACGATTGCGGATCTGGCGGGTTGCGAGGTGATCCAGACGGCGCATCTGGCTGAGGCGATCGGTTATCGGCAGTTGGATCGGGGAAAGCCAGGGGTATGACGAAAGATCACATCAAGATGAAGGAGGCGCGCCGCGTCTCGTCAAACTGCAGGCTATTCACTGGAATGACGCCAATGTCGGGCAGCAGCCCACGAGTGTGATGCTCCCATGCCTCCGAAGGCTCCGCGATGTCAGCATACACGGCGTGAATACGATATACCGGCGCGTAGTCATCCCGTTCGTCCTCGAACGGACAGTCGAACACCCAGCGCTTTGATGCGCTATCGGCTACCAGCATCATCCGCGGCAGGTCATGGAATCCGCGATACGCCAGGATGCGGTACTGCCCAGGAAGAAGAGCCATCGGAAACTCTCAGCAGATGCGCGGTTCAGCGGCCGCGTCCGAACAGTACACCCCGCCTCGCCAACGACGCCACCCTACGGCTCACCAGCGCATGGAGCTCCGCCAGCTCCGATGCCCGGCCAGCCGTCATGTTCCCGCCGAACAACACCCGCGACAACGCCGCCTCCTCACTGTCGTGCGGGTGCTGCCACCGGTCCCGGTACACCTTCTGGCACACAAGCCAGGCCTTGCGCAGCCCACCGCCGGGCAGCGGGCGGACCACGCGTTCATAGACGTGCCAGAAGTGGTACTCGGCCTGCAGGTCGATCACAGGTGCCACGGACGGCGCCTGCCGGGGCCGTCCTGGGCCCCGGATGCCGAACAACCGGGTTGGCGGGGTCTGCTGTGCCATGCGCACAGGATGACCCAGCAACATTGTGGGAACCTTGCGTCGCCGCCGGAAAATCGCTGCCGGCCGCGCAAAGCTGGGTCCGGGGTCAGAGCCCTCGTTGCATCAGAAGGACATCGAGGTACTGAACATCAGCTGCCGGGGCGCACTCCGCTGCAGGGTCTGGTAATCCCCCGAGAACGACGAGCCGGCGATGGTGGCGGTGCCGATGTTGTGGCGGTTGAACAGGTTGCTCACGTCCAGCCGCAACTCCAGCCCCGGCACCGCGCTGTCCGCACCGAACCGATACGCCGCATAGGTGTTGACCTGCCAGAAGGTCGGCACGCGGATGTCGTTCTCGTAGGTGAAGGGCTGGCGCAGGTACGAAGTGCTGGTGGCGCCGAAACGCCAGTCACCGAAGCGCGCGGAAAGATCACTCACCAGCGAGATCTGCGGGTAGCCCGGCTGGGCGTTGCCCTTGATCGGGTACACGGTGTCGCCCACCACGAAGTCGCTGTCGTAGTACGAACGCGCCACGGCCACGCCCTGGTAGAACTGCAGGTGGTCGGTCAGGTCGGCGGTGATGCCGAGGTCGGCGCCGATCACGTGCATCTTCGGCATCAGCCGCACGGTGTTGATCTGCGCGAACTGGGTACCGATGGCGGCCGACAGCAGGCGGTTGCGGATGTCGTTGTAGAACACGTCGCCGGTGATCGCCAGCCGGTCGAAGCGATGCGATGCACCCACGGTCAGGTTCCAGTTCTTTTCCGGACGCAAGGTGCCCGCCACGCGGTCGAACTCTTCCTGGTCAGTGATGGTCCACGCCGAGGCGGTGTAGCCGATGTTGCCGCGCTGGGCGACGCGGTAGCCGTTCATGGTGTTGGCCAGATCGATGAAGGCATCGGTGGATTCAGTCGGGCTCCAGAACAGCGAGACGTGCGGCAGGAAGTTGCTCTTCGCGCGCAGCGTGCCGTTCACCGGCCGGTCCTCGGCATCGCCGAGGCCGCCACCGCTGGTGCGGAAGTCCACGGCCTTGAAGCCGACACCCAGCTTCAGCGTGTCGTTCAACACGATGTCGTCCTGCAGGTAGAATTGGCGCGAGCGGGTCACCCAGCTCGATGCGTTGTCGGTCTTGAACGCGGGACCATACACGTCGAACGGGCCGGTGGCCTTCAGCGGCGGGCCTTCGCCCAGCAGCGGCTGCTGGTACCACTCGGTCTTGGCCGCAGCCTTGCTCTTCTCCTGCCAGAAGCCGGCCGTGAAGGTGTGCGCGCCGGTCTCGAACTGCAGGTTGAGCATGCCACCCAGCCGATTCACACGCGGTGTCTGCACCTGTTCGGAGAACGGCGCGCCGTTGGGCGACGCTACGGTCGGGTCGGTCAGCGTGGCCTGGGTGTGGCTGTTGGCGTTGTACAGCTGCACGTTGCCGCTCAGTGCCGGGGTGATCTGGAAACGATGATTGATCGAGGACACCCGGTCGCGGGTGATCTGGCCGGTGTCGTAGGGAATCAGTTCGGACAGCTCACCGCAGGTGTAGGCGCCGCAGGACTTGTCCGCGTTCTCCGGCGAGGCCACGTACCACGCCCACGCATAATCGGGATAGAAGATGTCGGCCTTCCAGCCCAGCTTGCGGATCATGTCGAAGGAGATGTTGTTGTAGCCCCAGACCTTGGCCTTGCTGTCGGAGAGGAACGCGGTGAAGTCGCCCCAGGCCACGTCCTGCTGCAGCTTCAGGTCGCCGCGCAGGAAGTTCTGGGTGCCCTCGCCCTGGTACTTGTCGGCGGACACGCGCTGCAGGTCGACCAGCACTTTCGGGCCCTGCTCGCCGAGCTGGCCGCTCTGCCCGGATACGGTGGTGACCAACGTGCTGTTGCTGCCCACGCCCTGCTTCACGCGCAGGCTGGGTGTGTCCTGCAGGTCGCGCAGGCGGTATTCCAGGCTGCCGCCGTTGACGCTGCTGGAAAACACGCTGACCGGCGCCCCCCCGGGGCTGACTGTGATCGCGCCGATGCCATCGGACACGCCCACGTTCACCACGCTGGTGCCGGTAAGCGAGAGGAAGCCGTTGTCGTTCAGCGGCACGCCTTCGAAGGTGATGCCCATTTCGTTCATGCGGAAGCCGCGCACGAACAGGCTGGTGGCCGAGATATCCAGGCCCAGCCCATCGGTGGCGGTGTAGCTGGCGCCGGGTACCTGCTTGAGCATGGCCAGGCCGTTGTTGCCGGTGACCACCGCGTCAAGGTCTTCGGCCTTGATGATGTAGCGGTTCGGGCCAACCACCTGGGTCGGTGCAACGGCGGCGCCGCGCGGTGTGGCGATCACCTGCAGGGCGTTCAAGGTCGTGGGCGTGTCGTGCGAGGTCTCGGCCGAGTCGGCGGCATACGCAGGGGCGGCAATGGCGGCGAGGATCGCCAGGGCGAGGCGCGTCGTGGGCGGGGTGTTCATGAGCAGATCCAGGGTGCAGGGGGAGAGCAGCGCAGGCGCACGCCCAGCGCGGTGCAGCACCGGTGTCGGCGCCCTGGCTGGCGGTGCGATTGCGTTGAGGGAGTGACGGCGCAGCGCGCGCCGGTCAGCAGATGAAGACGATCATCTGCCGTGAGACTCGGCGGGGTGATTTCGACGTGCGAAATTCTTGCATCGCACTGCCGCATCCGCCATTGCACCGTGGTACAGCGCCGATGGCGGTGGAGATAGGTGGGCTATACGCGGGTATAGCCCCTGATCGGCGCTTACGGCCTGCGTGTGCCAACCAAGGTGGGCAGCCACCAGAGCAGAGGGACGCGCGGTTACTGCAGGACGAAACGCTCGATCGCGCGCGCCACGCCTTCATCGGCATTGCTGGTGGTTTCGAATCGCGCCACCGCCTTCACCGCGTCGATGGCATTGCCCATCGCCACGCTGGTACCGGCGTACTGCAGCATGGTCAGGTCGTTCTCCTGGTCGCCGATGGCCATCACGTTGGCGCGGTCGATGCCCAGGTGCTCGGCCAGCTTCTGCAGGCTCGGGCCCTTGCCGGCGCGGCGGTCGAACACTTCCAGGAAGAACGGCGCGCTCTTCAGCACCGCGAAGCGCTCGGTCAGTTCGCTGGGCAGGCGCGCGATCGCAGCATCCAGCACCTCGGGCTCGTCGATCATCATCAGCTTGACGAAGGACATCGACGGGTCCATGTCTTCCACGCGGCGATAGGACAGCGGCATCCTCGAAAGATGCGAATCGGCCACGGTGTAGTAGCTGATGTCCTGGTTGGGCGTGTACATGCGCTGGCTGTCCAGCGCCTGGAAGTGCACGCCCACTTCGCGGGCTACCTGCTCGCAGAACAGGAAATCGTCGAAGCTGAGCGGATACTCGACCACGGTTTCGCGCGTGCCGACGCGCTGCACCAGGCCGCCGTTGCAGGCGATGCAGTAGTCGTCGTCGCCGTCGATGCCCAGTTCGTGCAGGAACGGCGCCAGGCCCGGCACCGGGCGGCCACTGGTCAGCACGATGTGCACGCCCAGCGCGCGCGCCTGCCCGATGGCCTGCCTGGCCCGGGCGGTGAGCGTGTGGCTGGGGTCCAGCAGGGTGCCATCCATGTCGATGGCGACCAGTTCGATGGTCGATTGCCTGCGGCCCATGTCCATTGCGTTCAACTCGTGCGGGGCACGCCAGTTTACCCCCTCATGCCCGGTTCACCTCTTTGCCCACGTTGGCCGGGATACTGCGGGAGCCTGTGCGTCCCCCACCGCAGGACGGCCCGCTGACCGCCCTTCCCTGGAGGACCTTGCGACGCATGACCTACCGTGCCCCCGAAACCAACGACAGCGCGCCCTTGGCCCAGCAGATCGAGCAGATGATCGACGAGCTGCCCGGCGAACAGGTCAGCGTCGGCACCCTGCTCAGCGCGCTGGGTGATGAGGGCCTGCTGCTGATCGTGATCCTGCTCTCGGCCATCTTCATCATTCCCGTATCGATTCCCGGGCTGAGCACCGTGTTCGGCGCCTCGATCCTGCTGATCGGCCTGAGCCGGGTACGCAACCGCCCGCTGTGGGTGCCGCAGAAGCTGGCGCGCCGTGAGATTGCCACCGACAAGCTGAAGGCCAACCTGGGCCGTGCGCTGAAATGGGTGCACCGCATGGAGCGGCTGTCGCGGCCGATGCGACTGGCAGTGATGGTGCGCTCGAAGAAGATGATGCGCCTGAACAACCTGGCGCTGGTCGTGGCCACCCTGCTGCTGATGGCGCCTGCCGGGCCGATTCCCTTCAGCAACACGCTGCCGGCGTTGGCGCTGATGTCCTTCGCGATCGGTTTCATCCAGCGCGATGGTGCCGCGGTGGCGGCCGGTTACGCCTTCGTGGTGGCCACGATGGTGTATTTCGGCGTGCTGCTGGGCGGCGTCGGGTTTGCTGCCGAGTCGATGTTCAGCGGGTTCCGCAGCGGTACTGCGGAACTGTAGAGCCGAGCCCACGCTCGGCTGCTCGTCGACCTGTACGCGGAAACCCCGCGCTGCGCGCGTAAGCCGAGCATGGGCTCGGCTCTACAGAGCTACTTGGCCGATACCCGCCACACCACGTCACCCACGTCGTCGGCCACCAGCAATGCACCCTCGGCGTCCATCGCCATGCCCACCGGGGCGCCCATCAGCGTCTTCTCATCCTTCGATGCAAAACCGCTGACCACGGTCTGCGGCCGCCCGGTCGGCTTGCCGTCCTTGAACGGTACGTACACCACTTCGTACCCGCTCAGCGGCGAGCGGTCCCAGCTGCCGTGTTCGCCGATGAAGGCACCGCCGTGGTATTGCGGCGGCAGCGCCTGGCCGGTGTAGAACAGCAACCCCAGCGGCGCCACGTGTGAGCCGATGGCGTAGTCGGGCACGATCGCCTTGGCCACCAGGTCCGGCCGCTGCGGCTGCACGCGCTCGTCCACGTGCTGGCCGTAGTAGCTGTAGGGCCAGCCGTAGAAGCCATCCTCCTTCACTGAGGTGAGGTAGTCCGGCACCAGGTCGGCACCAATCTCATCGCGCTCGTTCGCGACTGCCCACAGCTGGCCGGTGCTCGGCTCCCAATCCAGGCCGGTGGGGTTGCGGATGCCCGAGGCAAAGATGCGGCTGCCACGGGTGGCTACGTCCACTTCCAGCACCACTGCGCGGCGGTACTCGACGGCCAGGCCGTTCTCGGTGATGTTGCTGTTGGAGCCCACGCCCACGTACAGCTTGCGGCCATCGCGGCTGGCCAGCAGCTCCTTGGTCCAGTGGTGGTTGATGGTGCTGGGCAGGTCGGTGAATTCGCGGCCCTTGTCGGACATGCGGGTTTCACCGGGCACGTAGTGGTACTGCATGATGTTGCCGGTGTTGGCCACGTACAGCGTGTCACCAATGAGCTGGATGCCGAATGGCGAATGCAGGCCTTCGATGTAGACGTGCTGGGACCAGGTGTTCGTGCCCGGCGTGCGACGCAGCAGGGTGATCCGGTTGCCGCCCTTGCCGGCCTTGCCCGAGCGCGCCTTCACCTTGCCGGCGATCCACTGCTTGGGCGTGGTGACGGGTTCTTCGCCGGGGCCGTTGCCTTCCACCACCAGCACATCGCCGTTGGGCAGGGTGAGCAGGCGGCGCGGGTGCTGCAGGTTGGCGGCGAAGCGTTCGATCTTCAGGCCCTCGGCAACCGACGGCGATTGACCTTCGGCCCAGCCGACGCCCTTGGGAACCTGCATGGGCGGCATCAGGAAGTTCTTCGGTGCCGGCAGCGGCGGCTTCGCGCCGGACTGGTCGCTGGGGTGGTATTCGGCCTTGCCCGCGCAGGCCGACAGGGTGACGGCCAATGCCAAGGCGACGACGGTGGGCAGGGTGTGCTTAGCCATGACGACCTCCCTGCAGCACCGGCGGCTGCAGCGACAGCAGGATCAGGCCCAGGGCGATCAGGGCCACGGTCAGCGCGGACAGGATGGTACCCGGCACTGCAACGGCGTAGGCATCGCGGCTGTGCACGAACGCGTTCCAGATCGCCAGCAGCACCGCCACCAGGTTGAGGAAGAAGTCGATGCGGTCGATGCGGGTGGCCGTGCCGTTGCGGCGCCAGACCGCAAACAGGTTGATCAGGCGCGGGATGATGGCGATCAGCAGGCCGAAGGTGATCAGCCATGCGGCGGCCTTGCCCCACATCACCTCGGCGCTGTTGAGATAGATCGCGTCGAAGATCAGTGCGCCGACGAAGAAGCCGAAAGGTATCGGGTTCAACAGGCTGAACAGCGTGGTGCCAAGGCCGCGATGGGCCTGGGCGAGCGGATTGACCATCATCGTGCTCCGTGCGGAAGGGTGCACGGGCTGTAGTAGCACAGCCGCGTGTGAAGCCACGCGATGACACCGCTTGTGTAGAGCCGAGCCCATGCTCGGCTGCTTTACACACGGGACCGTCCGATCAGCCGAACATGGGCTCGGCTCTCCAGGAATGCGCAGTCGTCATTACCCCACGGCATAAGTGTTTGTGACGCAATCGGCACATCTGCAGATTGGGTGTGTGAAGAGGTAGGGGGTTCTTCGTTGTGTCGCGTTTGGCTTGTTGCGATGGGGCAGTTCCGCCCCGCCGTCCCGCCATGCCGATTCACAACAGAAGGATTCGTGTATGAAGCGACACACGCAACGCACTGCGCCACCGCGCTCCGCGCGCCTGGCCCTGGCCACTGCCCTGGTGCTGGGCAGCCTCGCCGCCACCGTCCAGGCCCAGCAGGCTGATCCGCTGGCGGGTATCCAGTGGCACCTGCTCAACACCGGGCAGACGGTTCCGGCCGACACACTGCCGGTGGCCGGCAACGACCTGAACGTGGATGGCCTGTTCCGAAATGGCATCCGTGGCCAGGGCGTCACCATCGCCATCGTCGATGATGGCCTGCAGATCGCCCACCCGGACCTGGCCGCCAACATCGCGGCGGTGGCCGGCAAGAACTTCACCAATGGCTCGAACAACCCTACCCCGACCAACCCGGACGTTGATAACCACGGCACCATGGTCGGTGGCATCGCCGGTGCGGTGGGCGCCAACAACCTGGGCGTGCGCGGTGTGGCCCCGGCGGCGACGCTGAAGGGTTTCAACCCGATTTCGCGCTCGGCCCTGGGCAACCAGCAGAGCAACATCGAGTACGCCTGGTGGGACGGCGCGGAATCGGCCGACGTGCAGGTGTTCAACAACAGCTGGGGCGCCGGCCCGGGCAATCCGAACCTGCCGCTGGCGTACAGCGAAAACACGATTCGTTCGTACGAGCAGGCACTGTCGGGCACGCGTGGTGGCCGCGGCGGCATCTACGTGAAGTCGGCCGGCAACAACTTCAACAATGCCTCGATCAGCCAGACCCAGGATGTCTGCACCACCGACACCAAGAACCGCAACACCGGCTGCGTGCCGGCCGGCCGCGATCCACGCAACAACTTGTTCAACGTGATCACCGTAGGCGCGGTGCGCGCCGATGGCGTGCGCTCGTCTTACTCCTCCACCGGCCCGGCGCTGTGGGTGTCGGCCTTTGGCGGCGAGTACGGCCTGCAGGCGCAGTACGCCTCCGGCCTGGTGGCGCGCGCCTACGACCCGGCCATCGTCACCACCGACGTGACCGGGTGCGTGCAGGGCAGCAACAAGAACACCAACCGCCAGAACACGCTGGACAGCAACCTGTCGGCCATCGACAGCACCTGCAACTACACCGCCAAGATGAACGGCACCTCGGCGTCGGCGCCGATGGTATCGGGCGTGGCGGCACTGGTGCTGGAAGCCAATCCGAACCTGTCCTATCGCGATGTGAAGTACATCCTGGCCACCACCGCCACCCGCAACCATCCGAACCAGCCGGCGGTGACGCTGGCCGACGGCCGCACGCTGGTGCCGGGCTGGACGGTGAATGCGGCCAACCGTGCCTATAGCAACTGGTACGGCTTTGGTGTGGTCAACGCTGCGCGTGCAGTGCAGGTGGCCGAGAACTTCCAGTCGCTGGGACCACTGGTCGACAGCGGCTGGCGCAACACCACGCGCACCGTGGCCATCGGCAACACCTCGGCCGCCGCCGCACGCCTGACCTTCCAGTTGGCCAATGGCGCGCGCAACATCGAAAGCGTGCAACTGGGCTTCCGGGTCAACCACCGCAACACACGCCAGCTGCAGTTCGTGCTGGTGTCGCCCAGCGGTACCCGCAGCGTGGTGCAACCGGCATTCACCGCGATCGGCTCAGGCACGGGTGGCGCGCAGAGCAATTTCACCAGCTGGGACCTGCTGTCCAGCAATGCCTTCCTGGATGAGAATGCCAGCGGCACCTGGACGCTGGAAGTCACCGACATGGGGCAGGCCGCGACCGCAGCATCGCGCGGCAACCTCGAATTCTTCAAGATCCGCGTTCTGGGGCACTGATGATGAAGACGACCATTCTGTTGAGCACGCTCGCCTTCGCGGCGATGACCTTCCCTGCCTGGGCACAGAGCTCGGGGCAGACTCCTCCGGCCAGGACTCTATCGACCGTGGATGCGCAGGAACTGAAGGCGTCCGCTACCGGCCGCTCGTTCGATGTGGGCGGCACGCGCTTCCAGCTGTCTCCCTCGACCACCGTGAAGCAGGCCAGCGGCGGCCAGTTCACGATCACCCCGCAGGCGGCGGCGACCACCAGCTCGCGCACCAAGCGTTCGCTGGATGGCGCAGCGGCGGCGCCTGCTGATGCCGGCGCCGGCAAGTTCGCGGCGGCGGTCTCACGTGACGGAGCGCCGGTGGTGGCGACGTCGCGGGTCAAGGTGTTCTTCACCGATGCAGCATCGGCCCAGCGCGCGGCAACTGCCACCGGTGGCACCGTGGTGAAGGTGTCGAAGGCTTCGGGCCAGGCCATCGTGGAGTACCCGTCGGTGAACGCGGCGCTGGATGCGACCACCAAGCTGCTGTCCACCGCCGGTATCCGCGCGACAGAGCCGGACGTGGTGCAGTGGGAAGAGACCAAGTAAAGCGTTGAGTGGTGCCCCGGCCGGTTGGCTCTCCTGGCCGGCCGGGGATTGACACTGGGGGAGATGTGCCGACCAACGGTCGGCACCCACCGGGGCGGCGAGCATGTAGAGCCGAGCCTATGCTCGGCTGCTGTTTGCAGGCCGCGCGGTAAGCACGGAGCCGAGCATGGGCTCGGCTCTACAGCTGTGCCAACCAAGGTTGGCACCCATCAGTTGCAGTGGTCGGCACACACCAGCGTCAGCGCGCGGCGATCGTGTCGCTGTGCTTGAGGCTGCAGCTGGCCAGCGCGTCGTTACCTGCCGCTGGATGGGCCGGTTCCAGCAGCAGGCGCTGCACGTCAGAAAACAGTTCATCCACCGGCATGCCGTAGGGCGCGAACAGGCGCAGGCGGCCCTGGCGGTCGAACACGTAGCCACCGGCGATGTGGCTCACGGTGTAGGTATCCGGTACCTGGCCGGGCTCTTTTTCGTAGAACGCCTTGAAGTCACTGGCCATCGTGGCCAGCTGCGCTTCGTTGCCGACCAGCGCGATCGCCTTGGGGTCGAACGCTTCCACATAGGTGCGGGCGACTTCGGGCGTGTCGCGTGCGGGATCGACGCTGACGAACGCCACCTGCAGCTGGTCGGCATCCTTGCCCATCAGGTGCTTCACCTGGCTCAGCTCGACCATGGTGGTCGGGCACACATCCGGGCAGCTGGTGAAGCCGAAGAACAGGTAGGTCACCTGCCCCTGCAGGTCCTTCGGGCCACGCACGGTGCCGTGGCTGTCGGGCATCGACCAGTGCTGGGCAAGTTCTTCGCAGGCGATGTCCCTGGAATAGAAGTCCATGCGCGACTGCGCGCTGCAGCCGGCCAGCAGGCCGGTGGCCAGGCCTGCCAGCAGCGGCAGACGGAAACGGGGAGAGAACAACGAACGGACAACAGCAGCAGGACGCTTCACGGGTACCACCAACGCAGATGCGGGCGGGGTCTCGGTCAGGCCTGCCCTTGTGGGGAAAGAAGGCTGAGGTGCCGGGGTGATCGTGCGGTCCATGCCGATCACCCCGGCCACGATCAGTTGATCATCATGTGGTAGTGCATGCTCCAGATGATCCAGACCGACAGTGCGACGACGATGAACAGGATCACCAGGGTGAATACGAAGCTGGCCAGGTTCCAGCCACCTTCGGATTTGCGGTCCATGTGCAGGAAATAGACCAGCTGCACCAGGATCTGCGCCACCGCGAAGCCGACCAGCAGGAACAGCGTGAGCGGCCGCGACAGCACCGGGTTCATCACCAGCGCGAACGGCACCACGGTCAGCAGCGCACACAGCACGAAGCCGATCAGGTAGGACTTGGTGGAGCCGTGCGCATTGCCGGCGCGCGAAGTTTCGACGTGGGCCATGTCAGAAGGCTCCGATCAGGTAGACGAAGGTGAAGACGCAGATCCACACCAGGTCCAGGAAGTGCCAGAACAGGCTCAGGCACGAAACGCGGGTGATGTTGGTCGGGGTCAGGCCACGGCGGTAGACCTGGTGCATGACCACGGCCATCCAGATCAGGCCACTGGCCACGTGCAGGCCGTGGGTGGCGACCAGCGCGAAGAATGCCGACAGGTAGGCACTGGTGCTCGGGCCGGCACCTTCGTGGATCAGGTGCGAGAACTCATAGATCTCCATGCCGATGAACGAGGCACCGAGCACGAAGGTCACGCCCAGCCAGCGCAGCACCGCCGAGGCATCGTGGCGATGCATCGCCAGCACGGCCTGGCCGTAGGTGATGCTGGACACCAGCAGCAGGAAGGTCTCGGCCATCACGAACGGCAGCGAGAACAGGTCCTTGCCGGTGGGGCCGCCGGCGTAGGCGGTGCTGAGCACCGCATACGAGGCGAACAGCGAACCGAACAGCACCAGGTCGGACATGAGGTAGACCCACATGCCGAACACCTTCATGCCGCCCTGCTCGTGGGCGTGGTCGTGCGCGTGGTGGTCCTCGTGCGCCTGGGTGTCGCTGGCCAGCTCGGGGCGGGTCAACAGGTTCATGCGCGTACCTCCTTCAGCTTGGCCAGGTTGGCCGCTTCGGTGCGCGCCACCTCTTCGGAACTGACGTAGTAGTCCACGTCCTCGTCGTAGGACCGCACGATCAGGGTCACGATCATCGCGATGAAGCTGGCCGCGGCCATCCACCAGATGTGCCAGACCAGGGCGAAGCACAGCACCAGGATCCAGATGTTGAGGATCAGCGGCACGCCGGTGTTCTTCGGCATGTGGATCGGCGCGTACGTCTTCGGCGGCGGCGGCAGGCCACGCTTCTTCGCTTCGTGGAAGGCGTCCAGCTCATCGGCCTTGGGCACCACGGCGAAGTTGTAGAACGGCGGCGGCGACGGCGTGGCCCATTCCAGCGTGCGTGCATTCCACGGGTCGCCGGTCAGGTCCAGGTTGCGCTTGCGGTCGCGCACGCTCACGTAGATCTGCACCAGCATCAGGATGATGCCCGCGAACACGAACAGCGCGCCGATGAAGGCGGCGATCAGGTACGGCGTCCACGCCGGGTTGTCGTACTGGTTCATGCGGCGGGTCATGCCCATGAAGCCCAGCATGTACAGCGGCATGAAGGCCAGGTAGAAGCCGATTACCCAGCAGGCGAACGACCACTTGCCCATGCGCTCGTTGAGGGTGAAGCCGAACACCTTCGGGAACCAGTAGGCGAAGCCGGCCAGGTAACCGAACAGCGCGCCGCCGATGATGGTGTTGTGGAAGTGCGCGACCAGGAACAGGCTGTTGTGCAGCAGGAAGTCCGCGCCCGGGATGGCCAGCAGCACGCCGGTCATGCCACCGATGGTGAAGGTGACCAGGAAGGCGATGGTCCACAGCATCGGCACGCTGAACTCCACGCGGCCACCGTACATGGTGAACAACCAGGTGAAGATCTTCACGCCGGTGGGAATGGCGATGATCATCGTCATGATGCCGAAGAAGGCATTGACGCTGGCACCGGAACCCATGGTGAAGAAGTGGTGCAGCCAGACGATGAACGACAGGATGCCGATCGCCAGCGTGGCGCCGACCATCGACTTGTAGCCGAACAGCTTCTTGCGCGCGAACGTGGCGGTCACTTCGGAGAAGATGCCGAACGCCGGCAGCACCAGGATGTACACCTCCGGATGGCCCCAGGCCCACACCAGGTTCACGTACATCATCGGGTTGCCACCCAATGTGTTGGTGTAGAAGTTGAAGTCCAGGTAGCGGTCCAGGGTGAGCGCACCCAGTGCCACGGTCAGGATCGGGAAGGCGGCGATGATGATCACGCTGGTGACCAGCACGGTCCAGGTGAACACCGGCATCTTCATCAGGGTCATGCCCGGCGCACGCATGCGCAGGATGGTGATGAACAGGTTGACGCCGGTCAGCAAGGTGCCGATACCGGATGCCTGCAAGGCCCAGATGTAGTAATCAACACCCACGCCTGGACTGAACTCGATGCCCGACAGCGGCGGATAGGCCACCCAGCCGGTCATGGCGAATTCGCCGACGCCCAGCGAGATCATCATCAGCGCGGCGCCGACCACGAAGATCCAGAAGCTGAAGGCGTTGAGGAACGGGAACGCCATGTCGCGCGCGCCGATCTGCAGCGGCACGATGATGTTCATCAGGCCGACCACGAACGGGGTGGCCACGAAGAAGATCATGATCACGCCGTGCGCGGTGAAGATCTGGTCGTAGTGCTCCGGCGGCAGGAAACCGTCACTGCCCGGCCCGGCCGCGGCCAGCTGCGCGCGCATCATCAGCGCGTCGGCGAAGCCGCGCACCAGCATGACCAGCGCCACCACCACGTACATGATGCCGATCTTCTTGTGGTCCACGGTGGTGAACCAGTCACGCCACAGCGGGCCCCACAGCTTGAAGTACGTCACCGCGCCGAGCAGCGCGATGCCACCCAGCACCATGGCCGCCAATGTGACCACGACGATCGGCTCGTGCAGCGGCACGGCCTCCCACGTCAATTTACCCAACATGTTCGTTACTCCTGGGAAACCTGGGCACCACCGGCAGCGCCCGCCGGGGTAGCAGCAGCGGTGTTCTCACCGACGCCGATGAACTGGTCGATGACCTTCTTGAACAGCAGCGGTTCAACACTGGAGAAGTGCTGCACCGGTGCGTTCTTCGACGGCGCGGCGAGCCCCTTGAACTGCGTGAAGCTGAGCGCGTCGGGCGCGCTGCGCACCTCGGCCACCCAGCGATCGAAGTCTTCGTTGCTGCTGGCAGTGGCGATGAACTTCATGTTCGAGAAGCCATGCCCGCTGTAGTTGCCGGACATGCCACGGAACTGGCCGGGCTCGTTGGCGATCAGGTGCAGCTGCGTGCGCATGCCGGCCATCGCGTAGATCTGCCCACCCAGCTGCGGGATGAAGAAGGTATTCATCGTCGAGTTGGAGGTGATGTTGAACGCCAGCGGGCGGTTGGCCGGGAAGTTGAGCTGGTTGACCGTGGCGATGCCCAGGTCCGGGTACACGAACACCCATTTCCAGTCGGTGGCGATCACGTCCACGTGCAGCGGTTCGCCGGCCACGTCCAGCGGCTTGTACGGGTCCAGTTCGTGGGTCGACTTCCACACGATCACCGCCAGGCCGGCAATGATCAGCAGCGGCACGCCCCAGACCACGATCTCCACCTTGGTGGAGTGCGACCAGTCCGGCGTGTATTTCGCCTTGGTGTTGCCGGCACGGAAGCGCCAGGCGAACACGAAGGTCAGTACGATGGCCGGTATCACCACGATCAGCATCAGGCCGATGCAGATCAGGATCAGGTCGCGCTGGGCGAGCCCGACCATGCCCTTCGAATCCAGCAGCACCCAGTCACAGCCCGACAGGCCGACGCAGGCCAGGGCGACCAGCGCCAGGCGGATGCGGTTCCAGCAGATATTCATTGGAGGTCAACCCTGTTGAAGAAGCGCGCTTGATCGGCTCGCCTGCGCGCAGCGCCCGGGCGTGGAGCGGCTACACTGTGGGTACGAGGTCGCCTACAAGAGGGCGAACCACTCCAATCAAGCCCATACAAGATACATAATTGTATGGACTTGTGCACCTGCACGTATGGAAAAACCTGACCGATGACACCACCTGCCGCCGGCCGCCGCCTGAAACACCCCAATCGCACCTGGGTTCGCCCCTTCCGCGAGGGCGCCGGCCCGCTGTACCTGCAGATCGCCCAGCAGGTGCGCGAGGCGGTGGATGACGGCGTGCTGCGCCCGGGCGACCGGCTGCCGCCGCAGCGCGACCTGGCCCAGCAGGTGGGCGTGGACCTGACCACGGTTACCCGGGCCTTTGCCGAACTGCGCCAGGCCGGCCTGCTCGACGCGCAGGGCGCCGGCGGCACCTTCATCGCGCTGTCGGCCGGCAACCGCAGCACCTCGGTGGACCTGAGCATGAACATCCCGCCGCTGCTGGGCAGCGCGCCGTTCGCGCAGGGCATGGAGGCCGGCTTCCAGCACGTAGGGCAGCAGCTGGGCCAGGGTGAACTGATGAGCTACCACGTCGGCGCCGGTACCCGCGAGGACCGCGCCGCCGCGGTGCAGTGGCTGGCGCCGATGCTGGGCACGGTGGGCGCCGACCAGGTGGTGATCTGCCCCGGCGCGCAGACCGCGCTGTGCGCGCTGATCCTGGCCCGCACACAGCCGGGCGAACTGATCGCCGCCGAACAGCTGACCTACCCGGGCCTGCTGGCCGCCTCGCGCGTGCTGCAGCGGGGCGTGGTGCCGGTAGCGATGGACGCCGAAGGCATGTTGCCCGATGCGCTGGAAGAAGCCTGCCAGGTGCGCCCTCCGCGCCTGCTCTACCTGGTGCCGACCATCCAGAATCCAACCACGGCAACGATGTCGGCACAACGCCGGCAGGCTCTGCTGGCCGTCGCCAAGCGCCACGATCTGACCGTGATCGAAGACGATCCCTACTGGTTGCTGGCTGGGGACGCCGCGCCGCCGCTGGCCGCGCATCGCGACGCCGGCTGCCCTGTCTACTACATCTCCACCCTGTCCAAGTGCCTGGCCCCGGGCCTGCGCACCGCTTACCTGGTGGTGCCGGCCGGCGAGCCGATGGAGCCGGTGCTGGACGCCCTGCGCGCGATCGCCCTGATGCCGACCCAGTCGATGGTGGCGGTGGCTTCACAGTGGATCCGCAGCGGCCAGGCCCAGGACATGGTGCAGCGCTTCCAGCAGGAGCTGCGCGAGCGCCAGGCGATTGCCGCGCAGTACCTGCCGTCCCGTGCCCAGGCGCACCCGGCCGGCCTGCACGTGTGGCTGCCGCTACCGCTACGGCTGGACCAGTACCGGCTGATCCAGGCCGCACAGGAACAAGGCCTGGGCATCGCCAGCTCCGATGCCTTCAGCGTGGAAGAGCCGCCGCCGGGCAACGCGATCCGCCTGTCGCTGGGCGGTGCGGTTGACCAGGGCGCGCTGGCCGGAGCGTTGTCCAAGCTGAACGAGATCCTGTCTGAAGCGCCCGAGGCCCGGCACAGCGCCATCGTCTGAGTCGTCGACGTGGCGCGATATCCATACAAGATGATATTTTGTATGCAATGTATGGATGAAGGGACGTGCGTCAATGCGCACCGAGAAAGTGAAATTCCACGTGGTGATGGCCGGTTGCGGTGGCTTTGTCGTGCTGATGCTGGCCGCGCTGGCCTGGGTCTGCCTGCAGCCGCAGACCGTGGATGTGCAGGCGGCCGAACGCCATGCCATCGAGCAGTGCGTGCAGCGCAGCGAGGATCCGTCGCGTAGCGAGATCCAGCGCCGTGCGCAGGCCGATTCCTGCCGCGAGATGCGCAAGCAGTACGAGCACAAGTTCGGCGGGGACGCGTCCTGATGGGCGCAGCCGCGCCGCGTCGCCGCTGGCTGCTGCCGACGATGATCGCCCTCGCCTGCCTGTTCATGGCCGGCGTGGCGGCTGCGCTGTGGCAGTACTTCGGCTACAGCGCGCAGTCCACGTTCACCGAACAGGCCATCGTCTTCGACGACTCGCAGCTGCGCCTGCCGGCCGATCTGGCCGGAGATACGGGCCGCATCCGCGTGGTGCATTTCTGGGACCCGGCCTGCGGGGTGTGCAACCGCGAGACCGGTGCGCACCTGAGCTACCTGATCAGCATGTACCGCCGCGCCGGCATCGACTTCTATGCGATCCGCCGCCCGGGCACGCAGGGCGAGCTGCCCGAGCCGTTGCGCAGCAAGGTGATCAACCTGCCGACCATCGACGGCATCGAGAACATCCCGGCCAGCCCTGCCGTGGCGATCTGGGACCGGCACGGCCATCTGGCCTACGCAGGGCCGTACAGCATCGGCATGGTCTGCAACTCGGCCAACAGTTTCGTCGAACCGCTGCTGGACAGACTGGTGCGTGGTGAAACCGTGCGCCCCAAAGGACTGCTTGCCGTGGGCTGCTACTGCCCGTGGCAGGCCAAGCGCTGAGGACGCGCAATGACATCACTGGCTCTGGGTGGCGCGACCGCCGCAAACAACAACGGCGGTCACCTGTCCGAACCGACCGATGGTTATGGACAGGCGCCCGCCGTTGGACGCAACGATACGCCCCGACATGCTCCGTACATGCCGCGACCGGATGTCGCAGCGCGCGAGTGGGTGCAGGACGTGCTCGCGCACAGCGGTCCGATCTACCTGCGCATCGTCAATTCGCTGGAGCGCACGGTGCGCCGTGGTGGTCTGGCACCCGGACAGCGCCTGCCCTCGCAGCGCGCGTTGGCGCAGCAGCTGGGCATCGACCTGACCACGGTCACCCGCGCCTTCGATGAAGCACGCAAGCGTGGCCTGATCGAAGCGCGTGGACCACAGGGCAGCTTCATCGCACCGCCCAAGGCCGGCTTCGACCAGGTGGTGGACCTGAGCATGAACGTGCCGCCGGTGCCCGATGCCGACGCGCTGGCGGAGACGCTGCGTCGCGGCGCCGCCGCCGTGCTTGCGCGCAGCAACGCACCGAACCTGATGACCTATCACCTGGGGGGCGGCAACCCCACTGATCGCCATGCCGCGGCGCGCTGGCTGCAGCCGATGCTGGGCGCCGTGGATGACAACTGCCTGCTGCTGACCGAAGGCGCGCAGGTGGCGCTGGCCGCGATCCTGGTCAGCCAGGGCCGCGATGGCGATGCGATCCTGTGCGATGCGCTGGTCTATCCGGGCCTGCTGCAGGCCGCAGCGGCGCTGGGGCGTCGGCTGCTGCCGGTGGACGGCGACGAACACGGCATGTGCCCCGAGGCGCTGGCGCGGCAGGCACGCGACAGCGGCGCGCGGCTGGTGTATCTCAACCCCACCTGCCAGAACCCGACCGCGCTTACCCTGCCCCTGCAGCGGCGCGAGGCGCTGGCGCGGGTGCTGGAACGCGAAGGCCTGCTGGCGATCGAGGATGATCCGTACTGGCACCTTGCCGAGGACGCGCCAACGCCGCTGGCGACACTGGCGCCGCGCCATGTGTTCTACGTGGCGACGCTGTCGAAGGTGATCAGCCCCGGCCTGCGCACTGCCTTCGTGCACTGCCCGAGTGCCGCACGCGCCGAGGCGATGACGGCCGCGCTGCGGGCAACGCGGTTGATGGGCCATCCGCTGGTGTCGGCGCTGGCCAGCCAGCTGCTGCTGGATGGCTCGGCGCAATCGTTGCTGGCGCAGGTGCGCAGCGAAGCACGCGAGCGCGTGCGCATGGCACGCTATCTGCTGGCACCGTCGCTGCTGCAGCGTGCCGAAGGCCTGCATGCCTGGTGCCGGATACCGGCGCCGTGGACCGACGCGACCCTGGTTCGCACTGCGCAGCTGCAGGGCTTGGCGATTGCGCCGTCATCGGCGTTCTGCCCGCCCGGCGTGTCGCACCCGAATGGGGTGCGCCTGTCACTGGGGCTGGCAGCCGACCGCAGGCAGCTGGAAAGCGCGTTGCGACGGATTGACCGATTGCTGTTGTCGGATGCGTTGCCGGCCATCGAACGGTAGGTGGAGAGCATCCACGCAGGGCGTGGATCTACGCGATCCGCTTCGGTAGATGCCAACCTTGGTTGGCACCTACCGAAGCAGGGTCAGGCCAAGACGGAAAGGGCCTGCACCAGCGCGTCCATCTGTGCTGGCCGGGTGAACACCGACGGCGTCACCCGTACACAGGCACCCGATTCCAGGCCATCGCGGTACGTGGTGAAAATCCGATGTTCATCCACCAGACGCTTCTGCAGTGCCTGGTTCTGTTCCACCGAGGTGTGGCCGCGCAGGCGGAAACTGGCCAATGCACTGGCCAGCGCCGGATCCGGCGAGGACAGCACTTCGATGTGCGTCATCTGCCGCGCGGGTACGGTCCAGCGCTCGCGCAGGTAGCGCAGGCGCGCCTGCTTGTTGGCCACGCCGATGCGCTGGTGCAATGCGATCGCCTCCGGCAGCGCCAGATAGGCGGCGAAGTTGACCGTGCCGGTGTGCACGCGGCTGCCGACACGGCCATCGTCGGCCTCGCCCATGTACGGGTCGAGGTCCGCCACACGTCCCCTGCGTACGTACATCGCGCCGACACCAACCGGCGCGCCGATCCACTTGTGCAGATTGATGCCGACGAAATCAGACTTCAGCTGCGGCACCGCGTAGTCGATCTGGCCGAACCCGTGCGCGGCATCGACGATCACCTCGATACCGCGCGCACGTGCACGTTCGGCAATCGCGGCCACCGGCAGCACCAGCCCGTGGCGATGGCTGACCTGGGTCAACAACACCAGCTTCAGGCGTGGCAACCGCGCGAACGCAGTCTCGTAGACCTGCAGAATCTGCGCGTGGTCCGGCACCGCCGGCAGCGCGATGCGCTCCACCTGCACGCCACGGCGCTGCTGCAGCCAGCGCATCGCACCGATCATGCTGTCGTAGTCGATGTCCGCATACAGCACCTGGTCGCCGGGCTGCAGGCGGTTGTAGCCACCGATCAGCGCCAGCATCGCCTCGGTGGCGCCCCGCGTCAGCGCGATCTCATCCGCACCCACGCCCAGCAGCTCGGCCACCTGCCGCTGTACTGCCATGTACTGCGCCGGGAATTCACGGCGGCCGTACC
Source organism: Stenotrophomonas sp. YJH_SMC_17 (assembly GCF_059371655.1). NCBI lineage: Bacteria > Pseudomonadati > Pseudomonadota > Gammaproteobacteria > Lysobacterales > Lysobacteraceae > Stenotrophomonas > Stenotrophomonas sp. YJH_SMC_17. The sequence goes on along the minus strand of NZ_JCAFUU010000003.1, from coordinate 81,829 downwards.
AGGCGTTGCCACGGTTCACGTCAGCGGTGTGGCGCTGGTAACTGGCCAGCGTCTCAAGCCCCATCGCGCCCCAGTAGCCGTTCTCCAGATGGTTCACTTCGTCGGTGATGTCGAACTGGCTGGCCACGGTGGCCCAGTAGTTTTCATCGCGGGCCAGCACGTCCGGCGCCACGGTCGTTGCGGGAATCTCCATCGGCGCAGCGTAACGCGTGGCAGCCATGGCTGGCAGTGAAGACAGTGCCACTGCGGCCGGCAGCAATGCACCGGCGCGCAACAGGGAGCGACGACAAGCGTCCATCAGAAGGTGAGCCGGTACTGCGCGTACAGGTTGGCACCGTCGGTGTCGTACGGCGCGTTGCGCGAGTAGACCAGGCCACGGCTGGCCTGGAACGTGGCCTCATCCGGGTAGCGATCGAACACGTTGTCGGCACCCACGCGCAGGCTGTGGTGCTCGTTGATGCGATAGCCAACAGCCAGGTCGAGGAAGCTCATCGCACCGAAGCGCTGGTAGATGTCGCCCACTGCATTGCCGCTGGAATCGGTCCAGGCGCCGTAGTAGCGCATGCGCACCATCAGCGACCAGGCGCCGACGTCCCAGCTGCCGGTGAGGCTGCCCTTGTGCTCGGGCAGGCGGTCCTCGAACAGCACGCGCTGGGTTTCGTTGGTGGCCACCGAGGTGCTGCCGTTGTCCACACGGGTGCGGTTGTAGTTGTAGGCCAGGGTCAGCGTCATGCGGCCGGCGCCGAGATCGCGCAGGTAGTTGCCGACCACGTCCACGCCGGTGGTGGTGGTATCGAAGTCGTTGGTGAAGTAGTTCACCGAGGTGTAGCCCAGTGGGTTGGGCGTACCGGCCGGAATGGCGAAGCTGGCCGACTGGCTGAAGCGGTCGGTGAGCTTGATCTGGTAGACATCCACCGAGCCGGACAGGCCCAGATCGCTGCGCCAGGTCAGGCCCAGCGAGGCGGTGCGCGATTCTTCGGGCTTCAACGGCTTCGCCCCAAGCAGCTGCGCCAGCGGATCGTTCGGCGACAGGCGGCCACTGGTGAAGATCTGCAGCGTGCGCGTGTCCAGGCCCTGGCTGGTGCTGGTGGTGTTGAGCTGCGCCGGCGTCGGTGCGCGGAAGCCGGTCGACACGGTGCCGCGCAGGGCCACGTCCGGGGTGATCGCAAAGCGCGCCGACAGCTTGCCATCCAGCGTGCTGCCGAAGCTGGAGAAGTCCTCGTAGCGGCTGGCCGCGCCGATGCTCCAACGCTCGCCCAGCGGCACTTCCATGTCCACGTAGGCGGCCTTGCTGCGCTGGCTCCACTGCCCGGCCTGACTGGCCGAGAAGCCCGGTGCGCCATTGGAATTGGCCTCCAGGCCCGCCACGGCGCCCGGACCCACCGCATACGAGGCCGGATCACCGGCACGCACCTTGTAGGTCTCCTGGCGGAACTCGCCACCAAAGGCGACGTTGATCGGCTTGGACAGCGCGGCCACGTCCCATTCGTAGTTGAAGTCGGCGTTGGCGTTCTTCTCGGTCTGGGTCAGGCGGCCGAGGTCGAACGCGGTCGGGCTGGCCGGACCCAACGAGGCATTGATCGAGTTCTTCAGGTTGTAGTCGATGGCGTTGCGACCATACGAAGCACTGACATCCCAGCGCAGCTTCGGCGTGATCTCGCCACGCAGGCCGCCGACCAGCTGCAGATCGTTCTGCACGTTGCCGTACTGCGGGCTGAAGCCGACCGGGTACAGCGAACGCAGGTTCCAGCCCGGGAAGATCGACGTGGTGCGGTAGGCACCGGTGGTGGTGTCCGGGTTGCGCCAGTTGAAATCGCTGACGCCATCACTGTGGCTGTAAAGTCCGAACGCGTACAGCTCCAGCGCCTCGCTGGCGTTGGCCTTCACGTTGAAGCCGACGCGGCGGCTTTCCAGGTCCGGCTGGCCCCAGCGCTGCACCGGGTTGGGCACGTCCAGCTCCGGATGGGCCGCTTGGAAGGCGATGGCATCCGGGCGCTGGCGGGTACGCGACGTGGCATCGGAATTGAACGACTCGGCGAACAGCACCAGGCTGCCATAGTCGCCCAGCGACCAGCCGGTGCGCGCACTGAAGTTGCGCGAGGCACCGTCGCCCTGTGCGTACTGCGAGTAACCGGCGGTGATCTCGGTGCCCGGGCCGTCTTCGAGAATGATGTTGATGACGCCGGCGATGGCATCCGAGCCGTACTGCGCGGACGCACCATCACGCAGTACCTCGATGCGCTTGATTGCACTGGTCGGAATCTGCGCCAGGTCGGCGGCCTGCGCGCCACGGTTGCCGAGCAGCGCGCTGCGGTGGAAGCGGCGGCCGTTGACCAGCACCAGGGTCTGGTCCGGCGACAGGCCACGCAGGGTGGCCGGGCGCACGAACACCTGGCCATCGGCCATCGGCAGGCGCTGCACCACGAACGACGGCACCAGCTGGGCCAGCACGTCCTTCAGGTCGGTGGATTCAACGGACGTGATGTCTTCCTTGGTGAACACGTCCACCGGTGCCAGCGTTTCGAACTGGGTACGGTTGGACGCGCGGGTGCCGGTGACCAGCATCGCATCGAGCTGGGTGGGCATGGCGCGGCTGCCGCTGCTGGCATCGACCGCATCGGCCTCCGCTGCGATCGCGCCTCCTGCGCCGGCCATGGAAAGGGCAAGGAGGATGGAACGCGAAAGCTTCGAACGATGCACGGCAGGGCTCCGGGAGAACGCGACAGGGCCAGCGCCGGTACAGACGGTGCGGCGCTGGACAAGGCGCGCAGTCTCGGCGCGATCTGTGAAGGAGGCATGACGTCAGTGCGACAGCTGGGTGCCAGCCATGCGCAAGAACTGCTAAACGCCGCGCCCGCTGATCGGCTACTGTGCCCGCATTGGAACTGGGGGACGGCAGGATGAGCGCGGCGGGCAAGGCGTTGTGGTACATCGAGACCCATGCGGAGCAGCCGTTGGCACTGGCTGATATCGCGGCAGCGGCCGGGCTGTCGCCGTTCCACCTGTCGCGCCTGTTCCAGGCCCGCACCGGCACCTCGGTGATGCGCTACCTGCGTGGACGGCGACTGACCGCTGCCGCGCAGCGCCTGGCCAGCGGCGCGGGCGACATCCTGCAGGTGGCGCTGGGCGCCGGCTACACCACCCACGCCGCGTTCACCCGCGCCTTCTGCGAGCAGTTCGGGCAGACGCCCGAGCGGGTGCGTGAGCAGGGCACCGGTGGACTGGCCCTGGTGCAGGCGATCCGCGTGGACGATGCGCCGGCGGCCTGCGGTGAGGCACCACGCCTGCTCGACACCCCGGCGTTCCAGGTGGCCGGGATCGGCAGGCGCCACACGCGCGACAGCGGCGGTGCGATTCCCGGGCAGTGGGCACAGCTCAATCGCGAATGGCCGGCGCCGGCCCCGATCAGTTTCGGTGTGTGCTGCAACAGTGATGACGACGGTGGCTTCGACTATGTCGCCGCGCTGCCGGTCGGTTCACTTCGCCATGTGCCTGCGCACTGGCAGCGCGTGGATGTACCCGGGCGGCGCTACCTGGTGGCTTGGCATGGTGGGCACATCTCGGCCATCCGCTCCACCTGGTTCTGGCTGCTGGACCATTACCTGCCCGGCTCCGGCCTTACCCTCGCGGAGGCACCGGACCTGGAGCGCTACGACACCCGCTTCGATGAGCACACCGGCAACGGCGGCGTGGAGATCTGGTTGCCGGTGGACGAATGCCCCTGCTGACATGGAGTTGAAGATGCGCATGACCACGGCGATGACCGGCTTGCTGCTGATGGCAGCGGCGTCCTCCGCCCACGCAGATGGCAGCTGGACAGCCGGCGAGCGCCATGGCACCACGACGGTGGCCAGTGCCGCCGTGCGCGACGCAGCGCAGCGCGACGCGCTTCGCTACACGGTCTGGTATCCGGCACCGGCCAGCAGCCGGGAGACTGCGCTGACCATCGGCCCACCCGACGCGCCGCTTTTCGACGTCGGCCGGTCGGCCAAGGATGCACCGGTCGCGGGTGATCGCCTGCCCACGCTGCTGCTGTCACACGGCAACGGCGGCAGTGCACGCATGATGGGCTGGTTGGGCACGGCGCTGGCGCGGGAAGGCTATCTGGTGATCGCGGTGGATCATCCCGGCAACAACGGTGCCGACGAGATGACGCTGACCGGCAGCATGCTGAGCTGGCTGCGCGCGGACGATCTGCGCACCGCGTTGGCGGCGGTGAAGGCCGATCCGAATCTGGGACCCCATGTCGACGCTGGACGACTGGGCGTGGTCGGCTTCTCCGCCGGCGGTTACACGGCGCTGCTGGCCGCTGGCGCACGCCCCGACTTGCAACGACTGCTGGCGTTCTGTCGCGCGCATCCAGATGACGGCGTGTGCCAACCACAGCAGGAAGCGGCCACGCACACAATGGAAGCACGCCTGGCCGCTGCGTCTTCGCCCGCGCTCGCTCCCTGGATCGCCGAGGCCGACAGGTCACGCGCGATTCCCGGTGTGCGGGCCGTGTTCCTGCTGGCTCCAGCCATCGTGCAGGCATTCGCGCCTGAACAGCTGTCCTCCTTGCAGCAGCCGGTGTCGATCCTGCTGGGCGACGCGGACAAGGTTGCCCCACCGGCGAGCAATGGCGACGCTGCGCAGGCAGTGATTCCGGGTGCGACGCTGACACGCCTGCCGGATGTTGGCCACTACGATTTCCTGTCCGAGTGCACTGCGCCCGGCCGGCAACGACTGGCGGCGCTGTGCAGCACCGCCGTGCCGAAGGCGCAGACCCACGCACAGGCGATTGATGCGACAGAACGTTTCTTCGGCGACGCTCTGCGCTAGTGGCCGATTGGCAGGGTGCAGCGCTACAGTGGATGCATACAGGGAGGATGGGCCATGCGTCTGCTGCACCTCACGCTGCCGGTTTCCGATGTGGTCGCGGTCGCTGCGTATTTCCACGACGTGCTGCAACAGCGCGTTGTCGGCCACCATGTACACATCGGCTGGAGCACGATTCAACTGCAACCGGCCGAGGGGCGACCAGTCGGTGGCGTGCACCTGGCCTTCAATGTACCGGACAACCGTTTCGGCGAAGCGATGGCTTGGTTGCGCGAACGCACGCCCCTGCAGCGCAATCCTGCCGGGCTGGACTACTTCGCGCTGGAAAGCAGCTGGCAGTCGCAGTCGGTGTACTTCACCGGGCCTGACGGCCTGATCCTGGAACTGATCGGTCGTCGCCGTCTGCCCACCAGCACGCGCGAAGGCGTGTTCCATGGCAGTGAACTGACCTGCCTCAGCGAAGTCGGCCTGCCCAGCCACGATGTCGATGCAGTGCGCGAGCAGGCCAGCCAGCGCTTCGGCCTGCAACCGATCAGTCCGCCTTCGCCGCAGTTCGCACCGATGGGCGATGACGAGGGTCTGCTGATCGTGGTCGCCGCGGAGAGGCGCTGGTTCCCCGAGCAGAAGGATCTACCCAATGGACGGGGGCTGACGCTGCAGGTGGGCGACGTGACCGGCCGAGGGGAGCTGCGCGACGAGGCGCAGGGCTGGCAGGTAGCGGCGATCTGACACGGCGCGCTACGGCGCGGACAGGTTCTGCGCCACTTCGATCCGCGCATGCAATGCCTGCAACTGCGCAACCGCCTGGTTGAACACCTGCAGATCGGCATCCACCAGGGCCGTCCAGTCCGGCGTGTGCCCCAGCAGCTGCGCCACCTGTTCGTTCGGCGCGCGGTCGAAGCCTTCACCCAGCACGGACAGATAGCGCTGGCGGAACCCTTCCGGATCGCGCTGGTCCTGTACATAGAGCTGCACCGCCAGCAGCCCCGCATACAGGTAGTTCACCAGATAGTTCGGGTCGTCATACATCAGGCGCTTGGCGATCCAGCTGTTGCGCAGCTGCGGGTAGCGCTCCGGCTGCTGGCCGAAGCGCGCCAGCACCTGGCCGGTCAGCTCATCCAGATCGTCGGCCGTGCCCAGCGTGCCGGCGGCAACGCCCCGATAGATCGACTGCTCCAGCTGCGCTTCCTCGGACGAGGTGAACAGTTGCAGCACCATGTCGTCCAGCAGCGACTTCAGGTAATAGGCCTTGGCCCGCGGGTCCTGTGCCTGCTGGTACAGCTGGTCACGGAAACGCAGCTCGTTGTAGATGGCGAACGCCTCGGTCAGCCATGGGCTGCCATTGCGCTGCAACGGCGAGGCATGGCCACGCTGCATCCACTCACCATGCAGGGCGTGCCCGGCTTCGTGCGCGATCTCGACATCGCTCTCCAGATCACCACTGCGCAAGCCAACGAACAACATCGCGGGTGTACCGGGGGCGTTCAACGGGAATGCATCCTGGCTCCGCTCACCACGTTCGGTGGCCAGGTCCATGCGGTGGCTGGCCGGATCAAGCAACGCGCGCAGCTCGGCGACGTACGCCGGCCCCAGGTGCTGCATGGCGTCGGCGGCGGTGTCGCGCAGCTGCGCCAGCGACAGCACCGGCGGCGCGTAACCGGCATCAGGCACCGTGGTATCCCAGATCTGCGGCGCGTCGATGCCAGCGCGCGCGGCGTGGCGCAGCAGCATGTCCTGGTAGGCGCTTCGATCTCCTGCATGGAGTTCGATCGCCAGCAACGTTGCGTCTACTGTTGATGCTTCCACGCCCATGTGCTGATAGCCGCGTGCCGGCGCCGGACCGTCCCCCTGCAGGCGCGAGGCGGCGTCGTTCACCTGCACCAGGCCCAGCAGCACCGAGGCCATCGGTTCGCGGCGCGATTGCAGGCCTTGCCAGTACCCCTTCCAGCCCGCCTCGCGCAGGGCACGGTCTGGATGCCGGGCCAGCGCCTGCCTGTCGCGCCCCGTATCCCAGCGCCGCCCATCGCGCTCGACCTGCGGGTACGCGGCCGTGCGCAGGATCTGCCCGCGCAGGCGCGCGAAACTGTCCAGCGCCGGATCCGCCAATGCATCCACCGCTTCATCCAGCGTGGCATTGGCTGGGGCGGCGGCCTCCTTCACTGCGCGCGTGCGCAGGAAGGCATACGGTGCGGCCCAGGCTGCGTCCGCAGGCGCCTCGCGCAGCGCGGCGCGACCGGTGCGGGCAATGCGGCTGCACAGCCCCATCACCTGGTCCAGTGCCTGCGCCGGTCGATGATCGCGCGCATTGCGGGCGGCCTGCAGGTGCAGGTAGCTGTGGTGGCGCAGGCACTGCGCCTCCATGGTTTCGGCCTTCTGGAAGCGTTCCGCGGGCGCGATGCCGGCAGCGTGCTGCAGAACGTCCGCCTGCCTGCCCAGCGCATCACGCGCGCTCTGTTCCGCCGCGGCGCTGGCGAAGTAGACGCGATCGTCGGCGTGCAGCGAGTGCGCATGCAGGCTGGTGAAAGGCACCATCGCCAGCAGTGTGGCAATGGCGGTGGCGGTGGTACGCATCGTGCGAATCTGCATCGGCCTCTCCCTGCCTGGTTCAGGCCTCGAGCGTAGCAGCCGCTCCGCCACCGTGCCTGTGCCGGATCAGGCCTCAGATCGACTCATCCTCACGCTTGACCAAGGTCCAGCACGGTGCCTGCGCGAAGGTATAGGTCTGCTGGTCGCTGCTGTCCGGGGTACGGATCTGCACCTGCCGCTGGCCATCGGCCAGCGTGTTGACCTGCAGCTCGCGGCCCTGCCCGGCCAGTGCGGCGGGATCCGGCATCACCGGCCACTCGACATCGGCCAGCGCCAGCCGGCTTTCCACCTTGCGCGGTTCCGGCTCGGCCTCGGCATCGATATAGCTGTCCAGCAGTGGATCGGCAGTGGCCTTTTCCTGCAGCGTGATCTCATTCCCGAAGTGCTTCAGGAAGGCATCGAATTCCGGGTAGGGGCATTCATTGCGCGCAGGCACCGGAGCCGGCGTGGCCGCTGCGGCCGTGGTGGCCGGCGCAGCGGGTTCGGGATCGACGGGCATGGCCTGCGGCGCGGGCTTGCAGGCAGTCACTGCCACGCTGCAGGCGAGCATCAGCATGACAAGAGAGGGGTATCGACGCATGGGCTCATCCTGAATCCGGTTCGGTCGCCCCATGCTATCGCGCACCCTACAATTCCGGCATTCCGCCTGTCCGAGACTGTCCATGCATCGCCTCCTGCTCCTGATCGGCCTGCTGCTGCCCGCCCTGTTGCCGGCCGTGGCGAGGGCCGTCGATGTCCACGAAGGCGACCTGCTGTTCGTGACCGCCGGCCGCAGCGGCCTGAGCGCGGCCATCGACGATGCCACCGGCAAGCAGGGTTCGACCAGTTTCGATCACGTGGCCCTGGTGGCTTCGGCGCCGAAGGGCTGGGAGGTGCTGCATGCGGACGAGAAGGGATCGCGCCGGCAGTCGCTGGCCGAGTTCCGCCAGGACGCGCGTGCCAAGCAGCGGCAGATCGTGGTCTATCGCCTGCGTGCGCCGCAGCAGGCCGCCATCAAGGATGCTGTCGCGACCGCGCGCACGATGCTGGGCAAACCCTACAACACGGCGTATGTGTTGAACGAGGACAGCTACTACTGCTCCGACTTCATCGAACGCGCGTTCCGTGCGCACCACGTGTTCGCATTGCTGCCGATGAACTTCCGCAACCCGCAGACCGGGCAGATCGCCCAGCACTGGATTGATCTGTACCGCGGCATGGGCATGGAGGTCCCACAGGACCAGCCCGGCACCAACCCGAACGACATGTCCGCGGCACCGGTACTGCAACGCATCGGCGTGCTGGAATAAGCGAAGCCCCGCACGAGGCGGGGCTTCACCGGTCACGTTGCACGCGCAACGCGGTCATTCTTCTTCGTCGTGGCCGCCCTGCTGCTGGTTCTGGTTGCGCTTCTGCTGTTCCTGCTGCTGTTGCTGCTGCTGGTCGCGGCCACGGCCCTGCTGCTGATCCTGCTGGTTCTGCTGGCCCTGCTGCTTCTGGTTCGGGTTCTGGTTCTGCTGTGCCATGTCCGTTCTCCGAAAGCCACTCGCGGAATGCGGTGGACGGGGCCATCGTCTGCAGCGATTGGTTAATCACGCGTGGGTGGCCGGCTACATTCGTGTGTACGACTGTGAATGAACCCGCGCAGACCCTTGCGGCACAAGCGCCTGAAGGATTCATGCAGGTTCGGCATCTGCTCATGCCGTGGTCAGCACGGCGCGCATTCATGGCACTTGCTGGCGGAAACACGCGCTGAAGGTGGCTGGCTTACCGGGGCGCGAAGGGAAGCCCGCCCTGCATTCAGGGCATCACCGGCGGCACGTACGCCAGGGTCATGCCCAGCAACCACAACAGGCCCAGCACCAGCGGAATGTGCACCAGCAACTGGATGAAGGTGAAGCCGACGATGTCGCGTGCCTTCAGGCCGAGCACGCCCAGCAGCGGCAGCATCCAGAACGGATTGATCAGGTTCGGCAACGCCTCGGCGGCGTTGTAGACCTGCACCGCCCAGCCCAGGTGCGCCTTCAGTTCGTTGGCGGCCTGCATCACGTAGGGCGCCTCGATGATCCATTTGCCTCCACCAGAGGGCACGAAGAAGCCCAGCACCGCCGAATAGACACCCATCACCAGCGCGAAGGTATCGGTGCTGGCTACGTGCACGAACAGGCTCGACAGCCGGTGCGCCAGCGTGTGCCCATCACCGCCAGCAGCATGGGTGAGGATCATCGCGATGCCACCGTACAGCGGGAACTGGATCAGCACGCCGGTGGTGCTAGGCACCGCCTTGGCCACCGCGTTGAGGAAGCTGCGCGGCCGCCAGTGCAGCAGCAGGCCCAGCGAAATGAACAGGAAGTTGTAGGTGTTGAGATTGGCGATGGCGGTGACCACCGGCTTGTTGGCGAACTCGTTGAACAACCAGCCGAAGGCGAGCAGCGAGAGCAGTACGGTCAGCAGCGGGCTGTATTCCAGCCACTCGCCCGGGCGCGTGCGGCGCTGCAGCGGCTCCGGCTCGGCCTGCGCGGCGCCGGGGAAGTCTTCAGCGGTGCGTGCACTGCCGGCGGCCGGTGCGGTCAGCCAGGCGATCAACAGCGAGACCAGGATCAGCACCGCGGTCAGTGCGATCGACTGCCACAGGAAAATGGTTTCGGTGAACGGCAACACCCCGGTGATCTCGACCAGCCCCGGCGGCATGCTGGCCGGGTTGGCCTGCAACTGTGCGGCCGACGAACTCAGCCCCATCGCCCACACCGCGCCCAGCCCCAGGTAGGCCGACGCACCCGCGGCACGATAGTCCATGCGCAGCTCGGTGCGGCGGGCCAGCGCGCGCACCAGCAGGCCGCCGAACACCAGCGAGAAGCCCCAGCTGAGCAGCGAGGCGAGCATGCTGACCAGGCCCACGTACACCACCGCACCGCGGCCGGTGCGCGGCACCCGGGCCAGGAAGTCGATGAAGCGCGCGACCACCGGTGCGGTCGCCACGGCGTAGCCACCGATGACCACGAAGGCCATCTGCATGGTGAAGGGGATCAGGCTCCAGAAGCCGTCACCGAAGGCACTGGCGGTGGCCTGCGGAGTCGAACCGAAGCCCATCGCGGCAAGTGCGACGATGACCACGCCGAGCACCGCGAACACGTACGCATCGGGGAACCACTTTTCCGCCCAGGCGGCCGAGCGCAACGCTGCGCGCGCCATCCAGCCGTCCTGTACTGCTGCCGTCGAGGCCATCGCCTACCCTCCCAGGTTCGATGGATCGATTCTGGGCGGTGGGGTGCAGGCTGTCAGCCACCTATTGGTCGTAGGTGGCGACAGGCCCGGCGCTGTGCGACGCCGCCCGGGCATGGGCTCGGGCGCTACAGAAGCACTGTCAGCTGTAGGGCCGAGCCCACGCTCGACTGCGCGTCTCAACGCAGCGCCAGGTCCACCGCGATGCCGGCAAACAGCGCGGCACCCACCCAGTTGTTGTGCAGGAATGCCTTGAAGCAGGGACCGCGCTCGCGGTTGCGGCAGATCCAGAACTCGTAGACCACCAGCACCGTGGCCACGGCCACGCCAGCCAGGTAGTAACCGCCCAGCCCGCCGCGCACGCCGACCAGCGCCATGGTGGCCAGGAACAGCGCGTACAGCACGCCCTGGATGACCAGATCGAGATCACCGAACAGGATCGCGGTGGAGTGCGAGCCCATCTTCAGGTCGTCCTCGCGGTCGACCATCGCGTACCAGGTGTCGTAGGCGGTGGACCACAGGATGTTGCCGGCGTACAGCAGCCAACCCAGCATCGGCACCTCGCCCTGCACGGCGGCGAAGGCCATCGGGATGCCCCAGCCGAACGACATGCCCAGGTAGACCTGTGGCAGATGGGTGTAGCGCTTCAGGTAGGGATAGCTGGCGGCCAGGAACACGCCGATGAAGCTCAGGCCGATGGTCAGCCCGTTCAGGGTCAGTACCAGGCCAAACGCCACCAGCATCAGCACCGCGAACAGCGCCAGTGCGGCGCGGCCACTGATCGCACCGGTGGCCAGCGGGCGCGCCTTGGTGCGCTCCACGTGCGGGTCGAGCCAGCGGTCGGCGTAGTCATTGATGACGCATCCGGCCGAGCGGGTCAGCCATACGCCGGCGGTGAACACGAACAGCGTCCACAGCGGCGGCAGGCCGCCCGCGGCCAGCCACAACGCCCACCACGTGGGCCACAGCAGCAGCAGCGTGCCGATCGGGCGATCAGCGCGCATCAGGGTCCAGTAGTGACGCCAGCGCGGCGTCGGCGGCGACTGCGGCGAAGTAAGGGGGGTATCAGCCATGGCGATAGGATACTCCTGCCCCTACGGCAGGGCTTTGCCGGTGGGGGGAGATTTGTTCGGCGAAACTGGATAGAATGCCCGTCCCGCACCGCCTCATGGCGCTGCGATGCCCGCCCCGGCTCAGGTCGACGGCGCGGCGGTTCTACAACGCGCCCGTAGCTCAGCCGGATAGAGTAGTGGCTTCCGAAGCCATTGGTCGGGGGTTCGAATCCCTCCGGGCGCGCCATCTTCCCCAGCTCCGCCCCGTTCCTGCACCTAGGGCATACGTCGAGCGTAGCTTCGATTCGGATCCGGTGTGGCGCGGCAGATCCGGCTGCGTGCGTGCCTGATCATGCCGGGCAGCCAGCACAGCACCGCCGCCAGCCAGAACCATCGACCCAAGGTGGAGGCCCAGATCACGGGAAATACAGCCAGCGTGGCGATGAACTGTGCGTACAGCAGATAGAGCGTGTGCATGCCCAGACGTGGGTCCGAGCGCAGCACCACACCACACCCGCGGCAGGCCGTCCTCGCTTGGCGTTTCCCTGCGGAGTGCAGTGGAAACCGCTGGCCTGCGGCGGCGCAGAGCGGGCAGGTGAAGGTCATCAATCGCATGCGCTGTCTGCCCTTACACATCCTGATGGATGCCAAAGCATACGGCGGATGCAGCAACGCCGGGCAAGGCCCGGCGTTGCCGTTGGTGTGCAGATCAGTATCTGCCGTCGAACGCAAAAATCGGCTTGCGCTGCTTCCACGCACCAGCGGTAAAGTCCGGGAACTCCAGCGTCTGGAAACCGTTGGCGATCGACTGCTCGCTCAGCGGGGTAATCGCGCTCCAGGTCACCGCGTCGTAGATGTCGATCGGCATCGGCGCCTTGGCCTTCAGCGCTTCAACAAAGGCATGGATGACGAACCAGTCCATGCCACCGTGGCCGGCGCTGGCGGCGGTGTCGGCATTCTGCTTCCACAGCGGGTGCTCGTATTCGTCCTGGTACTTCTTGAACTCTTCCCACTGGTGCGGCGGGCTGCGGCCTTCGATGTGGATCGAGTGGTTCACGTCCATCCACAGGCCCTTGGTGCCCTGCACACGGAAGCCCATCGAGTACGGGCGCGGCAGCGAGGTGTCGTGCTGCAGCAGGATGGTCTCGCCGTTCTCGCAGGCCAGCGTGGTGGTCACAATATCGCCCAGCTTGAACTTCACCTTGGTGCTGGGGTGGGTGGTGCCGCCGCTCTTGGCCACGGTGTATTCGTGCAGGCCGCGTGCCTTGGTCGCGAAGGCGTTGATGTGGGTGAAGCGGTTGCCACGGTTGATGCCGGTGTACATCGCGCACGGGCCGATGCCGTGGCTGGGGTACAGCTCGCCGTTGCGTTCCACCGAATGCTCGGTACGCCAGCGTGCTTCACTCCAGCCCTTGGGGCCGAATTCCACGCCACTGTCATAGGGCTGGTTCGGGTCGCCGGAATTGAACTTCACGCCGCGCAGGTCGTGCTGGTAGCCGGCCTGCAGGTGTACCAGTTCGCCGAACAGGCCCTGGCGCACCATCTGCAGCGCCGCCATCACGTCGCGGCGGTAGCAGACATTCTCCAGCAGCATGTACGGGGTGCCGGTGCTCAGCTGGGTCTTCAGCACGTCCCAGTGGTCCTGCAGGGTGATGCCGGCCACCACTTCGCAGCCCACGGCCACGCCGGCCTGCATCGCGGCAATCGCCATCGGCGCGTGGTACTCCCACGGCGTGGCGATGATCACGCCATCGATGCCCTTCTGTTCCAGCAGGCGCTTCCACGCATTGGTGTCGCGGTCCTGGCCGTAGGTCTTCGGGGCCGGCTTGCCGGCCTTGGCCACCATCTCCGTGGCACGGCCGAGCATGATCGGTTCGATGTCGCACAGGGCGACCACCTCGACGTCGTCGCGGCGCACCAGTTCCTTCAGCAGCACCAGGCCACGCATGCCGGTACCGATCATGGCCAGGCGCACCGTGCGCCCGCGCGCCCATGCCGGGGTCTGCGGCAGCAGGCTGCTGGCGGCGACAGCGGCACTGGCCGCGATGAATTCCCTACGCTTCATGGCAAACATCTCTCCTCTTGGCAGCGAGCCGGCCGTAGCCGGCCCGCCGGGTCACGCAAACGGAATTACTTGAAACGGTAGCCGATGGTCACACTGTAACCACGGCCGAAGATGGTGGCGTAGTCACTGGAGTCACCCAGGAAGCTGTTCGGATCGTAGAACGGCAGGCGATTGAACAGGTTCTTGACGGTGAAGCTCAGGTTCCAGGCATCATCCGGGCGCCAGGTGACGCTCATGTTGGCGGTCCACCACGACGGCGCACCATCACACTTGCTCTTCTGCAGGGCCAGGTAGCCGCCGGTGCAGGTTTCCTTGTTGTTGCTTGCCTCATCGACCTGGTCGGTGGCCCACTTGGTGCCGCCCACGTAGTTGACGAACATGCTGGTGGTCACCTGCTTGTAGGTCCAGTCGGCATTGAGCGTGGCACGCAGGCGCGGGTTGTTGTAGTAGCCGACCACGTCGCCGTAGTACCAGCCGTTCTCGGCGTCCATGTAGAAGCGGTTGCGGTTGGCGATGGTGGCGGCCAGACCGATGTTCAGGTTGCCCCAGTCACCCAGCGAGAAGCGGCTGCGCGCGTCGATGTCGAAGCCGTCGATCAGCGTCTTGCCACGGTTCTTGTACTGGCCCACCACGCTGGCCACGTTGCCGGCCGAGTAGCCCGGCAGCACCGACGGGCAGCTCACGCCACTGGCCGGGTCGGCACACATTGCAGCCAGCTGCGCCAGGTTGGCGCGGTCGCTGTCGGTGATCGGCGAGCGCGACATCGAGATGATGTCTTCCATGCGGCGGTAGTCCGGCGCAACGATTTCATTGTTGCGGTAGATGAACCAGTAGTCGGCCGACACCGACAGCCAGGTCGCCGGCTCGTAGACGAAGCCGAGGGTGGCGATCTTGGCCTTCTCCGGCTTCAGGTTCTTGTTCGGCTGGGTCATGCGGGCCACGGTGCGGCTGCAATCGACGTTCAGCAGGTTCTTGCCCAGGTCGACATCGCCCGGACGCTGCGAGCGCAGCAGCAGGTTGGCGATGGCGTTGGTCTCGTTGCAGCGCAGCTCGTCGCGGTAGCCACCCAGCTGCGCGAACACGCCGCCGTTGCCGGATTCGGCCAGGCTCGGTGCACGGAAACCGGTCGAGTAGGTACCGCGCAGCATCAGCTGGTCGAAGGCCTGGTACTTGAAGCCGATCTTCGGTGCCACGTTGGCGCTGAAGTTCGGGTACTTGTCCACGCGCACCGCCGCATCCAGTTCCAGCTTGTCGGTGATCGGCGCCACGGTCTCGGCAAACAGCGCGTAGGTGTTGCGCTTGCCATCGAACCACGAACCACCCTGCTGGGTGATCAGGCCGTTGGCGGCGTCGGCGTTGCCCGGGGTGTAGAAGGTTTCGCGGCTGGCGTTGAAGCCGAAGGCCGCACGCATCTCACCGGCAGGCAGCTGGAACAGCGGGCCTTCGATCTTGCCGTCGAGGGTGTGCAGGCGGGTCCACGACTGGATGTCGAAGGTCGGGAACGCTTCGCGGATCAGCGCGGCGTTGGCTTCACTGATCTCGCCGAACTTGTACGCCGGGTGGTCGGAGATGATGACCCGGCCGGTGCCCGGATCGATCGTGTACGGACCGAAGGCCTTCTCGAAGCCCTTGGTGTTGACGTTGATCGTCTGGTAGGTGGTGGAGTGGGTACCGGCGCTGGCAAACGCGGTCTCCCAGTTCCAGTCACCGCGGCTGCCACGCGCACCGGCCAGCACGCGGTAGCTCTTGTCGGTGTTGCGCTGGCCGAAGTAGCTCGGGCCGGCATCCTGCAGCAGGTAGGTCAGGCCGACCACGCCGCCCATCATTGCCTTCATCTGCGCGCTGGCGTGGTTGTACTCGTTGTTCGGGCCCAGGAACGGGTACAGGAACTGGTTGACGGTGTTGCCGGTGTTGCGCGAGAACCAGCTGGTCGGGTTGCCGGTGGTGGTGCCGTAGGTGCGCGGCGTACCGCCGTTGGCGCGCAGGTCGATGTCGGTGTAGGTCGCCTCGGCGAAGATCTCGGTGCTGTCACCCACCAGGAAAGTGCCGTTGAGGTAGGCGGTATTGCGCTCGGACTTGGCACCGGCATCGATCTCGTTGTTCATCCAGGTTTCCCAGACGCAACGCGGGCCGGCCGCTTCACTGGTCAGCACGTTCTTGCAGCCCGGCGCAGCTTCCTGCACACGGCGGCCGGTGACCGGATCGAAGGCGAAGTAGCTGCCCGGGTTGAACTCGCCCGGCTTGCTGCCCACGCCCAGGCGCAGGTTGTTGAGGTAGTTCGGGTTGTTGACGTAGTACTGGTCGGGGCGCTTGTCGTAGAAGTCGCTCAGCGGAATCGCGTCGCGGCGGTACATGTTCACCGCGCCGTAGATGTTGAAGCGGTTTTCGGCCAGGTCACCGAAACCGGCGGTGATGCTGGCCTGGCGCTCGCCGTAGGAGTCGATGCGCGAGGAGGTGTCGTTGGTGATGCTGACCTCGGCCCCCTGGAAGTTGCGCTTGGTGATCACGTTGATCACGCCGGCCACCGCGTCGGTGCCGTACACCGCCGAGGCGCCGTCGGTCAGCACTTCCATGCGCTCGATGGCCGCGGCCGGAATCGCATCGATGTTGACGAACTGCGTCTGGAAGCCGGCCGGTGCGCCGTAGTACGACAGGCGACGACCGTTCAGCAGCACCAGCGTGCCCTGCGCGCCCAAGCCACGCAGGTTGGCCTGCGAAGCACCATCGGAACCGGTGAACAGCGAACGCGCGTCCTGCTGCGCTGGACGTGCGGCTGGGAGGTTGTCCAGCACCTGCAGCAGCGTGCGCGCACCCATGTTCTGGATGTCCTGCTTGCTGATCACCTGTACCGGGGAGGCGGTTTCAACGTCGGTGCGGCGGATGTTGGAGCCGGTGACCTCGATGCGGGCAAGGTCGGTGGCCTTGTCCTTGCTCTCCTGGGCGAAGGCAGGAACGGCGACCGACAGCAGCGCGCCGGCGATGGCCAGCGACAGCGGAGCGATCGAACGACAGGGGGGGCGGTGGTGGCGGACGGGCAACATCGGGGTTCTCTCCTGGCAGGGGTGCGGCGCGAATGGTGAATCGGCGGGCAAAACGCTCCCGGGCCACGGCCATGAGGGCCGTAGTCGGAATGGGCGGGGGAGGAGCGGTGTTACGAGGGGGTCATGGGGCGACGATGCTGGCGGAGTCGCCCTCCTGGCCGATCAGCACGGCGTTGGCCCAGTTGGCACAGACCTGGGCGGGTTGGCTGCCCTGCGCACCCAGCGTGCGCAGGCTCAGGCTTGAAAGGCCACGGATGTCCAGCTCCGGCTTGACCACGCCGGGTGCCTTCACCAGGCCGCTGTCGTACAGCAGGCGGTTGTCACCCCAGACCTGGAACTGCAGGCCACCGGCGCTGCGGCAGGCATCGTCGATGCCGAGGTCGGCACGCAGCAGGTGCCAGCCGCCCTGCAGGCGCAGGTCGATGCGGCTGTTGGCGCCGACGCCCAGGCCACGGCGGAACTGCAGGCCGTTCATGCGCATGCCGGCGTCGCCACGGAACGACTGGTCGGCGCGCACCTGGCTGGCCAGCGCGGCCGGCACCGGCAGCTCGGAGAGATAGCGCTGCCGGGCCGGTCGCTCCGGTTCCTGGTGTTCGAGAATGTGGAAGGTGGACAGTGCGATCGGGCCGACGTCGCGCGGCTGCAGCGCATCAAAGGCGCGGGCACTGCCCTGTGCGGCCGTGACCATCGGGTCGGTGCTGCTGGCGCCGTCGCCTTCGGGGTTCTGCACGCTCAGCACGCGGAAGCGCAGCAGGCGGCCGGCATGGGCCGGGAACGCGATGCGCTGCACGCCTTCCTTCAACTGCAGGCGGCCGCGGGCGATCGGCTCGCCCCACTCGCCATTGCTGTCACCCAGGTACACCTCGTAGTCGCGTACCTGGCCGTGTTTCCAGTTCTTGTCATTGCGCGGCGCAATGTCGATGCCATCGATCATCCTGCGCTCGCCGAACCCGATCACCCATTCGTGGGCACCGGTGCGCACGGCCTGGTTGCGCACACTGCGGAACCAGGTGCCGGGGTCATCATCGAAGGCGTTTTCCAGCGCGTGGCCGGGCTCTTCGGCCGGGCGGTTGACCACCAGCAGGCTGTCGGCCGGCAGTTCGCGGCCGAGCACCGGTGCCGCCGGATAGGCGTCGTCGGCAGCGGCGGCGGCGACCGCGAAGTCCAGCTGCAGCTGCAGCGGCTGGCGGATGTCCTGGCTGGCGGTGCGCACATGCAGCGTGCCGCGTCGTTCAGCGGCATCGAAGTACCAGCCTTCAGCCGCAGCGTTGAACGCAGCGGCATCAGCCAGCGCCGGCAGCGGGCGGCCGGCGGCCTGCACCGCACGCGGCGCCTGGCGGCTGAGCACGCGCAGGCTGTAGCGGCGCTGCGGCAGCTGGCCGTTGTACTGGCCCTGCACCGCATCGATCTGCACCTGCACCGGGCCACTGCCCTGCGCTGGCGCCTGCACGCGGATCACCTGCGTGCTCGACTCGCCCTGCTGGTAGCGGCGCGTGTTGCCATCGTCTTCGTACAGCGTGTACTGCGACTCGCCCTGCGGGTACAGGTCGAAGGTCACTTCATCGAGCGGCTTCTCACCGTCGAACAGCATCGACGGGTACATCGGCAGGATGGCTCCTGCACGCACGAACACCGGCAGCGTGGCCAGGTCCACCTGGCGGTCGAGCTGGCGGCCATCGGCGCCAGCCTGCACACGGCGGCCATCCCAGTAGTCGATCCATCCACCGGCCGGCAGGTGGATGTCGCGACGCCAGCCACGGCTGGCGGCCTGGCTGCGGTACACCGGCGCTACCAGCAGGTCGCGACCGAGCAGGAACTGGTACTTGTAGGTTTCATCCTGCGCGTGCGGGTCGCGCGGGTTGTCCCACATCAGGCCACGCACCGGCGGCGCGCCGGTCTGCGCGGCCTCGTGCACCAGCCCGTACATGTACGGGGTCAGGCGCATCTTCAACTTCAGGTAATCGCGGTTGATGCTGCGGTAGGGCTCGTCGTACCACCACGGATGCTTGCGTGCGTTCGACGACCAGCCGCTCATGCCCATCAGCACCGGGGTGAACGCCTTCCACTGCAGGTCGCGGGTGAAGGTCTCGGCGCTGCCGCCGAAGATCGCATCCACATCGCCGCTGGCGTAGGCCATGCCGGACAGGCCCGACCCGACCAGGGTCGGCACGTGCCAGCGGATGTAATCCCAGCTGCTGCTCTGGTCGCCGGTCCAGGCCACCGCATAGCGCTGGATGCCGGCCCAGCCCATCACCGTCCACAGGAACGGGCGCGAATCGGAATTGTCGAGGATGCCGTTGAACGCCTGGCGGTTGGCGTCCATCGCGAACTGGTAGCCCTTGCCGGTCCAGGCCACGTCCAGCTTCTGCACGCGGCTGCCGGCCTTGCCGACTTCCCAGGCGATCTTGTCGACACCGTTCTCGGTCCAAAGGCCGGTGCGGAAGCCGTAACCGGCCAGGCCTTTCACGGTTTCCGGCAGCTGCTTGTAGCCACAGCCATAGCCATCGTTGGGCAGGATCCAGCCACCGGGCATGTCGTGGGCGCGGTACTGCTTGGCCACGCTGTCGATCACGTCGGGCGTGGTGCCGGTCGGGCCGTCGCTCCAGCCTTCGGGCACGGTGCCGGGCTTCTTGCTGTTGTCGCCGTCGTTGTAGCAATCGGCGTCGCCGTAGGACAGCGCCCAGCGCGCGACCATGTTCGGGCGGCCAGTCAGTTGGGTGTAGCGCTCGATCAGCTTCGGCAGGTCCGCGCCGACGAAGTAATAGGCATCGAAGCGGTCTTCGCGATGCAGCAGCGTGGCCTGGTCGGCCTCGCGCAGATCGTAGCTGCCATCACTCCAGGTATTGCGCAGCATGCCCCAGCCACGGCTGCTCAGCAGCATCGGCGCCGGGCTGGGGCGATCGCCCTCTTCCCAACCGCCGGAATAGGACACCTCCAGCTCGCGGCCCTTGAACTGGTAGCGGCCGTTCTGCTGGCCACCGCCGAAGTAGCTTTCATCGGCCTGCGAGGACAGCACCTGCACGCTCTGCGAGGCATCCAGGTCCAGCGACTGAAGCTCCTGCCACAGGGCGGTCGGCTGGCCGTTGTCCAGGCGCTCCAGGCGCATGCGCAGCGGCTGACGCTGTACGTGCAGCACCAGTGCCTCGGTCCGCACGCGGACCTCCTGCGCGTCTTCTTCCAGCTTCGCCTGCACGTTGGCCTTGGGCTGCGGCAGCACGATCGGTGCAGCCTTGTCGCCGGCACCGGTCAGCGTGCCATTGCGGCCTGCCTGCACGCGGATGATGTCGGCGGCCGGCAGTTCGATGCGGATGCGCGCGCCCTTGTCGGTCTGCAGGTCCCAGCCCTGCACGCCGTCGCGGCTGGCGCTGGCGGCAACCGAACGCAGATTGCCGACCGGCTCGGCATGGGCCGACGTGGACGCCAGCATCAACGCCGGCAACAAGGCCAGCAGCAGCGGCGAGCGACGAACGCAGTTTTCCACGCGGACTCCCAACCCGTTCACCGGGCGTTTCGAAAGCGATTGGGCCGACTCTAGGGCAGCGATTCGAAAGATGTCAACAAATTGAAAGGAAAAAGGAAGATATATTCTGTTGAAACGAAAGTTTGTGCGTCGCAGTACTTTGCGTAATCGCTTGCAACTGCCTGTTAAGCATTGTGCGATACGGCATCCGGACGTTTCTTTCGTTTCCATGGACGGGCAATGCATGGGAAGTCGCACACCATATTTTCTTTCTTTTTGCTTTCGGTATTTGACATTTCGAAAGAAAACACAGATGGTGCGCTGGCCCAACTGGAACCTCCGAATGGACGTCACCCTGCTTTCCGATGTGTCCGCCTGGCAGCGCCTGGGCGGAGCCGATACCGCTACCGAAATCGCCCAGCAGCCTGCGCTGTGGGACGCCCTCGCCCAAGACCTGGCGCGTGCCCGCGACCGCCTGCAGGCCTTCCTCGGCGACAGCCTCAATGACCCGAGCCTGCGCGTGCTGTTCACCGGCGCCGGCAGCTCCGGCTTCATCGCCGAAATGGTGGCCGACGCGATCAACGCGCAGTGGCCGGCCGAGGTGCGCGTGGTGCACACCACCAGCCTGCTGACCCACCCGGCGCTGTACCTGCAGCGCGACCGCCCCACCCTGCTGGTCTCGTTCGGCCGCAGCGGTTCCAGCCCGGAAAGCGTGGCCGCGGTGGACCGCGTGCGCAGCGATGTGGATGACGCGCGCTTCCTCGACATCACCTGCAACGCCGACGGCGAACTGGCCCGTCGTGGCGCCGGCCGCGCCGATACCTGCACCCTGCTGATGCCGTCGGCCAGCTGCGATCGCGCCTTCGCCATGACCAGCAGCCTGACCTGCATGCTGCTGGCCGCACTGACCGTGTTCGATCGTTCGCCGTGGGATGCGCGCGTGGCGCGCCTGAAGCAGATCGCCGCGCTGGCCCGCGAAGGCCTGGCGCAGTGGGATGCACCGGTGGCGGAGCTGGCGCAGCGCCCGTTCAACCGCATCATCTACCTCGGCAGCGGCCCGCTGGAAGCGCTGGCGCGCGAGTGCGCGCTGAAGGTGCTGGAGCTGACCGCCGGCCGCGTGCTGGCGTTGGCCAATACGCCACTGGGCTTCCGCCATGGCCCCAAGTCGACGCTGGATGGCAACACCCTGGTGGTGGTGCTGCGCAGCGTGCAGCCGCTGGCGCGCCGCTACGAACAGGACCTGCTGGAAGAACTGCGCCGCGATGGCGTGGCCGGCCAGGTGCTGGCGATCGGCCCGCATTCGGATATCGGTGCCGAAGACGAGTACACGCTCACCGTACCGGCACTGGACGACCCGTGGCTGGCCCCGGTGTGGCTGGGCTTTGCGCAGCTGTTCGCGCTGCAGCGCTCGGCCGCGCTCGGCCTGACCCCGGACAACCCGTTCCCGGACGGCACCGTCAACCGCGTCGTCAAGGGCGTCACCATCCACCATGGCTGAGCTGATCGCCCACGCCTGCTATGGCATCGACATCGGCGGCACCAAGATCGAGCTGGTGGCGTGCGATGCGGCGACGCAGGTCACCTGGCGCCGCCGGGTCAGCACGCCGCAGGGCGACTACGACGGTTTCCTGCAGGCGGTGATGACCCTGGTGGCCGAGGCCGATGCCGCGCTGGGTCGCAGCGATGCGGCCATCGGTATCGCCCTGCCCGGTGTGCGTGATCGTCGCAGCGGCCGCCAGCTGAGTGCGAATGTGCCGGCATTGACCGGCCACAGCGTGGCCGCCGACCTGCAGGCTCGCCTGCAGCGTCCGCTGCACTTCGGCAATGACCTGCAGTGCTTCGCCCTGTCCGAGGCACATGGCGGGGCCGCCGCCGGTTACCCCAGCATGTTCGGCGCCATCCTCGGCACCGGCGCTGGCGGTGGCTTCTGCCTGCAGGGCCGCCTGCTGTCCGGCTTCAACGGGCTGGCGGGCGAATGGGGCCATTGGAGCGTGCCTGGCCACCTGCTGCAGCGCCACGGCCTGCCACTGATCGACTGCGCCTGCGGCCTGCAGGGCTGCGTGGAGCGCTACGTGTCCGGCAGCGGGCTGGCAATGATCGAGCGTCACCTCGGTGGCAGCGCCAACGATGCCAGCGCAGTGATCGCACTGGCCGAAACCGGTGATGCACGTGCGCGCAAGGCGCTGGACATCCATCGCGACCTGCTTGGCCACAGCCTGGCCGCGCTGGTGCTGGCGCTGGACCCGCACGTGATCGTGCTCGGCGGCGGCCTGTCGCAGTACGCGCCGCTGTACCAGCAGCTGCCGGCCGCGATTTCCGCGCATCTGTTCAACGGCGTGCAGATACCGCCGATCGTGCCGCCGCGTTTCGGCGATGCCGGCGGCGCTCGCGGTGCCGCCCTGCTCGCCTGCCAACCCTCGTTTTCCTGATCGACCGGAGCCTGACCATGTCCCCGTTGCAGACCCTGCTTGCCTCCCACCGCGCCGGTGCCAATGTCGGCCTGTACAGCGTCTGCTGCAGCAACGAACAGGTGCTGCGCGCGGCCATGCACGTGGCACTGGCGCACGGCACCATGCTGCTGATCGAGGCCACCTCCAACCAGGTCGATCAGTTCGGCGGCTACACCGGCATGACCCCACCACAGTACCGCGACTACGTCGGCGTGCTGGCCGATGAGGAAGGCTTCCCGCGCGAGCGGCTGGTTCTGGGCGGTGATCACCTCGGCCCGAATGCCTGGCAGAAGCGCCCGGCCGCCGAGGCGATGAGCCACGCGCGCGTGCTGATCGAAGCCTACGTCGCCGCCGGTTTCCACAAGATCCACCTCGATTGCAGCATGTCCTGCGCCGATGACCCGGTGCCGCTGCCCGATGCCGTCGTCGCGGCGCGTTCGGCGGAACTGGCCGAGATCGCCGAGCGTACCGCTGCGGATCATGGCCTGCCGCCGCCGGTCTACGTGATCGGTACCGAAGTGCCGATTCCCGGCGGTGAAGCCTCGCTGGCCGAAGGCCTACAGGTGACCACGCCCGCTGCTGCGGCGCAGACCCTGGCCATCCACCAGCAGGCGTTCGATACACCGCAACTGCGCGATGCGTGGCAGCGCGTGATCGCCATGGTGGTGCAGCCGGGCGTGGACTTCGACCACAGCAGCGTGCACGAGTACGACGCAGCGGCTGCGGGGGCGCTGGCCGATTTCCTCGAACAGCAGCCGCGCATCGTGTTCGAAGCGCATTCCACCGATTACCAGCGAGAAAACGGCCTGCACGCGCTAGTGCGCGACCACTTCGCCATCCTCAAAGTCGGCCCGGCCGCGACCTTCGCCTACCGCGAGGCGCTGTTCGCGCTGGCCGCAATCGAAGCCGAACTGCTGCCCGCAGCGCAGTGCTCGCGCCTGCCGCAGGTGCTGGACGAGGTGATGGTGGCGCAGCCGAAGTACTGGCAGTCCTACTACCAGGGCGATGAGGCAGCGCTGCGCCTGCTGCGCCGCTATTCCTTCAGCGACCGCTGCCGCTACTACTGGGGCGAGCCGGCGCTGGTACAGGCGGTGCAGACCCTGTTCGCCAACCTGGAACAACACGCGCCGCCGCTGGTACTGCTCAGCCAGTACCTGCCCGAGCAGTACCGCGCCGTGCGCGAGGGCACCCTGGCCAATACGCCTGCCGCGCTGGCACAGCATCGCGTCGGCCTGTGCCTGGACGAGTACGCCCGTGCATGCAGCGCCAACCAGGCCGGAACCCGCCCGCAGAACGCAGGCTCGGCTGCTGCCGCTGCTGCGAACGGCTAATCTCTACCTTTCCCCGCGACACCGAGAATGGCCATGCGCAACACCCGCTCCCGCCGGCAACAGATCCTGCAGCTGCTGATCGAGCACGGCTCGGTGCAGGTGGCCGATCTGGTCGAGCGCTTCGGCGTGTCGGCGGTGACCATCCGTGCCGACCTGACCCACTTCGAATCGCAGGGCCTGGCCAACCGTACCCACGGTGGCGCCACGCTGGTGCGCACGCCGCCGCAGGAACAGGACATCCACGAAAAGGACGCACTGAACCTGCCGCTGAAGGAATCGATCGGCGCGTGTGCCGCGCGCCTGGTGCGGCCCGGTGACAACATCATCATCGACTCCGGCTCGACCACGATGACCCTGGCCCGCCACCTGCGCACGCAGCGCGACGTGACGGTGATGACGAACGGGCTGAACATCGCCTGGGAACTGGCCAACGCGCCCGGCATCAACGTGCTGCTGACCGGTGGACTGCTGCGCCAGCAGTCGCTGTCGCTGCAGGGCAGCCAGGCCGAAGCCAGCCTCAACTCCTACAGCTTCGATACCCTGTTCCTGGGCGTGGACGGCCTGGACCTGCAGTTCGGGCTGACCACGCACGACGAAGCCGAAGCCCGCCTCAACCACCGCATGGTCGAGCGCGCACGCCGCATCGTGGTGCTGACTGACGCCTCCAAGTTCGGGCGCGTCAGCCTGCACCGCATCGCACTGCTGGATCAGATCCACACCATCATCACCGATGCCGGCATCGACGATGCCTCGCGCGAGGGCCTGCAGCGGCTGGGCATTGAAGTGATCATCGCCGAGCCCGCCGCATGACCGACACCCGCTCCCTGCATGGCCGCATCCTCACGCCGCTGGGTTGGCGGCGTGGCCAGGTCCACTTCGATTCCCACGTGCGCCAGCTGCAGGTGGATGACCACAGCGGCGCTGGCGATCTGCAATTGCCGGTGATCCTGCCCGGCTTCATCGACCTGCATGTGCACGGTGCGGCGGGCGTGGACCTGATGCAGGGCGGTGACGTGGCGCGAACCATCGCCCGCACCCATCTGCGCTTCGGCACCACTACGCTGCTGGCGACCACCATGACCGCCGGCCTGGACGAGATCGAGCATGCGCTGCAGGGCGTGGCCGCCACCATGGCGGCGCCCGATGCCGATGCGGCCTGCATTGCCGGCGTACATCTGGAAGGGCCGTTCATCAGCCCGCAGCGGCTGGGCGCACAGCCCAACCGCACCATCGAAGCGACGCTGGCGCTGGTGCAGCAGCTGCACGCGCTGGCACCGATCCGGGTGATGACACTGGCACCGGAGATCGGCGAGCACACCGCGCTGATTCCCGCGCTGGCGGCGATGGGCATCCGCGTGCAGCTGGGCCACAGTGCCGGCACCTACGAAGAAGGCGTAGCTGCGCTGCAGGCCGGTGCCTCCGGCTTCACCCATCTGTTCAACGGCATGACCGGTGTCGACCACTACCGCCCGGGCATTGCCGCCGCTGCGTTGGCACATGCGCAGTACGCCGAGATCATTCCCGACCTGCAGCACATCCACCCCGGCGTGATCCGGCTGGCCGCGCGCGCGATTCCGCGCCTGTACGCGGTGACGGACGCCACGGCGGCCACCGGCATGCCCGATGGCGAGTACGCGCTGGGCGAACAGCGCGTGCACAAGTGCGGCGGCTGCGTGCGCCTGGCAACCGGTTCGCTGGCGGGTAGTGCTCTGACCATGGACCAGGCGCTGCGCAATCTGGTGCAGGTGGGCCTGGAGCTGGCCGATGCATCGCAACGTGTTTCCACCTTCCCGGCCGACTACCTGGGCCTGGGCGATCGCGGCCGCATCGCGCCCGACGCCCGCGCCGACCTGGTGGTGCTGGATGCCGAGCTGCGCCTGCAGCAGGTGGTTGTCGGCGGACGCGTCGTCGATTTGAACGCTGCAAACGCTTGATATCTGCGTTTCTGTAGAGCCGAAGGCAATGGCAGGAGCCATTGCCAACGTCGCTTGCGACGGCCCGGAGGGTGCCGATCAGGACGATCGGCATAGCCATGCTCGGCTGCTTTCCGTACCGACATCGATGACGTCCGTGCTGCGCTTCGCGCGGCAAGCCGAGCATGGCTCGGCGCTACATGAAGCGCGCAAGCGCAATGCCTCAGCCACGCACCATCCCCGTTATTCCAGGAATACGCCGATGACCGCAGCCGCCGCACCTGCCGTACCCGCTTCCACCGCTCCGCGCTGGCCCGTGCGCTACCTGCTCTTCATCGGCGGCCTGGGCGGCCTGCTGTACGGCATCGACATCGGCATCATCGCCGGTGCCCTGCCCTACCTTGAAGCGACCGCCAGCCACGCCTGGCAGCTCAGCAGCCAGCAGCTCGGCTTCGTGGTGGCAGCGGTGCTGCTGGGCAGCGTGTTGTCCTCGCTGTTCGCCGGCATGATCGCCGACCTGATCGGCCGCCGCGGCGCGATGCTGCTGGCCGGCCTGCTGTTCACCGCCTCGATTCCGATCATGGCACTGGCCTCCGGCTACACGCCGCTGCTGCTGGGACGCCTGCTGCAGGGCATCAGTGGCGGTTTGATCGGCGTCGTGATTCCGCTGTACCTGGCCGAAGTGCTCAGCCCCGAACGACGCGGGCGAGGCGCGGCCATGTTCCAGCTGCTGCTGACCGTTGGCCTGGTGCTGGCAGCCCTGATCGGCCTGTACCACGCCCATGCCGTGGATGCCGCCGCCGAGGCCGTGCGCTCGCTGCCGGTCGCGGAGCAGGCGCAGGAACTGTTCACGGTGAAGGACCACGCCTGGCGCACCATCTTCTGGACCTGCCTGGCGCCAGGACTGCTGTTCTGCGCCGGCATCTTCTGGCTGTCCGAATCGCCACGCTGGCTGGTGCGCCGCGGCCGCATCGACGAAGCGCGCCGCAGCCTGCAGCGCGTCCTTCCCGCCGCAGAGGTCGAGCCCACGCTGGCCCAGATCCAGGCCCCGGAATCGAGCAGCAGCGACGGCAAGCGGGATCCGCTGCTCAGCCGCCGCTACGTGGTGCCGTTCCTGCTGGCCTGCGTGGTGCTGGCCTGCACCCAGGCCACCGGCATCAATTCGGTGCTGGCCTACGCAGTCAACATCCTCAACCAGGCCGGTCTGTCCGGCTCGGTGGCCAACGGCGCCGACGTAGCGATCAAGCTGCTCAACGCGGTGATGACCGTGGTCGCGCTGCTGCTGGTCGACCGCAAGGGCCGCAAGTTCCTGTTGATGCTGGGCAGCGGCGGTATCTGCGTGGCCCTGCTGGCCGCCGCCACGCTGTTCTTCCAGGCCGAGCGCGGCCGCGCCGATGTGCAGCCGCAGTTGCAGGCGGCGGTCAGCCGCGATGGCCTGCAGCTGGTGCTGGATGACGCACAGTGGCAGCGCCTCGGCGCAGGCATCGACAGCGAAGGCCGGCCGATGCAGCTGACCGTGTCGTATGCCTACGGTGACTTCACCAATGTGCGCGCCCTGCGCAGCGACAACCTGACCGATCGCGAGCTGCGCATCGAGCGCGCCGGCACCGTGCAGCCGGACAGCGTGATCGGTGCGTTCTTCCGCAAGCTGCACCTCAACCCGTTCGCCGACCCGGCCAGCGCCGAGCAGGCGCCGCTGCGCATCGAACAGGCCCGCATCGGGCCGGTGCCGCCGCCCGCACACGGCTGGGCGGTGGCCACCTGCATCCTGGTGTTCGTCGCGTTCTTCGCCGTCGGCCCCGGCGTGTGCGTGTGGCTGGCATTGTCTGAGCTGATGCCGAACCGCATCCGCTCCAACGGCATGAGCATCGCGCTGCTGATCAACCAGTTCGTCTCAACCACCATCGCCGCGATCTTCCTGCCCACGGTGGGCCACTACGGCTACGCCAGCATGTTCGTGTTCTGGGCGGCGTGCACCTTCGTGTTCTTCCTGGTGGCCGCGTTGTGGCTGCCGGAAACCAAGGGCAAGTCGCTGGAAGAGATCGAGGCACGGTTCGCGGGAAGGCGGAGCTGACGGCACCGGTTCCTGGCGTCGGCCATGCCCTCACATGACATGCCAACCGTGCGCGCCTGACGACCGGGTGTGGGGTATCGATGGGATGTTGCCTGCCGACGAGGTGTGGCCTACCGATAGGCATGGCCTGCCGACTGGGTAGAGTCGACTGTCAGTCGACTCCACCGCCTCCGGTCATTTCCCGGTGATGTGCCTGGCCAGTTCCCGCGCCTCGTCCTTGCCCGGCAACCCGCTCAGACCCATCGATTCAGAAAATGGTCCCTGTACCGTTGCCACCGTCACCACACGGCCGTCCACGCTGATGGCGATGCGCTGACCGACCAGCGCCGCCGTGCCATCATGGATGCGCCGGTGCGCCTCGGGACGATAGCGGATCTGCAGCACCGTCAAACCATTCCCATCCGGCACCGCGCGCACATCGGCGATGTCCGCGCTGCTCGCGATCGGGGGTTGCCGAAGCGTCAGCCACTCGTCCTGCCACGGCACCCCTGCGTCCTTCCCGGCCACGTCAACCGCACTCAGGCGGACGTCCACGCCGGGAAGCGGCGGACGGTCCGCTCCCCCGGTCGTACCCGGCGTGGTGCCTGACATGCATCCGGTCAGGCCCAACGCCGTCGCCAACAGCAGCGGACAGGCCGCCCTCACTTCAGCTTCCGCAGCTTGAACGCCACCAGTACCTGCAGCAGGCCGTACAGCAGGCTGCCGATGCCGATCCACAGCGTGGTCACCGCCACGCCCGCATACGGGTTGGCGGCAAACAGCAGGCCCAGCACCACCGCCAGTACGCCGCTGAGGATCAGCAGCCACTCACCCTGGATCTGCCTGCGCACGCGGATCGCGAACACGATGCGATAGATGCCGGCCACCAGCAGCCACGCGGCCAGGAACAGCACCAGCACGCTGGCCGTTGCCAGCGGATTGATCACCGCCAGGATGCCGAAGCCCAGCGAGGCGATGACATACAGCGCCAGCCAGCCACGCGACGCGCCGCTGCCGCCGCTGACCAGGGCGAACAGGCTGATCACGCCCTCGACAATGGCCATCACGCCCAGCGTCCAGGCCAGTGCCATCGCCGCCGACAGCGGCCAGCCAATGGCGATGATGCCGAAGCCAAGCGCAACCAACCCGTACAGCAGCAGGATCCACCAGCTGCGCCCGACCCCCGACAGCAAGGGAGACAAAGGGGAATTCATGGCCACTCCTTCGATCCGGAATCGGCCCCATCCTAGTCCCTGCGCATGAAAGCGGCGATCACGGCACGCGCGCGCAGACCCACACGCGCACCTCTTCAGTCCCTACCAGACGCAAGGTCTCGGCGATCTCCATCACCGTGCTGCCGGTGGTCATCACGTCATCCACCAACGTCAGCCGCACCGGCGCTGATCCGCGCGTGGCGAATGCGTCGAAGAGGTTGTCCCGGCGCTGTTCGGCGCTGCGCTCCGACTGCGGTGCCGTATGCCGGCGCCGATACAGGCCCTGCCAGACCGGCATCGGTAGCAACCGGCACAGTTCGGCGGCCTGGTTGTAGCCGCGCTGGCGCAGGCGGCGGTTGTGCAGCGGCACCGGCACCAGTGGCGCGCACGACCAGGGCGGCGGTGCGCGCTGCATCAGCTGCACGAGCAGGCGGCCGGCCGCCAGGTCCTGGTGGAACTTGTAGCGCACCAGCAGCTGGTCGACCGGCGGCAGATACAGCAGGCTGGCATGGGTGGCGGCCTGCGGCGGCACTTCCTCACGGCAGGTACCGCAGACGATCAGCGCGTTGTCGGGCAGTGGCAGCGCGCAACGCAGGCAGGCACGGCCGGCCCACGGAAGTTCCGCGTAACACGCCGCGCAGAGATCCAGGCCATCGTGGCCGTCATCGTTGCAGACCAGGCATCGCAGCGGCAGCAGCACGCGAAGCAGCGCGCGGGAGACACGGGTTGCCGTATGCCAGAGAGGGATGCGCATGCCCCAGTTTTCCGCCGCGCTGCGGGCATCGCCATCACCGGAATGCCTGCTGCGGTGTCGGCGTTATCCGTTGCCGCACCGTCCATCAGGCTGAGCGTTCGCGATGCCCTGCATCCGACGGCGCCAAGGCCGGCACCATCAACAGCTCCGCCAGACCGCGATAGATCGGCACGCGGCACACCAGCCCGGATACACCACGAGCAAGCAGCACCGTGGCCAGGATCGGCAACAGCAAGTCACCACTGTCGGTCAGTTCCAGCGAGATCACCGCCGAGGTCAGCGGTGCCTGGGTGACGCCGGTCAGGTAAGCGCACATGCCCAGCAGCACGAATGCGCGCGGGTCCACGCCCGGCATCAGCACTGACAGGTTGTGGCCCAGTCCCGCGCCGACCGCCAGCGCCGGCGAGAACAGACCACCGGGAATACCCGCCACGTACGACGCCAGGTTGGCCAGCAGCTTCATCAGCCCGAATTCGTGGCCGACCATTGCCTGGCCCTGCACCAGGCTGCGCGCCTGTTCGTAGCCGGTGCCGAACGCGCCTTCACCGAACACCATCGCCAGCACGACCACCGCCAGACCGCAGCCTGCGGCCAGCAGGACCGGATGGCGCTGCCGCAGTTGCCCCAGCCAGCGCGGGCGGCCCGCAGCGCTGGCCAGCACCGCTCGTGCGAACAGCCCACCCAGCAGGCCTGCCACCACGCCGCACAGCAGGATCGCCAGCCAGCCCTGGCCCAGCGGCAGGCGTGCGCTCACATGACCGAAATAGGTGTAGTTGCCCAACAGACCGAGCGATACCACGCCACCGACGATCACCGCGGTCAACAAGGTGCCGGAGAAGCGATGTTCGAAACGGCCGCTGAGCTCTTCGATGGCGAAAACGATGCCCGCCAGCGGCGTGTTGAAGGCCGCCGCAATACCCGCAGCGCCGCCAGCCAACAGGAAGTGCGAGAGCTCGCGGGGATCCTTGAAGCCGAACCAGCGGCCGAACAGGTACATCAGGCTGGCGCCCACATGCACCGTCGGGCCCTCGCGGCCGACCGATGCGCCCCCCAGCAACGACAGCGAGGTCAGCAGCAGCTTCCCGGCCGAAACCGCAGGTGACAGGTTGGTCTTCCGGAACGGCTCATCCGCCTTGTCCAACGCAGCGATGACCTGCGGAATGCCGCTGCCGCGCGTAGGCTTCAGCACGCCAGCGGTCAGCCAGGCCAGCAGCGCGAAAATGCCCGGCGTAAGCAGCAGGGCCCACCACGGCCAGTGCGCGGTGATGCGCTGGAACAGATGGAAGGCCGCATCGCTGGCCTTGGCGAACAGGATCGCCACCAGCGCCACGGCCACGGCACCGCCCCAGAGCGCGGCGCGGCGGCGCCAGGCCTCGCTGAGGACCAGCGCGCTGATGCGGCCGCGGAGACGATGGAGATCGGTCATGGGAAAGAGTCTGCGCGCCAGCGCTTCCGTTGGGCAGCGGCCACTTTGGCCGAAGCCCTTGCAGGATGCGGTGAAATGCGGCGCTTCTGACAAGCGCGATCGGAGCGGCCTTCCGTAAACCAACATAACTCTATTTAGGTTGACAGCGTTCATCAACCCACCCACACTGCCGCCCTCGCTCCATTCGTACCCAAGGTCCCGCCATGGCTGCTGCCATCCGCCACGACTGGCAACAGGACGAGCTGCAAGCGCTGTTCGAGCTGCCGCTCCCTGAGCTGCTGTTCCGCGCCGCAGCGGTCCATCGCGAGCACTTCGACCCGTCGCAGGTGCAGGTATCCACCCTGCTGTCGGTGAAGACCGGCGGCTGCCCGGAAGACTGCGCGTACTGCCCGCAGGCGCAGCGCTACAGCACCGGGGTGAACGCGCAGAAGCTGATGGACACCGATGCGGTACTGGCCAAGGCACGCCAGGCCAAGGCCGCCGGTGCATCGCGCTTCTGCATGGGTGCCGCGTGGCGATCGCCGAAGGACCGTGACATCCCGAAGGTGGCGGCGATGATCGCCGGGGTGAAGGCGCTGGGCCTGGAGACCTGCGCCACGCTCGGGATGCTCAGTGGCGAGCAGGCGCGTGCGCTGAAGGATGCCGGTCTGGACTACTACAATCACAATCTCGACACCGCGCCGGACTACTACGATTCGATCATCCACACGCGCCAGTACCAGGACCGCCTGGATACACTGGAACACGTGCGCGATGCCGGCCTGAAGACCTGCTGCGGCGGCATCGTCGGCATGGGCGAGACGCGCGCGCAGCGCGTCGGCCTGCTGCTGGCGCTGGCCACGCTGCCGGCGCATCCGGATTCGGTGCCGATCAACAAGCTGGTGCAGGTGGCGGGTACGCCGCTGCATGGCAGCGCCGAGCTTGACCCGTTCGAGTTCGTGCGCATGATCGCGGTGGCGCGCATCGCCATGCCGCGCTCGATGGTGCGGCTGTCGGCCGGCCGCGAGGCGATGAGTGACGAACTGCAGGCGCTGTGCTTCCTGGCCGGTGCCAACTCGATCTTCTACGGCGACAAGCTGCTGACCACCGGCAACCCGGAAAGCGAACGCGACCTGGCCCTGTTCGCGCGGCTGGGGCTGCAGCCGATGGCGGTGCAGGTGGATGCCGAAGGCCACGACCACGGCGGCACCGTGCACGCCGATATCAGCGCCGACGCGCCCGGCTGCGGCTGCGCTCACGCGGCCTGAGACGGGCGGCAAGCAGGCGCCGCGGCAACGCGCTACCCTAGCCGCCCCGTCGACGCATTCAGCCACCATGGCCCGCCCCGACCTGACCGCCCGCCTCCACGCCCAGCGCGCTCTGCGCGATGCCCAAGGCCGTCGCCGCCCGCGACGTACGGTCACCCGTCGCGATGGCGTGCGCCTTGAGGTGGACGGCCAGTGGCTGACCGGCTTCTGCAGCAACGATTATCTGGGCCTGGCGCAGCAGTTCAGCGTGGTCAATGCGCTGCAGGACGCCGCTGCGCGCGAAGGTGCCGGTGCCGGTGCATCGCATCTGGTCTGTGGCCACCACGCGATGCACGACGCACTCGAACGCGAGGTGGCCGAGTGGCTGGGTTACCCGCGTGCATTGCTGTTCGGCAGTGGCTTCGCCGCCAACCTGGCGGTGCAGCAGGCGCTGCTGAGCGAAGAGAACGACGTCTGCGTGCAGGACAAGCTCAACCACGCCAGCCTGCTCGATGCGACGCGGCTGGCCGGTGCACGCCTGCGCCGCTACCCGCACCTGGATGCGGAAGGCGCGATGCGCCAGCTCAAGCACGCACCCGACGGCGCGGCGATGCTCGCCACCGACGGTGTCTTCAGCATGGATGGCGACATCGCGCCGCTGCGTGCGTTGTCGCTGGTCGCGCGCCTGCAGCAGGCGTTGTTCTACGTCGATGACGCACATGGCGTGGGCGTGGTGGGGGACGGCCGTGGCGCCGTTGCTGCCGCCGGCCTGGGCGTGGACGACGTACCGGTGCAGCTGGTGACGCTGGGCAAGGCCTTGGGCGGTTCCGGTGCG
The DNA here is from genome assembly GCF_059371655.1 of Stenotrophomonas sp. YJH_SMC_17. Lineage (NCBI taxonomy): Bacteria > Pseudomonadati > Pseudomonadota > Gammaproteobacteria > Lysobacterales > Lysobacteraceae > Stenotrophomonas > Stenotrophomonas sp. YJH_SMC_17. The sequence goes on along the minus strand of NZ_JCAFUU010000003.1, from coordinate 48,404 downwards.
TTGGTGCTGGGCCGCGACGACCTGGTCGAGCACTTGGCCGAAACCGCGCGCCCGTACATCTACACCACCGCCGTGCCACCGGCGATGGCCGCCGCTGCACTCGAGGCGGTGCGCCTGGCGCGCCGCGACAACTGGCGCCGTTCCAAGCTGGCTGACCTGATCGGGCTGTTCCGCAGCGAAGCACGCCGCCACGGGCTGGACCTGATGGCCTCGGAAACGCCGATCCAGCCGCTGCTGTGCGGCGATGACCACAGCGCCATGGCGATGTCCAGGGCCCTGGAACAGGCCGGCTGGATGGTCGGCGCGATCCGCCCGCCGACCGTGCCGGAAGGCAAGGCACGGTTGCGCGTCACGCTCTCCGCGCTGCACACGCCGGAACAGGTGCGCGGCCTGGTCGAGGCCATCGCCAGCGCGCGCGACCGCGTCAATCTTGCCCTGCATGAAGCCGCTCCGCCGCCGCTGCCCGCTTTTGCCTGAGTTCCGTGTCGTTGCCCATGCATATTGAAGTCACCGGCCGTGGGCCGGACCTGGTGTTGATCCACGGTTGGGGCCTGCAGGGCGGCGTGTTCGCACCGCTGGTGCAGCGACTTGCGGACCAGTTCACCCTGCATCGGGTCGACCTGCCCGGTCATGGCCACAGCCGCGAAGACGCCACCCCGCTGCGCCTGCCGTTCGTGGTCAGTGCCATTGCCGCGGCCACGCCGCCGGCGGTGTGGTGCGGCTGGTCGCTGGGCGGCCTGTTCGCACTGCACGCGGCGGCCACGCTGCCGAAGGTGCGCGGGCTGGCGATGATCGCCGCCACGCCGCGCTTCGTGCGTGGCGAGGACTGGCCGCACGCAGTGGAGCCGGCAGTGTTCGAGCAGTTCGGGCGAGAGCTGGCCAACGATTTCGGCGGCACGCTGGAGCGCTTCCTGGCACTGGACGTGATGGGCTCGGCGCACGCCCGCGAGGAGCTGCGCACGCTGCGCCAGCGCCTGGTCGAGCGCGGCGCCCCCACTGAACGCGCCCTGCTGGAAGGCCTGCGCCTGCTCGAAGGCACCGATCTGCGGGGCGCGCTGCCCACGCTGGGCAAGCCCAGCTTGTGGATCGCCGGCCAGCGTGACCGGCTGGTGTCGCCGACGGCGATGCAGGCTGCCGCTGCGCTGGCCCCGGGCGCGCAGGCGCTGACCATTGCCCACGGTGGACATGCGCCTTTCCTCGGCCATGCCGATGAGGTGGCCGCCGCCCTGCAACACTTCGTTGCCGGCCTGTCACCGGCCGATGGCGGACAATGAGACCCCTCCGAATTCCGCAGGACTGACGCATGGATCTGGGTATCAATGGCCGCTGGGCACTGGTCTGCGGCGCCAGCAAGGGGCTCGGCCTGGGCTGCGCACGCGCGCTGGTGCGCGAGGGCGTCAACGTGGTGATCGTGGCCCGTGGCGAGGCTGCACTGCAGGTCGCTGCCGACGAACTGCGTGCACTGCCAGGTGCCGGTGAGGTGCGCGCCGTCGCCGCCGACGTCACCACCGAGGCCGGCCGTACTGCCGCGCTGGCCGCCTGCCCGCAGGTGGATATCCTGGTCAACAACGCAGGCGGCCCACCGCCCGGCGACTTCCGCAGCTTCGAGCGCGACGACTGGATCGCCGCACTGGACGCCAACATGCTGGCGCCGATCGCGCTGATCCGCGCCACCGTGGATGCGATGATGGAACGCGGCTTCGGCCGCATCGTCAACATCACCTCGTCCGCGGTGAAAGCCCCGATCGACATCCTGGCGCTGTCCAACGGCGCGCGCAGCGGCCTGACCGGTTTCGTCGCTGGCCTGTCGCGCCGCACCGTGGCCTACAACGTCACGATCAACAACCTGCTGCCCGGCCAGTTCGACACCGACCGCCTGCGTGCCAACTTCGCCCACAGTGCGGGCAAGGACGGCAATGCAGGCGAAGTGGCCGAACGCCGCCGCCAGCAGATTCCCGCCGGCCGCTTTGGCACGCCGGACGAGTTCGGCGCCGCCTGCGCCTTCCTGTGCAGTGCACAGGCCGGTTACCTCACCGGGCAGAACCTGCTGATCGACGGCGGCACCTACCCCGGTACGTTCTAAGAGACTTCTGCAATGCCGTCCCACTTCGATGCCCGCCATGTCCGTCGCGCGTTCGCGCGTGCCGCCACCAGCTACGACGCTGCCGCCGCCCTGCAGCGCGAGGTGCAGTCGCGGCTGATCGAGTCGCTGGACTACCTGGAGGCGCGCAAGCCCGAGGTGGTGCTGGACATCGGCGCAGGCACCGGCCACGCCACTGCGCTGATGAAGAAGCGCTGGCCGAAGGCGCAGGTGATCGCGCTGGACGTGGCGCTGCCGATGCTGGACCAGGCCAAGCGCCAGGCCGGCTGGTGGAAGCCGTTCCAGCGCCTGTGTGGCGATGCCGCTGCGCTGCCGCTGGCCGACAACAGCGTGGACGTGATCTTCAGCAACCTGTGCCTGCAGTGGGTGGACGACCTGCCGGCAGTGTTCGCCGGTTTCCGCCGCGTGCTCAAGCCAGGTGGCCTGCTGCTGTGCTCGACCTTCGGCCCGGAAACGCTGATCGAACTCAATGAGGCGTTCGCCGCCGCCGACGACCGCCCGCACGTGAGCCGCTTCGCGCAGATCGCGCAGTTCGGCGACGCACTGATGATGGCCGGCTTCCGCGACCCGGTGCTGGACCGCGATCTGTTCACCCTGACCTACGACGACCTGCCCTCGCTGATGCGCGAGCTGCGCGCGATGGGTGCGACCAATGCGCGGGTAGACCGCCGCCATACCCTGACCGGGCGCGGACGTTTCGCGGCGGCGGCGGCGGCGTACGAGCCGATGCGCCGTGCCGACGGCAAGCTGCCCAGCAGCTGGGAAGTGATCTACGCCCACGCCTGGGCCCCGGACCCGGGCGCGCCGATCCGCGAAGGCGGGCATGACGTGGCCTCGGTGCCGGTATCGGCGATTCCGATCCGGCGCAAGCAGACCTGATCGATCGATCACGGGTGATGCGCCGACCACGGTCGGCGACTACCGACTCATGCACGGAACCCGCTCTGGTAGGTGCCGACCCTGGTCGGCACAATGCCGGCGGCATCGCGATCTGACAGATTGTGCCGACCAAGGTCGGCACGCACCCAATGCAGGCTTCCGCCTCAGGTGTTGGCCGGCGAACTCAGCGGCGGGCGCACCAGGTCACGGTGGAAGAAATAGATTTCCTGCACCAGGAAGCGCCAGCTGGTGTGGAAGCTGCGGAAGCGCGTGCTGGGCGTCGACGAGGCCAGCGCATCGATGCCCAGTGCCTTGCTCAGGCGCAGCGCGCGCGCCATGTGCAGCGGGTCGCTGACGATGATCACCCGGTGCAGGTCGCGCTGGTCCATCAAGCGCTTGGCTTCCACCAGGTTCTGTACGGTATTGCGCGAGGCGGTCTCGATCAGGATCGCCTCATCCGGCACGCCATGCTTCAGCGCATAGCGCCGCGCCACCTGCGATTCGGAGAAGCGCGCACCGGTGCCGCCATAGCCGCCGGTGAAGATCAACAGCGGCGCGTACCGGGCGTCGTACAGATCCAGGCCATGGCGGATGCGCTCTTCGAACACCGGTGACGGCTTGGCGTCGTAGGCGGCGGCACCCAGCACGATGATGGCGTCGGCCTTGGCGGCCTGGTCGCGTTCACCCACCCAGACGATCCAGGCGGTCACGCCCAGCAGCCAGATCACCAGCAGCACGAACAGCCGCCACAACCAGCCCAGCAGGCCGGTGCGTTCGCGGTGCCGCCCGCGGCTCACGCCGCCCCCCAGCGCAGGGCGGGCAGATCGACATTGCCACCGGACAGCACCAGGCCGACGCGCAGGCCGGCGAAGCGCTGCGGCTGCGCCAGCACCGCCGCCAGCACGGTGGCCGAGGACGGCTCGACCACCTGCTTGAGGATGTCCCACAGCAGGCGCATCGCTGCCAGCGTCGCGGTGTCATCGACCACGATCACCTCGGCACCGGCGGCGCGCAGCAGTTCGAAATTGGGCGCGCCGATCAGGGTACGCAGTCCATCGCAGATCGTGTCCGGGGTGAACGCGCCCTGCCGCTCGCCAGCGGCCAGCGAGCGCGCGGTATCGTCGGCTCCGGCTGGCTCGGCCAGCACCAGGCGGGTCTGCGGGCTGGCGTGCTGCAGCGCCAGCGCAGTACCGCTGGCCAGGCCACCACCACCCACCGGCACTACCAGCACATCGAACGGGCCGTCGCTGTGCAGCAGTTCCAGGGCCGCCGTGCCCTGCCCGGCCATCACCGCCGGGTCCGCATACGGATGGACCAGGGTCGCGCCGGTATCGGCCTGCACCCTGGCGCAGGTGGCCTCACGGTCGGCGATGGTCGGCGGGCAGCGCCAGAGCGTGGCGCCGTGGCGGGCGATGTTGGCCAGCTTGGCCGCCACCGCCCCTTCCGGCACCACCACATGGCAGGGAATGCCACGGGTGCGCGCGGCCAGGGCCAGCGCGGCGCCGTGGTTGCCGGAGGAATGGGTCACCACACCGGCACTGGCGCGATCGGCATCGAGCGACCACACCGCATTGCAGGCACCGCGGAACTTGAATGCGCCACCGCGCTGCAGGTGCTCGGCCTTGAACGCCAGCTGCGCGCCGGTCATCGCATCGAGCGTGCGCGAGCGCAGCACCGGGGTCACGCTGGCATGCGGGGCGATCCTCGCAGCAGCAAGCAGGACGTCGTCGGCGCGGGGCAACAGTGAATCGCTCATGACGCAAGATTAACGTATGGCCGCGCGCTGGCGACCCCGGCACAGGCCATGCCAGCATGAGGGCCTTCACCTCCATTCATTCTGGCCAGCGGAATTAAGGGCCGATTCAACGCCTGCGCCCGAAGCTGGCGGCACAACCCGTCCTCTGGGGGGACCCACCATGAAAATGCGCCTGTTGCTTGCCGGTGGCCTGCTGCTGGCCCTGACCGGCTGCACCACCTACGACTATGTAGGTGGTAGCCGCGGTGGCGGCTACTACCACGGTGCGCCGTCGGTGGAGTACCGCTACCCCGCCGGCTATCCCTACAACTACGGCTACCCGTACTACGGTGGCTATGGCGGCTATTACGGCGGCTACGGCAACCCGTACTACTCGCGCCCGATCTACCGTCCGCCGCACAACCACCGCCCGCCGCCGCGCCCGCCCGGCAACGGCGGCGAGAACCGTCCCCCGCCGCCGTCACGGCCGTCGTACAACGGCGGCTCGCCGTGGCGGAACATGGATTCGATGCGTCGCCCGCCGCAGTCGAACATGCAACCGTCGGCGCCGCCGCCGCAGGCCCGTCCGGCCCCGGCACCGAGCGCACCGAGGATGAACGGTTCCCCTTGGCGCAACATGGATCGTGCGACGCAGCGCACAGTTGAGCGCTGAACCGTCTTGCATTTCACACGGTCTAAGCCGCACTCTACGCGGACAGTGACGGCCCGCGTCACAAAGTGACAAAAACGACACGGGCCGCCGCAAAAGGCTCTGCGTCGATATCCGACAGGAACATCTGGATCCCCCCTGTTCCGGCCCTGTCGGATGTCGGCACCTCTGAAGGCAGACGGCCCCGCAATGCGGGGCCGTTTGTTTTGTTGGGTCGCCGACCGGCAAGGGCCCCAGCGTCAGTAGATCCACGCCATGCGTGGATGGCGCCGTCCCGACAGCTCCAAAAAAACAGGGCCGGACAGTCCCCCGACTGCCGGCCCTCTGCTCCCCCACCGTGCGCCTGTACCGGCCCCTGTTCCAATTCCGGTCACGGGCGCCCACGGCGCCAGCCACGATGGGTGCTATTGGGTTATCTGCAAAAATCCTGCCAACTTTAGGGCTGATTTCGACACCGGTCGGCCGGCCCCGACGACCCGGCCCCGAATGGCGCTAAAATCGCCACCCCGGCGCCGCCCCCCCCGGGGCCGCGCCCGCCCCCAGCTGAACAGCCTCCCATGAACCCGTCCTTCCATCGTTACGACGTCATCGTCATCGGCGGTGGCCACGCTGGCACCGAAGCCGCGCTGGCCGCGGCCCGCACCGGCGTGCGCACCCTGCTGCTGACCCACAACATCGAAACCGTGGGCGCGATGAGCTGCAACCCGGCCATCGGCGGCATCGGCAAGGGCCATCTGGTCAAGGAAATCGACGCCCTGGGTGGTGCGATGGCGCATGCCGCCGACCGCGCCGGCATCCAGTGGCGCACCCTCAATGCGTCCAAGGGCCCGGCCGTGCGCGCCACCCGCTGCCAGGCCGACCGCAACCTGTACCGCATGGCGATCCGCGCCATCGTCGAAGGCCAGGACAACCTGACCGTGTTCCAGGCCGCGGTCGATGACCTGGTGATCGAAGGCGACGCCGTGCGCGGGGTCATCACCCAGACCGGGTTGCGCTTCGACGCCGAGGCGGTGGTGCTGACCGCCGGCACCTTCCTGGCCGGCAAGATCCACGTCGGCCCGACCCAGTACGCCGCCGGCCGCATGGGCGACCCGCCGGCCACCACGCTGGCCGCGCGCCTGCGCGAGCGTCCGTTCCAGGTCGACCGCCTGAAGACCGGCACGCCGCCGCGCATCGATGGCCGCTCGCTGGACTACAGCGTGATGGACGAGCAGCCGGGCGATTCGCCGCGGCCGGTGATGTCTTTCCTCGGCTCGGTGGACGAGCATCCGCAGCAGGTCAGCTGCTGGATCACCCACACTACCGAGCAGACCCACCAGATCATCCGCGATGCCCTGCACCGCTCGCCGCTGTACAGCGGCCAGATCGAAGGCATCGGCCCGCGCTACTGCCCGTCCATCGAAGACAAGGTGGTGCGCTTCGCCGAGAAGGCCAGCCACCAGATCTTCGTCGAACCCGAAGGCCTGGGCATCGTCGAGATCTACCCCAACGGCATTTCCACCTCGCTGCCATTCGACGTGCAGCTGGAGATGGTGCGCAGCATCCGCGGCTTCGAAAACGCGCACATCACCCGCCCCGGCTATGCGATCGAGTACGACTTCTTCGATCCGCGTGGGCTGAAGGCTTCGCTGGAGACCAAGCTGGTCAACGGCCTGTTCTTCGCCGGCCAGATCAACGGCACCACCGGCTATGAAGAGGCCGCCGCGCAGGGCCTGCTGGCCGGCCTGAACGCCGCACGCCAGGTGCGTGGGCTGGACGGTTGGTGCCCCCGTCGCGACGAGGCATACCTGGGCGTGCTGGTCGATGACCTGATCACCCACGGCACCAACGAGCCGTACCGCATGTTCACCAGCCGCGCCGAATACCGCCTGCAGCTGCGCGAGGACAATGCCGACCAGCGCCTGACCCCGGCCGGCCGCGAGATGGGCCTGGTGGATGACCGCCGCTGGAGCGCGTTCGAGACCAAGCAGGCCGCCGTCGCCGCCGAGCGTGCGCGGCTGGGCGCGCTGTGGGCGACCCCGGCCAATGCACTGGGCCGTGAACTGCAGGACACGCTGGGCGTGGCGGTCAGCCGCGAAACCAACGTGCTGGACCTGATCAAGCGCCCCGAGCTGGACTACGCGCAGCTGATGCAGGTGCCGTCGCTGGGCCCGGCGGTAGCCGACGGCAAGGTGGCAGAACAGGTGGAGATCGGCGTGAAGTACGCCGGCTACCTGGACCGCCAGCGCGAGGAAATCGAGCGCCAGCAGCGGCATGAGGCCACGCCGATCGCCGAGGCGTTCGACTATGCGACCGTTCGCGGGCTGTCGGCCGAGGCGCTGCAGAAACTGGAGCGCGTGCGACCGCAGACCATCGGCCAGGCGCAGCGGATTCCCGGCATGACCCCGGCGGCGATCTCTCTGCTGCTGGTGCATCTGGAGCGCGCGCGCCGCGGGCGCGTGGCGTAACGCAGGACCGTCCGCTTCTGGTGGGTACCGACCTTGGTCGGGACATGACTCTGCTCTGGTGGGTACCGACCTTGGTCGGCACGAATCATCCGATCGCGATGCCGCATGGCATCTGTGCCGACCAAGGTCGGCACCCACCGGAACGCACGCGCTACTGTGCGTCGGCGCAGCCGCCCAAGACCTTGAACAACGTCACCCGGTTGCCCGCTTCCTGCTGCTGGAGTGCGATCAGGTCCTGCTGCGCGGCATACAGGCTGCGCTGCGCATCCAGCGACTGCAGGTAGCCGTCCAGCCCGGTGCGGTAACGCGCGTCGGCCAGCATGTAGCTGCGCTGGCTGGTAGCGACCAGCGCGCGTTGCGCGTCCATCTGCACGGTCAGGTGATCGCGCGTGGCCAGCGCATCGGCCACTTCACTGAAGGCCTGCTGGATCGCTTTCTCATACTGCGCGATGCCGATGTCCCTGCCGATCTTCGAGGCATCCAGCGACGCCTTCAGTGCGCCGGCGTGGAAGATCGGCGCGGTGATGCTCGGCGCAAACGACCAGCCGCGGGTGCCGGCCGAGAACAGCGTCGACAACGCGGCGGAGCTATGGCCGTAGTTGGCGGTCAATGTCAGCGTCGGGAAGAATGCAGCGCGCGCGGCACCGATATCGGCATTGGCGGCCTGCAACGCATGCTCAGCGGACAGTACATCCGGGCGCTGCAGCAGCACGCTGGACGGCAGGTTGGCCGCCAACGGCGCCAGTGCCACGCTGCCATCCAGCGCCTGCGTGGTCGGCAGCAGGGCTGGATCCAGTGGCTCCCCCACCAGCAACTGCAACGCATCGCGATCCTGCGCCTGCTGGGTCTGCAGCTTGGCAAGCGCGCCGCGCGCGGCCTCCACGCTGGTCTGCACCTGCGACAGGTCCAGCCCCGAGGCCAGCCCCTGCGCATGACGCGCTTCGATGCGCTGCAGGGTCTGCTGCTGGCTGTCCAGGGTCTGTTGCGTGAATGCCAACGACTGCCCATCGGCCGCCAGCGCCAGCCACGCCGTCGCCACTTCGGCGATCAGGCTGGTGCGCGCCGCACGCTGGTTCTCGGCGCTGGCCAGCCAGTTCTGCAGGGCCTCGTTCTTCAGGCTGCGGATGCGCCCGAACAGGTCCAGCTCCCAGCTGCTGATGCCGACCTGCACGGCATCGGATCCGGTCACCTGGGTGACGCCGGTCTCGCTGTTGGCATCGCTCACCCGCGACCGGGTGACACTGCCGCTGGCATCCACCGACGGCAGCAGTGCTGCGCGCTGGATGCGGTACTGCGCGCGTTCCTTTTCCACCTGCAGCACCGCCACGCGCAGGTCGCGGTTGTTCTGCAGCGCCAGCGCGATGACCTGCTGCAGGCGTGGTTCCAGGAACACGTCGCGCCAGGCCGGCATCGCCAGCGCGGAATCGGCCTCGCCAGTGGCGGCATTGCCGAACTGTGCCGGCACCGGCGCCTCGGGGCGCTGGTAATGCGGCGCCATGCTCACGCAGCCGCCCAGCACGGTCGTCATCGTTGCGGCCGCCAGGGCGCGCAGCAGCATCGGCTTCATGGGCGTGCCTCCGGGGCAGCGGCTTCGGCCGGCGCGCGGCCCGGGAACATCCGGCGCACCAGCAGGTAGAACAACGGCACGAAGAACATGCCCAGCACCATCGAGGCAATCGTGCCGCCGGCTACGCCGGTACCCAGCGAACGGCGCGCGGCAGAACCGGCGCCGGTGGCGAACACCAGCGGCAGCACGCCCATCAGGAACGCCAGCGACGTCATCACGATCGGCCGCAGCCGCAGGTAGACCGCCTGCAGGATCGCCTCGCGGGTGGGCTTGCCCTGCTGTTCCAGGATGCGCGCGAACTCGACGATCAGGATGCCGTTCTTCGCCGCCAGGCCAATCGTGGTCAACAGGCCGACCTGGAAGTACACGTCATTGTTGAGGCCGCGCAGGTTCATCATCAGCACGGCGCCGAACACGCCCACCGGCACGGCCAGCATCACCGCGAACGGCACCGCCCAGCTTTCATACAGCGCGGCCAGGCACAGGAACACGAACAGCAGCGAGATGGCGTACAGCATCGGTGCCTGGTTGCCCGACAGCTGTTCCTGGTAGGCCATGTCCGACCAGGCGTGGCTGAAGCCTTCCGGCAGCGTGTCGGCCAGGCGCGCGATCTCGGCCATCGCCTCGCCGGAGCTGACGCCGGGCGCCGGCTGGCCGGTGATCTCCATCGCCGAGATGCCGTTGTAGCGCTGCAGCGCGGCCGGTGCGCTGGACCAATGCGCGCTGACCAGCGATGAGAGCGGCACCATCTGACCGGCCTGGTTGCGCACGCTCCAGCGCTCGATGTCCTGCGGCTGCATGCGCGCTTCGGCGGTGCCCTGGATGAAGACCTTCTTGATGCGGCCCTTGTAGATGAAGTTGTTGACGAAGTCGCCGCCCAGCGCGGCATTCAAGGTGTCGTTGATGTCCTGCGGATTCACGCCCATCGCCTGCGCCTTGGCGTCATCCACCTTCACTGCGTATACCGGCGCGTCCTCCAGGCTGGCATAGCGCACGTTGACCAGCTTTGGATCCCTTGCGGCCTCCTTCAGCAATGTGTTGCGCGCAGCCACAGCGGCCGCATGGCCGGCACCGCCTTCGTCCTGCAACTCCAGGGTGAAACCGCCCGCATCGCCGAGACCGAGGATGGCCGGTGGCGAGGTGATGAACACCTGCGCATCGGGCACGCTGGCCATGGCTTTGGTCAACCGCGCGGCGATGGTATCGGCGTCGTCCTTGCGGTCATCCCAGTCCTTCAGGCGGATGAAGGCCTGGCCGACATTCTGGCCGCTGCCGGTCACGCTGAAACCGGCGGTGGCCTGGATCGACAGCACGCCGTCGTCCTTCACCGCCACCGCACTGAGGCGATCCATCACCGCGCGGGTCTGCTCCAGCGTGGCGCCGGCCGGTAGCTTGACCAGTGCGTTGAGCATGCCCTGATCCTCATCAGGCAGGAATGCACCCGGCAGGTGCCACAGCAGCAGGCCGGTGGCCACGCTCAGCACCAGGTAGAACAGCACGCCCAGCGTGCGCCGGCCAAGGAAACCATCCACGCGATGGCGCAGGCCGTTGGAGGTGCGCTCGAAGCGGTGGTTGAACCAGATGAAGAACTTGCCCAGCAGGCCCGGTTCGCCGCCGTGGTCGCCGTGCGGATTGCCGCCCTTGGGAATCGGGTGCAGGATGCTGCCGCACAGTGCGGGAGTGATGGTCATCGCCACCAGCACCGACAGGATCATGGCAGCGGCGATCGTCACCGAGAACTGGCGGTAGATCACGCCGGTGACGCCGCTGAAGAACGCCATCGGCAGGAACACTGCGGTCAGCACCAGCACGATGCCGACCAGCGCGCCGGTGATCTGGCCCATCGCCTTCAGCGTGGCCGGCTTCGGCGCCAGCCCTTCGAAGGTCATTACCCGCTCTACGTTCTCCACCACCACGATGGCATCGTCCACCAGCAGGCCGATGGCCAGCACCAGCGCGAACATGGTCAAGGTGTTGATCGAATACCCAAATGCGGCCAGCACGCCGAACGTGCCGAGCAGCACCACCGGCACCGCAATGGTCGGGATCAGGGTGGCGCGCCAGTTCTGCAGGAACAGGTACATCACCAGCACCACCAGGATGATCGCCTCGATCAGGGTGATCACCACTTCCTTCAGCGAGATGGTCACGAACGGCGTGGTGGTGAACGCCACGTGGGCGGTGTAGCCATGCGGCCAGTACTTCTGCAGCTGCTGAAGCCGTGCATCGATGGCCTTGGACACGGCGATGGCGTTGGCACCGGCATTGAGTTCGATGCCCAGTGACGCCGACGGCTTGCCGTTGAAAGTACTGATGCTGTCGTAGCTCTCAGGGCCCAGGCCGATCGTCGCCACGTCGCCCAGATGCACCACGCTGCCGTTGGCATCGGCCTTGAGCACCACCTGCGCGAAATGCTCGGGGGTGTGCAGGCGGCTGCGCGCGGTCACCGTGGCGTCGAGCTGCTGGCCCTTCAGCGCCGGCTGGCCGCCGAGTTCACCGGCCGAGACATCGGTGTTCTGCGCCTGCAGCGCGCTCTCGATGTCCGAGGGCATCAACGCGTACTGGCGCATCTTCTCCGGGTCCAGCCAGATACGCATGGCGTACTCCTGGCCGATCGGCTGGATGTTGCCGACACCGCTGACGCGGCTGATCTGGTCGTCGATGCGCGCTTCCATGAAGTTGGCGACATCGAAGTTGTCCATGCTGCCGTCTTCGCTGGTGAACGACAGCACCTCGAAGATCGAACCACTGGACTTGGTGATGGTCAGGCCGTTCTGCTGCACCGCCTGCGGCAGCGTGGCCATGGCCGCCTGCAGCTGGTTCTGCACCTGCACCTGCGCGGTATCCGGGTTGGTGCCGGTGGCGAACACCAGGTTGACCTGCGCCGAGCCGTCGGAGGCACTGGTCGAGGTCATGTACATCAGGTGATCAAGGCTCTGCTGCGACTGCTCGATGACCTGGGTGACCGCGTTTTCCACGGTCTGCGACGACGCACCGGTGTAGGTGGCGCGGATGGTGATGGTCGGTGGCGCGATCTGCGGATAGCGGTCCACCGGCAGGATCAGGATCGCAAGCAGGCCGAGCAGGCTGACCGCGATGGCGATCACCCAGGCGAAGATCGGCCGGTCGATGAAGAAACGAACCATGTGCGGCAGGCCTCAGTGCGACTTTTCGTCGGTGTTGCCGTTCGGGTCGATCGCCGGCATCGTCGCCAGCTGCGCCGTCGTGGCCTGCACCGCCTTCACCTGCTGGCCGAGCGAAACCGCACTACCGTTGCTGACGATCACCCGTTCGCCGGCCATGAGGCCGTCGGTGATCTGCCACTGGTTGCCGACCACCTGGCCGGTGCTGACCCGGCGCTCGATCACATGATCCCTGGCATCAAGCAGGCGCAGCAGCGGCTCGCCGCGTTCGTTGCGCAGCACCGCCTTCTGCGGCACCAGCAGCGCGCGCGCGTCGGTGGCCATCGGCAGCACTGCCTTCAGGTACATGCCCGGCAGCAGCAGTCCGTCCGGATTCGGGATGACCGCGCGCAGCACCACGTTGCCGGTGCCCGGATCCACCGCGCTGCCGACGAACTCCAGGGTGCCTTCATGCGCGTAAGTGCTGCCGTCTTCCAGCAGCACCTTCACCTGCGCCTTGCCATCGATGGCCTTCACCAGGCCGGCATCGAGCTGTTTGCGCAGCGCCAGCATCTGCGTGCTGGACTGGGTGACATCCAGGTAGACCGGGTCCAACCGCTGGATGGTGGTCAGCGCGGCGTCCTGCCCGGCCGCGACCAGCGCGCCAGCGGTGACGCTGGAGGTGCCGATGCGACCGTCGATGGGAGCGGTCACGCGGGTGTAGTCGAGGTTGATGCGCGCGGCCTGCAATGCCGCGCGCGCCGCAATCACGTTGGCCTGCGCCTGCTTCAATGCCGAGGTGGCATCGTCGGCGTCCTGCTTGCTGGCCGCATCCATGCTCACCAGCGCGCGGGTGCGCTCGGCCTTCGGCTGCGCCGACAGCACGGTGGCCTCAGCCTGCGCCAGCTGGCCACGGGCGGTATCGAAAGCCGCCTGGTACGGCGCCGGGTCGACCTGGTACAGCAGCTGGCCGGCCTTGACCTGCTGGCCTTCGGTGAACAACCGCTGGCGGATCAGGCCGCCGATCTGCGGCCGCACCTCGGAAATCTCGAACGGCACCGCGCGACCCGGCAGGGTCTGCTGCAGCGCCAGCGGCTGCGCGCTGGCGTTGATGATGCCCACTTCGGGCATGGCCGGGGCTTCAGTCCTGCCCGCCGAACAGGCCGCCAAGGCCAGCAGCAGGGGCAACAACAGCGGACGGGGGGTACGGGACAGCGGGCGCAGGAGGGACATGGGGGGCGTGGGGGCCTTGCGTTGACCCGTGCACGCTGCCGTGGAACTGTGCAGAGAATATGGAGATTGTGCGACCAGCTCAGCTGGCGCTTGCTTTCGGCGCCGCATGCGCCGCTAATGGCCCCCGCGATGGCGAAGATTCGACTCAAATTCGGCCTGACCGCGAAGACCTTCCTCGCGATCTTCACCGCCTGCCTGCTGGTGCTGGCAGTGAATGGTATTGCCAGCCGCGTCGCCTTCCAGACCGGCTTCCTGGACTACCTCAACGACCAGGGCGACCTGCGCATGCAGCGGCTGATGCCGCACCTGCAACGCGAGTACCGCGAACATGGCGGCTGGGAACATCTGCACGGTGACAGCGACCGCTGGGCGCGGCTGCTGCGCCCGGAACTGGCCCACGGCCATGAAGGACCGGTGCCGCCGCTATCCGACCAGACCGGCGTACCATCGCGCCTGGGCCTGTTCGATGCACGGCACCGGTGGGTGGCCGGCAATCCCGACGCCACCAGCGACGACGAACCGCATGCGGTGCAGGTGGACGGGCAGACCGTCGGCTGGCTGGGCATGGTGCCGTTCCAGACCGTCATCGCCACCAACGACCTGAACTTCTACAACACCCAGGTGCGCGCGTGGTGGGTGATCGGCATCGCGCTGCTGCTGGTGACGGTGCTGCTGGCCTGGCTGGTATCGCGGGCGCTGCGCCAGCGCCTGGCCAAGCTGGCCGCGGCCACCCACCGCTTGGCCGCCGGTGACTACGCCACCCGCATCGAGCGCACCAGCGACGATGAGCTGGACGCACTGGTCAATGACTTCAACCGGATGGCGCAGGCGCTGGACGATACCGAGCGCAACCGCCGCGCCTTCATCGCCGACATCTCGCACGAGCTGCGCACGCCCCTGGCGGTGGTGCGCGCCGAGCTGGAGGCGATCGAAGACGGCATCCGTCCGCTGGACCGCGCCAACCTGGTGGGCCTGCAGGGCGAGATCCGCCAGTTGGGCAAGCTGATCGACGACCTGCACGACCTGTCGATGACCCAGTCCGGTGGCCTGGCCTACCGCTTCGCGCCGCTGGACCTGGTGGCGCTGCTGCGCAGCGAGCTCAACGGCATGCGCGTGCGCTTCGCCAATGCAGGCCTGGCGCTGGAAGAAGACCTGCCAGCCACACCGTTGCAGGTGTCCGGTGACGAACGACGCCTGCAACAGGTACTGGCGAACCTGCTGGAAAACGCGCTGCGCTATACCCACGCCGGGGGCCGCGTGCACGTGCAGGCCGCGCGCGTGCCCGCCGGCGTGCAGCTGATCGTGGAAGACACCGCGCCGGGCGTGCCGGCCGACAAATGCGGGCTGCTGTTCGAACGCTTCTACCGGGTGGAAAGTTCGCGCAACCGCGCCAGCGGCGGCAGTGGTCTGGGACTGGCCATCAGCCACAACATCATCCTCGCCCACCACGGCCACATCCACGCCGAGCCCTCGCCACTGGGCGGGCTGCGCGTGGTCATCACCCTGCCGGAGCCTGCATGAGCACGTCGCCCGCTACGTCCGCGAAGATCCTGATCGTCGAGGACGAGCCACGCTTGGCCTCGGTGCTGCGCGACTACCTGGCCGCCGCCGGCATGGCCAGCGAGTGGGTGGACGACGGTGGCCAGGTGATCGACGCCTTCGCGCGCTACCAGCCCGACCTGGTGCTGCTGGACCTGATGCTGCCACAGCGCGATGGCGTGGACCTGTGCCGTGAACTGCGCGCCAGCAGCGATGTGCCGGTCATCATGGTCACCGCACGGGTGGAAGAGATCGACCGCCTGCTGGGCCTGGAGATCGGCGCCGACGACTACATCTGCAAGCCATTCAGTCCGCGCGAAGTGGTCGCGCGGGTAATGGCGGTGCTGCGCCGCTACCGCCCGGATCCCGGTGCGCGCGCCAACGGCGGCCTGCACATCGACGAGCCGGCCGCACGCGCCACCTGGAACGGCAAGGGTCTGGACCTGACTCCGGTGGAGTACCGCCTGCTGCGCACGCTGCTGGCCACGCCAGGGCGGATCTGGGCACGCGACGAACTGCTCGACCGCCTCTATCTGGACCATCGCGTGGTGGTCGACCGCACCGTCGACAGCCATGTGCGCAACCTGCGCCGCAAGCTGGCCGACGCCGGCATGGAAGGCGAGCCGATCCGCTCGGTGTATGGCATGGGCTACAGCTACGAGCCTTGAAACAACCGTAGAGCCGAGCCCACGCTCGGCTGCTTCTGCCCGAATGGTCGGCAAGCCGAGCGTGGGCTCGGCTCTACAACACACCACGCAGGTATCATCGTCGCGAATGCCCTGATTTGCGGAGACACCGATGAACCCGTTGCGCCCCTTCCGCGACAAGATGCCGGTCCTCGGCGAGCGCGTGTACATCGACCCGGCCTGCACCGTCATCGGTGATGTGGAACTGGGCGACGACGTGTCGGTGTGGCCGGCCACGGTCATCCGCGGCGACGTCAATTACGTGCGCATCGGTGCGCGCACCAACGTGCAGGACGGCACCATCATCCATGTCAGCCACCACAGCCCGTACAACAAGGCCGGCTGCCCGACCCTGATCGGCGAGGGCGTGACCGTTGGCCACGGCTGCATCATCCACGCCTGCACCATTGGTGATTACAGCCTGATCGGCATGGGCGCCTGCATCCTCGACGGTGCCCGCGTTGAACGTCACGGCTTTGTCGGTGCCGGCGCGGTGGTCGGCCCGGGCAAGGTGGTGGGCGAAGGCGAGCTGTGGGTCGGCAATCCGGCCCGGCCGGCGCGCACGCTGAGCGACAAGGAGATCGAGTCGCTGCATTACTCGGCCGACCACTACGTACGGCTGAAGGGCGAGTACCTGGGCTGAACGGCCAACACCGCCCGACGGCTCTGCTAAAGTCTGGGCCCGACCAGGATCTGTCGAGACCCCCCATGCCTGTGGCTGCCTGCCGGAGAGGACTCCGGCGCCCACAACGAAGGCCATCGCGCTGATGGCCGCACCGATGCTCGATACCTACCGCGAGGTGGTGACGCCGGAGGGCGTGCTGCTGCAGTTGCCGGCGGCTGGCCCGCTGCCGCGGGCGATGGCCTGGCTGGTGGACCTCGGTGTGCGCATCGCGGTGCTGGTGCTGATGTCGATCCCGCTGGCACTGCTGGACACGTTCGGCTCCGGCCTCTACCTGGTGCTGATGTTCCTGGTCTACTGGATCTACCAGATCGTCTGCGAGGCGCTGTGGGGCCGCACCCTGGGCAAGCGTGCGCTGGGCCTGCGCGTGCTGTCGCGCGATGGCGCACCGGTGGGCTGGATGGCAGCGATCACCCGCAACCTGCTGCGCACCGTGGACATGCTGCCGTTCGGCTATGCGCTGGGGCTGGTCAGCAGCCTATTCGATCCGTATGGACGGCGCCTTGGCGACCTGGTGGCCGGCACCGTGGTGGTGCATGCACCCGCGCTGTACCTGCCTCCGCCGCCCACCATCGACAGCGTGCTGGCGCCGCCGCAGCCGCTGCGCCCGGAGGAACAGGCCGCTTTGATGGCCTTCGCCGAGCGTGCACCGCGTTTGTCCGCGCCCCGCCAGCAGGAGCTGGCCGGCATTGCCGAACCGCTGACCGGCAGCCAGGGCCAGATCGGCGTGCTGCGCCTGTATGCAATGGCCAACTGGTTGCTGGGGCGGCGATGAGACAGGAACAGTTCGTCGCCCGCTACCAGCAGGAGTGGCAGGACCTGGAGCATTGGCTGCTGCTGCGTGCCGGTGCCTCGCGCCGCGCGCGCCGCAAGGCCAGCGGCCTGGCACTGGACGATCCCGCCTTCCCACAACGCTACCGTCGCCTGTGCCAGCAATTGGCGCTGGCCCGCGAGCGCGGCTACAGCCCCCAACTGATCCAGCGCCTGCAGCAGCTGATGCAGCAGGGCCACAGCGTGCTGTACCGCACACGACCGACGCGCTGGCGCGCCTCGTTGGAATTCCTGGTGGCCGACTTCCCGCTGCTCGTGCGCAGCCAGGCACGCAGCATGTGGGTAGCGCTGGCGATGTTCGCGCTACCGGCCATCGCCTGCTTCGTGCTGGCGCAGGTCTACCCGGACCTGATCCACATGCTGATGGACAACCGCCAGATCGCCGCGATGGAGCGCATGTACGACCCTGCCGCTGAACGGCTGGGCCGCGACAGCGGCACCGACTGGATGATGTTCGGCCACTACATCATGAACAACATCAGCATTGCCCTGCGCACGTTCGCCAGCGGCCTGCTGGCCGGGCTCGGCACGCTGCTGGTGCTGCTGTTCAACGGCGTCACCATCGGGGCGGTGGCCGGCCACCTGCAGCACATCGGCCACGGTGGACCGTTCTGGCGCTTCGTGGTCGGCCATGGTGCCTTCGAGCTGACCGCGATCGTGATCGCCGGCGGTGCCGGCCTGCAGCTGGGCATGAAGCTGCTGGCACCGGGCCGGCGCAGCCGCCTGGATGCGTTGGTCGACGGTGGACGCATCGGTGCCCGGCTGTGCCTGGGCGTGGCGTTCATGCTCCTGGTCGCGGCCTTCATCGAAGCGTTCTGGTCATCGATCGCCGAGGTCCCCGCATGGATCAAGTTCAGCGTCGCCGTGGTGCTCTGGGCCGGCGTGCTGCTGTGGCTGTGGCGTGGCGGGCGTGGAGGCGGCGATGCGCATTGACCGCCTGGACGTGGTACTGCGCGCACGCAGTGGCTGGGAAGCGATGGAGCTGGGCAACGCCCTCACCCGCCGCCATGCGCGTGCGGTATGGGGCAGCTGGCTGCTGGCGAGCGCACCGCTGTTCGTGATCGTCAATGCACTGGGCTGGTGGCTGGATGCCTTTGGCTGGGCTTGGCTGGCGATGTGGTGGTGCAAGCCACTGTTCGAGCGTGCGCCGCTGTATGTGCTGTCGCGGGGCATCTTCGGCGAGCCGGTGGGCGCATGGGCGGCGCTGCGGGCGCAGCGCCGCTGGGGCAACACCGGTTCCTGGGGCTACCTGGGCTGGCGCCGCTTCAGCGTGCTGCGCAGCCTGTGCCTGCCGGTGAACCTGCTGGAAGGCAATGCACCCGGCCAGCGCGGACCGCGCCGCCGCGCGGTGGCGGCCGGCGCCGCAGGCTCGGCACTCGTCCTGACCCTGACCTGCATGGCGTTCGAAGCGGTGCTGGTGTCCGGTGCCATCGGTGCAGTGTTCATGTTCATGCCGCTGGACCTGATGTCCGAATCCTGGCGCGCGGCGTGGGACATGATCGGCAAGGACACGCCGGCGTGGGCACGGCTGGGCTTCAACCTGGCGTGCTGGCTGGCCTCGGTGCTGATCGGCCCGTTCTTCGTCGGTGCGGGCTTTGGGCTGTACTTGAACCGGCGCACGCAGATGGAAGCCTGGGATGTGGAGATCGCACTGCGCCGCCTGCGCGACCGCCTGCTCCCGGCGGCGTCGACGCTGGCCCTGCTGCTGTGCCTGGCACTGCCGCTGGTCCCCGCACCAGTGCGCGCGCAGGATGCGGATGCCGAGCCCGAACGCGCGATGGGCAAGCCCAGCGACAGCGGCATCACCGCCGAAGACGACGACGAAGAGCCGGTCATCGACCCCGCCAACACCCCGGCCAGCATCTTCGGCAGCACGCCCGTGGATACCGCCGGCTTCCGCCAGGCGGTGAATCGCGCCTACGAGGATCCGCTTCAACGCCCGACCCGCCAGGTCACGCACTGGAAGCCGATCGAGCAGGCCGAGGAAAAGAAGAAGGAAGACAAGACGCTGCAGAGTGACAGCAGCAACCAGGGCGAGCGCAAGGCACGCAAGGACGGTATCGCTTGGCTGGCACGGCTGGCCGAGTGGGGCCTGTGGGGCCTGCTGGGCATCCTGCTGCTGGTCCTGCTGCTGACCGCGCGGATGTGGTTGCCCTGGCTGCGCGGCAGCGGCCGGCGCAAGGCCGATGCAGCACCGCAGGTGATGGAGGAACAGGTTGAACTGCCCGTGGCGCTGCCGCCGGACGTGGCCACCCAGGCCGGCCTGCTCTGGGACCAGGGCCGGCCCCGCCAGGCGCTGGCCCTGCTCTACCGTGCCAGCGTGGTTACCGTGGGCGAGCGCAGCGGCATCGCGCTGCCCCCCGGCGCCACCGAAGCACAGTGCCTGCGCGCATCGCGCCGCATGCCTGACGCCATCGACCGTGACCTGTTCGCACGCATCGTTCGCATGTGGCAGTACGCCGCCTACGGTGGCCGCCTGCCCAGCCGCAGTGATTTCGACGCATTGGCCGCAACGCTGCGCCAGCAATACGGGTGGCAGGCATGAGCCCGCGCCTGTTCTGGTCGTTGCTGCTGGGCGTGCTGGTGCTGTTCGGCGTGCCGCTGACCATCCTCTACCTGCGCACGCATGAACGCGTGACCGAAACCATCCGGCTGCCGCCGCAGGGCGAGGCCGGTTACAACCCGCTGTACGTGCTCGGCCAGGCCCTGCGCGCCGACGGCATCGACGTGCATTCGCGACCACGGCTGGAACTGCAGCAGATGACGCTGGGGCCGCACGACACGGTGGTGCTGCTGCAGGACAGCAGCGAACTGCCGGCACCGGCCGCAAGACAGTTGCTGGACTGGGTGGACCGGGGCGGCCACCTGCTGGTGCGGACGCCGCCACCGGCCGAGGACGATGCCGGCAGCACGCAGGGGCCCTTGCTTGATGAGCTGGGCGTGGACAGCCTGTTCCAGCGCAGCGACTGCCAACCTTTCCACATCGACGACGACACCGGTCACAGCGAATTCTGCGGCGGCCGCCGCTTTACGCTGGGCTTTGCCGCGCGCGCGCAGGCCGAGCGTCGCTGGGGCAGTGACCGTGACCTGGTGTTCGCGCGCCTGCGTCATGGCCAGGGCAAGGTGAGCGTGCTGGCGGACATGGAGTTCATGCGCGGTGATGTCGACTCGCCTGCCGCGCGCCTGGCCGCGGCCGCCGGCGACGCCAGCGATGGCCTGCACGACAACGCCCACCGCGACCTGACCCGCTATCTGCTCGACCCGAACTATGGCAAGGGTGCGGTCTGGCTGGTCTACGCCAGCCGTCCGCCGTCGCTGTGGGCGCGCATGTTCTACCAGGGGTGGCCGCTGTGGGTGCCGCTGCTGCTGGCCCTGCTGGGCTGGCTGTGGCACCGCTCGCAGCGCTTCGGCAGCCTGCGGCCGTCGCCGGTGCTGGAACGCCGCTCGCTGCTGGAGCACGTGCGCGCCAGTGGCGAACTGCTGCTGCGCTTCGGCCATGGCGCACGCCTGTACGACGCCGTGCTCGCCCTGTTCCTGCACCGCCTGCGACTGCGTGCGCCGGTTGCCGCCGCGCTCGATGGCGCACCGCGTGAGCAGGCCATCGCCGCGCTGCTGCAATGGCCGCAAAGCCGCGTCGCCAGCGCGCTCACACCGCCTCCGCCGCACGATTCCTCCGCCCTGCGCGAGCGCATCCGCTTGCTGCTCCAGATGAGATCCCTGCTATGACCGAAATCCCCGAGCTGCCGGCGGCCGCCAATGCCCGCCTGATCGAACGCGTCGATGCCATCCGCGAGGCCGTCGGCCACGCCTTCATCGGCCAGGCCGATGTGCTGGACCAGATCCTGGTGGCCCTGCTGGCCGGTGGCCACGTGCTGATCGAGGGCGTGCCCGGGCTGGGCAAGACCCTGCTGGTACGCGCACTGGCGCAGGCACTGGAGCTGGACTACGGCCGCGTGCAGTTCACCCCCGACCTGATGCCCAGTGACGTCAGCGGCCACGCGGTGTACGACCCGAAAAGCGAGAGCTTCAAGATCCGCCGCGGCCCGGTGTTCACCAACCTGCTGCTGGCCGACGAGATCAACCGCGCACCGGCCAAGACCCAGTCCGCGCTGCTGGAAGTGATGCAGGAAGGCCAGGTGACCATTGAAGGCAAGGCCTTCACCCTGGCGCCGCCGTTCATGGCGCTGGCCACGCAGAACCCGCTGGAACAGGAAGGCACCTACCCGCTGCCGGAAGCGCAGCTGGACCGTTTCCTGCTGAAAGTGCTGATCGACTACCCGCAGCTGGAGGACGAGAAGCGCATGGTGACCGCGATCACCAGCGGCCGCTCCGCCAGCGATTTCGACCTGAGCCAGGTACCGCGCGTACTCGGTGCCGGGGAGCTGCTGGAGCTGCAGCGCGCCACCGCGGCGATCACCGTTGATGACGAAGTGATCGACTACGCGGTACGGATCGTGGCCGCTACCCGGCAGTGGCCAGGCATCGCGGTCGGTGCCGGCCCGCGCGGCAGCATCGCGCTGGTACGCGCCGCGCGTGCGCAGGCGGTGCTGGCCGGCCGCGACTTCGTCACCCCCGACGACGTGCGCGACATCGCGCGCCCCGCGCTGCGCCACCGTATCGCGCTGGCCCCGGAGCTGCAGATCGAGGGGCAGGATGCCGACGACGTGCTGGGCGCACTGCTGGCCAAGGTGGAAGCACCGCGCCGATGAGGCCTGCCCCGCTGCTGCTGGCGCTGCTGCTGGCCTGGGCCACCCTGGGTGGTCTCGTGCTGGGCGGCCTGCTGCCGCGCTGGAGCTGGGCGCTGGCCGCGGTGGCGATTGCCGTGCCAGCGTTGATGGATCTGTGGCGGCAGTCACGGCGTCCATCGCCGCAGATCCAGCGTGAGCTGCCCGAAGCGCTGGCATTGGGCGTGCGCCGCGAGGCCGCGCTGCGCCTGCAGGCGGACGCGGCGATGACGGTGCAGGTGTTCGATCTGGTCCCCGGCGGCTGGCCGCTGGAATCGCTGCCGCAGCGCGTGCGCCTGCAGCCCGGCAGCGCTTCCACCCTGCACTACCACCTGCAGCCGCTGCAGCGTGGGCACTTCCACTTCGAAGGCGTGCATCTGCGCATGCGCTCGCCGTGGCGGCTGTGGTGGCAGCAACGCACCCTGCCACCGGCGCTGGACGTGCGCGTCTACCCGAACTTCGTGCCGCTCACCCGCTTCGCGCTGTTCAGTGCGGACCAGGCCTCACGTCTGGTGGGTGCGCACGTGAAGCGCCGCCGTGGTGAAGGCACCGACTTCCACCAGATGCGCGAGTACCGCGTGGGCGACAGCCTGCGCCAGCTCGACTGGAAGGCCACCGCACGGGCACGCAAACTGGTCTCGCGTGAGTACCAGGACGAGAAGAACCAGCAGCTGCTGCTGATGCTCGACAGTGGTCGGCGCATGCTGGCCAGCGAAGGCGGGCTCTCGCATTTCGACCACGCCTTGAACGCTTCGCTGGTGGTGGCGTACCTGGCGCTGCGCCAGGGCGACGCCGCCGGCCTGTTTGCTGCCGGTGGCGAGCGCCGCTGGGTGGCGCCGCAGCGTGGCATGGGCACGGTCGAGCACCTGTTGCGTGCCAGCTACGACCTACAGCCGCGCGCAGTGGCCACCGACTACCTGGCCGCTGCCACCGAGGTATCGCTGCGCCAGCGCCGGCGTGCGTTGGTGATGCTGGTCAGCAACGTGCGCGACGAGGACATCGAGGATCTGCTGGCGGCGGTGCGCCTGCTGCAGAAACGCCACCTGGTGTGCGTGGCCAGCCTGCGCGAACGCGAGCTGGACGGCGCACTGGAGGGCGACGTGCAGACGCTGGAGGATGCCACCCGGGCCGGTGCCGCCGCACTGTACCTGCAGCAGCGCGCGAAGGCGCACGACGCGCTGCGCAGCGAGAAGGTGATGGTGCTGGACGTGACCGCCGATGCCCTGCCCGGCGCGCTGGTGGAACGGTATCTGGCAGTGAAGCGCGAAGGGTTGTTGTAGCCCTGCGCTTGACCGGAGCCGAGCATGGGCTCGGCTCTACACGTGTTGTTCCGCAGAGCCGAGCCCATGCTCAGCTGCAGTGTCAGCGTTCGCCCTGCAACCGCCGTTGCAAACGCTCCACCGCACGCTGCAGCAGCACCCGGTTGCGGGCCAGTTTCATCCACTGCGGCAGGCGCGAGAACATCGAACGATGATGGCCGCTGCCTTCGCGCAGTCTGGCCGTGGCGTAGTCGTGCAATGCCTGCAGGTGCTCGGCGTTATACGCCCACAGCAGGCCAGCCGAGGTCTTTTCCAGCAACCTCAAAGGCAGGCCGAAGTCCGGGTCGATGGCCTCGTTGCCACGCCACCGCGACCGGGTGACCTCGACATCGCTGCTGCGCCCACATTGGCTGCAGTCCGCGGACAGCACCCGCAGCGCAGATGTCTCTCGAGCGCGGCGAACTTCAGCGCTTATCCATTTGTGGCCGCAGTAGCCGCAAGGACGGTAGCCGCAGTAGCGCACCGGCCCCACCCAGTCTCCGGAGCCACAGCGGCTGCAACCGCAGCCGCCGTTCAATGCCTGGCTGCAACCCAGGCACCGGAAGCGGCGTGAATCAGGCGTACCTGTCACCCAACCCGGCGTGTCACATCGATTGCAACGCACCGCCACCCGGTCTGCATAGCGCCGCAGGGAGTGACCGTCGTCCCGGTGGCGCCCTGCCACCATCAGACGTAGATCCGCGTCGGCGCCTCATCAACGATCGCGTGCGGCACGAAGCGCGCACTGTCACGGGTGATCGCGCTGTCGTCCTCGCGGATGCCGATGCCGCAGGCATGGTCACCGATCACCCAGCTGCCGATCAGCGGATAGCCGCCTTCGAAGCGGGTCAGCGGATGCGCGCGCTGGATGATCGCGGGGCCATCGTAGGGGCCGTCGCTGCGCTGGGTGCTGCCATCGGTGAGGTGCATCTCGATGTTGGCGCCCTCGCGTGAGAACAGCGGCTTGCGCACCCAGCCCGAGGCCAGCGTGCTGCCGTCATCGAAGTGCGCTTCCAGCAGGTTCGGATGGCCCACGTTGCGCTGCCACAGCAGCGGCAGGATGCCCTTGTTGCTCAGCACCGCCTTCCACGCCGGTTCCAGCAGCTGCATGCCCGAACCGGGAAGCGCGCGACCGAATTCCTCGGCCATCAGGTCTTCCAGCGGGTACAGCTTGAACAGCGTGCCGATCACCGAATCGTCCAGCGCGGTGAAGCGGCCGTCCTCGGACAGACCGATGTCCTCGACGGCGATGGCCTGGCCATGCAGGCCGGCCTGCGAAGCGCAGTCGCGCAGGTAATCGACGGTGCCACGGTCTTCTTCGGAACTGCCCACCGCGCTGAAGTACAGCGGCGGCGGCAGCTGCGTGGCCAGTTCGCCGAAGCGCTCGACGAGCGCTTCGTGGATCGCGTTGAACTGGTCGGCGTGCTGCGGCAGGCGGCCGGCGTTGCGCTGGTCCTCCAGCCACTGCCACTGGAAGAAACTGGCCTCGAACAGCGAGGTCGGCGTGTCGTAGTTCAACTCGTACAGCTTGGCCGGACCGGTGCCATCGTAGGCCAGGTCCAGGCGGCCATAGAGATGCGGCTGGCGCTGGCGCCAGCTGTCGGCGATCCAGTCGCGGTAGTGCGACGGAATCGCCAGCTGGTCCATCAACCGTTCACTGGCGATGACATCGCCCACCAGGTCCAGCGCCATCTGGTGCAGCTCGGCGCTGGGGTCTTCGATGTCCTGTTCGATCTGGCGCAGGGTGAAGGCGTAGTACGCGCTTTCATCCCAGTACGGCTGCCCGTCGATGGTGTGGAAGCGGAAACCCGCCTCTTCCGCGCGTGCCCGCCACTGGGCACGCTCGGCAATCCGGATGCGCTGCATGGGTCGATCAGCCGCCGTAGCTGCCGCTGGTGCTGCGGCGCGCGCTGGTGTTGCCGAAGCCACCACGGCTGGCAGTGACCGCACGGTTCGGTTCGCTGGTGACCGGTGCCAGCCCGGCCTTGCCCGCGCCGATGCCGCTGGCGGTGTTCATGCCGCCGGTGCCGCCCGGGGCCGGGCGCGCCCAACCAGCGTTCTTGTCCTGGTAGGCCGGGGCCGACGCCGGCGCCTGCGGGGCCAGGCCGCCGCGGTTGCTCAGCATCTGCGACATGAAGAAGCCCATCATCATCGGGCCGATGAAAGAGGTACCCGCCGACGTGTGCTGCTGCACGCACTGTTCCGGCTTGTAGTCCTTCTCGCAGGCTTCCTTGCTGGCGTACTTCGGCGCCGCATCGGCGGCCTGCTTCTGCGCTTCGGCAAAGGCATTGCGGCACGACGACGGATCACCGGTCGCCTCGGTGCAGGCCTCGACCGAGGTGTACAGGCCTTCCTGCACCTTCACCTCCGGCTCCTTCTGGCAGGCGGTGAACAGCAGCGGCGCAGCGCTCATCAGCAGCAGCGCGGTGGTGCGGGAACGTTTCATGGCCTCATGCCCTGTCTACGGATCAATGCCCCAATGATGCCAAATCCGGGCCAGCAACCGGAATCGGCAAAGTGGCAAAGATGAACGGCCTTTCATTTTCGTCGTTCCCCATCATCCACGCATGGCATGGATCCATCGTGTCGACCAAGGTCGACACCTACCAAGAGCGGATCGCCGGCCCCGACACATCGCAGGAAACTGTCGAAGGCGGGGTGGGTCCGCTGGCGGGGGTGTCCGCGGCATGGATGCCGCGGCCAAGACCCCAAGCACGGGTTTACGGCGTCCCCCGCCAACGGACCCACCCCGCCTCCCGCAGGAAGCCCGCTGTTGCTTCGGCTGTTGCTTCGGCAGGTGCCGGGCGCAACCCGGCCGGACCATCTCCGGTGGTTGCAGCAGCAACCGAAAAAATTGTCCATGATCGGGCGACCCTCACGTCGTACGGCCCGCCCGTTCCGCCAGCCATGCCCGAATACCGTTCCCGCACCTCCACCGCCGGCCGCAACATGGCCGGCGCCCGCGCCCTGTGGCGTGCCACCGGCATGAAGGATGGTGACTTCCACAAGCCGATCATCGCCATCGCCAACTCCTTCACCCAGTTCGTGCCCGGCCACGTACACCTGAAGGACCTCGGCCAGCTGGTCGCGCGCGAGATCGAGCAGGTCGGCGGCGTCGCCAAGGAATTCAACACCATCGCCGTGGACGACGGCATCGCGATGGGCCACGACGGCATGCTGTACTCGCTGCCCAGCCGCGAGATCATCGCCGACTCGGTCGAATACATGGTCAACGCGCACTGCGCCGACGCACTGGTGTGCATCAGCAACTGCGACAAGATCACGCCCGGCATGCTGATGGCCGCGCTGCGCCTCAACATCCCGGTGGTGTTCGTCTCTGGCGGGCCGATGGAAGCGGGCAAGACCAAACTGTCCGAGCACAAGCTGGACCTGGTCGATGCGATGGTGGTGGCTGCCGATGACAGCGCCTCCGACGAGAAGGTCGCGGCGTTCGAGCGCAGCGCCTGCCCCACCTGCGGCTCCTGCTCGGGCATGTTCACCGCCAACTCGATGAACTGCCTGACCGAAGCACTGGGCCTGTCGCTGCCCGGCAACGGCACCACGCTGGCGACCCATGCCGATCGCGAAGCGCTGTTCCGTCGCGCCGGCCGCCTGATCGTCGAACTCTGCCATCGCTGGTATGGCGGCGAAGACCCGAGCGCGCTGCCGCGCGGCATCGCCACCCAGGCGGCGTTCGCCAACGCGATGGCCCTGGATATCGCCATGGGCGGTTCCACCAACACCATCCTGCATCTGCTGGCCGCGGCGCAGGAGGCAGAGGTGGACTTCGACCTGACCCACATCGACGCACTGTCGCGGCGCGTGCCGCAGCTGTGCAAGGTGGCGCCGAACACACCGAAGTACCACGTCGAGGACGTGCACCGCGCTGGCGGCGTGTTCGGCATCCTGGGTGAGCTGGACCGCGCCGGCCTGCTCGATACCTCGGTACCGACCGTGCACAGCGCCAGCCTGGCCGACGCGCTGGAACGCTGGGACGTGGTGCGCAGTGACAACGACACCCTGCATACCTTCTTCAAGGCCGGCCCGGCCGGTATCCCCACCCAGGAAGCCTTCAGCCAGGCCACGCGCTGGCCGACGCTGGACATCGACCGGGCAGAAGGCTGCATCCGTTCGCTGCAGCATGCGTACTCACTGGAAGGCGGCCTCGCCGTGTTGCGCGGCAACCTTGCCGTGGATGGCTGCGTGGTCAAGACCGCCGGCGTGGACGAGTCGATCCACGTGTTCGAAGGCCCCGCACGCGTCTACGAAAGCCAGGACGCCGCCGTCGCCGGCATCCTCGCCGACGAAGTGAAACCGGGCGAGGTGGTGGTGATCCGCTACGAAGGCCCGAAGGGTGGCCCGGGCATGCAGGAGATGCTGTACCCGACCAGCTACCTGAAGTCGAAGGGACTGGGCAAGCAGTGCGCGCTGCTCACCGACGGCCGCTTCTCCGGTGGCACCTCGGGCCTGTCGATCGGCCACGTATCGCCGGAAGCCGCCAGCGGCGGCACGATCGGCCTGGTGGAAGACGGCGATCGCATCCGCATCGACATTCCGGCACGCTGCCTCGACCTGCTGCTGGACGAGGCCATCCTGGCGCAGCGCCGCAGCGAGGCCGATGCACGCGGCTGGAAACCGCGTGCACCGCGCCCGCGCAAGGTCACCAGCGCACTGAAGGCCTACGCCCTGCTCGCCACCAGCGCCGACAAGGGCGCGGTGCGCAACACCGCCCTGCTCGGCGATTGAGAAGCCTTGGGGTCAGAGCCCCTCCTGCGGAAGGGCTTTGACCCCGGATCGCGGCAGGGGGTCGGATTCCTTTCGCAGAAAGGGCTCTGACCCCAGGCCAAGCCTCAGAACACGAAGGGCTCGCCATCCAGGTGAACCGCGCCCGCAGTAATGTGGACGGCGCCACCGGACTGCAGTTCGAACGCCACGCGCGCAACGCCTCCGGCGCGATCGTCATGCGCCATCACCTCGTTGATCGACGCACTCGCACCCCACGGTTCGCTTCTATCCAGCATCACGTGCTCGGCCGCTTCGAACTGCAAGCGGCGCTCTGCCTGGTCCGGATCGCGTAAGACGAGCTCGAAGGTGGCCGCGATCCAGTCACCGTGGATCGCGATGATTGTCCAGTCGTGCATGTGACCTCACTCGCTTGTGGCTGTAGGGGCCGCGTGTGGCAAGCTCATGCCGTCGTCGTCCTCGGCAATCAGCTCGATCTTCATGTGCCTGCTCCTTGCCTAGCTGGGCATATTAGCCTGGCGCCACTTGCCGCTGGGGTCAGTGCCCTTCCTGCGGAAGGGCTCTGACCCCGATTCCAGCCAATAGCGGTAAGGTAGGACGAAACACCAACACGGAGGTTGTGATGACGTTGCTTTCGCTTGCCCTGGCCGCTGCCATGGGCACTTCGGCAGAACCACCCAAAGCACCCGACTGCAGCTACGACCGTGCAGCAATGCTGGCGATGGAACCTGGCCGGTTCGATCAGGACCTGGCAGGTGGCTGGCGCCCGTTGGCCGACCGTGGTTGTACCCGCGAAGCTGCAGATCTGCTGTCCGCCTACGGCGCGCTGCCCAAGGCAGAAGGCAATGTCATCATCACGTGGCACGAGGGCCAGCTGCGCGCGGAGCTGGGGCAGACCGCGCAGGCGATTGCGCTTATGGAACGCAGCCACAAGCCGGTAGGCGGGGGCGACCCGGGTTACTGGAATGCCTACGTGGACGGCATGGTCGCGTTCCTGCGCCAAGACCGCAGCGCCCTGGAGATGGCTCGTGCGAGGCTGGTCGCGATACCGACGCCCAACGCGATGGCGGAGAACATCAAGGACGGTCGCTACCACTTCACCACCGAGGGCGGGCAGCAGGTGCAGATGCCGTGGCCGCCGAACCTGGACGTGCTTGATGGACTGCTGCGCTGCATCGGCAAACCCTACGTGGAGGCCTATGGGCCAGGCTGCCGGAAGCCGGAGGGCGGTTGAGCGCCAGCGCGCGTGCTGGAGTCAGAGCCCTTCCTGCGGAAGGGATCCGACCCCGCCTCAGCCGATCACGCGCTTGAACGGCGGCAGGGCGTCGATGATGCGCTTGCCGTAGCGGCGGGTCAGCAACCGCGAATCGAGGATGATCACGCGGCCGGTGTCGGTGGAGGTGCGGATCAGTCGGCCGGCGAACTGGGTCAGCGTGCGCAGCGCGTGCGGAATGGCGATCAGGTTGAACGCATTGAGCCCGCGCCCCTCGAACCATTCGCTGAGCGTGGCGGTCTGCGGATCGGTCGGCACCGCGAACGGCACCTGGGTGATCACCACCGTGGTGCAGGCTTCGCCGGGCAGGTCGAGGCCTTCGCCGAACGAGTTCAGGCCGAACAGCACCGAGCCCTCACCCGCCGCGACACGGCGCAGATGTTCGTCGATCAGCCGGGTCTTGGACATCTCGCCCTGCACCAGCACCTGCTTGCGGCGCGCGGCCGACATCAGGCCGGCCACCTTCTCCATCTTCCAGCGTGAAGTGAACAGCACCATCGAGCCCTTGGCCCAATCCAGTTCGGTGTCCAGGTAACGCGCCACTTCGCGCGGATGCCCTTCGCGGTCGTCCGGGGTGACCGGGAACCTGGGCACGATCAGTTCGGCCTGGTTGGGCAGGTCGAACGGCGAGGACAGCGAGACCATCTCGGCCTCTTCGGGGATGCCGTTGTCGATCGCCAGCGACTGGAAGTCGCCGCCGCCGGTGAGGGTGGCCGAGGTCATCACCACCGAATCCACTTCATCCCACAGCAGCTTGCGCAGCACGTGCGCGGCCGATACCGGCGAGCCGTGCAGCACCAGGTCGCCGTCGCGGGTGGCGGTGACCCAGCGCGCCATCGGCGGCGCGCCGTCCTTGTCCTCGCGCCGCCAGGCCTGCCACAGGTTGTACTGCTGTTCGATCATCTCCAGCGCCATGCCCAGGTTGCGCTGCAGGCGCTCGCGCGCGGCGTCGTCCGGCTTGCCCTTGGCCACCTGCGCGGTAGCGGCATGCGCCCAGTTGTAGAGGCTGCGGGTATCGTCGGCCAGCGCTTCGATCGGCTCGCGCCAGGCCTCGGGCAGGCGGCCGTTGGCGGCGCGCCACATCGGCTCCTCGTCGGCCGGTGCCGGCATCCACACACGCTCGATGTGGTCACGGAACGCGCGCAGCTGCTTGGCCACGTTGCTGGCCACTTCGATCGCTTCGTTCGGCAGCAGGTTGCCAAGGCGGTCCTTGTCGACCGCGCGGTAAGCACCGGCGATCAGGATCTGCAGGCGGCCGGTGCGCTTGGCCATTTCATCCAGCGCCAGGCTTGCCGCGCCCTGGTCGATCGCCACGTTGCCAATGTGGTGGCCTTCGTCCAGCACCAGCAGCATGTCCGACGGCGGTGCGATCAGCGGCTGGCCATTGTCGCTGTCGCCGATCGACAGTGCCGACAGCAGCAGCGCGTGGTTGGTGACCACGATCTGCGCATCACGCACAGTATTGCGCGACCGCAGCACCGCACATTGCGCCGAGTAGGCGCAACGGCGCCCGGCGCAGCCCGAGGCCGGCGTGGTGATGCGGCTGCGCAGGCCGAGACTGATGGTTTCCGGGGCGTTGTCGATGTCGCCATCCCAGCTGCCGCCGGTGAAGGCATCGGTCAGGCGCTTGGCGATGTCCATCTCGATCGGCGCCAGCGGCCGGTCGAACAGCGGCGCATCATCCTCGAACATGCCGCCCTGCGCGCCCTCGCCCTGCGCCTCGGCGGCGTTGCGCGTGCACAGGTAGCGGGTACGGCCCTTGGCCAGCGCAACGGTCGCTTCCAGGCCGGTGGCCTTGAGGAAATTCGGGATATCGCGCTCGACCAGCTGCGACTGCAGCGCCACGGTGCCGGTGCTGATCACCAGCTTCTTCTTGCTCGCCAGCGCGATCGGCACGCCCGCGGTGAGGTAGCCCAGGCTCTTGCCGACGCCGGTGGGCGCCTCGACCACGCCGACGCCGCCGCTTTTCGACAGCGCGCGCGACACCACGCCGATCATCTGGCTCTGCGAACGGCGGGTGGAAAAGCCGGGTGTATTGGCCTGCAGCGTCGTGTACGCCTTGCGGATCGCATCCTTCAAGGTGTCATCGAGCGTGCGCGGAGCGGCAACGGTTTCGGTCACGCCGGGATTTACCGTGGCTGGATCAGGCCGGTCATTGTCGCATGGCCGGCCACGTTCCCCGCCGCTGGCACCCTGAACGGGCCAGCGACGACGCCTGGCGACGGTCACGGTCCAATGGCGGGACCGTCCCAGGGGCAGATACGCCGGGCCTGACCCGGCGCGACCGTTCAGGCGCCCGGGAGCGTACGGGTACGCAGCAGGCGCACCAGCGCCCACACCACCAGCACCACGCCGATGGCCTCGACCATCGCCAGCGCGAAATGCAGCACGCCGAGGATGGCGCTCAGGCTGGACACGGCACTGAAATCACCGCTGCGCACCATCCACATTGGCAGGATGCCCGCCGCCATGCCACCAAGGCTGGCCAGCAGCAACAGCAGCAGGCCGACCAGGGCGCCGGTGCGGGTGGCATCGCGCGGTGCGCCCACCACCCAGACCAGCCCGACGCACAGCGCGATCAGCACCGGCAGGCGCACGCCCACCATGCTCAGCACGGTCACCAGCAGGGTTGTTCCGTCCATCGATCAGTCCTCACCGGCCAGCACGGCCGAGCCCTGGCGCAGCGCCTGGTAGACCTCGTCGGTCTGCGGGCGCACACCGTGCCACTGCAGGAAGCTCTCGGCGGCCTGTTCGACCAGCATGCCCAGGCCATCGACGGTGTTGCGGCAGTTCGCTGCACGCGCCCAGGCCAGGAAGGCGATGGCCGCCTCGCCGTAGTTCAGGTCGACGGCGGTGGTCATCGAATTGACCAGCGACAGCGGCAGCTTGAACTCGACGTCACGGTCGCGGCCGGCCGAAGTGGCATTGACGATCAGTTCGAAGTCGCCCAGCTCGCGCAGGTCTTCCCAGTAGCGGCTGATCGCGCGGCCGGGTTCACCCATCGCGTCGATCAGCTCATCGGCGCGTTCCGGCGTGCGGTTGACCACCACCAGCTCGGTGATGCCGGCATCGAGGAAGGCTGGGGCGACGCTGCGCGCCGAGCCGCCAGCGCCGATCAGCAGCATGCGGCGGCCACGCAGGTCCAGGCCGTGGCGATCGGTCAGGTCACGCACCAGGCCGATGCCGTCGGTGGTGTCACCGTGCCAACGGTCGCCCTTGCGCAGCAGCGTGTTGACCGAGCCGGCGCGGCGCGCACGTGCGGTCAGCGTGGTGCACACCGAGAACGCGGCTTCCTTGTGCGGCGAGGTGATGTTGGCGCCGACACCGCCCTCGGTGGCGAAGGCTTCCAGGCCGCCCAGGAACGCATCCGGAGCCAGGTCGATCGCGCGGTAGTCGATGCTGATGCCTTCCTGGCGACCGAACGCCGCGTGGATCTGCGGCGACTTCGAGTGGGCAACGGGGTGTCCGAAGACGGCGTAACGGTCGGTCATGGAATCCTCAAGCTGGCTAGACTGGTGCTCTTTCGTGCACGGACCCGGATGATGCGCATCACCCCGCCCCTGCTGGTGCTTGCCGCCAGTCTACTCTCTGCCCCTGTGGCGATGGCGTTGAACGAGTACGGCATCGAAGGCATGGGCGTGGTCTCGACCCGTGCCGACGAGGGCCGCGCCACCATCAGTGCCGACGGCCAGCGCATCGTGTTCGCGCGCCGCGGCGAGGCGGGCTGGGGCCTGTGGCAAGCACGCGTGATCGAGGGCCGCTGGCAGCAGCCGCAGGCGCTGGCGGTGGGCGTGGCCGGCGAAGCCCGTGATCCCTACTTCAGCCGCGACGGCCGCTGGCTGCTGTTCGCGGCCGGCCGCGAGGGCGCGCTGGCGCTGTACCGGGCCGCGGTGGAAGCCGACGGCCAGCTCGGCAAGGCGCAGCCCTTGGCGGGCGACGGTGGACGCCGGGATGAGCGCGGGCCGGCCGTGAGCGCGGACGGCCAGCGGCTGTTGTTTTCCCGCCAGCAGGGTCGCGGCGCGGGCTGGGACCTGTTCGTGGCGTCACTGGACGCGCAGGGCATGCGTGGCCCGGCCACCGCACTGGCCGCGTTGAACAGCGCCGACGACGAGACCGACGGCGACTGGCTGGGCAACGACGGCGCGGTGGTGTTCAGCCGCGGCAGCGGCGCGACCGCGCAGGTGTGGAGCAGCGGCTGCGCGTGGAGTGGCGCGGCGCTGCAACCGTTGGGGCTGTCGTTCAACCAGGCCAGTGGCTGGACCGGCGCGCCGTTGATCGACAATGCCAAGCCGGGCGAGATGCTGGTCGCCAGCAACGCGGCCAGGGCACCGCGTGCCGGTGGCGTGGATGTGTACCGGTTGGCGGTGCCGAAGGTGGTGGCGGTGGCCGGGTGCGTGCGGTAGCACGGTGACGGCGCTACCGGTAGATCCACGCCATGCGTGGATGGCCGTCTGGTAGGTGCCAACCTTGGTTGGCATGCAGGAAAGTGCCAACCAAGGTTGGCACCCACCCGCGTAGAAGCGGCAGGGTCAGCGCGACAACACCTTCGCGCGCTGCTGCTCGTACTCGACCTCGCTCAGCTGGCCATTGTCCTTGCGCTGGTTCAGCGCGGCCAGCTCGGCCTGCACGCTCTCCGGCAGGGCCTGCTCACGGGCCACGTGGCGGGCGGCGGAGAGCTGCTCCGGCGGGCGCTTGCCGGCCCGCCAGGCAGCGATGAAGACGCCGACGATGATGGCACCGAACACCAGCGTACCGATGCCCCAGATCAGCCATTGCATCCATCCCAGTTCGGGTCCCATCGCGCATTCCTCCGTCTATCGAGGCGCTATTGTCAGCGCTCGCGCAGCCAACGCGCCACCTGCGGCGCGAAATAGGTCAGCACGCCATCGGCGCCGGCGCGCTTGAAGCCCAGCAGCGACTCCATCACGCAGGCGCGCTCGTCCAGCCAGCCATTGGCGAAGGCGGCCTTCATCATCGCGTACTCGCCACTCACCTGGTAGGCGAAGGTCGGCACGCCGAAGGTCTCCTTCACCCGGCGCACCAGGTCCAGGTAGGGCATGCCCGGCTTGACCATCACCATGTCGGCGCCTTCTTCCAGGTCCAGCGCGATCTCGCGCAGGGCCTCGTCGCCGTTGGCCGGATCCATCTGGTAGGTCTTCTTGTCGGCCTTGCCGAGGCTGGCGGCACTGCCCACTGCATCACGGAACGGGCCGTAGAAGGCCGAGGCGTACTTGGCCGAGTAGGCCATGATGCGCACGTTGAGGTGGTGGTCGGCATCCAGCGCGCGGCGGATCGCACCGATGCGGCCGTCCATCATGTCCGACGGCGAGACGATGTCCGCGCCGGCCTCGGCGTGCGACACCGACTGCTTGACCAGCGCTTCGACCGTGATGTCGTTCAGCACGTAGCCCTTGTCGTCGATGATGCCGTCCTGGCCGTGGGTGGTGTACGGGTCCAGCGCCACGTCGGTCATCACCCCCAGTTCCGGGAAGCGCGACTTCAGCGCGCGGATCGCGCGCTGTGCCAGGCCGTCCTCGGCCCACGCCGCCGATGCGTCCAGCGACTTCAGCGACGGGTCGATCACCGGGAACAGGTCGATCACCGGAATGCCCAGTTCCAGCGCCTCTTCGGCCACCTTCAGCAGCTCTTCGATCGACAGCCGCTCCACGCCCGGCATCGACGGCACCGCGGTGCGGCCGGCCTGTTCGTGCACGAACACCGGGTAGATCAGGTCGTCGGTGGTCAGCGTGTTCTCGCGCATCAGGCGGCGCGAAAACTCGTCGTGGCGCATGCGGCGGGGGCGGTACAGCGGATGGGACATGGCAGGCTCCGAGGAGTGGCTATTGCAACAGGTAGCCCTGCGGCAGCAGGGGTTCGGGCAGGGGGCGTTCGCCGAGCGCGTCGAGCTGGTCGATCTCGATCGTGCGCACCAGCGCGTCCAGCGGCAGGTCGTTCGGCTCCAGGCCGAACGGGTCTTCCATTTCTTCACCCAGCTGGTCCAGGCCGAAGAAGGCGTAGGCCAGCACCGCCGACAGCACCGGCGTGCCCCAGCCCAGCGAACTGGCCAGGCCGAACGGCAGCAGCACGCAGAACATCCACGCGCAGCGGTGCAGCAGCAGGGTGTAGGCGAAGGGCAACGGCGTACTGAGGATGCGCTCGCAGCCGGCCTGGATCGACGACATCGCGTGCAGGCGCTCTTCAAGCTGGGCATAGAGGATCGGCTCCAGCTCGCCGCTACGCAGCGCCTGCGCCAGTTCGGCCGCGATCATCGCCAGGAGTGCATCGGGCACGTTCTCGCGCTGGCCCAGCTGCTCGCGTTGGCGCTTGTCCAGCCACGGCAGTGCCGCCAGGGCCACGATGCGGCCACGCAGGCGCGCAGCCAGCGCATGGGCGAAGGCAGTGGTGAGGTAGGCGATGCGGCGGCGGCGGCCGGCGTCATCGGCCAGCAGCAGGTTCACCTGGCGCGCCAGGGAACGCGATTCGTAGACCAGCTGGCCCCACAGCTTGCGGCCTTCCCACCAGCGGTCGTAGCAGGCGCTGTTGCGGAAGCTGAGGAAGATCGACAGCACCAGGCCCAGCAGGGTGAACGGCGTGACCGAGACGCGTTCGATGCCGGTCGGTGGCGCCAGTTCCACCACCGCAGCCACGGCGATGGACAGGATCAGGATGGCCAGCACCTTCGGCGCGATCGCTTTGACGATCGAGCCGCGCAGGATGTACAGCAGTTGCCAGCCGTGGGGACGGGGTCGGATGATCATGGGGCAGCCGCGCGGGGCGCGGATTCACAGGCACGCGGGAGGCTCGCGCAGCCATTCATTGTACGCCCCTGCCCGGCCACCGGCCGCGCGCCTGCGACGCCCTGTCGCACCTGGGCCAGGGTTCAGATCACGCCGCCGCCCAGGCCAAGACGCAGGATGCCGACCACCACCACGATGCCGTTCAGGACCAGCCCGGCCCAGGCCCGGCCGCGCTTGCTCGGGTGGGTGAACAGGATGCCCAGCGCGGCGATGACCGCACCGACCGCAGCGAACGGGATCAGGAACCAGTTGCCCCAGCCCAGCAGCGGAATCAGCGCCAGGATCATCCACAACAGCGCCAGTACGCCCCACAACAGACTGATCACGCCCATGCCGTTCTCCTGCCTTTGGTTCCTGTCCCCACCATAGTCGTTCCCGCTGCCGCCGCCTACTGCCATTGCAGGACTGTCACCCGACCCGTGCTAGCGTGCTGCCGTGCGTGCCTTGGCCCGGGTGTTGGCGCCGATTCAGAGTGGCCCGCCGATCATCGCAACCAGTCCTGCAGGGGTGATGCCATGAACATTCGTTGGGCCGCGTTGGCGGTCATGCTGCTGGCCGCAGCCGGTTGTGCCAGCACTTCCAAGGTGATGCTGGGGCGTGCCCGCGCGCCGATCGATCCGGCGCTGGTGCAGATCTATTCGACACCGCCGGCGGGGTCCCAGGAAATCGCCCAGCTGGAGTCGGCCTCCGCCGTCGGCTTCGGTACCCAGGGCCAGACCGATGCCGCGGTGGCACGCCTGAAGCGCGAAGCCGCAGCGCTGGGCGCCAATGGCGTGGTGCTGATGGGCGTTGGCAGCAGTGGTTCGCCGGTGGGCATGTCGGTCGGCGCGGGCAGCTTCGGCTCGCATGTCGGCGGTGGCGTCGGCATCGGCATACCGACCACCCAGAAGCGCGCCGCGGGCGTAGCGATCTGGGTGCCGAATCCGGCACCGCCGGCGCGGTTGCCGACACAGGTGATCACGCCGCAACCGCAGCGGTGATGCGGTAGATCCACGCCATGCGTGGTGGGGCGTGGCCGGTATCCGCCGGGGTCAGAGCCCTTTCCTGCGGAAAGGGATCCGACCCCGGCGCAGGCATCACTTGTACTTCGGCACGAACACCTTGTTCACCGCATCGGCCAGCTGGTCCGGCGGCAGCAGGCCCTGGTCGAGCAGGAAGTTGTTGAACGCCAGGCGGTCGAACTTCGCGCCCAGCGCCAGTTCGGTCTGCATGCGCAGTTCCAGGATGCGGGTGTAGCCGTAGAAGTAGCTGCCGGCCTGGCCCGGCATGCGCACCATGTAGCGGTCCAGTTCCTGGGTGGCCATCGCCTTGGACAGGCCGACCTGCTCCATCAGCACGCGCTCGCCGTTGGCACGGTCGGTCAGGCCGAGGTTGAGCATCGGGTCGAGCATGGCGCGCGCGGCTCGCAGCAGGCGGAACTGCAGCGCGATCATCTGCCCGTCCAGCGGCTCGTACGGCACCATCTCGGCTTCGGCATACAGCGCCCAGCCTTCCACGTTCACCGAATTGAACGCGAACATGGTGCGCGCCAGCGACACGCCGCGCTCGACCATGGCGGTGAACTGCAGCTCGTGGCCGGGGCGGCCTTCATGCGCGCTCAGCGTCCACGCCGCCGCACCGAAGTTGAAGTCGTCGTACTGCGCGCCCGGGCCCGCAGCCGGGTTGCCCAGCGGCAGCACGAAGGTGCCCTGCTGCCCGGTGTTGTTCACCAGCGGCGCCGGCAGGAAGTGCGGGGCCGGGCTGGCCGCGCTCTCGGCCGCCGAACCCAGGCGCATCTGCATGGCGCGCTTGGGCACGTCGACGATGGCATGCTCGCGGATCAGCGGATCGATCGCATCGATCACCTTGCGGTAGTGACCTTCCAGGTGATCGTCGGCGATCTTGTCGGCCTTCAGCGCGCGGATCACCGCCACCGGGTCGCTCGGGTCGGCGACCTTCAGGCCCTTCTCCTTCGCTACCAGCGGCGCCAGCTGCTGCATCGCCGAGCGGGTTTCCATGAACTCCAGCTGCGCGCGCTGCATCAGCAGCTTCGGGTCGATGTCGATACCGACCTGCTTGAGCTGGTACGCATACAGCGGCGCCGGCAGGCGTGCATCTGCGCGTGCCTTCGGCAGCACGGTCGTGCGCGTCCAGGCGGCATAGTCCTTCATCTGCCCGGCCAGCGTCTTCATCGCTTCATCGGCGCCGGCAATCTGGTACTTCTTCAGCAGCGACTCGATGCCGGTGATGTAGGTTTCGACGTTGTCCAGCGACTGCTGCACTTCGATCTTCGTCGGCTGCAGCAGGCTGCGGTCCTTGAGCCGCTCTTCGTAGCGCTGGCGGGCCAGCGTGGTGAAGGCGGTGCCGCCCGGCTGCAGGCCGGCATAGGCCTTGAGGCGATCGATCGCCTTGGCGCGGCGCTCGGCCGGCACCTGGTCGGATAGCAGCAGGTTCAGGCCACTGAACACGGTCTGCGGCGCGTCGCTCCACGGCAGCAGGTACTTCTCGTTGAGCTCGCTGCCTTCAATGTTCTGGTTGGCGGCGTGGATCATGATCTCCAGGTCCTGGCGGACGTTGGGATCCTTCTCGGTCGCCAGCTTCGCCTTCAGTTCGTCGCGGGCCTTGGCCATCGCCGCGCGGTAGCGCTTGCCGTTGTCCGGGCCGAGATCGGCCACCTTGTCGTCGTAGCCGGGCACGCCGAAGAAGCCGGTTTCTTCCGGCTGGAACGGGCCCTGGGCATCGAGCAGGATCTGCGCCAGCGCGTTGCTGCGGGCGACCCAGGCCGGGCTGGCCGGGGTGGCGGCCTTGGCGGCGGGTGCGGCCAGCGCCGGCGGTGCGGACAGCAGCGGGGCGGCGCTCAGCGCCAGGGCAACGGCCAACGCAATCGGCTTCATGGTGCACTCCAGGACAGGGTTGACCGCACCCTACGCGCTCACAGCGATGGCGACAATCGGCGGGAAGTCATGGCGACCGGGTAGTGCGGACGGGCTCCGCGAAAACCTGGGGGGTGTGGAGTCGACTGTCAGTCGACCATCGCGCGCAGCGCGGGATTTCTGCTATCTGATCGAAGAGCAGTCGACTAACAGTCGACTCTACCCCGTCGCCTTGCCATCGGAGGTCACAACGCGGCGGCCAGCGGGCATTCGCCGCGATCACGGCACGCCTGCAGCGCGCATTCGTGCGCAGCCTCATCGTCATCCAGCGCGGTCAGGTCGAAAGTCTGCTTGTCCTCGGCCAGCACGTACATCACCGGGTAATCCCAGACGTCGTCACTGCGGGTGCCCTTCACGAACAAGCGGCCGCGTGCATGCGGGCCCTCCAGCGCCACCGTCAGGCCGACGTCGCGCTGGCCGTTGATCGCGGTCTGCATGCTGCCCAGCGGCATCGATTCGGCATGCAGTGGTTCGCCGAACGCTTCCACCAGTTCGATGCTGCAGCCGGCGCGGCGCAGTGCTTCACGCATCGGCGGGCTCTCGCGCGCCGCCTCGCTCCAGCGCAGCACGCTCCAGGCCACCACGCCCCCTGCCCCACCCAGCACCAGCACCACTGTCAGCGGCATCGCCCAGCGCCAGTGGCGGCGCCACCAACCGGTGGACGGCGGATCGTGGCTGGGGATCGGCGGTGGCAGGGTCATCGGCGGGCTCCTTCCCGGCAGAGGATCAGGGCTTCAGGCAGCGTCCCAGGAAGGCTTCGGCCACGCGGTAGCGATGCAGGGCATCGGCGCCGGACAGGCCATGCTTGGCACCCGGGTAGGTCATCAGTTCGAACGGCTGTCCGCGCTTCTGCAGCGCGCTCATCAGGCTGGTCGAATTGGTGAACAGCACGTTGTCGTCGGCCATGCCATGGATCAGCAGCAGCGGCGAGCGCAGGCCATCGATATGGGTCAGCACGCGCGCTTCGCGGTACCCGGTTTCATTGCGCACCGGCAAGTCCATGTAGCGCTCGGTGTAGTGGCTGTCGTACAGGCCCCAGTCGGTCACCGGTGCACCGGCCACGCCACAGGCATAGCTGTCGGAGGCCTTGGCCAGCAGCATCAGGGTCATGTAGCCGCCGTTCGACCAGCCCTGCACGCCGATGCGCGCCGGATCCACCCACGGCTGCTGCTTCAGCCACGCCACGCCACGCAGCTGGTCGGTCACTTCCACCGTACCCTGCCTGCCGTACAGCGCGCCGCCGAAGTCGCGGCCACGACGCGGGGTGCCGCGGTTGTCCAGCGAGAACACCACGTAGCCCTGCTGGGCCAGGTACTGGTTGAACAGGTGGTCGCCACGGCCGGGCCAACTGTCGGTGACGGTCTGGCTGGCCGGCCCGCCGTAGACATACACCGCCACCGGGTAGCGCTTGGACGGATCAAAGCCGGCCGGCTTGATGATGCTGTAGTTCAGCGCGGTCTTGCCGTCAGCAGCGGTGAGCGTGCCGAACTCGATCGGACGCTGCGCGTCGCGGTAACGCGCATACGGATGCTTGGGATCGGCCAGATCGTTCTCCAGCAGGGTGGCGATCTTTTCGCCATTGGCGCGGAACAGTTCGATCTGCGGCGGGGTGCTGCTGTTGGACCAGCTGTCGACATAGACGCTGGCGTTGCGTGCGAAGCTGGCGCTGTGCATGCCCGGCGCCTTCGACAGGCGCTGGGGCTCGCCGCCCTGCAGCGACACCGCGTAGATCTGGCTTTCGCGCGAGGTTTCGATGCCAGCGCGGAAGTAGGCCTTGCCGGCCTTCTCATCGACCGCCAGCAGTTCGTCCACCGGCCAGTTGCCGTGGGTCAGTGCAGTGGCCTTGCCCTTGCTGTCGATGCGGTACAGGTGCTGGAAGCCGGTACGCTCGGACGACCACAACACGCTGCCGTCTTCCAGGAAGCGCAGGCTGTTGTGCAGCGGCACCCAGGTCGGGCTGGTCTCGTGGGCGAGCACGCGCTGGCGGTTGGAGTCGAGCGCCACTTCCACCAGGTCCAGCTGCTTCTGGTCACGCGACTGGCGCTGGAAACTCAGGTGCTGCGCATCGCGCCAATCCACGCGCGCCAGGTAGATATCCTGTTCCTTGCCGAGGTCGACCCAGCGCGGCTGCGCATCGGCGGCCGGTGCGATCACGCCCAGCTGCACGCGCACGTTGGCATCGCCGGCGGCCGGGTAACGCTGCTCGATCACGTCGGTGCGGTCGGCATAGACCTCGTAGCGCTTCTGTACCGGCACCGGCGATTCGTCGATGCGGGCAAAGGCAATGGCCGAATCATCCGGCGCCCACCAGTAACCGGTGTGGCGGTCCATTTCCTCGTCAGCGACGAATTCGGCCACGCCGTTGCCGATGGTGGTGCTGCCGTCGCGGGTCAGCTGCAGCTGCTTGCCGCTGGCCAGATCGATCACCCACAGGTTGCGGCCGCGGATGAAGCTGACGAAGCCGCCCTTGGGCGACAGCTTGGCGTCGGTGGCGAAGCCTTCACCGTGGGTCAGCTGGCGCACCGCGGCCTGGCCCTGCTGCTTGAGGTCGTACAGGTACAGCTCGCCACCCAGCGGGAACAGCAGGCGCTGCGCGTCCGGCGACCACTGGTAATCGACGATGCCGGTCATCGCGGCGATGCGCTGGCGTTCGCGGCGGGCCTTCTCTTCGTCGCTGAGAGTCTCGGTGCCGGGCAGCACCACCTTGGAATCGACCAGCAGCCGGGTCTGGCCGCTGCCGATGTCGTAGGTCCACAGGTCCAGCTGGTTGCGGTCGCTGTCCTTGCCGCGCAGGAAGCTGACCTGCGATCCGTCCGGCGCCACCTTCGGCTTCATCAGGGTCGGGCCGGACAACGGCAGCGGGCCGGTGATGGCTTCCAGGGTCAGCTTTTCAGCG
The DNA here is from genome assembly GCF_059371655.1 of Stenotrophomonas sp. YJH_SMC_17. Lineage (NCBI taxonomy): Bacteria > Pseudomonadati > Pseudomonadota > Gammaproteobacteria > Lysobacterales > Lysobacteraceae > Stenotrophomonas > Stenotrophomonas sp. YJH_SMC_17. Next base: position 6,269 of record NZ_JCAFUU010000003.1, on the reverse strand, counting down.
TGGGCGGCGGTACTGGTGGCGAGCATGAGGGCGAGCGAGGCGAACAGGTGGCGCATGGAGGATCCCGGCAAACGGCAGGTCCGCCCCCGCGCTGGATGCGGGGCGGTCGTGCCCCATCCTAACCAAGCCCGTGCGGGAAGGCAGCATGACCTTTTGCCCATGCCCGGGTACTGGGGTCAGAGCCCTTTGCGCTGCAAAGGGATCCGACCCCCGGGCGGTCAGCGCTTCCCGAACAGGTGCTTGCGCTCTTCGTCGCTCAGCGGCTTGCCGGCATTCGGGTTCACCTGCTGGCGCAGGGCATAGGCGCGCTGCGTGGCCGGGCGTGCGGCAATCGCTTCATGCCAGCGCTTGAGGTGCGGGAACGCGGTGAAATCCACCGGCAGCTTGTCGTAGGCGCCGATCCACGGGTAGCTGGCCATGTCGGCGATGGTGTAGTCGTCGCCGGCGAGGAACGCGGTCTGGGCCAGGCGCTTGTCCATCACCCCGTGCAGGCGGCGCACTTCGCTGTCGTAGCGCTCGATCGCGTACGGGATCTTCTCCGGTGCGTACACGTTGAAGTGGCCCATCTGGCCGCTCATCGGGCCCAGGCCAGCCATCTGCCAGAACAGCCATTCCAGCGTGGTCACACGGCCGCGCGGGTCACTGGGCAGGAACCGGCCGGTCTTCTCGGCCAGGTACAGCAGGATGGCGCCGGATTCGAACACGCTCTGCGGGGCGCCGCCATCGGCCGGGGCCTGGTCGACAATGGCCGGCATCTTGTTGTTGGGCGAGATGGCGAGGAATTCCGGCTTGAACTGGTCGCCCGAACCGATGTTGACCGGGTGGATGCGGTACTCCAGGCCGGTTTCCTCCAGCAGCAGGGTCACTTTGTGGCCGTTCGGGGTAGGCCAGTAATACAGGTCGATCATGGCGTCGGCTCGGGGTGCGGAAAGGAACCTGAAGTCTAGTGCGTGAGTTGGGTTGGCACCGTCATGGCGGGCCGGTAACCTCGCGGCTCCCCCGAAACGCACTGTCCTGCATGAGCCACAGTCCCCGCCCCCTGTCCCCGCTGTCCTCGCTGATCTTCGCCTCGCGCTGGCTGCAGCTTCCGCTGTACCTGGGCTTGATCCTTGCCCAGTGCGTCTACGTGTTCCTGTTCGGCAAGGAACTGTGGCACCTGCTGTCCCATTCGGTGTCGATGGGCGAACAGCAGATCATGCTGATCGTGCTGGGCCTGATCGACGTGGTGATGATCTCCAACCTGCTGGTGATGGTGATCGTCGGCGGCTACGAGACCTTCGTCTCGCGCCTGCGCCTGGAAGGCCACCCGGACCAGCCGGAATGGCTGAGCCACGTCAACGCGAGCGTGCTGAAGGTGAAGCTGGCGATGGCGATCATCGGCATCTCCTCGATCCACCTGTTGAAGACCTTCATTGCCACCAGCGCGCTGAAGGGACTGCCACTGTGCAAGCCGGAACAATGGGCAGCGGCAGTGTCGTCGGCGTCGACCAGTTTCTACAACGCTGGCGTCGATACCTGCACGACCATGACCCAGGAAGGCGTGCTGTGGCAGACCATCATCCACTGCGTGTTCATCCTGTCGGCGATCGGCATCGCCTGGACCGACAAGCTGATGTCCAACGGCCACAGCAAGCCGCACGACAAGTCGCACGACCACTGATGTCGTTGCCAGCAGCGGCATGACGCCGTTGCCCGTCCCGGCCACCGCCCCTTGTACGCGGCGGTGGCCGGGATGCTAGATTGCACCCTCGCCGTTGCCGGCGGTGGCGTCGGGAAACGTCACCCTGCCGCGCCCGGACTGCAGGTCCCGGCCATGCGTATCAATGATTTACGTCACGTCGTCTTCTAGAGGGGAGCAGGATGTCGCACGTTTCAACGATCACCGCCGCGCGCCGGTGGCTGCCGGTTGCCCTGGCCCTGGCACTGGCCGCCTGCTCGGGCAAGGAAGAACCCGCGGCACCCGCTGCCGCCACCGCGCCTGCCGCCACGGCGCCCGCCGCACCGGTGGTCGCTGCCAAGGTGCAGTCGATGGGCACCGAGCAGCTGCGCGAGTCGGCCAGCCAGGCGCTGCGCGAGAACCGCATGTACGCACCGGCCGGCGACAACGCCATCGAGTACTACCTCGCCCTGCGTGACAAGACCCCGGACGACGCCTCGGTGAAGAGCGCGCTGACTGACCTGCTGCCCTATACCCTGATCGCCGCCGAACAGCACCTGGGCCGCGAGGACTACACCGAAGCGCAGCGCCTCGTGGCACTGATCGAGAAGGTGGACGCCTCTGCGCCAGCGTTGCCGCGCCTGAAGGACGGCCTGGCCAAGGGCGTGCAGAACGCGGCCAAGCGCACCGAGGCTGAAGCCGAAAAGGCGAAGAAGGACGCCGAGGACCGCAGCAAGCAGCAGACCGAGCAGCAACGCCTGACCGAGCAGCGCGCCAAGGAAGCCGACGCCGCCAAGCAGATTGCCGCCCAGCAGGATGCCGCGCGCCGCGACAGCGAGCGCCAGGAAGCCGAGCGCCAGGCCGCCGCCCGCCGCGAGGCCGAGCAGAAGCAGCAGCAGGCGGCCGCCCAGCAGGCCAGCGCGGCGCGCCAGGCCGCAGCTTCGGCCGCGCCCACCCTGCGTCCGGTCAGCACCCCGGCGCCGCGCTATCCGGGCGAAGCCCTGCGTTCGGGCACCTCCGGTGAAGTGCTGGTGGAGATCACCGTTGGCACCGACGGCTCGGTGGTGAACGCCCGCGTGCTGCGCGCAACGCCGAGCCGCGTGTTCGACCGTGAAGCCCTGAATGCCGTGAAGCGTTGGCGCTTCGAGCCCGTAAGCGCGCCGGTGACCACCCGCCGCACCCTGGTGTTCGCGCCGGGCAACGGCTGAGGCACGCCGTGGTAGCGCCGGGCCTGGCCCGGCGACGCTCGATCAAGGCCCGGCATGTCCGGGCCTTGTGCGTTTCAGGCTGCCGCGTCGATCAGCCGCTGCAGTGCCGGATCGCGCGCTGTCAGCACCTGGAACAGGCCCAGCGCATGCAGGCCCGGCAGCAGCGCACGCAGATCCGCTTCGGCAGTGGCGCGCGCGGCCGGATCGCCGGCAGGATCCTGCCAGTCGCGGACGCTGACGAGGAACGCCCCGACACTGCCCTTGCGCACGGTCACGCCGTTCACCTGCACGTCGTTCTGATGGTCGGGGAGGATGTCGTGTGGCTGCATGGAGGATGCTCCTGTGGGATCGGAGCCCAGTGTGGCGCGCGCCAGCTGGCGTTTCTGCCGTATAACTGCCAATGAATATGGCAGATAAGACACTTCCTGCGTTGATCGACCCCGCTCTGGCGGACGCCGGCGATGGTCCCGCGGTGCTGTCGTCGCAACTGCGCGCGTCCGGTCGGCGCCGCACAGCACGCCACCGGCATGTGCGCGGCCAGCTGCTGGGTGCCCACCACGGCGTGCTGCGCATCGAAGCGGGGGATCTGCAGTGGCTGCTTCCTGCCGGGCACGTCGCATGGATACCGCCCTTCATGCCCCACGCACTGGTGGAGGCAGAGGAGTTCGATGGCTGGAGCCTGTACTTCAGCACTGCGGCCTGCGTGGAACTGCCAGCGACGCCCCGTATTTTCCAGCCCAGTGTGCTGCTGCAGGCCGCGACGGCTCGTGCACTGCGATGGCCCCATCGGGTGCTGGAGGCTGCGCAGGAGCGCCTGGCCGGCGTGATCGCCGATGAGATCACCGCCAGCACGCCGCTTCCGCTCGCTCTGCCGCAGCCGCGCGACCGACGCCTGCGCCGGATCGCCGCCGCCCTGGCACGCGCCCCGCGCGACAGCCGCAGCATCGACGACTGGGCCGCCAGCAGCGGTCTGTCCAGCCGCAGCCTCGCCCGCCACTGGCTGGCCGAAACCGGCATGACGCTGGGCCAATGGCGGCAACGACTGCGCGTGCTGCTGGCGCTGCCGCGCCTGCTGTCCGGCGAGCCGGTGATCAGCGTCGCGCTGTCGATGGGGTACAACACGCCCAGCGCCTTCATCGCCGTGTTCAAGCGCGAGATGGGCGTGACGCCTGCGCGGTATGGGGAGGGGTGAGGTGTCCAACGCTCCGGCTGTCTGCACGTGCGATGGGCGCCGGTGATCGCCCAGCGTTGCGCCGCTTGGCAGGCAACGCAGTCCTGGAAACAACGAGGCCCGGGAAGACCGGGCCTCGTTCGACATCCGCCGGGTAGGGCCCGGCGCTACCAGGCCTTCAGCCGGAGATCGCCAGGCGTTCGTTGTGGTACCGGCGCACGGCGGCGAACCACAGCACAGCGGCCAGGCCAAGGCTGGCGCCGAGGTAGATCGCCCACACCGAGGTGGTGATGGTCTCGTGGCGGATCACCTTCAGCAACATCTGGTTCTGCGACAGGAACGGCACTGCGTACTGCCACAGCTGGCTCTTCACCGGGTAGGCAATCAGCGCATAGCCCGGCAGCATCGGCAGCAGCATCAGCCAGGTCATGTGGCTCTGCGCTTCCTTCATGCTCTTGGCCGCTGCGGCCAGGAACGTCAGCAGCGAGGTGCCGATCAGCAGCATCGGCAACATCACCAGCAGCATCTGCACCATGGCGACGATGTTCATGTTGAGCTGGCGGCCGATATTGCCCGGTGCAATCTGCGCGCTCACCTTGAACGCGGCCAGGGTCAACAGCAGCGAGGCGAAGCCAACCATGCAGGCGGCGGCGATCTTGCCGCTGACAATGGCGCTGCGCGATCCCGGCGTGGCCAGCAGCGGCTCCAGCGACTGACGCTCACGCTCGCCGGCGGTGGTGTCCATCACCAGGTAGGCGCCGCCGAGGAACGAGGTGAGGGTCAGCAGGATCGGCAGCAGCGCCGACAGCATCAGGCCACGCTTGGCTTCGGCACTGGCCATGTCCTGGCTGGCCACGTCCAGCGGCCGCGCAACCTGGGCATCAATGCCCCGTGCCATCAGCCGCAGCGCTCCCACCTGCCCGTTGTAGGTGGCCAACGCCGCCTGCAGGCGCGCGGTGGGTACCTCGGCGGCACGCCGCGTGCTGTCGCGGATCACCTCTACCAGCGCCGGCTTGCCATCGGCCCAGTCCTTGCCGAAGTCCGGGCTGATGCGCAGCGCCACGTCGATGTCCTGCGAGCGGATGGCCTCGGCCAGATCCTTCGGCGCCGCAGCGACATTCAGGCCCTGCGCGGCCAGGAAGCGCACCAGGTTCGGCGCGTGCTCGGCACCGATGGTGGGAATCTGCAACGGCTGCTCGATCTGCGTGCGCACGCGGCTTTCGGACAGCTTGCCCATGCCAAGGATCAACAGCGGGTACAGCAGCGGCCCGAACAGCAGGGTCAGGGCCAGCGTGCGGCGATCGCGCGACAGGTCACGCAGCTCCTTGCGCATCACCGTCATCAGGGTCGACATCATGCTCATGCGTGCAGGCCCTCTTCGCTGCCGATCAGTTTCACGAACGCATCCTCCAGATTGGTTTCACCGGACTGCGCGCGCAGTTCATCGGCGCTGCCGGCGGCCATCACCGTGCCCTTGGCAATGATCACGATGTGGTCGCACAGCGCCCCCACCTCCTGCATGATGTGGCTGGACAGGATCACGCAGCGGCCTTCTTCGCGCAGCCCCAGCAGGAACCGGCGCAGCGCGCGGGTGGTCATCACGTCCAGGCCGTTGGTGGGTTCGTCGAGGATGACGTTGCGCGGGTCGTGCACCAGTGCACGGGCGATGGCGGTCTTGGTGCGCTGGCCCTGCGAGAAGCCATCGGTCTGGCGATCGAGGATGTCGCCCATGTCCAGTGCATGCGACAGCACTTCGATGCGCTCGCGGATGTGCTGGGCCGAGAGGCCATGCAGTTCGCCGAAGTAGGCGATGTTCTCGCGTGCGGTGAGGCGCTTGTACACGCCGCGCGCATCGGGCAGCACCCCCAGGTGGCGGCGGACGTCCACCGGATTGCGTGCCGCATCGATGCCATCGACGCTGATGCTGCCCTGGTCGGGCGTCATCAGCGTGTACAGCATGCGCATGGTGGTGGTCTTGCCGGCACCGTTGGGGCCCAGCAGGCCGGTGATCTGGCCATCGGCGGCGCGGAAGCCGACGTTGGCCACGGCCTGGATGCGGCCGGTGCGGGTATCGAAGGCCTTGTGCAGGTTGTCGGCGACGATCATGGAGTCCATCCGTTGAACGAGGTGAACGCCGGCACGTAGCTCAGCGTGTCCAGGCAGCTGGCATCGAGCGCCTTGGCCTGGGTGGTGTCGATGAACTGGCCGAGCAGGCGCGGCATGCAGCCGGCGT